>JASJCI010000085.1 GCA_030066085.1 Gammaproteobacteria bacterium | reverse complement strand
CCTTCCTGCTCGTGACGTTGCAACAGCTGTTCGGCCTGTTTAACTCCCGCATTAACCGCGAACTTGCTTGGCATACGATAGGGATCAAAACCGTGGAGGTTACGTCCGGTGGGTAAGACATCCGGGTTATGCAAGACGTCGCCGCCTGAGACTGGCCTGATAAAGCGACCGTCCAAAGCCCTGATGATCGCTGGAGATTCGTGTTCTTCTGTCAGCAATGATGCAGTAGTTGCCAGTTGCTCCAGTTGCGACAAGTGCTGTTTATCATGGGCTTTATCTTTTAAGACTTCTTTTACCGAACTGCCTTCAGCAAGTGCAGCGGCTGTCTCTTCGTCCAATTCGATATCAAGCGCTGACGCTGCAGCTATTAACATATCCTTGCGTTCTTCAACCGGCATCGGTTGACCGACCACGTGCAGCCCCTGTGGAATCAAGGTTTGTTCGAGTTCGATAATATCGGTTAGCAGTTTATGTATATGCGTCTCCGCTGACTCAATGTCCCAGACTGGCTCAGCAGCTGCCAACTCTAATTCTACTGCCTGTGTTTGAATCAATGCAGTTAACTGCTCACGTTCAGTTTTATCTGAATCCGGACTTAACCCACGCCAGTGCTGTACTGATTCTTTTAAATCGAGCAAGCCACTATATAAACCTGCCTGACATACCGGTGGAGTTAAATAGCTGATAAGTGTTGCTGCAGCACGCCGTTTGGCAATAATCCCTTCGGAAGGGTTATTAGATGCATACAAATAAAAATTTGGCAGGTCACCGATAAGACGTTCCGGCCAGCACTCTGCTGACAGACCAACCTGTTTACCCGGCATAAACTCGAGCGCACCATGGGTGCCAAAATGCAACACAGCATCGGTACCATAGTCTTCACGCAGGTAGCGATAAAAAGCGGAAAACGCATGTGTCGGCGCAAAGCCTTTTTCAAATAACAAGCGCATCGGATCACCTTCATAACCAAACGCCGGCTGGACAGTAACCAGCACGTTGCCGAATTGCTTTCCAAGGACAAAGATATTGCTGCCGTTGGTTTGATGTTTTCCAGGAGCCGGCCCCCACTGTGCTTCGATCTCTTTTAACCACTGTTCACGGCGAATGTGATCGTCAGTTGCAATCTGTGCATGCACGTTGGCGTCCGTTCCATGTTGTTCTGCATTGCCTTTCAGGATTTGATCGCGCAAGTCATCAACACTGTCAGGTAAATCAATCGTGTAGCCTTCCTGCTGCAGATTTTCCAGAGTGTGATAGATCGATTTATAAACTGACAGGTGTGCCGCGGTTCCTGTTTTGCCGGCATTGGGCGGAAAATTAAAAATAACTATCGCCAGTTTACGTTCTGCACGCTCCGTTTGACGCAGTTTGATTATGCGATTGATACGTGCAGCAAGCGCATCCACACGTTGCTGCTCGGGTTGCATATCGCGTGACTCACCTGTTTTATCAGAACGTCCGCCGAAGACACAAGAACCGGTAGCGCCATCAATTTCGGGGATAGCTACCATCATCGTTGCTTCTACCGGCATCAAGCCATGTTCTGAATCCTGCCACTCTTCCAGACTTTGAAACTCGACAGCCTGTGCAGCGATATAAGGCACATCCAGTTTGGCCAGCATTTCCTCTGCAGCATTAGCATCGTTATAAGCGGGTCCGCCAACCAGGGAAAAGCCGGTCAAAGAGACAACAGCATCAACCTGGGTCTTGTCGTTTTTCATAAAAAACTTTTCGATTGCGGGTCTTGAATCAAGCCCACTGGAAAAAGCGGGAATAACTTTTAAACCCTTTTGTTCGAGCGCCTCAATAACCGCGTCATAGTGCTTGGTATTACCTGCAAGGATATAAGAACGCATAACCAGCAAGCCAACCGTTGCATGTGCTTTTCGTGAGATACCTGATAAAGCCTTGACCGAGTCAGCTATCCGTTGTTTGCAGCGCGGATGATAAACACCAGTTTCCGGATATTCAGTAGGATCGATGACCTCCAGTTTTCCTCGAAACGCATTTCGCGCTCCATCTGCATAACGGTTTACCAGCAGCCTGACCATGTTTGCGACATTGTCATCGGAGCCAGCCAGCCAATATTGCAGACTCAGAAAATAGGCTCTGACGTCCTGTGCCTTACCCGGTATAAACCGAAGTATTCTTGGAATTCGACGCAGCATGGCCATCTGACCAGCACCTGAACTCTTGATCTTTTTCTTGCCACCACTAAGTTTTCTAAGTAATTGAATCGCGCCCGATTGCTTGCCACTCATTGCGAAGTCGCCGATGCGAGTCAAACGCATGATTTCACGCGCTGACATAGCACCAAGTATGGCGTCACAATCATCTCGTCTGGCCTGCAATGCCGGCAGAACCGGCTTAATGTGTTCTTCCATGAATAACATCGTCGCAATAATAATGTCGGCTTGTGCTATTTCTTCAAGACATCGATCCAGTGCAACAGGGTTAGTCCCCCATTCAGCTGCTGCATGCAGTGTTAGTGACAGGCCCGGCAGTTCAGATGAAAGAGATTTTTCTGCGCGCTCAACAGCACTCGCCAGATGGTTATCCAGCGTCACAATTACCACCCTGACCGGTATGTCTTTAACGTCCGAAGTGCGCTTTGGCATCGTAAAGTGTCTCGATTGAAATCGGATTAATGCCACGCTCCATAGCGTAGCTCTCTGTATTTTTTCTGGCCTTGCCACGTACAAAAAAAGGTATTTTTTTAAGCTCGAGTTCTGCTTCTGAATCCCAACTCAATATATCGTCTAGCTCTGCTACCTCATCCTGTGCAAAGCAATCGTCAGTATCAGTACGCAGCTCTGCTGCCGAACCCAGATGTGATGGGGCGGTACCGTCATGAAATTCAAAATCATCACGGAACATCGTTAGCAAATGTTCTTCAAGTCCCATCATTAATGGATGCACCCAGGTATCAAAGATAACGTTGGCACCTTCAAAGCCCATTTGCGGTGAATAGCTGGCTGGAAAATCCTGCACATGTATCGGTGCAGAAATAACGGCACAGGGAATACCAAGCCGCTTGGCAATGTGTCGTTCCATCTGTGTTCCGAGAACCATTTCCGGCTCAAGCTCGGTTACGTGTTTTTCAACTTCCAGGTAGTCATCAGTGATCAGCGCTTCAACACCATAGCTTTCCGCAGCTGCACGAACGTCACGCGCAAACTCCCGGCTATATGTGCCAAGCCCAACGACCTCAAACCCCAGTTCCTCGGAGGCAATGCGTGCCGCAGCGAGTGCATGGGTTGCATCCGCAAAAATAAAAACGCGCTTACCTGTCAAATACGTTGAATCAATAGAACGCGAATACCAGGGCATATGTGAGTTATCGACGTTGCACGCAGCGCTTACATCAAGCCCGGTGATGTCGCCCACCTCTTTTATAAAATCCAGTGTCGCACCAACGCCTATCGGGACCGTTTTGACTATCGGCTGTTTAAAGGTGCGTTCCAGCCATTTACAAGTGGTGAGTGCTACTTCCGGATACAGACAAATATTAAAGTCCGCTTCCGGTATTAACTTTAATTCCTCGACAGTTGCGCCTTCAGGGGCAACGACATTGACGTCGACACCAATGCTGTTTAGCAGTCGCGTGATCTCGATAACATCATCGCGGCAGCGAAAACCTAATGCGCTGGGACCAAGCAGGTTTGCCTTGGGGCGGGCCGAAGGCTCACGTTCAGGCGGCTGCTGTATCTGATCTGCAAGAACTGTACGGACCAGGTAGTAAAGTGTTTCGCTTGCACCCCAGTTCTCTTTCTTCGAGTAGGCAGGCAGCTCAAGCGGTACAATCGGCACCGGTAAATTCATTCCCGAGGCCAATGCGCCAGGCTGATCCTGAATCAGTTCAGCCGTACATGATTCACCTACCAACAAGGCATTCGGTTTAAATCGTTCGTAGGCTTCCTGCAGTGTTTCAATAACTAACCCGGCTGTATCACCGCCGAGGTCGCGCGCCTGAAATGTTGTATAAGTAACAGGCGGTCGCTTGTTACGCCGTTCAATCATGGTGAATAACAAGTCGGCGTAAGTATCGCCCTGTGGTGCATGTAAGACATAGTGCACATCCTGCATTGAGGTCGCTATGCGCATTGCGCCTATGTGCGTTGGTCCTTCATATGTCCATAGGGTCAGCTGCATAACTAGATGGCCAGCCTCTCGCGTCGGTTTAAGGGTCTTGTAAATAACTCCGCCAGGTCACCTGCCTGTTCGAAACCATGCACCGGAGAAAAGACCAGCTCTATCGACCACTTGGTTGTGAAGCCTTCTGCTTCCAAAGGATTGGCAAGCCCTAATCCACACACGGTGATATCGGGTGCATCGGCGCGCACGCGATCGAGCTGATTTTCAACATGCTGTCCTTCCGACAGCCGAATCTCGGCGGGTAGTAATTCAAGTTCTTGCTCAAGCAGCTTCCGATCAAGATGCGGTACGCCAACCTCACATAGGCGCATGCCACACTCTCTGTTCAAAAATCGTGCGAGAGGAATTTCCAACTGAGAGTCGGGCAGAAAACTGATGCTTTTACCGCTTAGCTTTTCGCGATAGCGTTCCAGTGCGCGCTCGGCACGAGCTGCGGGCATTGCCATCACCGAGTCAAAATGATCGGCAGCAATATCCCAGGCCTCAGCGGCGGCACGGAACCAGCCCTTTGTTCCCTCTACGCCAAACGGATAGGGCGCGGTCAACAACTGCGCGCCCCGCGCCATCAATGCCCTGGCGGTTTCTCCAAGAAAAGGCTGAGCCAATAAGATTTGAGTTCCAGCACCGACAGCAGGGAGCGCTTTTGCTCTGCGCGGCGGGAAAAACTGAACCGACTCGATACCAAGATCCTTGAATAGACGGCTGAACTGATCTTCAACAACGTCCGGCAGCGTCCCTACCACCAACAGTGAGCGCGTGCCGTTTTCCAATGTCGGCAGTTCCGGTACCAGTGACTTCAAACAGTTGTCTTCACCCTGGGTAAAGGTAGTTTCAATACCGCTGCCTGAGTAACTCAGTATTCGCACCCTGCCCTGCTGCTCTTGAGACAAGCGTGCCGCCGCGGTAG
>JASJCI010000053.1 GCA_030066085.1 Gammaproteobacteria bacterium | reverse complement strand
GGTCGCGCCGCGGGGTGACAGGTGTTAACAGTGCTGTAAAAAATTATTCCGGACAGCAGTGCGCTTGCGCGGGGATGACGGTGGGCGCACGATTACTTCAGCGCTGCTGCCATTTTCTCGGATAGCCGCGTCAGTTGCCTGCCGTCGGCATCGAAGTTGGCCGGGTCCAGCCAGGCCTCGAAAGCCTCGCGAATTTGCGGCCAGTCGCGATCGATGATCGCGAACCAGGCCGTGTCCCGATTACGCTCTTTATACATGGTAGCCTGGCGAAAGATTCCTTCGAACTGGAACCCGAGGCGGTGCGCCGCGGCACGGGAGGGTGCATTCAGCGCATCGCACTTCCACTCGTAGCGGCGGTAGCCCAGGCGCGCGAAAACCTCGCGCATCATCAGGTACATGGCCTCGGTGGCGATCGGCCTTGCCTGTATCAGCGGCGAAAAATGTATGTGCCCGACCTCGATCACGCCCATCAGCGGGTCGATACGCAGGTAGCTGGCCACGCCGACCGCTCGGCCGCTGTGGCGATCGATCACGCTGAAAAAACAGGGATCGTCGCCCACGCAGGTCGCCTCGATCCAGGCGCGCACCTCGGTCTCGCCGGCAAGCGGACCGTAGGGCATGTAGGTCCAGTTACGCCCGTCCCGGTCCTCGCCGAAGGCCGCCGCAAGATCTTTCGCATCGCGTACCGGATCGATCGGCAGCAAGCGACACAGGCGTCCTTCCATGACCGCTCCGCGCGGATGCGGGCAAGCCTGCCAGTCGGGTACGGCAAAGCCGATTGGTTGTCCAAGGTCGTTGGTACGGTCTTTCATCTGCTCACCTCGCGGCGCCAAGCGGCAGGGTCAATAGTACGGCTTGCCGCCCGGTCGCGCGAGTTATTACACTTGACCAGGTATAGATTTGCGGCGGTGCCGGCCGGGCGTGACGACTTGCAACAGCTCGGCTGCCGTTGAATGATCGGGGCCGAGACGCGTCTCGCAATGCCACGGGGATTTAAGTACACTCGCCGCACCGAACAAGGCCGGATCCAGGCCCCGCCCGAGCGGGGAACCCTAGCTATGCTGATGCTCGACGCGGACACGATCCTGAACACCCTGCCGTACACGACCCTGGTCGATGAGCTGGCCGCACTGCATCGCGAACCGATCGGCATGGTCGACGAGCTGCTGATGGAATCGACCGACCGCGAAGACAACGTCGGCCATTTCTTTATTCGCGCGGGCTGGCAGCCGGAACAGGCTGTCGGCGCCAAGGTCATCACCGTGTTCCCGCGTAACAATCGGACCCGCGAGAAACCGTCGATCCAGGCCGTCTACGTGCTGTTCGAGGGTACCCACGGCACGCCGATCGCATGCCTCGACGGCACCGCGCTGACCTGGGTCAAAACCGCCGCCGACTCGGCGCTTGGCAGCAAGCTGCTGTCACGCACGAACGTCGAAACCATGCTGATGATCGGCGCCGGCCAGATGGCGCCACACCTGGTTGCCGCTCACTGCGAGATACGCCCTTCCCTGCGGCGCGTATCGATCTGGAACCGGACCAGGGACAAGGCCGCGAAGCTGGCCAGCCGGCTGGCGACGGAGTATCCATCGATCGAATTCGACCACAGCGATGACATCGAAAACAGCGCGCGCGCAGCCGACCTGATCTGTTCCGCGGTCGGCAGCACCGAGCCATTGATCAGGGGAGCATGGCTCGCAGCCGGCTGCCACCTCGACCTGGTCGGGGCCTACACTCCCGAGATGCGCGAAGCCGACGACGAAGCGTTGCGTCGCGGCGCCCTGTTCGTCGATGCGCGCGAAACGACGATCGGACACATCGGCGAGCTGACGATACCGCTCGCGGCCGGTGTCATCGGCGAAAACGATGTTCTCGCGAGCCTGTCCGAACTGTGCCGCGGCGAGCATCCCGGGCGCAACAACGACGCTACGATCACCGTATTCAAGAACGGCGGCGGTGGCCATCTCGACCTGATGTGCGCCCGCATCCTGCACGAGAATTATCAGCCATGACAGCAGCAACTCCACTCGAGCTGGCAGACTTTCGCGCCGCGCGCAAACGTATCGCGCCCTATATACAGCCACTGAGGATCACGCCGTCGGTTTCGTTATCGCAAAGGTTCGAGCGCGAGATCCTGCTGGCGCACGAGTACCTGCAGACCACCGGCGCCTTCAAACTGCGGGGCGCGATGAACACGGTGCTGCAGCTGCCGCCGGAGACTACCGGGGTCACCGCCGTGTCCACCGGAAACCATGGCCGCGCACTGGCCTGGTCGGCGCGCCAGGCCGGCGTCCCCTGCATCATCTGCATGTCCGAACTCGTGCCGCGGAACAAGCTCGACGGCATCCGCGCGCTGGGTGCCGAAACCCGCATCGTCGGCAGGTCGCAGGACGAGGCCGAGATCGAGGCAAAACGCCTGGTGGCCGAGGAAGGCTTTACCATGGTGCCGCCGTTCGATCATCCGCAGGTCATCGCCGGCCAGGGCACCCTCGGCCTCGAAATGCTCGAGCAGGTCCCCGACGTCGATACCGTGCTGGTGCAGCTTTCCGGCGGCGGCCTGATATCGGGCATCGCGCTGGCGCTGAAGCTGCAAAAGCCGGAGGTACGCATGGTTGGCATCTCGATGCAAAGGGGCGCGGCGATGATCGAGTCGCTCGCCGCCGGACAGCCGATCGAAGTCGAAGAACTGCCGACCCTGGCCGATTCCCTCGGCGGCGGCATCGGGCTCGACAACCGCTGGACTTTCGCACTGGTACGTGACCGGGTCGATGAACTGGTAACGCTAAATGAACACGAGATTGCCGAGGGCATCCGCCACGCCTACTTCACCGAACAGGTCGTGCTCGAGGGTGGCGGCGCGGTCGGCCTCGGCGCGTTGCTGGCCGGCAAGGTGGAACCCGGCAATAAAACCATCGTGCTGCTCAGCGGACGCAATATCGACATGCACAAACACCTGCGCATCCTGAACGGCGAGGACGAATAGCAATGCCCGAAATCCGCATTCTGTCCGAGGCCGAACTGCGCAGCCAGGTTGCGCTCGACCTGACCACGATCGAGTGCATCGAGAACGCCTTGTGCGCGCTCGCCACCAAGGCCGTGGTCATGCCGCCGATCATGCGCCTGGATATTGTCGAACACAACGGCGAGATCGACGTCAAGACCGCCTACGTGCCCGGCCTCGATCACCTCGCGATCAAGATCAGCCCCGGCTTTTTCGACAACCCGGCTCTCGGGCTGCCGAGCACCAGTGGACTGATGGTTCTGTTCAGCACGCGCACCGGCATGGTCGAAGCGCTGCTGCTCGACAACGGTTATCTCACCGACGTGCGTACCGCCGCCGCGGGTGCGGTCGCGGCACGCTATCTCGCGCGCGCCGACAGCCGCCAGGCGGCCATCCTCGGTGCCGGTGCCCAGGCCGGCCTGCAGCTCGAAGCCCTGGCGCTGGTGCGCAATATCGAAGCGGCCACGCTGTGGGCACGCGATCCCGAACGCGCCCGTGCACGCGCCGCCGAGCTGACGAGCCGCCTCGCGATCCCGGTAACCGCCTGTGCCACGGTGGCCGCGGCAACCGCGGAGGCCGACGTGATCGTGACCACGACACCGGCGCACGAGCCGCTGTTGCTCGACGAGCATATCCGCGCCGGCCAGCACATCACGGCCATGGGTTCCGATGCCGAACACAAGAACGAGATCGATCCGCGACTGGTTGCCCGCGCGCAGTATTTCTGCGATCGCCTCGCGCAGACCCGCGCGCTCGGCGAGATGCACCACGCAATCGAAGCCGGCCTGGTCGAGCGCGACGACAGTTTCGCCGAACTCGGCCAGGTTATCGCGCAACAGGCTCCCGGACGCGCGCAGAGCGACGACATCACCTTGTGCGACCTCACCGGGACCGGTATCCAGGACACCGCGATCGCGACCCTCGCGTTCGAACTCTGCCAGCGCAACCAGGCCGGCACCCGATTCACTTCATAGGAACCCAGCGTATGCCCAGTGACATCCGCCTGAACTTCGGCCTCGACGAATACGCCGAGCGCCTCGCGCGCACCCGCACCGCCATGCACGAACGCGGTCTCGACTGCCTGCTGGTGATCGATCCGTCCAACATGGCCTGGCTAACCGGCTACGACGGCTGGTCGTTTTACACCCACCAGTGTGTCATCGTGCGTCACGACGCGGAACCCGTCTGGTGGGGGCGCGGCATCGACGCGGCCGGCGCGCTGCGCACGGTTTATCTCGCCGAGGACAATATCGTCGGCTATCCCGACCACTACGTGCAGTCCACCGAGCGCCACCCGATGGATCACCTCGCGCAAATGCTGACCGATATGGGACATGCGTCGAGCAGGGTCGGGGTGGAGCTCGAAAACTACTACTACTCGGCCGCGGCACACCAGTCGCTGCTCGACCATTTGCCCGGCGCCAGCCTGGTCGACGCCACCGCGCTGGTCAACTGGCAGCGACTGGTCAAGTCCGATACCGAGATCGAATACATGCGCGCGGCCGCGCGCATCGTCGAATCGATGCACGCGGCAATTTACGACATGATCGAGCCGGGTCTGAAGAAAAACCTGCTCGCCGCCGAAATTTTCCGCAGCGGCGTTGCCGGCACCGACGACTACTGGGGCGACTACCCGGCGATCCTGCCGATGCTGCCGACCGGCATGGACGCGACCGCACCGCACCTGACCTGGGACGATTCGGTACTCGCCGCGGGCGACATCACCTTTTTCGAGATCGCGGGCTGCTACCGGCGTTACCACTGTCCGCTGTCGCGCACGATTTCGCTCGGCAAACCGCCGCAGAAATACCTCGACGCCGAAAAGGCCGTGCTCGACGCGATGGCCGCCGGGCTCGAACAGGCGCGGCCTGGCAACTGTGCCGAGGATATCGCGATTGCATTTTTCGACACGCTCGAAACTCACGGTTTCAAGAAGGACAACCGCACGGGCTACTCGATCGGGCTGTCTTATCCACCCGACTGGGGCGAGCGCACGATGAGCCTGCGCCGCGGCGATCGCACCGAGCTGAAACCGAACATGACCTTTCATTTCATGCCGGCGCTGTGGCTCGACGACGGCGGGCTCGAGATTACCGAGTCGGTGGTAATTACCGACAGCGGTTACGAGCGCCTGGCCGAGGTCGAACAGCGCCTGCTGGTAAAATGACATGAGTAACCCGATCTCCGCCACCATCGACTTCGACCAGGACGGTGTCCAGCACGGATTCCTGCAAATCCCCTACTCACGCAACGACTCGGCCTGGGGCTCGGTCATGCTGCCGATCACGCAGGCAAAAAACGGCGACGGCCCGGCGGCGATCCTGACCGGCGCCAATCACGGCGACGAATACGAGGGCCCGATCGCGCTGCACGACCTGGCCAACCGGATCGATGCCGATCATGTTCGCGGCCGCGTCCTGATCGTGCCGGCGCTGAACTATCCCGCCTTCCTTGCCGGCACGCGGGTGTCGCCGATCGACCAGCTCAACATGAACCGGATATTCCCGGGCCGCGCGCCCGGCACGGTCAGCGAACTGATCGCCGATTATTTCTCCCGCGTGCTGTTGCCCATGTGCGATTACGTGCTCGACATTCACTCGGGTGGCAAGACGCTCGAGTTTTTGCCCTTCGCGGCCTACCACGAGCTGTCCGATCCGACCCAGCAGGCGGCCTGCGAAGCCGCCACCCTCGCTTTTGCCGCACCCTGGTACCTGAGCCTGATCGAGATCGACGCCGACGGCATGTACGACACCCAGGCAGAGGCCATGGGCAAGGTCTTCGTTTCCACCGAGCTCGGCGGCGGCGGCACCAGCACGCGCGCGACCGCTACCATCGGCAAGCGCGGAGTACACAACTTTCTCGTCCATGCCGGTATTCTCGACGCGGACCCGCAGGTACCCGAACAGCCCCCGGTCAAGCTCGACATGCAGCAGCCGGGTGCATACGTGTTTTCCGCGCATAACGGGCTGCTCGAGCCTTGCGTTCACCTCGGCGATCAGGTACAAAGCGGCGACCTGATTGCTCGCGTCTATTCGACCGAACGTACCGGCTCGGCCGCGGTCGAATATCGCGCCACCAGCGACGGCATCATCATGGGCCGCCACTTTCCGTCCCTGATCAAGATCGGCGATTTCCTGAACGTGATCGCGCGCGAGGTTCGGGCATAAATTATTCCTAAGGAACTTACATGAATCGCAAACTCCCCACCCTGCTCCTGCTGAGCACCGCGCTGGTTGCCTGTAACCAGCAACAACAGGAGCCACAAGCCACCGTCAACAGCCTGGACAGCGACAAGGACAAGTACAGTTATGGCCTTGGCATGATGATCGGTGAGCGCGTTCTCAAACAATACGAAGACGTCGACTACGATCTCGTCCTTGCCGGCATGCAGGCGCAGCACCAGAACGAGACCACGCTGCTGTCGCTGGAGGAAGCCGGTGAAGCGCTGAATGCCTACATGGAAAAGGCCTTCGCCGAAAAGTCCGAGGCCGCCAAAAAGCGCGGGGCAGATTTCCTCGAACAAAACGCGGGCAAGGAGGGCGTGACAACCACCGAAAGCGGCCTGCAGTACAAGGTGCTGACCGCGGCCGACGGCGCCAAACCGGCCGCCACCGACCAGGTCACGGTACATTATCGCGGCACGTTGATCGACGGTACCGAGTTCGACAGCTCTTACTCGCGCGGCGAGCCCACCTCGTTTGCATTGAACCAGGTCATCCCCGGCTGGACCGAGGGAGTGCAGCTGATGAGCGTCGGCAGCAAGTACCAGTTTTTCATTCCCTATGAACTGGCCTACGGAGAACGCGGCGCGGGTGGATCCATCGGGCCTTTCGAAACGCTCATCTTCGAGGTCGAACTGCTCGAGATCGGTTCCTGATCTTACCGCGCCAAAGCAGCGAGCGCTGAACGGTGCCGGATCGCGACTGGCTGATCCGGCTCGCGCCCCCGTGCTTCGTCGTCATCTGGAGCACCGGCTTCATCGCGGCCAAGTACAGCATGGCGAATGCCGACCCGTTCGTCTTTCTGTGCCTGCGCTTCGCCATCACCGCGGCGGCCCTGGTCCCGATCCTGCTGCTGGCGGGCGCCGACCTGCCGCGTAATCCCTGGCGATTTCGTCACGACATGGTCACCGGGGTACTGCTCCACTGCGGTTACCTCGGATTCGTGTTCTGGCCAATCAAGAACGGCGTGCCTTCCGGTATCGTTGCGATCGTGATCGGCCTGCAGCCGATTGTCACCACGGTCCTGGCGACACTGTTCATCGGGGAAATGCTCGATGCGCGCAAGGTGGCCGGCCTGTTGATCGGCTTTCTCGGTATCGCGGTCGTCATCCTCGGCAAGTACGGCGTCTCGCTCGGCCTCGAGGGCGGCCTCGAGCCGTCCGACCTGGCCTTGTGCGTGATCGGCCTGCTCAGTATCGCTAGCGGGGTGTTTTACCAGAAAAAATTCTGCGATCAGCAGCGGATCCTGCCGGGCACCCTGATGCAGTACGTTGCAGGCACGCTCGCAACCGCCGGCTTCGCCCTGGTGCTGCACGAATCCTGGCGGGTCGACTGGACACCGGTATTCGCGATCGCACTCTGCTGGCAGGTGCTGGGCCTGTCGATTGGCGCGGTTCTGCTACTGATGGCCATCATCCGCCGCGGCGAAGCGGGCCGCGTATCGAGCATGTTTTACCTGGTCCCGCCACTGGTGGTCATCGAAGCGCATTTCCTGTTCGACGAAACCCTCGGCCTGCTGTCGCTTGCCGGCATGCTGATGTGCGTAGGTGGCGTCTACCTCGTCAATCGCCCTCGCACCGCCTGATTCCCGCCAGCCGAGGTCATCCGCTCATCGCCGCAAGGTTTCGGCAAATCACGATTGAGCATCGCCACCTTTTTCCCTAGAATAGCGACCCTTCGCACGGGGTATAGCTCAGCCTGGTAGAGCGCTGCCTTCGGGAGGCAGAGGTCGTAGGTTCGAATCCTGCTACCCCGACCAGTTCCCAAGTATGAAAACGTCGCCTTTGCCCAATGCCCGGGCGACGTTTTTTGGCAGGCGGGTGCTGGCGATGAAACCGATCGTGGAAGCGATACAATCGCCGCCTTTCTCACCCCGCTTACTTTCGCTTCGCGCCAATCCCGAAAGCCCGCGAGCCGGGCCCGCTGGGAGTTGGCAGCGCTTCTTGCTGGACAAACACACGACTCACGAGCTTGCCGTCGACTTCGATCAGCGGATACGGCACGGTGAAGTCGTTCAGGTCACCACAGTGCGTACATCGGTGTTGCCACTTCAGAACGTAATCCGTGGTGACAGGCTTCTTGTGTACCAACCGGTAAACACCTCTCTCGCATCGATCGCAGACGTACTCGATCTTGACTGCAGGGATCTCTCGGCGGATTCGGGGCATTTGCCAATGATATGAAAGGGTGCCATCGGGCTCAATCCCGGATCTTGCTCGAAAGCAGGCGCTCGTTTTTGCTCCAGCGGAAAAAGTTCGACCCTGATCGGCTGCTTTCACCGCCAACCGAGCCGAGCCGGCATTGCTGGCGATTTATTGTTTTGACCGTATCGAAACATCGCTCACCTGGCCTGTGGCGTCGAAATCGCTAGCGAAGTTTCCGGATTCAAATCCTCCCTCGGATCTGTCACCAAACCTTCGGGAAACTCGACCTTGAGTGGCGTGCCCTCAACATCCAGGCACAGCTTGTGGTTGTTGTCACCGTCCCCCAGGTCACCGAGGGCAAAAGGGCTTATGGTCGAGACACTGCCTTCACTGTCACGAATGGTTATCGAGTAGCTCTTTCTCTCCAGGTCATCGACCTCGTCTCCTCCCGGTTTTGTGATTCCGCCATTCCAGGTTACCCGGATAATCTGCCTGGTGCCCACGGGGCAACCACTGCCACCACCAAAAGGCAAAAAAGTCGCCTTTTTCCCCAGGTACCATTCGTCCCCGGGTACAGGCTCTGCGAGAATCATCGACGGTCCGTCTGCCAGGAGGGTAACCTTTAACGTCTGGCCCTTGAAGTTGATTCGGCCATCCGCAGACAGAATGTTACCCGTGATTTCCACGCTTTCGGGTGGATTACCAGTGGAGCCAAATTCACCGATCAGAAGCATGGTTCTGTACTCGCCAGGGTCGAAGGCTGGCGCCGGCGTAACACAGATCAATTCACCTTCTGTCCCATCTGACCTGACGACCCTGAAATCCCCGACCTGGAGTGTTGCCAGGTCGAGCTCGTGCGAGAACACGACCGGCATGGCATCATTTCCTGCCGCCCCACGACAAACGAAAAAACTGGCGGTTGCCGGTGCTTCGCTATTGAAACCGAAAAAGGCTGATAACAATCCCGACGATTCGTCCGGGGGCGTAGCTGTTCCGGAGCGGGACACCGGGGAGTCTTGCAAATCATAGTTGGCCAGTTCGATCGAATCCGTGCATCCTGCCAGGAAGATCAGGCAACAGACCGGGATTACCAACCACTGTTTAATTGTCATCTCTGTCGCTCAACAAGCATTCCGAACCAGGGATTATACGGCTATGCCCTGTTGCTGGAAGCGCAGTAACTGCACCTGCCGGCGCGCGCATTTTCCACGCGGCAAAACACTGACCCCCGGGGTTTTCGTTGAGCTTCACTCGCGCAAAATTCCGACTCCGGCACCTGCAAAATAGCCGGGTCGACACGGGCAGCGACGGCTGCAAAAGCAAGCGACGCTGCTCCTGCCAATACCGGCAATGAATGCCGAATCCGCAACCGGTCGTCGGTTTTTACTGGTCGTCAAATCGCCGACGCATTATAGTGCGGGTTGTCGCGGGCGTGCCTGGATTCACGCTGCGAAATTACAGATTACGTGAAAATTGTCACAGGCAAATATAATAAAATCATAGTACTGTATACAATTTTTAAAGTAGTCTATGAAGTATTGCGCGATTAAGCCATGGCAATCTTCAAGGCAGGCATGGGGATAGGCTATGAACGCTGTTTTCGTCTGGATCGCACTCGCGGTCGTTATCGTTGCCGCGATCTATATCGTGTTCAACCTTGCGCACCAGGCCCGCCTCGCGCGCGAGCGCAAGGCGCTGCGCACCGTCGAAACGGATGACAGCAAGAACCGTTGGCGCGCGGTCAAAGTGGTGCCCGGGCTCATTTGCTGCCGCTCCGCGGAGATCATGGCCGAGCGGGTTTTCCTGGCGAAGGAGTCCCCGTCCCTGCCGCTGCACGGCTGCAGCGAACGCCAGTGCACCTGCCGGTATAAACACCTGGCCGACCGACGCAGCGGCGGCGACCGGCGCGCGGGGTTCGACGAATTGACGGATTTCCTGCCCTTTAACCAGGTCGAACGGCGCATCGTCTCCCGCCGGTCGGCGGACGCCGCGGCCTGAGTCCACTGCGGGCGGCCGGGCGCTATCCGATCGTTGAATCGAGCCGAATGCGTGCCTCGTCATATGTCGACCGTTGCTGACCTGCGTCATGATTACGCGACGGAATGCCATTTAACATGGCATTTTTGCTAACGGTATATCCGATGGGACGCTTACTCGTAACCGGTATCACCTTCGGCGTCTTCATGACCGAGGCCATCATCCACTACAACATGGGTAAGGCCAATGGCGACGAGAACTTCCGCCTCAGCCTGCCGCCGCCAAGGGAACTGGCTAAGATCGCCGCCGTCACCGGCGCTTTTTCCCTCGCCAGCGGCCTGATGATCGATTCCCTGCGCCGCTATACCCGCTATTGACCTCCCGGCATCGCCGATCCAGCGCAATAAAATCCGACCACCAATGGCCACCATTCGTATTCACAGGAAACACGACCTGGATCGAGACCGGGTTCGTGAAGAAATTCAGCAGTTGGCCGACGAACTGGCGCGCAAGCTGTCCGCGCGCTACCAGTGGCACGGAGACCGGCTGACCTTCGAGCGCAGCGGCGCCAGCGGACACATCGACTTCGACCAAAGCGGTATCGACGTCGAGATCAAGCTCGGCATGTTGCTGACACCGCTCAAGTCACAGATCGAATCGACCATCGAGGACTATCTCCGAAATCGCCTCGGTTGATCCCGTCAATCCGAGCCGTCGTCGTGCCGCGTGCTTTACTCCGGTCTTCGTCAGGCTTGCTGTTCCTGCCTGAAATTTTCGTAGAAACCGCGCACGAACTCGGGTTCGTATTTTCGCTCCAGCCGTCGAACCGTGAAATGTGCCCGCGCCATGCTCTGAAAATGCTGCATGAAGATGGTATTGATCGTGGCAGTGCTGATGGCGCTGGCGATCGGAATAATCTGTAGCGCCGCGCGCTGCGACACGACAACACCGAATCGGCCGGCAACCGCCTGCACCAGTTGCAGCGCCAGCGGCCCGCCTTCGGCGGCGATGCCGTGCCGGGCAACCTCGGCGGTCAGCGATGTCACGTACCCGGACATGGCCAGCCGCACACCGTAGTAGCCGGTCTCGGCGGCATCGTCGGACTCGCTTTTACCGCCCAGCGCAAATACCTGCACGCAGGCCATGCGGGATTCGATCGCGTCGAGATCTTCACCCTCGCTGCGTGCAATCTCGGCAATACCGCGTAACATCAGGGTGGTGGTCACCGGAAGTTCGACCACCAGTCCCGGCAGACCGAAAAAACCGCCAATGGCGCCGGAACCGGCCGCGAGGCCGCGGTAGTAGACCTCGTTCGCGCTGTTCTCGTGATCCCGGCGCAAGGTCGAAATGGCGCTTTCCAGCGCCGTTGTGATAGCTTTCTCGGCGGTATCGTGAATGCGTCGATACCAGCGTTTCGGCAGCAGGTGGGCGACGATTTCGATCGGCGTACCGACCACGTTGGAAATCCGCGCCGCCAGGCTCGGATGTTCCAGGGTATCGAATGCCCGCCGCAAATCCGCAAGGTCGCCCTGATCGAGGGCGACGGGAAGACTCCTGATATCGGCACGATCGGTGGTACTATCGCTCGTCTTGACCATGATTCGAACTATATACCCCGCCAATTCGGGGGTCGACATGATCTTGATCACGATCAAAGCCGAAAAACCGGCCTTGATGTAATTTCTAGACTTCAGATTGCGCGAGACAGCAAAAAAATGGCACGTTTCAACAACCTGGGCAAAGGTATCGGCATCGGCATCGGCCTCGCCATAGTGGTACCGGTAGCGGTCGTAACCCTGGCGCCCGTGCTCAAGCCGGTGTTGCGCCAGGGACTGAAGTCGGGGATCCGGGCGCTTGAAAAGGGGCATGAGTTCGTCGCCGCCAACCTCGAGGTGGTCGAAGACCTGGTCGCCGAGACCCGGGCTGAACTGCGTGCCGAGGCGGTCGAGCAGGCGGAGACAGCGGAAGCTCCGCACGACGCAGACCCCGCCGACGATCGTCCCGCCAGACCATCCGCCGTCGACAGCGCGGTCAACGAATGACCCTGCCGTTTACCCTGCTGCACTCGCTGCCCGAGCGAACCCGCATCCGCTGGGCGGGCGACTTCGACGAGCGCGCCGGCGTCGACGATGTATCGTCGGCGATTGCCACCATCCCGGGCGTCACCAGGGTCGATGCGCGGCCCGCGACCGGCAGTATCGTGATCGAGCACGAGGAAACCGAATTCGACAGCTTGCGCACGCTGCTGACCGAGACCGCCGCGATCGAATTCCTGGAGCTTGCACCCGTCCGCCAGCCAGCCGGGCTCGAAACGATTCAGCGGGGTTATCGTCGACTGGATCAGCGGCTTGGCAGAACCAATGTCGACCTGAATTCGATGACCTTTCTGCTCATGCTGGTGCTGGCCGCTACCCAGGCCATGCGGGGTAATATCGGCGGCTCCGCCGTCTCTTTCCTGTGGTACGCGCTATCGATTGCGAAACAGTCGCCGCGAGCCGAAAGTGCGCCCGGCGGCGACGCCGCCGCCGAGCTTAAATCGATTTGAGTTGCTGCAGCCGATCCAG
This sequence comes from Gammaproteobacteria bacterium, assembly GCA_030066085.1. Lineage (GTDB taxonomy): Bacteria > Pseudomonadota > Gammaproteobacteria. Next base: position 17,077 of record JASJCI010000053.1, on the reverse strand, counting down.
GCGCTCCCAGGGGACATCGAGATCTTCCCGGCCCATGTGCCCGTAGACCGCCAGCCCGCGATAAAAACCACCGCGTTCACGTGGCAACTGCTGCAGGTTCATAGCGCGCGCAATTGCCGCGGGACGCAGGTCGAAAACCTGCATGACGCGGCGCGCGATCTCGGCGTCGTCGAGTTTACCCTGCCCGAAACCGCGTACCCGCAGACTGAGCGGTTGTGCCTGTTCCACGCCGTAGCTGAGCTGTACCTCGCACTCCGGGGCAAATTCGGCCGCCACCACGTGCTTGGCCACGTAACGCGCCGCGTAGGCACCGATGCGGTCGATTCGGATCGGATCCTTGCCGCTCAGGGCCGCCCCGCTCTGGCGAGCAAATTCACCATAGGTATCCATGCCGGTTTTGCGCCCGGTCATGCCCGAGTGCGCGACCGGACCGCCGCCCACCATCGCACCCTTGGGATTGACCACCAGGCGGGTGAAATCGAACCCCCTCGCGATTTCGAACCCGGCGATCACCGGCTTGACCACCGCCTCGATCAGGTCATCGCGTAACTGCTTCTCGCCGGGCTGGCGCTCGCTCTGCTGGGTTGCGAGAACATTGATCGACGCGATGTTGACCGCTTCGCCAGCACGAAATCCGACCGCCGCCTGGGCCTGGCAATCCGGTGTCAGGTAACCGAGTTCACCATTGGCGCGGACCTCGTCGAGACGTCGCACGAGCCGGTTCGCAAGTATGATCGGGAGGGGCATCAGGGACGGCGTTTGCCGGCAAGCGTAGCCGAACACCGTGACCTGGTTACTGGCCGTGATGCGATCGAATTCAGGCTCGTCGAGTGCCTGCAGGTCGAACCGCGGCAACGCATAGGAAAGGAAAGGACCCTGGCTCAACATGACCGAGCAATCGGTGGCATTAAAATCGCCGCTGCTGTAACCGGCCTCGGCAACCACTTCACGCACCGCGCCGGCGATATCGATGTTGACCTCGCTCGCGATCCGGGTAGCGAGAAAAATGACCCCGCTGGAAACCGCACATTCGGCCACCATGCGGCTTGCGGGATCCTGCACCAGGTAACAATCGAGCACCGCGTCGCTGATCAGGTCGCACAGCTTGTCCGGGTGACCGGGCGTTACCGCTTCGGAGGTAAATATGAAATCAACCGCTTCGATCTGCGTCATCGTTATCACCCTCTTCATGCTCAAGGCGTTCGTCGGCCAGCTTGCGGCAGCGAGCTTCCTTGTAGAGTTCGTTGGCCAGCATCGGACCGGCTGCACCCGCACCGATCACCAGCAGATCCATAAAATCAACGTCGGTCAGACCCATCACTCGCTTCATTCCGGGAATGGTAAACGTCAGTACCTGCAGCGCGCCGGTACCCAGCAGGGCCTTTTCCAGCATCGGGTTTCGTGGCCCCTCGTGGCGCGAGAACATGCTGCGCGTTTCCGAACGGCAGGCCCAGGCGTGCAACAGCTCCGCCAGCGTCAGGGTTTGAAACGCCAGGGTCGAGGCGAGTCCTGGCCCGCCCTTGCGTACACCGTACCAGAAGGCGGCGAGCGTGCCGGCGCTGATGATTGCCGACTCGATCGCCATGGTGCCGAGCCTTTCGCGGCTGACGATCGACGCTTCCGATGATCTTGGCGGCTGCTCCATGACCGCGTCATCGGCCGGTTCGAAGGACAGCGCAAGTCCGGGAAAAATATCGGTGACCAGGTTGATCCACAGCAACTGCATCGGGTTCATCATCGAGCCCTGGCCGGTGGCGACACCGGCGAGCATGACCTCGATTTCGCTGAAGTTGGCCGACAGCATGTAGTGGATCATCTTGCGAATATTGGCGTAGATCGTGCGGCCCTGCCCCACCGCCACGCGCATGGTGTGCAGGTTGTCGTCCTTGATCACGACATCGGCTACCGAGCGCGCGATATCGGTACCGCTCTGACCCATGGCGACACCGATATCCGCGGCCTTCAGCGCCGGCCCGTCGTTGATACCGTCACCCGTCATCGCCACCACCGCGCCCGACTGTTGCAGCGCGCCGACGATCCGCAGCTTGTGCGCCGGGCTGACCCGCGAAAAAACGTCGACCTGCTGCACCAGCGCGCTCAGCAGTTCGGGCTCGACCTTGTCGAGGTGTCCGGAGTCCAGGATTCGCAGCTCACCCTCCCGCGCCAGGCCGAGCTCCTTGCCGATCGCGTACGCCGTCGCGCTCTGATCGCCGGTAATCATGACCGTCTTGATCCCCGCGCGGTGAAAATCGGACATCAATTCGCCCATCCCCGGCCGCAGCGGATCCTGCAGCCCGAGGATACCGATCCAGGTCAGGTTTTCCGCATCGCGCGGCTGTTCCTCGGTGATCCGGCAATAGGCAACGCCGAGTACCCGCAGGGCCTTTTCCGCCATGCGGTCGTTGGCCCTGATCACCTGCTCCTGCAGGCTGTCGTCGAGTTCGACGACCTCGCCATCGAGCAACACCGTATCGCAGCGCTCCAGCACTTCCGCCGGGCGGCCCTTGACCGCGACCAGGTAGCCATCGCCAGCGGGATGCACGGTACTCATCAAGGGTCGCCCCTCGGCTCGCTCGCGGGTTTCGATGCGCGGGAACTCGCCGTTGAGCGCGGCGATATCGAGGCCGCGGGAGCGCGCCAGTTCGAGCAGCGCAATCTCGGTGGGTGAACCGGCCGGGGGACTGCTATCGATGTCCGCGTCGTTGCACAGCACGGCAATTTTCAACAGCTGTTGCCAGCTCGGCGAATCGGTTTCGTCGTGTGTCCGCACGGTTTGATCATCCGCACCGCCGAAGGTGACGGCGTCCTGCGCCGCCAGCTGCGCGGCAACGACGCTCATGTGGTTCCGCGTGAGGGTACCGGTCTTGTCCAGGCACAGGACCTGCAGCGAACCGAGCGTCTCGACCGCCTCGATTTTACGCACGGCCACGTCGCGCCGGTTCATTTCGCGAATGCCCATCGCCAGCGTCGTGGTCGCCACCGCCGGCAGGCCCTCCGGCACGGCCGCAACCGCCAGCGAAATCGCGCTGTTCAACATCTCGAGCCGCGGTTGACCGCGCACCACGCCGAGCACGAAAATGCCGGCACAGATGACACCGCTGAGTATGCCGAGCTGGGTACCGAGTTGCTGCAGCTGCCGTTCCAGCGGGGTCTCCGGCGGCCGGGTCGTATCGACCAGCGCCTGCACCTGTCCCAGCTCGGTTCGACTCCCGGTTTCGACCACCACGGCTTCCGCGCTGCCACCGGTCACCACCGTACCCATATGCAGCAGGTTCAACCGCTCGCTCAGGGGCGTTTCCACGTCCAGGCCGTCGCTGACGGATTTGTCGACGGGCAGGCTCTCGCCGGTCAGCGCCGATTCGTCGACCGTCAAACGGCGAGCGCTGCACAGGCGCGCATCCGCTGCCACCTGGCTGCCGGGCGACAGCAGCAGCAAATCGCCGGGCACGACCCCTTCGACCGCGACCGAAATTACTTCTCCTTTACGCCTGACCGAGGCCCGTTTCGGCGCCATCGAGTCCAGCGAAGCTATCGTCTTTTCCGCCTGGCGTTCGGTGGTAAAACCGATGCCCGCGTTGATCATGACCACGCTGAGAATGATGGCGGCATCCAGCCTGCCGCCGGTTGCGAGCGCCACGGCCGCGGACACACCGAGCATCGCTACCGGCAGGCTGTTGAACTGCTCCAGCAGGATCGACAGATCGCTGCGGCGCTCCTGCCGCTCGAGCAGGTTGGGGCCGAAGCGCAGCAGTCGATCGTCGGCTTCGCTGTCGGTCAAACCCAGGGCGGGATCACAACCCAGGCGCTCGAGGACCTCGACCAGGGTAGGCGTATGCCAGGACCGGGATTCGGTAACGGTCGCCCGCGGAACCTTTGCGCGTGCAGGGGTTGCGTGCCAGGCGCTGCCTCGACGCGTCTGCCGGGTCGCCGCGCTCTCCTCGGCCAGCTCGGGTAATACCGGGCTCAGCGCATATTCGACCCGGGCGATAATTTCCGCCGCGGACAGCGCCTCGTCATAATGCAGCAACACCCCCGCGGTGCGTTCGTTGATCCGGATCGAATCGAAGACGTCGAGTGCCGCCAACGCGTCATGGACCCGTCGGACAACCGTGCCTGAACGATAGAGCGCAGGCGCACCAAACCTGATACGCCCCGCCACACGGTCGTGTTGAACCCGTATACGCACGTCTCGATTGCGGTTTTAACCGCGAACAACAACGAGAGCGTCAAGCGCCCTTGCGACGGGCAGCCGCTGCCTTGCGGGCCGGCGACTTCCTGGTTGCCGCCTTCCTGGTTGCCGCCTTCCTGGTTGCCGCCTTCCTGGTTGCCGCCTTCCTGGTTGCCGCCTTCCTGGTTGCCGCCTTCTTCGTGGCCGCCTTCTTCGTGGCCGCCTTCTTCGTGGCTGCCTTCTTCGTGGCTGCCTTCTTCGTGGCTGCCTTCTTCGTGGTTGCCTTCTTCGTGGTTGCCTTCTTCGTGGTTGCCTTCTTCGTGGTTGCCTTCTTCGTGGTTGCCTTCTTCGTGGTTGCCTTCTTCGTGGCCGCCTTCTTGGTCGATGCGGTTTGACTGGCACCAAGCGCCGCTTCTCGCAGACGCGTAAAACGATCGCTGATCGCGGCAATCACGTCATCCGAAATGTTTTCAACCTCTTCCAGCCAGCCGTGCACCTGCTCCGAGACGTGGACCTCCGCAGCCTTTTCGCGAATGGTCGTAGAGGTCTCCGAGGCTACATCACTGATGGATTCACGAACGCCATCGGTTACTTCTGCAACCGTCGTGCGCAACGATGTCGCCTTCGACCTGAGACTACCGAGTGCCTGCTCCAGGTCGTTGACCACGACTTCTCTGGCGTTATCGATTTCATCGACAACCGAAGATGCGGTGTTTTTGACGCCTTGCTTGATCTGGTTGATACCCTTGCGAGCCTTTGCCCGCCGCTTGGACTTGTCTGACATGTTGGGATACCCGCTTGTTTGAATTTCAGTTCACAGTATCGATAGCCGGCATTTTACAGGTGTTGAGTTACATCAATATCAACTCAATTTTGGCGCGATTCGACACCTTATAGCGTTACCTTCCGTCGACAGGTGCTTGGACCCTAAAAATCAGGCAGATAATCCGATAGTCAATTCCCTCGAATTAGCGGAAAATCTACCCGCTTAAACCGTGGTACCTCGAACATGGAATTCTGTATCCAGTTATCAGCCTACTATCCGGACAAGTCCTATGGCGGCGAGCGAGTTTACGCCGACATGCTCGAACAGGCGCGGCTCGCCGACAGGCTCGGCTACGAGTCGGTCGCGATTACCGAGCATCACCTGATCAATATCCTGATGATGCCGGCACCGCTGCAGTTCGCGGTCAAGATCGCGAGCGAAACCGAGCGCATCCGGGTAATCACGGCGGTATCGGTGCTGCCGCTGCACGATATGCGTATTTTCGCCGGCGAGCTCGTCTGTGCCGATATATTTACCGACCACCGCCTGATGCTGGGGGTTGGCCGGGGTGCCTTTGCCTTCGAAATGGACCGACTCGGCGTACCCCTTGAAAACAGCCGCGAGAAATTCGACGAATCGCTCGACCTGCTGCAAAAACTGCTGCGCGAGGAAGAGGTATCGTGGCACGGCAAGTACTACGACTTCGACGCGCTGACGATCATGCCGCGACCCGCCGGCCCGATCCCGCTGATGATGGCGGTGATGGTGCCGGAAGGCATTTACCACTGCACCCGGCGTGGCTTTCACATCATGACCACGCCACTGTCCGGCGATCACCGGCAAATGCTCGAACAGGTCAGTGCTTTTACCCGCGGCAAACAGGAGATGGGCGCAGACGGCGCCCGGCAGACGCTGTCGCTGTCGCGCGTAACCTTTCTCGCGCGTGACGAGGCCGATCGCCGGCGCAAGATCGAGCAGGCACACGATTACTACGGCCGCTTCGACAATGTATACACCGGTCCGGGCATCGTCGATAGCGGCATGATCGAGCCGCTGCCGCGCAAGATGACGCTCGACGAAACCGCGCAAAACCTGATGATCTGTACCCCGGCGGAAATGGTCGACAAGCTCGCACCCTATGCCGAGGCCGGCGTCGATCGTTTCATCATGAACGTCAACTTCGGCGTCGAACAGGCCGAGGTGCTCGATTCGATCCAGCAATTCGCCGAGGAAGTGATACCGCGGTTCGGCGGGATGCGCGCGGTCAGCACCGCCTGACCGACATGGCAGCGATCGACGTCAGCTATCGCGTCGAGGGCAGCGGGCCACCGCTGTACCTGGTTCACGGCATCGGTGCGCGCAAGACGACATGGGACACCCTGATCGCGGGCCTGCGCGACGATTACACCTGTGTCAGCTACGACCTGCGCGGTCACGGCGACAGCCCGGTGCCCGCTCCGCCCTACTCGCTCGACGAACTGGTCGAGGACCTCGAGGCATTGCGCGCGCGGCTCGGTCACGATCGTATCCACGTCGCCGGTCATTCCCTCGGCGGCATGATCGGGCCGGCTTACGCGCGTGCCTACCCCGGGTGCTGTCGCAGCGTGGCCCTGCTCAGCACCGCCGCCGGCCGCAGCGAGGAAGATCGTGCCAAACTGCGTGCGGTCGGCCAGGCGATGGAAGACCAGGGTATCGCCGAAACCCTGCCGACTTTCGTCGATCGCTGGTTCACGGACGGATTCATTGCCACCAACCCGGGGGCGATCGAGGCCCGCCTGCAGCAGGTCATCGACACGCCGGCCGAGGTCTTCATGAGCGTATTCTGGATCTATGCCACCACCGAAATGGGCGCCTGGCTGCACGAAATCGAACAGCCATGCCTGGTACTGACCGGCGAGTTCGACGGTGGCTGCAACCCGCGCCTGAACCGCTTCATGCACGCTCGGCTGCCGGATTCGCGCCTGGTTATCCTCGACGGTTATAAACATTCGCTGCTGATGGAAGCCAGCCACGAAGTCCTGCCGCACCTGCGCGAGTTTCTCCTCGAACAAGACTGACCCCCAAAACCGGCTGGACCGATCATCCGCCTAACAACGAGTTTCTCCCGCATGTCATCCCGCGGTTTAACCGCGGGATCCAGAATACCGCCACAAATCCTGGATCCCGCCGGTCCGACGCATCGGATCAAGTCGCGGGATGACGGGTCTTTTTTTCCCTCGACAGACACCTCACCCGGCGGGCTGCTCGTAATACCGACGAGAGGCTGGTAGTCTCCGCCGGTGGAATACAACAACGTCAAGGCCGCCCTGTTCGTCGTGATCGCGATGTTCATGATCACGACCAACGATGCCATCGTCAAACACCTGACCGAGGTCTTCGGGGTCGGCCAGATCATGTTCATTCGCGGCCTGCTGGCCTGCCTGATGTTTGCCGTGGTTCTCAAGCGCAGCGGGCAACCGATCCTGTATCGCCCCGCGCTGCACCGCTGGAATCTCGGTCGCGCCCTGCTCGAGCTGCTGGCGACGCTGTTCTTCCTCACCGGTCTTTCGCTACTGCCGATCGCGACCGCCTCGACGCTCGGCTTCAGCTCGCCGATCTTCCTCGCCCTGCTGGCCGGGTTTGTCATCAACGAGCGCGTCGGCCTGGTGCGCTGGCTGGTGATCCTGGTCGGCTTCGGCGGCGTCATGCTAATCACCCGTCCATTCGACGACAGCGCCAGCTGGGCGGTAGTGTTGCCGCTCGCCTGCGCCTTTTTCGTCGCCCTCCGCGACCTCGCGATCCGCTTCGTACCCCCGGAACTGCCCTCGCTGCAGGTAGCCTTTACCAATGCCTGGGTCGTCATGCTTGGCGGCGGCATCTACTCGCTGTTGCAGGGCTGGGGCAGCGCGCCCGCACACTGGTACCTCTGGTTTATCGTCCTTGCGCTCGCGATGTACTGTGCCTACGTTTTCTACATCATCGGCACCCGTATCGGTGAGCTATCCTTCGTCGGCCCGTTCAAGTACACCAGCATCGTGCTCGCTTTCGCCTACGGCTACCTGATCTGGGACGAGCGGCCAACGCCGCTGATGCTGGCCGGTGCCGCGATCATCATCGCCTCGGGCATTTACCTGATCGGGCACGAGAAACGTCGTGCCCGCGCGGCATCGTCCGCGAGTGCCGCTTGATTTTTGCCACGGATAACCCAACCTAGCCCCAATCCACAGCGGCCGGCCGGGCCGGTAACCGCTGTCATCAAGCGCTCCCGAACATGTCATCGCCGCCAACAGATAACTCCGACTCGCAAGCCCGCTGGCAGGCCGGCCCGATCATCGAATGGCTGTTCGACGAGGGCCGCCAGGTCGAGGAACCCGCGGAGCTGGTTACCCGGCTGGCGGCTCGCCTGGTCGAGGCTGGCGCGCCGGTCGATCGGCTGCTGATAACCCTGCTGACCCTCAACCCCGAAATTGTCGCCACTTCGAACATCTGGGATCGCGCAACCGGCCGGGTCCGGCCGTTCAACGCCGAACGCCAGGTGCGCGAGAGCGAACGCTATATCGGCAGCCCGATGCAAGTGCTGCTGGAAACGGGCAAGCGCGTGCGACAGCGCCTCGATCGCCTGCCGCCGGATGCCCACCGGGCCTACACCGAACTCGACGAAGAAGGTTTCGTCGACTACTTGGGCCTGCCCGTGCTGTTCGGTGAACAACCGGGCGCGGTCATCGTCGTCAATACCAAGCACCCGGACGGCTTCGACGACCACGATATCGAGCAGTTTCGTCAGCTCCGTCGCTATCTTGCGCCGACGCTGGAAGTTTTTGCGCTCAAGTACCTCGCGCGCTCGGTGCTCGATACCTACGTTGGCAAACGCACCAGCGAGAAAGTCCTTGCCGGCATGATCAAGCGCGGTGACGCCGATATCATCAATGCCGCGCTGTGGTTCAGCGATCTGCGCAACTTCACCCGCCTGACCGAAATCCTGCCGCCGGAGCAGTTGCTCGAAATGCTCAACACCTATTTCGAGTTCGTCTCCGCCGCGGTCACGGCGCGCGGTGGCGAGATCCTGCGTTTCATCGGTGACGCCATGCTGATCGTGTTCCCGATCGATGAAAACATGTGCGACAAGACCGCCGCCAACGCCGCGGTCGACGCGGCGATAGACGCGTTCGACTCGCTGGCGACACTGAACCATCGGCGTCGGCGGCAGGGCCAGCCGCAAATCGAGTTCGGCGTCGGCCTCAACATCGGTGAAGTCGTCTACGGCAACGTCGGCGCACCCGATCGCCTCGACTTTACCGTGATGGGTCCGGCGGTCAATCGCACCGCGCGGCTCGAATCGCTAACCAAGGAGCTCGAGCGACCGATCCTGTTCTCAGGTGAATTTGCCGCACTGCTGAATAACCCTAAGCGGTCACTGGGCCATCACGCGATGAAAGGCATCGACGCGCCCCAGGAAGTTTTTGCCCTGGAACTCGATTGCTGAGGCGATTGCCGGGCTAACCGACCGAGTGATAGGCGGCGTGATCGGTGACGTTACGCAGCTGAAACGGTATCCGTCCCTCGATCCGGTCGCGCATCGGGGTAATGTCGAAGCGCTGGCTGTAGGCACGGCTAAACTGCTCGGCGCGCAGAAATCCGCACAGCGCCGCGATTTCCATGATCGGCATCTCGGTCTGGGTCACCAGCCCGCGCGCGCGGTCCAGCCGCAGGTTGAGGTAGTAGCGCACCGGGGTCACGCCGACGTACTGCTTGAAAATGCGCTGCACCTGGCGCACCGACAGGCCCAGATAACGCGCCAGTTCCGGCTGGGTCAGCGGTTCCTCGACATTACGCTCCATCAGCAGGATGGCCTCGCGCAGCTTGGCCGGCACCTGGTAACCCACCGGCTGTAATATCCGCGGCACCTGCCCCTCGCCGCCGTCGCGCAGGCGTTCGTGAAAAATATAGCGCGCCGCGGCGTTGGCAAGCTCGATGCCGTCACGCACCTGGATCAACTCGAGCGCGAGGTCGACCGCGGCTACGCCGCCGCAACAGGAGAAGCGGCGCGGGCCGATCGAATACAGCGACTCCTCGGTCTCGATGGCGGGAAACAGTTCGTTGAAGGCTGCGAGGTGTTCGTAATGCACCACCGTGCGGTGGCCATCGAGCAGATCCGCAAAAGCCAGTACGAAGGCGCCGGTATCGACCCCGCCCAGCAGGCAGCCATGGCGTGACGCCTGCCTGAGCCACGACTGCAGCGCTCGTTCCTGGAAAGCTTCCGGCGTCCAGCTCGCGTTGATCAGCAACAGGTCGAAGTCCGGCGCCGCGTCACCGAGCGCAACGGTTTCGCCAATCGCAAGCCCGTTGCTGGCGGTGACGCTACCGCCCTGCGGCGACAGCAGCTGCCAGCTGTAGATGCGCTCTCCACGCAGGTAATTGGCCGCGCGAAATGGATCGAGGAATCCCTGCGCGGCAAAGCTGTTAAACCCGGGCAGCAGTAACATGCCGATCCGGTATCCGGTCGTGACGCGGGCCCGGGAACGATCTTTCATGCAGCGGGAGCACCGATTCGGTGGGACGGGAGAGCGAGGATGGCGGTTAACCGGGTCATGCTGAAACCGGAGTTTGCGCCACCTAGGGGTATTTTTTCAAGGTTAAATGTCGCAAAAAATCAATTCATCGCCGGATTCTGCTGATATGTTAACCCATGTCCGCGCCGACCTTTCGCGCAACGGCCATCGCGCACCATCGAACCGGAGAATCGCCATGCCCCGAGCCAGCCTGACACCGACTGAATTCGACGACCTCAAGGGCCGCTATGACAGCACCGCGGTTCGCTCCCATTCGATCGACACGCGCTGTTACGTCGATCCGCGTTTCCTGCAAATCGAGCGCGAACAGGTTTTCCATCGCAGCTGGCAATTTGTCTGTCACGAGGAGAAATTGCGCGCACCCGGCAGCTACGTCGCACTGGACATCGAGGGACAGAGCGTCGTCGCGTTGCGCAATCGCGACGGTGAACTGCGCGCCTACTACAACGTCTGCAAGCACCGCGGCCACGAACTGCTGTTCGGCGAGGGTCAGACCAAACGCATTACCTGCCCGTACCATGCGTGGACCTACGACCTGGACGGCGCACTGGTAACCGCCCCGCGTTCGGAGCACATCGAAAACTTCGAGCGCCGGGATATCTGTCTCGACCCGGTGCAGATCGAGGTCTTCTGCCACCTGGTGTTCGTCAACCTCGACCCCGAGGCCGCGCCGCTGGCGCAACAAAGCGGCGCGTTGGCCAGCGAAGTTATGAGTTACGCACCGGACCTGGCCGACCTTACCTTTGCCACTCGCCTGACCTACCGCATCCAGGCTAACTGGAAATCGGTGGTCGACAATTTTCTCGAATGTTACCACTGCCCGGTAGCGCACAAGGGTTTCAGCTCGATGATCGACATGGACACCTACCACGTCGAAACCCACGGTATTTACTCCAGCCACATGGCCAAGGCGCGCAGCGGCGCCAACAGCGCTTATAACATCGACAACGCCACGGTAACCGATCATGCCGTCTGGTTCCTGTGGCCGAATATGACGCTGATGCGCTACCCCGGCCGCGGCAACTTCATGGTCTGGCGCTTCTACCCGGTGGGACCGGAAGAAACCTGGGAAGAGTTCGACTTCTTCTTCGAAACCGCGGAACCGACCGACGACGAGCGCGAAGCGCTGCGCTTCATCGACGAAGTGCTGCAGCCCGAGGATATCGGCCTGGTCGAGAGCGTACAGCGCGGCATGCGCACGCCGGCATTCAACTCCGGGCGTTACATGGTCGATATCGACGGCAGCGGCATGAGCGAACACGCCGTGCACCACTTTCACGGCCTGCTGCTCGACGCGTACAAGCGCGCCTGTGAACTCGAGAGCGTCTAGGCCATGGCAACCAACACGGTAGCCGCGCTCGGCGCGGGCGTCATCGGCGCGAGCTGGACCGCGCTGTTCCTGGCCAACGGCCTGCGCGTGCAGGTCTACGACCCGGCCGATCCGGACGGCGAGCGGCTCGGGGCTTACATCGATAATGCCTGGCCGACGCTGACCGCGCTGGGCCTGACCGATCGCGGGGATCGCGCTAATTATCAGCTGTTCGATTCGGCCGCGGCCGCGGTCGACGGCGCTGAATTCATCCAGGAAAGCGTGCCTGAAAGACTGGATCTCAAGCACGCGCTCTATGCCGAGATCGAACCCGCGCTGTTGCCCGGCGCGATCGTAGCCTCGTCGGCTTCGGGCCTGCTGGTGCGTGAAATGCAGCAGGGCTGGCGCGATCCGTCGCGTTTCATCCTCGGCCACCCCTTCAATCCGCCACACCTGATCCCGCTGGTGGAATTGCTCGCCAACGAGGCCACCGCGCCTGGTGTGCTCGAAACAGCCGAAGCCTTTTATCGCGGCATCGGCAAGATCACCATTCGCGTCAACAAGGAGGTGCCGGCGCACGTCGCCAACCGCCTGCAGGCCGCGCTCTGGCGCGAGGCCATCAGCCTGGTGCAAAACGGCGTTGCCTCGGTAGAGGACGTCGACAAGGCGGTGTGGGCCGGCCCCGGCCTGCGCTGGGCGGCGATGGGCCCGCATATGCTGTTCCATCTCGGCGCCGGACCCGGCGGCCTGGGTGAATTCTGCGACCGTTACCGCGACAGCTTTCACCGCTGGTGGGACGACCTCGACGACCTGCGCCTCGACGACGGGCTCGCACGGCAACTATTCGATGGCGTCGTCGAGGAGGCCGCCGGCAGGCCGGTCGAAAGCGTGGCCGCCGAGCGCGATGCGCTGATCGTCGAATTCCTGCGCGGGCGTCAAACGCTGGCCGAAAACGGCTGAACCGGAGACCTCTCATGGCTAATCAACTGTCCGGCAAATCCGCCTTCGTCACCGGCGGCACCGGCGGCATCGGCCGCGCGATCTGCGCACGTTTCGCCGCCGAGGGTGCGCGCGTCGTCGCGGCCGACCTGCAACCGGCGGACGACCTGCCGGAGGGCGTGGACTTCGTGCGCTACGACGTGACCGACGAAACCGGCGTCAAACAGGTTTTCGACGATCTTGCCGAGCGCTGGGACCGGCTCGACATCCTGGTCAACGCGGCCGGCATCGAGATCGAAAAGACCATCGAGGAAACGTCGCTGGAAGAATGGAATCGCATCTTCGCGATCAACGTCACCGGCACTTTCCTGACCTCGAAGTTCGCCCTGCCGCTGCTGCGGCGTGGCGACGGCGCCAGCATTATCAATTTTGGCTCCTACGACGGCTACATTGCCGATCCGGGGCTGGCTGCCTACTGCGCGACCAAGGGCGCCGTGCATGCGCTAACGCGCGCGATGGCCTGCGATCACGGTCCCGAGGGTATTCGCGTCAACGCGATCTGCCCCGGCTACGTCAATACCCCGATGCTGCAGAGCTTCTTCGGCGATTCGGGCGACATCGAGTCGCTCAGGCAAGCCGTGCGCGACGTCCACCCGATGCGCACCTACGGCGAACCCGAGGACATTGCCAACCTGGTCAACTGGCTGGCGTCCGACGAAGCGCGTTACGCATCGGGCCAGCTGTGGATCATCGACGGCGGCCTGTCGGCCCAGGTCCAGCAGATGCGCCTGTGAGCGCGGGAGATTTCCAGCCATGAGCAAACCCGTCATCATCACCTGCGCCGTTACCGGCGGCATCCATACCCCGACCATGTCGCCCTACCTGCCGATTACGCCGGACGAGATTGCCAGGGCGGCGGTCGGCGCGGCCGAAGTCGGCGCGTCGATCATCCACCTGCACGCGCGCCGGCCGGAAAACGGGCGCCCGGATTACCGGCCCGAAACCTTTATGCAGTTTCTGCCGGTTATCAAGGACCAGTGCGATGCGGTCATCAACGTCTCCACCGGCGGCGGGCTCGGCATGACGATCGACGAACGGCTCGCGGCCGCGCTCGAGGCCAGCCCGGAGATGGCCTCGCTCAATATGGGTTCGCTTAATTTCGGCATCTTCCCGATGGCGCAGAAATACAGCGAGTGGAAGTACGACTGGGAACCGGAGTTCCTGGAGATGACGCGCGATTTCATCTTTCCGAACACGTTCAAGACCATCGAGTACGCGCTGAGAAAGCTCGGTGATGCCCACGGCACGCGTTTCGAATTCGAGTGTTACGACCTCGGTCACCTCTATAACCTCGCCTACTTCGTCGATGCCGGCCTGGTCAAGCCGCCGTTTTTTATCCAGATGATCTACGGCATCCTCGGCGGCGCCGGCGCCGACCCGGACAACTTCGCCCACATGCACAGCGTCGCGCACAAGCTGTTCGGTGACGACTTCGAATTCTCGGTGCTGGCCGCCGGACGCCACCAGATGCCGTTCGCCGCGCAGTCCGCCTCGATGGGCGGTAACCTGCGCGTCGGCCTGGAAGACAGCCTCTACATCGGCAGGGGCGAACTCGCGACTTCGAACGCCGAACAGGTGAGCAAGATCCGCGGCATCATCGAAGCGCTCGGCCATACCGTGGCAACGCCGGCCGAGGCGCGCGCAAGGCTCGCGCTGAAGGGTGCCGACAACGTCAACTTCTGAGGTCATCGAGATGAACCCAATTACCAGGGATTGCAACCGGCCGATCTGCAGCTTCGAAACCCGCGACCCGATTCGATACTTCGTGGTCACTCAGGCATGAACAGGCTAGAGGGCAAAACGGCACTGGTGACCGGTGGCCGCCAGGGTATCGGTCGCGGCATCGTCGATCGTTTCGTCGCCGAGGGTGCGCGCGTCATGACCTGTGGCCGCGGCGAGCGGCCGGCCGACCTGGCGGCCGATATCTTGTGGGAAACCGTCGACGTTGCTCGCCGCGAGGAAGTCGACGCGCTGACCGATCGCGTGGTCGCCGCTTTCGGCGAGCTCGACGTGCTGGTCAACAACGCCGGCGTGCAGATCGAAAAAACGATCGTCGACACCACTGACGCCGACTGGGACCTGTTGATGGGAGTCAACGCCAGGGGCGTTTTCCTGCTGTGCCGCGCGCTGATCCCGATCATGTACGACGGTGGTTCGATTATCAATATCGGCTCGATCTCGGCCTCGAACGCCGATCCGGGCCTGGCGCTGTACAATGCCTCCAAGGCTTTCGTTCAGGGCCTGACGCGTTCCATTGCGGTCGACCATGGGCCCGCCATTCGCTGCAACGCGATCGCCCCGGGCTGGATCATGACCGATATGGCCGATGCCGCCTTTGCGGTGGCCAGCAACCCGGCGGCCGCGCAGCAAGACGCGCTGCAGCGACATCCGGCCGGCCGCTTCGGCCAGCCAGCCGACATAGCCGCGCTCGCGACCTGGCTGGCGTCCGACGAAGCGGCCTTCGCTAGCGGCCAGGTGTATACGCTCGATGGCGGCATGACCGCGGCATCGCCACTGAACCCGGGACTGTTCTAGGCGCAGCTTTAGCCTCACCCGGGGCCTGGATCGACAGGCCTGCAATCCCGTCCGCGCTCGGTTGCGATTCCCCGGCCAGCGACTATGCTCAATTGGGTACCCTGCCTGCCGAGGTCCGGCGATGCCACCCGATTGTGAAGATCCTACCCTGTCTCTCGACGCCGACGACATCGCGCTGATCCTGTCGGGCGTCAAGATTCTGCAGGATCTCGACGCCGATATCGTCACCGACATTGCCCAGCATACCCAAATCGAGCATTTCGCGAAGGGTGAAATGGTTATCCAGCGCGGCCAGATGGGAACGCGCATCTACTTCATCTTCCAGGGCAAGGTCGAGGTCCAGTTACCCGATCTCAACGGCGATATCAAAAGCCGCATCATGCTCAAGAAGGGTGAAGTCATCGGCGAGATCTCGCTGTTGATCAACTCGACCTATTCGGCCGACATCGTCGCGCTCACCGATACGGTTGCATTCTACCTCGACCAGGAGCACTTCAAGCTCATGATCGAACGGCATCCGGATTTCGCCAACGTGATGTCGAACCTGATGACCAACCGCATGGCGCAAAACGGCGGTATCAACAAGGTCGGTAAATACCAGCTGCGCGGACGACTCGGCGAAGGCAACATGGCGACCGTGTTCAACGCCTGGGATCCCGAGCTCGAGCGCGAGGTCGCGGTCAAGATGCTCAAGTACAAGCTCGCCTACAACGACAAGTTTCTCGACCGCTTCGAGAACGAAGCCAAGGTTATCGCCAGCCTCAACCACCCGAACATCGTCAACGTGTACGAGGTTATCGACGATTTCTCCACGCGCTTCATCGTGATGGAAAAACTGCATGGTCGCGACCTGTCCGAAATACTCAAGGAAAAGGGATCCTTCACGCTGGAGGAAACCCGCGACATCCTGTCGCAGGTGGCGGCCGCGCTGCAATACGCGCATAGCCACGGCAGCGGCATCGTGCACCGCGACATCAAGCCGTCGAATATCGTCATCGATGCCCAGGGCAATATAAAGCTGACCGATTTCGGAATCGCCAGCCCGCCCCAGGACAAGGAAGTCAACATCGAGGGTACCCCGTCTTACCTGGCGCCGGAAATCATTCGTGGCGACCTGCTCGACGGCCGCGCCGACATCTACGCACTCGGCGTGATGGCGTTTCACATGTTATCCAGCAGCCTGCCGTTCAGCGCAGCGACGCTGTCGAAACTGCTGAAGATGCAGCTGGAGCAGACCCCGCCGGATATTCGCAACGCCTGTCCCGACATCGACGATGTCTTCGCCGACTTCGTCATGACCTCACTGTCCAAGAATCCGGATGATCGCATGGCCGACTGGAACAAGATTCGGCAAATCCTGAAACCGACGGGCCAGTTCCACCTGTCGCTCGACCCGGACGAGCTCGCGGTCATCATCCGTTTTCGCGACACGGCCTACACGCAATCGGCAAGCTTCATCAACGCGATGCAGAAACTGCTGCAGGAAGAAGGCTTCAACCACGAAATCGAAATGCACCGCGGCAGCCCCGCGGAAGAATAACCTCGCTACACACTTTTTGATGTCATCCCGCGGTTTAACCGCGGGATCCACCTATCCGACAGATGCCTTGGATGCCGCGATCAAGTCGCGGCATGACATGCCCCGCACCGGTGTCATCCCGCGGCACATCCTGTTTTCTTTGTCATCCCGCGGCACATCCTGTTTTCTTTGTCATCCCGCGGCACATCCTGTTTTCTTTGTCATCCCGCGG
>JASJCI010000084.1 GCA_030066085.1 Gammaproteobacteria bacterium | reverse complement strand
TGATGAAGTTCATTCACAAGCGGGTTCGCGGCCGCGTCGCGTTCATCGTCGGTACCGGCGCGCTGCGCACCGAGGAATCTATCGAATATGCCACTGCCGCGCGCAAACTCGGCGCGGACGCGATCCTGGTCGCAACACCACCGTATTCGTTGCCCACCGAGCGCGAAAACGCGTTGCACGCGCTCGCGATCGACCGCGCCGCCGACCTGCCGATCCTGCTGTACAACTATCCCGGCCGCATGGGATCGGAGATGGGCGAGGAATATCTCGACCGCGTCGGCCGTTCGCCCAATTTCTGCGCGATCAAGGAGAGCTCCGGCGACGTCAACCGGATTCACCTGCTGGCACGAGATTACCCGCACATCCAGATGTCCTGCGGCATGGACGACCAGGCGCTCGAGTTTTTCGCCTGGGGCGCGCGCTCCTGGGTTTGCGCCGGGTCGAACTTCGCACCGGAAATCCATGTCGGGCTGTACGAAGCCTGCGCGGTGCGCGGTGATTTTGATACCGGCCGGCGCATCATGTCGGCGATGATGCCGTTGATGCGCGTGCTGGAGCAGGGCGGCAAGTTCATCCAGTGCGTCAAGCACGGCATGTCGCTGCGCAACCTGCCGGCCGGCCCGCCGCGCAAGCCGCTCAGGCCGCTCAACAAGGACGACAAGCGCTCGCTGGAGCAGGTCATCCGCGTCATGAACACCACGTTTGCAGAAATCCACAAAGGTAAAGCCCGATGAGCGATTTACTGACCCACGAAGAATACCTCGCGATTGCCGAAGAACTGAATCCGCCGTCCGGCGCGTTTATCGACGGCAAGTTCCAGGCCGCGCGCTCGAAGAAAACCTTTCCGACGATCAACCCGGCGACCGGCAAGACGATTGCCAAAGTGGCCGCCTGCGATGCCAGGGACGTCGATTTTGCCGTCAAGAAGGCGCGCGAGACTTTCGACGACGGCCGCTGGAGCCGGCAACATCCGCAGCAGCGCAAGCAGGTGCTGATTCGGCTGGCCAAGCTGATGAAGCGCAACCGGCACGAACTCGCGGTGCTGGAGAGCCTCGATTCGGGTAAACCGGTGCGCGACTGCCAGACGATCGACCTCGAGGAGACCATTCACTGCCTGATCTGGCATGCCGAGGCGGTCGACAAGCTCTACGACCAGTCGGCGCCGGTTGGCGATGACGCGATGGCGATGGTCGTGCGCGAACCGATCGGCGTGGTCGGTTGCGTGCTGCCGTGGAACTTCCCGCTGCTGATGCTGGCGTGGAAGATCGGGCCGGCGCTGATCACCGGCAACTCGGTGATCGTCAAGCCGGCCGAGCAGACCAGCCTGAGCGCGCTCAGGATTGCCGAGCTGGCGCTCGAGGCCGGCCTGCCGCGGGGCGTGCTGAACGTGTTACCGGGCATGGGGCCGGATGTCGGCGAACCTCTCGGACGTCATCCCGGTGTCGACATGGTGTCGTTTACCGGCTCGACCGAGATCGGGCGTCGTTTCCTGCAATATGCCGCGGAATCCAACCTGAAGAAAATTGTGCTCGAATGCGGCGGCAAGAATCCGGCGGTAGTACTCGAGGACGCGGAAGAACTCGATCTCGTCGCCGAACATGTCGTCAACGGCGCTTTCTGGAACATGGGGGAAAACTGTTCCGCCAGTTCGCGCCTGATCGTGCACGAAGCGGTCAAGGACGAGCTGATGCAGCGCATCGTCGCCCGCGCGCGCGACTGGAAGACCGGCGATCCGCTCGATCCGAAACATCATCTCGGCGCGCTGGTCGACAAGGAACACTTCAAGAAAGTGTCGTCCTACCTGAAAAAGGGCAAGGCCTTGATCGGCGGCAAGACCGAGGGTGGCTGTTACGTGCTGCCGACCGTGATCGATGGCGTCAAACCGGGCGACAGGCTTGCGCGCGAAGAAATATTCGGGCCGGTGCTGTCGGTCATCACGGTGCGTTCCACCGACGAGGCGATCGCGGTTGCCAACGATACCGACTACGGGCTCGCCGCCAGCGTGTTCAGCGCCAACGGCAAGCGCGCGCTGCGCGCGGCGCGCGAGATTCGTGCCGGTACCGTGACGATCAACTGCTACGGCGAGGGTGACATCACCACGCCGTTCGGCGGCTACAAGCAGTCCGGTTTCGGCGGCCGCGATAATTCGCTGCACGCCCACGACCAGTACACCGAGCTCAAGACGATCTGGATCGACCTGAGCGATCGTACCGCCGAGGACGCGGTCGACTAGACCGATGCAGCCTGTCGACGGCAAGCCGGCCGATCTCGGCGTGAGCGGCTGGCTCGGTATCCTGCCGCCGCGCGCCGCGCGGCCGGCGCTCGAGCAGGACACGGAGTGCGACTTCCTCGTGGTCGGCGCGGGCTTTGCCGGCCTGGCGGCGGCCCGGCGCCTGCGCCAGCTGGAGGCCGGCGCCGATATCGTCGTGCTGGAGGCGCGCGAGGTTGCCGAGGGTCCGGCGGGACGCAATTCGGGTTTCATGATCGACCTGCCGCACGCGCTTGGCGGCGGCGGTTACGCCGGCAGCGACGAGCGTGACCGGGCGAGCATCCGGCTCAATCGCGCGGCCATCGAGTTTGCCGCCGCGGCGGCAGCCGAGTTCGGGCTGCCGGCAGAAGCCCTGCGGCGTAGCGGCAAGGTCAACGCCGCGGCATCAACCGTCGGCGAGCGACACAACCGTGAATATGCCCGCCACCTCGAGCACCTCGGCGAAGCCTGCGAAATGCTCGACGCCGCCGACATGGCCGCGATCTGCGGCAGCAGCTATTACCGCAACGGTCTGCGCACGCCCGGTACCGCGGTCCTGCAGCCGGCGATGTTCGTACGCGGCCTGGCCGACGGCCTTGCCGGGCAGGCGCGCTGTCGACTCTACGAAAACAGCCCGGTTACCGGCTTCGAGCGACGGGGCGAACGCTGGCGTTTTACCACCCCGCGGGGAGCGGTCAGCGCGACGCGCGTGATACTCGCGGTCAACGGCCTGGTCGAAACCTTCGGCTTCTTCCGCCGCCGGCTGATGCACATCAACCTGTACGGGTCGATGACGCGCGCGCTCGAGCCGGCGGAGATCGAGTCCCTGGGCGGCACGCGCAACTGGGGGTTCACCCCGGCCGATCCGATCGGCTCGACGGTGCGCCGTATCGACGGCAGCGGCGGAACGCGTCTTGTGATTCGCAACCGCTGTACCTACGAGTCTTCGCTGGCGCTGCCGGCGGATCGCCTCGACGGTATCGTGCCGGATCACGCGCGCACCTTCGCCGCGCGTTTTCCGATGCTGCGCGGGATCGAGATGGAATACTGCTGGTCGGGCCGGCTGTGCCTGAGCCGCAACGACGCCTGGGCGCTGGGACGGCTCGACGACGGGCTCTACAGCGCCTGTTGCCAGAACGGCCTCGGCGTAGCGCGCGGCACGATTGCCGGCATCGTCAGCGCGGAGATGGCAAGCGGTTGCGAGCAGGACACGCTGCTGCCGGACTTTCCGCGCCGTGACCTGCCGGCGAAGCTGTTTCCGGAACCCTTCATGACCCTTGGTGCGCGCGCGGCAATTCGTTTGCGGGAATGGCGCGCTGGACGTGAGCTTTGAACCTGCGCCATCATTCCGGCGGGGCCACATCGTCATCCCCGCGCAAGCGGGGATCTCGGGACGCATGCTCTGTCGGGGATCCCCGTAGGACCGAAAAGGCTTGCGCGGGGATGGCATCGAGGTATAGCGGATTTTGCGTCATTCCCGCGTAAGCCTGCGCGGCGCGGCGTGAATCTCAGGGGAACAAGGTGAGCCGAAGTGGTAACGATATTTTGGTATGCTGACCGTGCGAAGATGACGTAATTTGCTGAAGCGACTGTGTGGTACGAGATCCCCGCTTTCGCGGGGATGACGTTGAGGGAGAATCGGGAGATCCCCGCTTTCGCGGGGATGACTAGAAATTAAGAAAGGCGTATGAAGTACGCCTTTTTTAATTTCTAGTCAGTCTTGTTGCCCATCGTGAACTTGGTGCCGGGCGGGGGTTTGGCACCGATCTTCTGGCCGCGCAGGCTCAGGATACGGTGCTGGTCGATCAGCATTTGGTAGAGAAACATCAGCTCGTCCTGGGCATCGACCGGGAACCCGGCGCGGCGCTTGCCGCCTTCGACCAGGATCAGTTCCTCAAGGTATTTCTTGCCTTCAGAGTAGCGCCACAGGCCGGTAATGGTCTTGACCACGCGCGGGAAGGATTCGAGGGCTGCCGGTTCGCCCGCTCGCTTGCGCTTTAACATCTCGCTCTTGCGGAACAGCTGCTGAGCCAGCGCGGGATTGATGACTCTGTTTTGAACTGCCATTGGGTGGATTTCGCCCCGAAAACCTTTGTCTATTTACGCCAGGATAGTGTAAAAAGCCGAAGAACCAAGCCTGCCGGCCTACTGCATCGCTAGAAAAAAAGTATATCGTGATCGGATTTAAATTCAATACACGGCATTGCTATGAAAAGATATTAGCAAAGAACATTAAAAAATTCCGGTAAGACTTTGAAATTTATTTACATTCTTCGATCCCGGCCGGACGCTGTCATGGCTGAGACCGGGTCCGGGCGACAACATCCGGGCACGCGCGGCGACCTATGAATCCATCCGCACGTTACCGCGAACTGGCAAATCAACCCGGTTTCATCGCCGATGCGGCGCAAACGGAGGCGGTTGAACGACTCGACCGCCTGCACGCGAGCGTTTGCGAGAGGCCGCCAGCGGGCAGTATCTGGCAGCGCCTGCTGGGTGGCAAGCCTCGACCGGCGGCGGCGCGCGGGATTTACTTCTGGGGTGGCGTCGGCAGGGGCAAGACCCTGCTGATGGACCTGTTTTTCCAGTCGCTGCCGGCAGGGCTGGGCCAGCGCGTGCATTTTCACAGTTTCATGAACCGCGTGCATGCGGACCTGCAACAGTTGAAAGACACGCCGAACCCGTTGCACCGCGTTGCGCTCGACATCGCGCGTGATTGCCGCGTGCTGTGCCTGGACGAATTCGTGATCATCGATATCGGCGACGCGATGATCATGGCCGGACTGTTGCAGGCGCTGTTTGCCGAGGGTGTAGTGCTGGTGACGACGTCCAATGCGGCGCCGCGTGACCTCTACCGCGACGGACTCCAGCGCGCGCGCTTCGTGCCGGCCATCGACCTGGTAGAGCAGCACTGCGAGGTCGTCAATCTCGACGGCGGGCAGGATTACCGCCTGCGCTT
>JASJCI010000083.1 GCA_030066085.1 Gammaproteobacteria bacterium | reverse complement strand
CAGGAAGCCGGCCAGCTCTATTCCGATATTGCCATCGCCATCTCCGCCGCCATCCTCGCCTCGATGCTGGTGGCAATCACCGTGCTGCCCACCGCCTCGGCGAATTTTGCGCCGGCCGCGAGCAAGGCGCATGGCTCATCAAAGCTCAGGGGCTGGACCCTGCACGCGGTGAGCCGGCTGCTGGCGACGCCGCGCAGGCGCTACACCTGCGTCGGCCTGACTGTTGCTATCAGCCTGGCCGTGATCGTGGGCCTGACGCCGGCAGCGGAGTACCTTCCTGAGGGTGAAGAGCCGAAAGTGTTTGCCAGCATGAGCGCGCCGCCCGGTTACAACCTGCCAGCCATGCAGGCCATCGGCCGCGAGGTCCAGGACTATTTCCTGCCCCACGTTGGCGCTGACCCCAAGGCCTTCCAGCGCGGTGAGTCACCGGTACCGGCACTGAACTACATGAACTTGCGTGTGCAAGCCGGTGGCCTGCGCATCATTTCCGAGCCCACTGATCACGGCGACATTCAGGCGCTGATGGATGTCCTGACCTCCAAGTACCGTGAGTATCCCGGTATGCGCGCGTTCGCCGCCCGCGGCTCGATCATTTCCAGTAACGACGGCGGTACCCGCAGCATCAATCTGGATATTGGTGGCTCAAACCTGGAGGAAATCTACCAGGTGGCGCTGGCCGCTTACCGCCGCGCCGGTGAGGTATTCGAGAACCCGCGCCTGCAGAGCCAGCCGTCGTCGCTGACCCTGGCGCAGCCGCTGGTGGAATTGCGCCCACACTGGGAGCGCGCCGCAGAACTGGGCCTCACTGCAGACAGTCTCGGTTTCACGGTGGCGGCGCTTACTGACGGCGCTTACGTGGACGAGTTCTTCCTCGAAGACGACAAGATCGATATTTACCTGTACAGCGATGTCGGCCAGGGCGCCGAGCTCGATAATCTCGCGCAGCTGCCGGTGTTCACACCCAGCGGTGCGGTACTCCCGCTGGGTTCGCTGGCGTCGATTGTGGAGACGGTGGATACCAGCAGCCTGCGCCGGGTGAACGGGCGTCGTACGGTGACCCTGAATATTATCCCGCCGCGCAGCATTCCGCTGGAGACCGGCGTGGCCCGGGTGCAGGCTGAAGTGGTGCAGTACATGCGTGATCGTGGTGAGATTCCGGCCGGGATCGAGTTGGACATAACCGGTGCCGCCGACCAGCTAGATGCCACCCGCGAGGCCCTGTTCGGCAACTACGCGGTGGCCATTTTCATTATTTACCTGCTGATGGTCGCGATCTTCACCCACTGGGGTTACCCGCTGCTGATCATGACCTCCATTCCGTTGGGCATTGCTGGCGGCATCGTCGGCCTCGCGGTACTGAATGCGGTCGGCGCACTGCTGCCGCTTTTCGGGATACCGCGACTGGTGCAGCCCTTCGACATGATCTCTATGCTGGGCTTCCTGATCCTCATGGGTACCGTGGTCAACAACCCCATCCTGGTGGTGCACCGGGCGGTGGAAAATCTTCGCGAGGGCACCACATCCGTCGTGGAGGCGGTGCAGGAAGCGGTGGAAGCCCGGCTGCGGCCCATTGCCATGTCGACCATCACCACGATCTGCGGCCTGGCACCGCTGGTGCTGATTCCCGGCGCGGGCACCGAGCTCTATCGTGGTGTCGGCGCCATCGTGATGTTCGGCATTATCGGCGCCGCCATCGTTACCCTGACCATGTTGCCGTCGCTCACGGTCATCGTCCTGGAGTGGGGCCAGCGCCTGGCGCCTGCGGCTTTCTCAGACAGGACGTCAGGGCAGATTCCCGACGGTTGAGGGCCAGTCCCGTTCCCGGGTCGCCGCAGCGCGCCTGACACCGCCTCATATTTCACCACTGATTTTGTAGCTAACCCCGATGCCCGCCTCTGGTCGGGCCCCGGCCATGTGGGGCTTGCGCATCCTCGAGTGGTGATCTAATATGAACATGAATTCATATTCATTTATGAGAATGAGCCATGGGAATGACGGCACCGCGCCAGGCGCGCAGTGAGAGAACCTTGCAGAGCATCCTCGATGCCTGCGACCGCTTGCTGCTGGATCGCCCCTTTGAGCGGATTTCCATGCAGGACATTGCCCGAGAGGCGGGCGTCTCGGTCGGCAATCTCTACAATCGCTTCGCCGACAAGAGCGCCCTTGTTGACCATGTCACCGCTCGCCACCAGGCCCGGATTATCGAGAGCCTGTCGGTCCAGCTTACGCAGGAAGAGAATCGCAAACTCGACACCCGGGCGCGGCTGGAGCACATCGTTCACGGAGTGATGTCGGCGATTGTCGATCTCGGCCCACTGCTCGTAACCCAGGCGGCCCGACTGGCTCGCGGCGAGCTCACGCAGCCAACTGTGCGCGGCAATTCCGATGTCCTGGTGGAGCTGATGGCCGACTGGCTGCTGGCGGGCGACGACAGCCTCGACCCCGAGCGCTGCCGCTTTGCGGTGGCTTCCATCGCCTTCGGTGTGCAGTTCAACCTGCTGTTCGGCAGCCCGGTGCGCATGTTTGGCGACGGCTTTGCCGAGCAGCTTGTCGAGCAGGCCTATTGTTACCTTTTCCCGGCGCAATGACCGGCACACACGACGACTGAGCGACGCTGCGGTCATTGCACGCGGCACGCGAAACCCGAAAGTGAGAGGTAGAGATGAGTGAGATGACAGCAACCATGAATGACATGCAGCAAACGCGACCGCGGCAGTACCGTGGCTGGCTCCAGGTGGTGGCCGTTGTTCTGTTGCTGGAAATTGGCGGCATCCTGGGCGGGCTGACCGGCTTTCTTCCGCTGGGCGCGATCTTGTCAGTACTGCTGCCGTTGGCAGCTGCCTGGTACTTCCTGCGCCAGGAGGGCGTCAGCTGGCGGTCGCTGGCCATCGGCAGGCGACTGTCTGGACAACAACTGCTGGGATATACAGCCCTGGCCACTGTGGTCGCCTATGGGCTGGTATTGGCTGCCGGCGCCATTGTGCCCTGGCTGGGGCTGCCACCACCGGATTATTCGCTGCTGAGCGAACTGCTGGAGGGAAACCTGACTATGTATCTGTGGTTCCTGATTCCGGTGGCCTGGGGCAGCGCCGCCTTTGGTGAAGAGCTGCTGGTACGTGGTTTCCTGCTGCACAGGCTCGAAGGTCTTACCGGTACCGTAGTGGCGCTATTCCTGCAGGCGTCCATATTTGCAGCCGCACACTTTTACCAGGGTGTGTCCGGAATGATCAACGTGTTCCTGGTCGGGATGGTGTTTGGCTGTATCTACCTGCGTTGCGGTCGCTCATTATTGCCAGTGTTTCTCGCCCACGGCCTGGTCGATACCATCGGGATCACCGGTCTCTACCTGGGCTTGCTGAGCACGTAGAGCTACTAACCGGCTCTTTCCTTCGCCCACAGGAACACGGCCCAGGTCATGCCGATGGACAGGGGGGTGTCGAGGAAGGTGGTATAGGTCAGCCAGAAGTCTTCTGAAAAGCCGA
The DNA here is from genome assembly GCA_030066085.1 of Gammaproteobacteria bacterium. Taxonomy (GTDB): domain Bacteria; phylum Pseudomonadota; class Gammaproteobacteria. The sequence goes on along the minus strand of JASJCI010000083.1, from coordinate 1,739 downwards.
CGGCAACCACGTAGTTGAGTCCCGCCATGACCAGGCCCACGGCACCGAGGCCGACGGCGACACGCTGGGGCACGATGGTCCAGGGCAGGTAGCGCTGGATCCGTGTACCGAAGAACTTTCCACCACGGAACAGGCCGTCGGCAAACATCAGGCCGGTAACGAACAGGCCGAGCACGGTGCTTTTGATCTGCACCATGAATTCACTTTGGAAAGCCAGCGAGAAACCGGCGGAGATCAGCAGCATGACCGTGCCGAACACCGCGAAGCCTCCTAGCAGGTCGACCTTGACGAAGCGCTGTGCCGCCACCAGGGCGAGGCCGGCTGCGGCCCCGATTAACGCCGCAGTTGAAAGGTCGCCGGTAATCTTGCCCGCCGCAAAAAACACCAGGCCCAGGCCGATGTCGGCGTAGACCGAGTACTTGTTGCGGGCCCAGCGCTCCGCCTGGGCCTTGTGCATCTGTACTCGTTCCTTCTGGGGGCCGTAGCGCCTTTCACCGTCGTGGATGTCGCGGCCGGGATGGCTCTCGTGGATCAGCTCACCGTTCAGCCATACACGGATACCCACCGACCAGAAACTGAAGTAGCCGACTTCCACGCGCAGGTCGCCGGGCTTGCCGGTTACATCCTGCAGGTTCAGCTCATGCACCAGCGTAACCAGGCCGTCGGTGACAATGCACTTGAGCTTCTCCAGGCACTGTTCGCCAAAAAACAGGTGCGAGCCAAAGGAGTTGAATGAGGAGGGCGCCTCGATACGCCAGGGCTGGCCGTCGAGCACGAAATCCCGTTTGTAGGTATGCAGGTTCATGAAGCAAACATCGCTGGCTCGCGACCCCTGTGCTTACAGCGCGTAGTTCACCGCCGCGCCAATAAAGCGCGGTTCGCCGCGGCGGCTGACCAGCCCGGCGCCGACGTCGTCCTGGAAGATCACGTAGTCCTCGTTGGCGAGGTTGCGACCGAACAGGTCCAGGCGCCAGTTGTCAGCCGGGGCATACCAGGACAGGCGCGCATCGTGGCGCCAGTAGCTGTCCTGGGAGGCCTGCTCGAGATTCAGCACCGAGAAGAACACCTCGTCCTGCCAGGCGCTGAGCCAGTTCAGGCCCACACTCCCCCAGCGGTAGCGCGGCGAGCGCCAGTTGAGGCTGAGGCTACCGGCATACTCCGGTGACAATACCGGGAGGTTGCCCTTGAGGTCACCGGTGTCAGTGACGGTTCGCTTGAACTCGGCATCCAGCCAGGCGGCAGTGGCCCCCAGGTTCAGGCCATCCAGGGGTGACCATCCCAGCTCCAGCTCGATGCCGTGGCCGTCTACTCCGTCAACGTTCCCGGTCTGGGCGATGCCGTTCTCGATGATCTGGACCTGGTAGTCCTCGTAGTCGTAGATGAATCCCGTCAGCTGGTAGCGCAGGCGTTGACCAATGAGGTTGCCGCGCAGGCCCATGTCGAAGTTCCATACTTCCTCAGGGTCGAACACCGACAGTTGGCGGGTGGCTTCCGGGTCGAAGCCGCCTGCCTTGAAGCCCTTGGCGGCATTCGCGAACAGGGTGTGCTGTGGACTCAACTGCCAGCTGGCGTAAAAACGCGGCTGCCAGTCGTCCCAGTCATCCTGCAGGGATTCGACGCCGTCGGTGGCGTAGCCCAGCAGGTTGCCCGACGGGTTGAGTGCGGTGGCGTTGAGACTCGCGACCACGCTGGCAACCGGGTCGGCGCGGTAGTCGAACTCCTTGTCGTCGTAGCTGTAG
>JASJCI010000052.1 GCA_030066085.1 Gammaproteobacteria bacterium | reverse complement strand
GCGGTCGAGCCGCGGGGTGACAGGTGTTAACAGTGCTGTAAAAAATTATTCCGGACAGCAGTGCGCGCAGGCGGGGATCTCCGTAATCCACTCGCCCACATCGTCATCCCCGCGCAAGCGGGGATCTCCAGCGGTGCCACCATTACAAGATCCCCGCCTGCGCGGGGATGACGAAGCAAGGGCTCGACTAACGATGACTGATCGTCTACTGCGGTTAGATCAACGATCGAAGGCGGGGCCAGTCGAAGTGAGGACCAGGATCGGTCTTGCGGCCGGGCGCGATGTCGCTGTGGCCGGCGAGCGCATCGGCGGCGATCGTCGGGTAAGCAGTGCGTAACTCGCCGATCAGGGCCGCCAGGCTGGCGTACTGGGCGTCCGCGTATGCCTCGTCGTCACAGCCTTCGAGCTCGATACCGATGGAAAAATCGTTGCAGCGGCTGCGACCGCGCCATTCGGACTGGCCAGCGTGCCAGGCACGATCGGCAAAGGATACGAACTGGGTGATAGTGCCGTCACGCTCGATCAGGCAGTGCGCGGAAACGCACAGGTCGCAAATCTCGGCGAAGTATTCGTGTTCTTGCGGATCCAGCCGATTCTGGAAAAATTGCTGCACATAGCCGCCGCCGTATTCACCCGGCGGCAGGCTGATACCGTGAATCACCACCAGTTCGATCGCCGTATCGTCAGGACGCATATCGTGATTGGGTGAAGCTACGGTCCTGGCGTCGGTTAACCAGCCGTTATCATCGATCGCCATATTTGACAGGATGCTCCGCAGAGGACCGGGGCTTATGGCCGGTAAAGCTTTTGCATGGTGCAAAAAAGCCAGGGGCCCGACAACGGGCCCTTGGTGGTTTTGAACGGTTCGACCGCGGCATCAAGCGATGCGAGCGGCTGGCCGACAAGGCGGCGAGCGCCTCGCATCGTCGATCAGTGCGCGAGGATCTGGCTCAGGAAGAGCTGGGTCCGTTCGTGCTGCGGGTTGTCGAAGAACTCGTGCGGCTCGTTTTGCTCGATGATTTCGCCACCGTCCATGAAAATGACCCGGTTGGCGACCGTCTTGGCAAAACCCATCTCGTGGGTCACGCACAGCATGGTCATGCCTTCCTGCGCCAGCTCGATCATGACGTCGAGAACCTCCTTGATCATCTCCGGATCGAGCGCCGAGGTCGGCTCGTCGAACAGCATGATGCGCGGATTCATGCACAGCGAGCGCGCGATCGCGACCCGCTGCTGCTGGCCACCCGACAGCTGGCCCGGGAACTTGTCGGCCTGCTCCGGGATCTTGACCCGCTCGAGGTACTTCATCGCGGTGGCCTCGGCCTCGGCCCGCGGCTGCTGCTTGACCCAGATCGGCGCCAGCGCGCAGTTTTCCAGCACGGTCAGGTGTGGAAACAGGTTGAAGTGCTGGAACACCATGCCGACCTCGCGGCGAATCGCGTCGATGTTCTTCAGGTCGTTGGTCAGCTCGACGTCGTCAACGATGATGTCACCCTGCTGGTGCTCCTCGAGGCGGTTGATGCAGCGAATCATGGTCGATTTGCCCGAGCCCGAGGGACCGCAGATGACGATGCGCTCGCCACGATTGACTTCCAGGTTGATATTTTTCAGCACGTGGAAGGCTCCGTACCACTTGTGCATGTCCTTGATGCGGATGACGACTTCGTCGGAAACCTGCATTTTGCTGGTGTCGGAAGTTTCGGGGCTGACTTCGGCTTCAGGTGTACTCATGATTGTTTACCCGTTAGTGTCCGGTATGGAGTTTCTTTTCGAGATAGAGCGAATAACGTGACATCGCGATGCAGGAAACGAAAAAGAAGATCGCGACGAAGACGTAAACCTCGGTCGACAGGCCCTGCCACTTGGTGTCGGCCAGCGACGCACGGCCGACGCCGAGCGGATCGAACAGGCCGATGATGATGACCAGCGTCGTATCCTTGTACAGGCCGATAAAGGTATTGACGATACCCGGAATCGAAATCTTCAGCGCCTGCGGCAGGATGATCAGGCGCATCGACTGCCAGTACTTCAGGCCCATCGCATCGGCCGCCTCGATCTGTCCTTTCGGAATCGCCTGCAGACCGCCGCGGACAACCTCGGCGAGATAAGCGGCCGCGAACAGCGTGACCATGATCAGCACCCGCAGCAGCAGGTCGAAAGTGGTCCCGGGCGGTAAAAAGTAGTTCAGCATCGTCGACGCGACGAACAGCAGCGTGATCAGCGGCACCCCGCGGATGAATTCGATGAATACCACGCACACGATCCTGAGCGCCGGTAAATGCGATTGCCGCCCCAGCGCCAGCGCGATACCGAGCGGCAGCGAGCCGACGATGCCGGTAACGCCGATGACCAGCGTCAGCATGAAACCGCCGAACTTGTCGGTCGGAACCGTCTCCAGCCCGAATCCGCCAATCAGCAGCCAACCGATCACGAACGGCGCGAGCGCCGAGCCGATCATCATCTTGCCACGCTGGGGAGTCTTGTCCCACAACACCGGCACGATGGCGGCCAGCATCAGGATGAACGACAGGTCGACACGCCAGCGCTCCTCCACGGGATAAAAGCCGTAGACGAATAACTCGAAGCGATGCCCGATAAAAGCCCAGCAGGCGCCGCTGGCGCCGGCCTCGCGCATGATCGCGCGGCATTCGTCGCGCGAGGCGCCCTCGAACACGGCGTTCAGAAACAGCCAGTTGATGCTCGGCGGCAGGATGACCCACAGGAAGTACAGGGTCAGTACCGTGATGACGATATTGGTCGTCGACGACAGCAGGTTTTCACGCACCCAGCCGACGATGCCGACGGTGCTGGGCGGTGGTGGCAGGTCCGGGTAGGTGCCCGGTTCGTAGGTTTTGCCTTCTTCGACAACGCTGCTCATGTTATCGCTCCACCCCTATCGTTCGACCAGTTTCATTTTCTTGTTATACCAGTTCATAAACGCCGATATCATCAGCGAGAACGACAGGTATAACGCCAGCACGATGGTCATACATTCCATCTCGCGTCCCGTCTGGTTCAGCGAAATGCCACCGATCGTCGCCACGATATCCATGTAGCCGATCGCGATCGCCAGCGACGAGTTCTTGGTCAGGTTGAGGTACTGACTCGACAGCGGAGGGATGATGACGCGCAGCGCCTGCGGGATGATAACCAGCCGCATCGTGCGGTTCGGCTTGATGCCCAGCGCATAAGAAGCCTCGGTCTGCCCGTGACTGATGGCCTGGATACCGGCGCGCACGATTTCGGCGATGAAGGCCGCGGTATACAGCGCCAGTGCCAGCGTCAGCGCTAGGTACTCGGGCCGCAATACCAGGCCGCCCTTGAAGTTGAAGCCCCGGAGTTCGGCCATTTCGAAACTCATCGGTGAGCCGACGACGAAATAGACCAGGATCGGGAACAGGATGATCGCCGCGAGGCTGATCCAGATCACCGGGTAAATCTTGCCGGTCGCGTCCTGTACCTTCTTGGCGTAATGATTGAACCAGATGCTGAAAACTATACCGACGACAAAAGCGATGAACACGGCCCACATCGCCGGTTCGAACAGCGGCTTGGGCGTATAAAAGCCGCGATTGGTCAGGAAAAAGGTATCGTCGATCGAGATTGCGTTGCGCGGCAGCGGCAGGGTATTCACGATGACGCCGTGCACCATCAGGATATGCAGCAGCACCGGCACGTTACGCACGTATTCGATATAGACGTAGACGACCTTGTTGATCAGCCAGTTGTGCGACAGGCGCAGCACGCCCATGATAAAACCGACGACGGTGGCGATGATGATGCCGGTGACCGCAACCAGCAGCGTATTCAGGATACCGACGATGGTCGCCCGCCAGTGCGGGCTGCGTGAATCGTATTCGATCAGGGTCTGGTTGATGTCGTAATTGGACGGTTCCCAGAGAAACTTGAAGCTGTAACCCTTGCCGATAGCTTCGAGGTTTATAACCGCGTTACGGATGATGTAGAAGAAAAAGGCGAACAGCAGCGTTAACGTCAGAACCTGTATCGCGGTCGAGCGAGTCTCCTTGTCGTAGAAGATCCGGTACCACAGTGATTGCCGCCCACTTTCGGAGGTTGCACTCGATGCTGCCATGATCAGCCTCTCCCCAGTATTTTATAGTTATGGGTCACCCGGTATTGCCGGGTGAAGTCGGAACCGGCGGCCAGGCCGCCGGTTCCGGGTACAACAGTTGGCTTAACGAGCCGGCGCGGCGTACAGGATACCACCCTCGGTCCACTGCGCGTTGAGGCCGCGCGCGAGACCCAGCGGGGTGTTGACGCCGATGTTACGCTCGAAAATCTCGCCGTAGTTGCCTACCGCGGAAATCGCGCGTACCGCCCAGTCCTTGTCGAGCCCGATCATTTCGCCGTAGCTGCCTTCGACACCGGTGATACGGTTGATCGCCGGATTGTTGCTGCCGTTGGACGCGAGGCCCTTGACGTTACCCGCGGTAATGCCCAGCTCTTCCGCCTCGATCAGTACGTTCAGAACCCAGCGGGCAGTGTCGGCCCAGGCATCGTCGCCCTGGCGTACAGCTGGTCCGAGCGGTTCCTTGGAAATGATTTCCGGCAGGATGACGTGCGCGTTCGGGTTGTCGAAGCTGCTGCGGGTAGCCGCGAGACCGGAGGCATCCGTGGTGTACACGTCGCAACGGCCGGCGAGGTAGTTGACCTGGCCTTCTTCGTTGGTTTCGATGGTTACCGGCTCGTAGCTCATGCCGTTGGCGCGGAAGTAGTCCGCCAGGTTGAGCTCGGTGGTGGTACCGGTCTGGATGCAGACCGACGCGCCGTCGAGTTGCTTGGCCGAGGTCACGCCCAGCGCCTTCGGCACCAGGAAGCCCTGGCCGTCGTAGTAGTTGACCCCGAGGAAGGTCAGCTTCAGGTCGGCGTCACGGCTCATCGTGATGGTCGTGTTACGGTACAGGATGTCGCCCTCGCCCGCGTTCAGCGCGGTAAAACGGGTCTTACCGGTGGTCGGTACGAACTTGACCTTGTCGGCATCGCCGAGCACGGCCGCGGCGGTCGCGCGGCAAAAATCGACGTCGAAGCCTTCCCAGCGACCGGCGTCGTTGGGTGCTGCGAAACCGGCCACGCCGGTGGTCACGATGCAGTTCAGCTCACCGCGGGCCTTCACGTCTTCCAGGGTACCCGCGCTTGCGGTGCCCGAAGTCGCGGCCATTGCAACGGCTGCCGAAACTGCCAGCGTTTTGAAAAGTTTCATTGGTCACTCTCTCCAGTTGTTTTTAACTTCAATAATGTATCGATGGGACCTTGGTATGGGCTCGGCGCCCTTTGTTCTAATCCCGCCGACTAGTCGGGGGGCATGGTTGCATTATGCTCCGAGCGCGAAAAGTAACATAACCGAGGCTTTCCGCCAAGATGTCGGCTTTTCAACACGAAATCGTGCCTTATTGGCGCCAGGCTTGCCTGTAGCGGGCAAAAACCGGTATATAACAGTGCATGATTCGCTACCTCGACGATCGCGACGCGGCTGCGGTACTCGAGATCTACCGCCGGGGCCTGGACACCGGCGACGCCTCGTTCGAGACCGAACCACCGGACTGGCCGGGCTGGCAGCGCAAGTACCACCCGTTTTGCCGCCTCGGTTTCGAGCAATCGGGCGCGCTCTGCGGCTGGGCGGCGCTGGCACCCGTCTCGGCGCGCGACTGTTATCGCGGCGTCGCCGAAATCAGCATCTATGTCGACCCCGACCGGCGCGGCCGCGGCATCGGTAACGCACTGATGCAGCGCCTGGTCGAGGCCTCGGAAGCCGAGGGTATCTGGACCCTGTATTCATCGATTTTCCCCGAAAACCTGGCGACGCGGCAGCTACACCTGCGCCACGGCTTTCGTGAAGTCGGTACGCGGGAGCGCATCGCGCAGCAGCACGGGCGCTGGCGCGATACGCTTGTCCTCGAGCGCCGCTCCAGCAAAGTCGGGATATGAAGGATAGCTGACCATGCCCCGTCGTCACCCCCGCGCAAGCGGCGGTCCGACGCATCGGGATCCAGTGATTTAGATTCCGACTGATAACGAAGGTATCTTAATCGAGATCCCGGCGGTCCGACGCCCTGGTAACCGCTGCGCGGCGTCCGGGACGACTATCGCCGCCAAAGTTTACTGCCGAAGAGGTTTTGCGAGATCCCGGATAATTGCTGCGCGGTTTCCGGGATGACATTCGAGGAAACGCGAAGCGTTTCCTCGAATGTCAGTTGACCTGGATCTCGTTGGCGAGGCCGCTGCGAATGTCGGCGCCCAGCTGGTCGAGTTCGACGAGGTCGCCGAGGTAGTAACCCTGGGCGTAATCGAGGCCGATCTTGCGCAGGCGCGCGACGATTGCCTCGTCGTCGACGTTTTCGGCGATGGTGCGGATCTTCAGCAGCTGCGCCATCGCGTGGATCGACTCCACCATCGAACGGTCGACGCGATCGCTTTCGATGTCGCGCACGAGGTTGCCGTCGATCTTGACGAAGTCGACCTCGAGATTCTTGAGCGCGGAAAAACTTGCGAGTCCGCTGCCGAAATCGTCCAGCGCGACGCTGCAGCCCTGTGCACGCACCTGCTCGATCAGGCGGCTTGCGCTGGCGAAGTTATGGCTCATCGCGGCCTCGGAAATCTCGAAACAGATCTGCTCGGGTTTGACCACGCTCTGCTCGAACGACTGCAGGATGAAATCGGCCAGCGTCTCGTCGTTGAGCGATGGTGCCGACAGGTTCAGGCTCAGCACCAGCTCCGGGTTCTGCATGAACACGTGGGGGTAGCCGCTGAAAACCCGTTCGATCACCCAGCGATCGATCTGCGGCATCAGGCCGTGGCGGTTGGCCAATGGCAGAAACGCGCCCGGTGTGATCACCGCGCCCGAATCGTCGATCATGCGTAGCAGGATTTCGCCGCGGGTGTGCAGGCGGGTGCGTTCCGGGTCCAGCGCGACGATGGGCTGGTACAGCAGGCGAAAACTTTCGCTCGCCAGCGCCGCGTCGATATCCTTGCGCTGGAACTTGTCGCCCGCGCGTTGCGCCGGCTCGTCATCACTGCCGCTGTAAACGCAGGCGCGCCCGCGGCCGAGGTCCTTGGCGGCGTAACAGGCCTGGTCGGCATCGTGCATCAGCTGCGTGCGCGAACTCGAGTCAGCGGTAATCGGCACGATGCCGATACTGACGCCGACCTGGTAAGTCTTCTGCTCCCACACGAAACGATATTCGCGGATCACGTCGATCAGGATGTTGGCCACCTTGCTGGCCTTGCTGATCGGGCAGTTCTCCAGCAGCACGCTGAATTCGTCGCCGCCGAGGCGGCCCAGGGTATCGCGGCCGCGCAGCTGTCCGGCCAGCAGCACCGAGATCTGGCGCAGCAGTTCGTCGCCGGCGGTATGCCCGGCGGTATCGTTGACGATCTTGAACTGGTCGAGATCGAGAAACAGCAGCGCGTGGGTGCTTTCGAAATTTTTCGCCGACTGCAGCGATTTTTCCAGCCGCTGCTCGAATTCGGAGCGATTGACCAGGCCGGTGAGCGGATCGTGGGTGGCCTTGTGCACCATCATCTTTTGCATCCGCCGCGTGTCGGTAATGTCCTTGAACACCAGCACCACGCCGATGACGGCACCGTGGGAATCGATCATCGGCGCGGCCGTACCCTGGATATCGAAGCGATCGCCATTGCGGGAAATCAGCACGTTATCGGTTTTCGGCGAAATAACGCGCTGCTCCTTCAGGCAGTCCTGCGCCGGATCGGGAATGACTTCCCCGGTCTTCTCGTCCTCGATGTGCAGCACGGCTTTCAGCGACAGCCCCATCGCCTGGTGATAACGCCAGCCGGTCAGGGCCTCGGCCATCGGATTCATGTAATCGATGTGGCCGGTATGATCGGTCGTCATTACGCCGTCACCGATCGAGTGCAGCGTGATCTGTGCGCGCTCTTTCTCCATCAGGGTTTCACCCAGCGCGAGCTTGCGCTCGAGTTCGGCCGCGGCGCGCGCGGCGAACAGCTTGATGACCTGGATATCGCTGCTCTCGGGGTGCAGCGCGGCGCGGTTCATGCCGGCCAGCAGGCCGATGGTGCGTCCCGATGAATCCTGCAGGTTGACCGCAAAAAAACCGGATACCTTGAAACGTTCGCGCAGCAGCGCGGCTTCCGGAAACAGTTCGCTGGCGGAGTTTTCCATGTACCAGAAACCGCCGCTTTCGCCACTCGGGCAGTTGGCCAGGGAAACGGCGTGATTCATGACGTAACCGCCGTCGGACCAGTAGGCGAGCGTCTGGTAGGCGCGGGTTTCGTCGTCGACGCAACCCGCCATGAACACGGCGTCGATCGGCAGGTACTGGGCCAGTTCGCGCACCAGCGCGTAGAAGTAGGTTTCGCCGGTGGTGCCGACAGTGGCCTCGATCAGCCGCTGCAGGCGATCGTGCGTATCGCGCTCGCGGCGCTGGGCCGCGCGCGCCTGCCAGCGGCGGATCAAGACCCAGGTAAGGGCCCCGCTCAGGGACGCGGCGGCAACCGCTGCAGTAATGATTTCAACCATCGCGTTAAGGGCGCTGTGCGTACTCACATGAGTATAGGCAAGTTTAAGCCCCGCGGTGATGTTAATTTCTTGCATCGCCGCAAGCCTTTGCCTAACCTGTGGCGACTCTTCCCATCTCCAGGTTTCAGCGCCGCCATGACCAGCAAAAAAACCGCAGGTAAAAGACCCGATACCCGCCAGTTTTCGTCCATCGTCGTCGACGGTAACGAGCGCGCGCCGAGCCGCTCGATGCTGCGCGCGGTCGGCTTCACCGACGCCGATTTCAGGAAGCCGCAGGTCGGTATAGCGTCGACCTGGAGCATGGTCACGCCGTGCAACATGCATATCAACCAGCTCGCCGACCGCGCCGCGGAAGGTGCCGACGCCGCTGGCGGCAAGGCGGTGGTATTCAACACGATCACGATCTCCGACGGCATCTCGATGGGCACCGAGGGCATGAAATACTCGCTGGTCTCGCGCGAGGTCATCGCCGATTCGATCGAGGCCGTCACCGGCTGCCAGGGTTTCGACGCGCTGGTCACGATCGGCGGCTGCGACAAGAACATGCCGGGCTGCATGATGGGCATGGCGCGCCTCAACCGCCCGTCGGTATTCGTCTACGGCGGCACCATCCTGCCCGGTTGCCACAAGGGCAAGAACACCGACGTCGTGTCGGTATTCGAAGCGGTCGGCGCGCAGGCGCAGAAGAAAATTTCGAAGAAGGAACTGCACGAGATAGAATCCACCGCGATCCCGGGGCCGGGATCCTGCGGCGGCATGTATACCGCCAACACCATGGCCTCGGCGATCGAAGCGATGGGTATGAGCCTTCCCGGCAGTTCGGCCCAGGCAGCCACCTCCGACGACAAGATCAAGGACTGCATCGAGGCCGGCCGCGCGGCGATGTACCTGCTGCGGGTCGGTATCCGGCCCAAGGACATCATGACCAGGAAGGCGTTCGAAAACGCGATCACCGTGGTCATTGCGCTCGGCGGCTCGACCAACGCGGTACTGCACCTGCTTGCGATCGCATCGTCGATCGGCGTCAATCTCAAGCTCGACGACTTCAACCGCATCGGCAAACGCGTGCCGGTGCTGTGTGACCTGCGTCCGAGCGGCAAGGCGATGATGACCGACCTGATCGCGGTCGGCGGTATCCAGCCGCTGATGAAAATGCTGCTCGACAAGGGCCTGCTGCACGGCGACTGCCTGACCGTGACCGGCAAGACGCTGGCGCAAAACCTGGCAAAGGTCAAACCCTACCCGAAAAGCCAGGATATCGTGCAGTCCTTCGACAACCCGATCAAGAAGGACAGCCACCTCGTGATACTGCGCGGCAACCTCGCGCCCGACGGCGCGGTGGCCAAGATTTCCGGCAAGGAAGGCCTCAGCTTTACCGGCAAGGCCCGCATCTTCAAGTCCGAGGAAGAAGCACTGAAACGCATCCTCGACGGCACGGTCAAGAAAGGCGACGTGATTGTGGTCCGTTACGAAGGGCCCAAGGGCGGCCCCGGCATGCGCGAAATGCTCTCGCCCACCGGCGCGATCATGGGCAAGGGCATGGGACAGGACGTCGCGTTCCTGACCGACGGCCGCTTTTCCGGCGGTTCACATGGCTTCGTCGTCGGTCACGTCACCCCCGAGGCCGCGGTCGGCGGCCCCATCGCGTTGATCAAGAACGGCGACAAGATCACGATCGACGCCGAGAAACGCGAGGTCAACGTGCACGTCAGCGATGCCGAACTCAAGCGCCGCGCCAGGGCCTGGAAGCCGCCGAAGCCGCGCTACCGGCGCGGCCTGCTGGCCAAGTACGCGCGCCAGGTCAGCACCGCCTCCGAGGGTGCCGTCACCGACCTGCCCGAGTAAGCGTCCCGCCCATGTCCGCCGCGCTGCCCGACACCCGTGACATGATCGGCCGGCTGATCGCGACGCCGTCGATCAGCAGCGTGACGCCCGAGATCGACATGAGCAACCGCGGCGTGATCGATCTCGTCGCGGAGTGGGCCGAAAGCCTTGGTTTCGACATCGAGATCCAGGACGTCAGCGCGGGCAAGCACAACCTGGTCGCGCGCAGCGGTTGCGGCAGCGACGGCCTGGTGCTGTCGGGTCACACCGATACGGTGCCCTGTGATCCCGCGCTGTGGCACAGCGACCCCTTCGCCGCGCACGTGACCGAGGAGCGCATCTACGGCCTCGGCACCTGCGACATGAAGAGTTTCCTCGCGCTTGCGCTGGCGGCCGCGGCGCGTACCGATCTGCGCAAGCTGGATCGACCGCTGACCCTCGTAGCCACCGCCGACGAAGAGTCGACCATGAGTGGCGCGCGCCTGATCGCCGACAACGGGCGCAAGCTCGGCAGCTGCTGCGTGATCGGCGAGCCGACCGACCTGGCGCCGATCAACCAGCACAAGGGCGCGCTGACGCTGGCGGTCGAACTGATCGGCCAGTCCGGTCACGCCAGTGACCCGTCGCTCGGCAACAACGCGCTCGACGGCATGTACGTCTTCATGACCGAACTCTACGCTTATCGCGATCGCCTGCAGCAGGATAACGTCGACCCGGCGTTTTCGATCCCGACGCCGACGATGAACCTGGGCCATATCCACGGCGGCGACAACTCCAACCGTATTTGTGGTGCCTGCACGCTGATGATCGATATCCGCTACCTGCCGTCGATGTCCTACGCGCAGCTGGTGGATGACATCACGTCGCTCGCGGCCGGCGTCGCCGAACGCCGTGGCCTCGGGCACCGCGTCGAATCCTTCGGCGACGGCATGTCGATGAATACCGATGCCGCCAGCGAAATCGCGAGCTACCTGAGCGAAGTGACCGGCAAAAAGCCCGCCAGCGTGGGTTTTGGCACCGAGGCGCCCTACTACAACTCGATGTCGACCGAAACCATCGTGCTCGGCCCGGGATCGATCGACCAGGCTCACCAGCCCGACGAGTTCCTGCCGATTGCGCAGATCGAACCCACCATCAACCTGCTCGAAAACCTGATCGACCGCTTCTGCCGGACGTGATCGTCGTCGCCGACCAGAATATTCCCTGCGCCGCCGATGCATTTGCCGATTTCGGCGAGGTCCGGCTGCTGCCCGGACGCGACATCCGCAACGAGGACCTGCGCGAGTGCAGTTGCCTGGTCACGCGCACCGTGACTCGCGTCGACGCCGCCCTGCTCGAAGGCACCCCCGTCGAATTCGTCGGCAGCGCGACCATCGGCACCGACCACGTCGATCGCGATTACCTCGCGCAACGCGGCATCACTTTCAGCAACGCCGCCGGCTGCAATGCCGAGGCCGCCGCCGAGTACGTGATCAGTGGCCTGTACGCCCTGTCCGTCGAGCTCGGTTTCGATCCCCGCTCCTGCCGTGCCGGCATCGTCGGCTGCGGCAACGTCGGTTCGCGCCTGGCGCACAAGTTCGACGCGCTCGGCATCGAGTATTGCGTCAACGATCCGCCGCTGGCAAAACGCGACCCGGATGCGCGCGCATTCGTCGAGCTCGACGAACTGGTCGCGACCTGCGACCTCATCTCGCTGCACGTTCCGCTGGCCGATACCGGCGCCTACCCGACCCGGCACCTGTTCGACGCGGCATTATTGCGCAGCCTGCGGCCGCAATGCCTGCTGATCAATGCGGCCCGCGGCCCCGTCATCGACAATACCGCGCTGCTGGCACTGCTCGATGAACGCGACGACCTGCGGGTGTTTCTCGATACCTGGGAGGGAGAACCGCGCGTCATGCCGGAGCTGTTGCGGCGGGTACAGCTCGCGACGCCGCATATCGCCGGCTACAGCGTCGAAGGCCGCCTGCGCGGTACGCAAATGGTGCTCGACGCCGCCTGCGCCCGCTTCGGCATCGAGCCGGGCTGGAACATGGCACAGGAGATACCGGCGGCAAAGCAGCTGCAGCTGGTTGCCGCCAGCGACGAACTCGCCTTCTGGCAACGGCTGTTCACGGCGCATTTCGATATCCGGCGCGATCACGCGGCGCTCATTGCCAGCGCCGAACTCGACGACAGCCAGCGAGGTGGCCTGTTCGAAAGCCTGCGGCGGGTTTACCCGGATCGGCTGGAATACCCGCGCTGGCGCATCAGCGCGGCGCAGGCGGGTGCGCGCGCGCAAGCGCTGGCCGAGCTCGGGTTCGCGGTCGAGGCCTAACTGTTGTCGGTACCCGACGAGCGCAGCTGGACCACGGTGGCACCCTGGTCGAGATCGAGCTCGCCGTGGCGGATCATGGATTCGAGTTTGCCGGGCTCGGCCGGCGGGCTGAGCAGGTAACCCTGGATCTCGTCGACACCGTAACCGCGCAGCAGTTCGAGCTGGGCGTGATCCTCGACCCCCTCGGCAACCACTTTCATTTCCATCGAGTGCGCCATCGACACCAGCGTCTGCACGATCTTCTGGTCGCTTTCGTCGCTGCAGATATCCTGCACGAAACCGCGGTCGATCTTGAGGCTGTTGATCGGCAGGGCCTTGAGATAACTCAAAGACGAGTAACCGGTACCGAAATCGTCGATCGCGATGTTCAGCCCGCGCGCGTGCAGACGCTCGAGCGATTCGATTGCCTGGCGGATGTTTTCCATCAGGATGGTCTCGGTGATCTCGATTTCGAGCATACGCGGCGGTACCCGGTAACGATCGAGCGTACTCAGGATCTGGCCGACGATGTCGCTCTGGATCAGCTGCATGCTCGACAGGTTGATCGCGATGCGGCAGTCGGTGATGCCGTCGTCCAGCCAGCGCCGCAACTGGCGGCAGGCTTCGCCGATAACCCATTTGCCGATGTCGAGGATCATGCCGCGCTCCTCGGCAAACTCGATGAATTCGTAGGGCGAGACCATACCGCGCTGCGGGTGATTCCAGCGGATCAGCGCCTCGACGCCGACGATTCTGCGGCGCGCGACGTCGAGTTTGGGCTGGTAAACCAGCGCCCACTGTTCCTCCTTGATCGCAGTGTGCAGCTCGGTCTCGAGGCGGATGTGGCGCAGCGACAGTTCCTGCACGTGGTGGTCGAAAAACTGGTAGCCGAGTTCGCTGCGGTGTTTCTTGCTGTACTGCTTGGCGCTCATCGAGTTGTTGAGCAGGCCCTCGACGCTGTCGGCATCGGTCGGATACAGGCTGACGCCGGCATGGCTGGTGAGGTAGACCGTGTTGCCCTCGATTTCCACCGGCTGGTTGATACCGTCGAGGATACGCTTGACCACCCAGGTGACCTGCTCCTTTTTCGGGATATCGGTCAGCAGGATCGCGAACTCGTCGCCGGCGAAACGCGACACCGACAGGCGCGATACGCCATCGGACTTGCGCACGATCGAGTTGAGCCGGTAGGCCACGGTCTTGAGCAGTTCGTCGCCGCCGGCACGCCCGAGACTGGCGTTGATCTGGCTGAACATTTCGAGGTCGACGATCAGCACGGCGACCAGCTGGTCGTGACGGCAGCCGCGTTCGATCGCCTGGTGCACGCGATCGTAGAACAGTACCTGGTTGGGCAGCCCGGTCAGGTTGTCGTATGAACGCGAGTACTCCAGGTCGGACGAGAACTGCGAGGCGATGTCCTCGAGCTCGGCGATCCGGTGTTGCAGGTTGGCCATGCTTTCGCCACCAGCCTGCGGTTCGGCCCGCGGCGCAACGGTCTCTGCAGCCTCGCTGTCACGCGCCATCGAGGCCCAGCTGACGACGCGGTTACGGCCGTTCTGCTTGGCCGCGTACAGCGCTTCGTCGGCCTGCTGGTTGAGCGCATCGGGGTCGCCCGGGTTGTCGTCGAGACTGGCGACGCCGAGGCTCGCGGTTACGCGCGGCCCGTCCGGGAAGCGCTTGTTCGATTCATCCTTGATCCGCAGGCGGATGCGCTCGGCGGCCTTGATCGCGGCATCGATCGGCATGCCCGGCAGTACGACGCAGAACTCCTCGCCGCCGTAACGGCCGACCAGGTCGTCACCGCGCGTGTTCATCTTCAGCACTTCCGCCAGCAGCTTGATGACCTCGTCACCGGTGGCATGGCCGAAGTTGTCGTTGACCGACTTGAAGTGATCGAGATCGACCATGATGCAGGACAGCGGCTTGTTCTCGTTGCGCGCCGCGCCGAACACGGCTTCGAACTGTTCACCGAAAGAGCGCCGGTTGAGACAGCCGGTCAGAGCGTCGCGGGTGGCCAGGTAGGACAGCTCCTTGTTCTGCTCCTCGACCTTCGCCTGGGTTTGTTCCAGCCGCTGCACCATGGTTTGCAGCTCGCTGTTGCGGCGTTCGATCTCGGTGATGTCGTCGAGCGTGATCAGCACGCCCTGGGGCTTGTCGCCGGCACCCTCGATCGGCGAGGCGTTGATCGCGAATTTTATCTCGTTACCGTTGGATGCCTTGAGGGTAAACTGCGCGCCGATGGTCGCCTTGCCGCTGTCGAGCACCTGCAGCCACGGCAGGTCGTTGCCCGACTTGCGCCGCGACACGCGCTCCCACTTGAGCGACGACGCCTGCTTGCCCAGCAGGTTGACCGCGTCGACGCCGATCTTTTCGCAAAAGGCCTTGTTGGTCAGCAGGATCTGCTCGTCCTCGTCGACGATCATGACGCCCTCGGACAGGGTGTCGAAGGCCGCGTTGACGCGCTCGGGTATCACCGCGCTCGGATCGAGCTGGCGCAGCGTGCGCAGCATGAACGCGAGGTAGACAAAAAACCCGATCAGCAGGCAGAAAGCCAGCAGCTTGAACACGGATTTCTGGGTGAAGCCGAAAAAACTGTCGCTGGCGAGCGGACTGAACCTCAGCTCGACATTACCCCAGACTTCGCCACGGTCGAGCAGCGGCACCAGCACGTGCGACGAGGTGGACTTGCCGCCGTCGTAGTCCTGCCAGTGAAAGCCGTGCTCCGCCGACTGGAACACGAGCTGGCCGCCGACCCGGCGAATGCCGGCCGACAGGAGTTCCTCGTTGCGCTCGACGATGATGCGCAGCAGGGTTTCGATCTGACCGATATCGGCGCGCGTGTCCATGGTAGAGAACTGGACCGCGAGTGCTTCGCTGATCTGCTTGCGCGCCTGCAGCCGCAGGCGATCCTCGTCCGGGGTGAAACCGAACATGTCGGCGCTGAGCACCAGGCAGGCGGTCAGCAACACCAGCGCGAAGCTCAGGCGCATCGCCGGGAACAGCAGGCCGGCGGATTTACGCAGGCTATTCATTCAGCTCGCCCTCGCCGCCCGCTTGCTTGCCCGCAAACAGCTTGTCCACCCGCCTGGCGTGCTTCTTTTCCACGTCATCGCTTGCATCGTCCTCGTCGACGTCTTCACGCTCCTCGCGCTGCTTTATTATCGGCAGCGGATCGAAGCGATTGAGTAGCGGTACGGTCGACATCAGGCTCGCGAGCAGCGAGCCGCCGCGCAGCACCCAGCTGACGATGCCGGCGGTCAGGCTGGCGGTGCCGCCCATGACGATCTGTACCTCGACATCGGCGGCTGCCTGCCGCTCGGCGGGTGTTTCCATGCCGTCGTGCATGCGGTCGATATGCTGCAACAGCGCCAGCTCGTACTCCGCGTTGAGGCTTTCGTCGTCGCTGACCTGCAGTTCGAGGCGGTCGATCCGCAGGTTCTGCTGCGGTAGCGCCATCGCCGTCCGGGGTGCATCACGCAACGGGGCCTCGGGCTGCGCCGGCACCTGCGCCTGCACCTGCGGTCGATCGTCATCGTCGAGGTACCGGCTGTCGGGCAGCGGCGTTTCGATGACCGGCGGCTGTCGCGTATCCTGCTGTACCGGCAAAATTTCGTCGAGAATCGGATCGGGTTCACCGCCCCCCTCGTCCTGCCCCGTTTCCGGTTCGGGTTCGGGTTCGGGTTCCGGCTCAGGCTCCGGCGTTGGCGGCGGTGGTTCGATCACCGGTGGTTCCGGGGCCTCGGCGGTGCCTTCGATCATGATCCGTATCTGTACCGGGGTGCCGTCAGCGGTGCGCACGACCAGGGTTTCGACCAGCGTGTCACCGGCCTGCAGCGCCTGGATCTCGGCCTGGGAATTATCCGCGCTGTAAGCCCAGTTGCCGGCGGCATCGATCGACAGCGTACCGAGTGCGCCGGCAACGCTGTTGGCGATAAAACTGGATTCACCGGCATCCGGATCGGCCACGGTGAGCTGGCCGGCGGTGGCCAGGTTACCGTCGACCAGCGCGGTATCCTCGACCACGAAACCGACATCCTGCCCACCGATCACCGGCAGGTTGTTGAAGGCCGCCACGTCCAGGCTGAAGTCGTCGCTGACGCTGCTGCTGCCGTCGTCAGCGGTGACGCGGATATCGATCGTGCCGACATCGCCCGGCCCGGGCGTACCGCTGAAGGTGCGCGTCGTGCCGTCAAAAGTCAGCCACGACGGCCACGGGCTGGCGTCAGCCAGCATGGCGCTGTAAGTCAGGCTATCGGAGGTATCGACATCGCCGAAGCTGTTGGCGGCGAAGGTATAGGTAAAAGCGACACCCTCGGTCGCGACCTGGTCCGCCAGCGGCAGGTCGACGGTCGGTGCGTCTTCCGCGCCGTTGATCGTGATCGTGACCGTGCGTGTACTGCCGTCGGACGCGGTAAAGCTGTAGCTGTCGTTGAGCGATTCGCCCGCATCCAGCGCCTGCACGCTGGCGTGCGTATTGTTCAGCGTGTAGGTCCAGGTATTGCCGGCAATCTGGAACATACCGTAGGCGTTATCGCCGAGCGTCGGTGGCAGGTCGTTGAAACTGACCGGGTTGTCCGACGCATCGTCGTCGGTGATCGTCAACGTATTCGAGGCGGTCAGCGCACCGTCTTCGACGACGGTACCCGTCGCGATCCCGCCGAGCACCGGCGCATCCTCGGCGCCGTCGATCGTCACCGTGACCGTCTGCGTCGAACCGTCGGTCGCGGCAAACAGGTAGGAATCTGTCAGCGACTCACCGACGTCCAGCGCCTGCACGCTCGCGTGCGCATTGTTCAGCGTGTAGGTCCAGGTGTTGCCGGTGATCTCGAAGTCGCCGTAGCCGTTGGTGCCCGGGGTCGGCGCGACGTCGTTGAAACTGACCGGGTTGTCCGAGGTATCGTCATCGGTGATCGTCAACGTGCCGCTTGCGCTCGGTGCGCCATCCTCGGCCACGGAACCGGTAATGACACCGCCGAGCACCGGCGCATCCTCGGCGCCGTCGATCGTGATCGTGACCGTCTGCAGGGAGCCGTCGCTGGCGGCAAAGGTATAGCTGTCGCTCAGCGACTCACCGACATCCAGCGCCTGCACGCTGGCGTGGCTGTTGTTCAGCGTGTAGGTCCAGGTATTGCCGGTGATCGCGAAGTTACCGTAGCCGTTGCTGCCCGGGGTCGGCGCAACGTCGTTGAAGCTGACCGGGTTGTCCGAGGTATCGTCGTCGGTGATCGTGAGCGTGCCGCCCGCGCTCGGCGCACCGTCCTCGGCCACCGTGCCGGTAACCACGCCACCCAGCACCGGCGCATCCTCGGCGCCATCGATGGTGATCACGATGTCGTGCGGGGTACCGTCGAAACTCTGGATGGTCAGCGTATCGGCCAGGCTCTCGCCGACATCCAGCGCCTGGATCGCGGCCTGGCTGTTATCCGCGCTGTAGCTCCAGTTACCGGCGCTGTCGATGGTCAGGTCGCCGTAGCTGCCGCTGATCGTGGCGGCCTGGAAAGTCGATTCGCCGGCGTCCGGATCGCTGATCGTCAGGCTGCCGGTAGCGCTGATGAAGCCACCGACGACAGCCGTGTCCTCGATGACCACACCGATGTCGGTACCGCCGATAACCGCCGGGTCGTTGGTATTGGCCACGGTAATAGTGAAGTTCTGGTTCGAGCTCAGGGTCCCGTCGCTGACGGTCAGCACCACGTTGTGGCTGCCGACCTCGGCGTTGGTCGGTGTGCCGGTCAGGCTCGCGGTGCCGTCGCCGTTGTCGACGAAGGTCAGCCACGCCGGCAGCGTCGGCGCGGTGATCGTGACCGCCTCGACATCGACATCGCTGGTCGTGATCGTGTAGCTGTAGGCCACGTCCTCGGTGGCCGCGGTCACCGCGGTCGAGTCGAATACCGGCGTATCCTCGGCACCGTTGATCGTCACGGTCACCAGCTGCGAACTGCCGTCGGTGGCGGTGAAGGTAAAGGTGTCGGTGAGCGTCTCGCCGACATCCAGCGCCTGCACCGAGGCGTGGCTGTTGTCGAGCGTGTAGGTCCAGCTGCCGGCCGTCATCTCGAAGGTGCCATAGCCATTGTCACCCGCGCTAACCCCGACATCGGCGAAACTCGGCGTATCGCTGGTGTCGGTATCGGTGATCGTCAACGCGCCGCTACTGGTCAGGGCGCCGTCCTCGGTGACCGAGCCCGTCGTAGTACCGCTGATCACCGCCGCGTCTTCCGTGCCGTTGATCGTGATCACCACGTTGTGCGGGGTGCCGTCGAAGCTGTTCACGGTCAGGGTGTCGGTGAGGCTTTCCAGCACGTCGAGCTGCTGGATCGCCGCCTGCGTATTGTCGGCGGTGTAGGTCCAGTTACCGGCGGTATCGATCGTCAGGTTACCGTAGGTGCCGTTGATCGTCGTCGCCTGGAAGCTCGACTCGCCGACGTCCGGATCGACGATATTGAGCGTGCCGCTGGCGCTGATGTCGGTACCCACGACCGCAACGTCTTCCTGCACGCTGCCCGTGCTGTCGCCGGTGATGACCGGGGCATCGTTGGCGTTGGCCACCGTGATAGTAAAGTTCTGGTTCGAACTCAGCGTGCCGTCGCTGACGGTCAGCACCACGTTGTGGCCGCCGACCTCGGCATTGGTCGGCGTGCCGGTCAGGCTCGCGGTGCCGTCGCCGTTGTCGACGAAGGTCAGCCAGCCCGGCAGCGTCGGCGCCGTGATCGTCACCGCCTCGACATCGACATCGCTGGTCGTGATCGTGTAGCTGTAGGCCACGTCCTCGGTGACCGCGGTTACCGCGGTCGAGTCGAACACCGGTGCGTCCTCGGCGCCGTTGATCGTCACCGTCACCAGCTGCGGGCTGCCGTCGGTCGCGGTGAAGGTAAAGGTGTCGGTGAGCGTCTCGCCGACATCGAGCGCCTGTATCACCGGGAGCGAATCGTTCAGCGTGTAGGTCCAGGTGCCGGCCGTCATCTCGAAGGTGCCGTAACCGTTATTACCGGCCGTGACACCGACGTCGGCGAAGCTCGGCGTATCGCTGGTGTCGGTGTCGGTTATGGTGAGCAGGCCACTCGACGTCAGCGTGCCGTTCTCGGTCACGGAACCGGTCGTGGTACCGTTGATGACGGCCGCGTCTTCCGAGCCGTTGATCGTGATCACCACGTTGTGCGGCGTGCCGTCGAAACTGTTCACGGTCAGCGTATCGGTCAGGCTTTCCAGCACGTCGAGCTGCTGGATCGCCGCCTGTGTATTGTCCGCGGTATAGGTCCAGTTACCCGCCGTGTCGATCACCAGGTCACCGTAGGTGCCGTTGATCGTAGCCGCCTGGAAGCTGGATTCACCCGTGTCCGGATCGACGATGTTGAGCGTGCCGCCGGTAATGATGTCGGTCCCCACGACCCCGAGGTCTTCCTGCACGCTGCCGGTACTGTCGCCGGTGATGACCGGGGCATCGTTAGCATTGGCTACCGTGATGGTGAAGTTCTGGTTCGAGTTCAGGGTGCCGTCGCTGACGGTCAGCACCACGTTATGGCTGCCGACCTCGGCGTTGGTCGGCGTGCCGGTCAGGCTCGCGGTACCGTCACCATTATCCACGAAGGTCAGCCATGCCGGCAGCGTCGGCGCGGTAATCGTCAACGCCTCGACATCGACGTCGCTGGTCGTGATCGCGTAGCTGTAGGCCACGTCCTCGGTCGCCGCGGTCACCGCGGTCGAATCGAATACCGGCGCATCCTCGGTGCCGACCACGCTGATGGTCACGGTCACCACGTTCGAGTCCAGGCTGCCGTCATTGGCGGTGTAGGTGAAGGTTTCGTAGGCAACTTCGCCGGCGTCGAGGTAGTCGAAGGCGCCGTTGGGATCGTAACTGAAACCGCCGTCGGCCGCGTTCAGGTTCAGGATGCCGAGCATGCCGGTGGTGTCGAGGTTGGTAACCGTCAGGGGATCACCGTCCGCATCGAAATCGTTCGACAGTACACCGTCGATTGCCGGAATCACGAGCACGCTATTCTGGTCGGTAAAGTAACCGTCGTAGGTCGGCGTCGAGGCCGCGCCTTCCGCACCGCCAAGGATGCCGTCGTTACCGTTGCCGCTCAGGTCCGCCACCTGGGTGCCGTTCGCCTCGTCGAGCTGCCAGTAACCGGCCAGCCCCGGTTCGGCGCCGGTCAGCGGTTCGCTGTAGTTATTCTGAATCTCGCTCTGCGAACGCGTCGTATCCCAGATCCGCACGTCATCGATCAATCCCTGGAAACGCTGATCGCTGGCATTTTCGCGGCCGCCTAAAAACAGGTCGTCGAACGCCGGGTAAACGTCATCGACCGCGCCGAACTGGACCAGCGTGTCGACCAGTTCGCCATTGATATAGGTATTGGCCTCGCCCGCGATCGCATCGTAGGTCACCGCCACGTGGGTCCATTCGTTGGCGGTGACGAAATACCCCGTGTCGTGCCAGTTCCAGGCCGGGCCGTTGGCAATCGCGAACTTGATTTCGCCGGTATCCGAGGTGATGCCGAGCTCGTACTCGCCTTCCTTGTTGATGATGATCTGCGAACCCGTGCCGAGGCCGCTGTGATTGATCCAGGCCTCCATGGTCAGGTTGTTGGTCATCTGCAGGCTGGCGTCGTCGGCCACCTGCACGAAGTCGGTCCCGTCGAAATACAGGTGCGCGCTGTCGGCATTGGCCACCGGCGCGCGGTTGACATTCGAAATCGCGATGTTGACCGCGAATTCCGAGGTCGCGCCATAGGCGAGCTGATCATCGGTGCCGACCTGTCCCGGATTGGGTATCTCGGTCAGGGTTGCGGTCACCAGGTCGCCGGCGACGAGGGTGACACCCGACAGCGTAACGCTGGCAAAGCTTGCATCCCCGCTGCCGTCGGTGGTCAATGTGTGGCTACCCAGGTATACCCGGCCCTCGCCATTGGTGGTGTCGGCAGAACCCGCGGCGTTGCCGTAAAACTCGATCAGGTACTGCGTGTTGGCGCCATCCGTATCGACGTTGCCGTTCAGGGTCAGGTCGGTGCCGCTGATTTCGGCAAAGGTTATCTCGGGGTAGTTTTGCAGGCTGTTGGCGCCACTATCGACATCGTCGGCGTCG
The DNA here is from genome assembly GCA_030066085.1 of Gammaproteobacteria bacterium. Lineage (GTDB taxonomy): Bacteria > Pseudomonadota > Gammaproteobacteria. Next base: position 6,244 of record JASJCI010000052.1, on the reverse strand, counting down.
TTGGCGGTGACATCGTCGTCACCGAGATCGATGCCCGAGCCGCCGTTGTCCCTGATCTGGTTGCCGAGGATCGTAACCTCGGCAGTGCCGGTGACGGCAACGCCGTCGAGCCCGTTGTTGGCGATGAGGTTGCCGGCGCCAGCCGCGGTGCCGCCAATCAGGTTGTTGAGGCCGCCATTGATATCGATCACGAGGATACCGTGACCGGAGTTGCCCAGCGGACTGCTGCCGTCGGCCGCGACACCGACCAGGTTGCCCTGGACGATATTGTTATTACCCTCGAGGATGATGCCCCAGGAGTGGTTGCCGGCGACGACGTTACCGGCACCCGCGGCGGTACCGCCGACAACGGTGTCGTGGCCACCGACCAGGATGCCACCCCAGTTGCCGACCCCGCCGCCGCCGTTCGGGATCGCGCTGAGGCCGTCGGCGCTGGTGCCAACGTAGTTGCCCTGGATCACGGTGCCGTCGGCACCGGCGTTGATATCGATACCCTCGTCGTTGTTACCGGCGATGACGTTGCGGTCGACGGCGGTGGTGCCGCCGATGATATTGTTGTCACCGTTGATCTGGATACCGTCCTGGCCGTTGCCGGCATCCGCCGTGCCGACCGCGTCGAGCCCGATCCAGTTACCGGCAATCGTGTTGCCGTTGCTGTTGAGCAGGATGCCGTTCTGTGTAAAACCGTTGATCACGAGGCCGCGAATGGTGCTGCCATCGCTGCCCGTGTCGAGCACCAGGCCATGGGTCGAACCCGCGCCGCTGCCGTCGAGTACTACCATCGGATTACCAGCGTAATCAGGCTCGGTGGTGGCATCGATGATCACCGTATCGGTGATCGCCGGCAGCGGACCCGACAGGCTGATCACGTGTGGCCCGGCCCCCGGGATGTTGAACGTAATCGTGTCGGTGACGCCGGTATTGGCGTTGGCATTCAGTATGGCGTCGTGCAGCGAGCCAGTGCCCGTCGCATCGGTGCTGGTAACCAGCAGCTCAACCGTGTCGGTGACGGTGACGCTGATGGTCTGTGTATCGATGCCGCCGTTGCCATCGATCACGCTGATCGTGACCACGTAAACATTGTCGCCATTGTCATCGAGCGGCTGCTCGAAATTGGGCGGATCGATGAAGGTCAGCACGCCGGTATTCATATCGACCTGGAACAGCGCCGCGTCGGCGCCGCCGCTGATCGAGTAGTTCGCCGTGCCGCCATCGATATCGGTAGACGTGATCGTCGTTACCGCGGTCGTGTTCTCGGCAACGTTGATGTTTGCGGTGGCCAGGCCGCCGTCCGAGGTAATAACCGGATCGTCGTTGACGGGCGTGACGTTCAGCGTCGCATCGAAGGTTTCGCTGCTGAATGCCGTGAAACCGCCATTGACCGACACGTCGACGCCGGTATCGCCATTGGCGCCCGAGGTCTGGTCCCAGGCGTGGAAAGTCAGGTCGCCGGCGCTGCCGTTGTAATCGGCATTCGGCACGAAGCGAATCAATGCGCCGGTATCGAGCAATACAGCATTCGTATCGGACACCGCGCCGAACGCCAGCCAGGTACCATCCGCATTGGCATCGTATTGCCACTGCCCGTTGGTATTGTCGGCCGCCACCACGGCGACGCCTTCGAACGCGCCGGCATCGTCGTCGGTAATCCGATCGGCGCCGGAGCTGTTGATGATCGACAGCACCGTATCGCCGGGCGAACTGAAATCGTCTTCGTCGATATCGGTCAGGCTGTCTTCGCGGTTTTCGCTGGCGCCGACGCTGAAAAAAGCACCCGGGGAATCCTGGTTGTTGAACTCGGTCAACAGCCATGCCTGTGAACGCGCGACGTCGGCAATGCGAATCTCGTCCATCATGCCGAGGAAAAAACGCTCGGCTCGGTCCGGGTTGCCGCCCCACAATAGATCAGCGGTGCTGGTCGTCGTTGTCGTCCACATTCCCGGCACACCCTCGCTGGTGAAGGTCATCGGCTGGCCGTCGACGTAAATCTTCACCTCCTTGGTAGTGAAATCCATCGTCGCCGCCAGGTGGTGCCAGTCACCGTTGGTAAACGGATTGTCACCGACGTTGAAGTTGCCGTCAGGGGTCGTCGCGTCGGGGTAAAAGAAATGATCGCCGGCGCCGTTCGAGGCCCATTCGTAACCGTCGGTGGCGCTGAAACGATCCTCGCTGGTCATCACGATCTGGTGCTGGCCGTCAGCCGCATCGACGTAATTGATCCACAGCGAGAAGGTCGCCTCGTCGCTGATGCTGTCCAGGCTCGCGCTGTTGGGAATGCGGATCTTGTCGTCGACACCGTCGAACGCAAGCCCCTGCCCGATCGCGGTCGGCACCGAATCGGTGCCGTCCATCGCACCCTCGGTGACGCCGTGGTTACCGCTGCCGCTGCTGTCGACGAGTTCGACGGGTGTACCGTTCGGCGATTCGCCGAGGTGATAAACACCGACGTAGTTGTCCCACACCCCGGCGACGTTTTCCTGCGGTCCCGACGCGGCGTTACCGAAGTACATGTAAATGTCGGTATCGACCGTGCCCGACAGGTCGGCCTTGACCCAGGCGCGCAGTTCGCCGGTGGTTTCGTCGAAGTACTCGATCTCGTGCGCCAGCTGCGTGACGCCGTCACCCGCGGTAAACACGATATCGTCACCGTTGGCGAGCGCCTGCGCGGCGAGCTCGGCATCGGTATTGAGCGTGATCAGCACCGGGAAGTTACTGACGTCGTCGGCCACCTGGGCCGAGCTGATGGTCAGTTCCTTGCGCGAATCCCAGGCGTCGTTGAACCACTCGGTCATCTGCGGCGCGCTGTTGGCCAGGTTGGTCAGGCTGAGATTGGCGGGATCGAGACCGTTGAAGTTGATATCGGTACTCGTGGCTGGACCGATATTGACGCTAAAGGCCTGGTCGCCGTCCGCAATGGAATCCTGCAGCCCGGTCACGGTGACGGTTTGCGCGATGTTCCAGTTGGCGCTGGTAAAGGTGACCGTGTTTGTCGAGAGGCTGCCCTCCGTCGGATCGCTGAGGCTGATCGGGATCACGACGTCCGCCGTCGGCGCACTCTCGAGCACCAGTTCGAAGGCAGTGGTGCCACCCTGCTCGTCGGTGGCCAGCCCGTAGCGCTGGGTGAATACACCGTCGTCGTCACCGGCGCCGTTGCCGCCCCAGACGACGATAAAACCGCCGCCGGGCTGGGCGACGACGTCCGCAAACTGCTGGTGCCCCGCGGTCGTCGTGTTAACCAGGATCTCGCCGCTGAGCGGGTTGCCGTCCCAGTCGTAACTGCGCACGTAAACGCCGGACGAACTACCGTCGGTACTCGTGTTCCAGGCCAGCGTGACGTTACCGCTGTCGTCCGCGGTGACCGACGGGATCGGGAAATAATCCATGTCGGGCGCCGTGTTGACCAGGATCTCCGAACCGTGGGGGCTGCCGTCGGCGTTGAACATCTGCATGAAAAGATCAGCTGACAGGTCCGGGTTCCAGTGCTGGTAGGTCACGACGAAGCGGCCGTCGCCGAGCATCGCGACGTCGTTGTACAGCTGCGCGCCGGTGAAGGTGGTATTGGCCTGGAATTCGGATCCCAGCGGAGCGCCATCCGCATCGAACAGCTGACCGAAAACACCGTAGTTCGAGCCATCCTGGTTCCAGCTGCCCCAGGTCACGACGAAGTTGCCCGTATCCGCCATCGCTACCGAGGTGATCTGCTGGGCATCGGTGGTGTAGGTATTGACCCGGAATTCACCACCGTTGGTGCTGCCGTCGGCATTGAACAGCTGCGCGTAAATGCCGCTACTGCCGTCGGGGTCCTGCGTGCTCGACGTCCAGATCACGACGTAGTCGCCGTTCGGCGCCATCGCGATCCCGGGTGACCCCTGGTTGCCAGCGGTTTCGGTGTTGACCAGCGTCTCGCTTCCGAGTGGATTGCCGCTGGCATCGAAAGCGCGGGTGTAAACCCCGTAGTTCGAACCATCCTGGTTCTCGCTTTGCCAGGCCACGACAAAATTGCCGGCGTCGTCCATTGCCACCGACGGGCTGGTCTGGTTATCGGTGGTCGTCGTGTTGATCGGGATCTCGCCGCCCTGCGACGTACCGTCGGCATCGAACAGTTGCGCGTAAACGCCCGCACCCGAGCCGTCCTGCCCTTCGCTGGCCCAGACCACCACGTAGTTACCGCTGGCGTCGGTTGCGATCGCCTGCGATACGCTGGTGCCGATGAGCTGGTTACCGGCGGTTTCGGTGTTGACCCGCGTTTCGTCGCCGATCGGGACCACCGAGGTCGGCGTCACGCGAATGCCGTCGGCGACGCCGACCACGCTGACATCGGCGTTACCCGAGACCACGTGGCCCTCGCTGTCGCGAATCGTGTAGGCAAAACTGTCGCTACCGACATAGTTCAGTGCCGGGTCATAGTTGACCGTTCCGTCACCATTGTTGGTCACCGTGGCGCCGTTGGCGGTCGTGATCGACTGGTCGAAGACCGCCATTTGCACCGAGTGGAAGTTGGCGCTGCCCTGCCCGGAGGCCGATCCCACACCCCAGCGTATGCCGGCGAAGGCACTGGTTTCACCAGCCCAGTTGCCGTCGTCGCGACGCACGCCGTCGACCAGGAAGGCCGCCGTGCCAGTGCCCGGATCGTAAACGATTTCATAGCTGTGGTAGGCATTGGCACCGCTGCCGTCGCTCGTGACCTGGATAAACTGGCCACCGGAATTGTCGCCGAGCTCGACCACCAGGTCACCGTTGCTGTCCAGGTCGAACCACGCCACCCAGCGGGTCGTGCCGTCGCCGTAACGGATAAAAGTGGTGCGCGTGTCGCCGAAATCGTCGACCATGCGCACCTCGGCGCTCAGCGTGAAACCGTTGGTGCTTGCAAGCGTGGCGTCCGGCAGCGTCAACAAGCGATCGTAACGCACGAATTGATTGACGTTCTCGTTGGCCTCGGTCACGTTCCAGCCGTTCTGCCCGGTAGCGCCGTCGGGTGAGACGCCGCCAACCGTGGCGGTTCCGGTGGCACCATCGCCGTCCTCGGTATCCTCGAAGGTCCAGCTGCCACCGGCAACCGACGTCGGATCGGGCGCACTACCCGAATCGCCAGCATCGTAACTCGCGATAACGCGCTCGAAACCGAGCAGCGTCAGCGTGTCGTTTTCCGGATCGGTATCGTTGGCCAGCAGGTCGAGATTAGTGGGCGTGTCCTCGTTGACGGTGACGACATCGGCAACAGCGGTTGGTGCTTCGTTAACGTCGCTTATCGAGATCGTGAAAACTTCGTTGTGGGTCAATCCGCCGGAATCGGTCGTCTGCACGGTGATGTTATGCGAGGTCGCGCTCTCGAAATCGATCAACGTGCTGTCCAGAACAACGATTTCGCCGGTTGCCGGGTTGATATCGAAACGGCCGCCGCCATCGTCAAGCAGCGCGTAGGTAAACGTGTCACCGCTGTCGGGATCGATCGTGGCCGCGGTGCCGACCACGGTCGAGTCCGGCGCATCTTCGCGCACGGTCATGGTCAGTGACGGTACGCTGCCGATGAAACCCGCGCCGCTGGCGTGCATCACGGTCAGGTTATTGCCGCTGACCGCGTCGATTACCTCACCGCCGGTGGACAAATTATCGAACACCCAGTTGGCCAGCATACCTGGCTCGGTCGGCGCCAGCGTCTGGCCCTGGCCGGCAACGATCTCGGCAGTTGTGCGCGCATCGTCGAAGATGCGAACGTCGTAAACGGTCGCCTGCAACACCTGGTCGCTCTGAAAACCGCCTCCCGCCGAATCCTGCTCCATACCGATGACCAACTCGCCTCCGTTGGGAAGTGTTTGGCCGGTTTTAAAATTGGTGCCAGAGCCAACGGAAACACCGTCAACGAAAAATTCGTAGTCGCCACTGACGTTGTCCCAGGTAACGCTGACGGTGTGCAATGCTCCGTCGAACAGCGTATTCGCATCGAAGCCGGTAGCATACTGATAAGCACCTTCGACGCCGAGACCCAGCTGATGACCGGCGCCGGCATCGTTACGCCAGGTTCCAAACCACAGGTTATTACCCGCGTGCGTGTTAGTGGCATAGGTGACAAAGTCAGCGTCCCCACCGTCGACCGGTAGCGTCGTACTGGAAAACTGGATTTCCATCGTGGTCGCGGCCAGGCCGCCGAAGATGGCGTTGCCGTCACCGGCGAGCAGATAGGTGTCGTTGCCGCCATCCTGGTTCAGGCTGAGGCCACCGGCGCTGGTATCCGTGATCAGCAGGT
>JASJCI010000082.1 GCA_030066085.1 Gammaproteobacteria bacterium | reverse complement strand
GCCGGCAAGTCTGGTTGCTGCTCGGTTTCCGTTTCGGTACTATCTTGCATCAGTAATTTTTGCGCATCATCACTACCCATGTGATATTGCAGACCGAGATCTTTACGGCCAAGTATCAAATGCGGATCGGTACCGACGATATTGAATTGTATGGTGCTGTTATCAGCAGTGGTGATCGTTATCAGTATGTCCTGCTCCGGTTGTTGATAAGCGCTAACCGATATGGCAACCGCATTTTCCCAGCTGTAAACCAGACGCTCCAACTGACCTGGTTTAATGTCTATCGGTTGTTGCATCTGCCAGACGCCGTCTATCTGTTGTAATGTGTTATCAGGGAAAGCAAGTGCGCTGATCTTTGTGCCTTCTCTTAGCAAGCGCGTATCTGCGAAAAACTCCGCGTTTGTCTCCAGCTGCTGATACAAAAAGTCATTAACCATATAGATGGTGTTGTTGAATAACACGTAGCGCCGCTGATCTATGCCGTCGGTATTACCAAATTGAAAGACGTGTTCATTCAGCTTTAAGATGACCTTCGGGTCATCGAGTTCAAAACGCGCCAGATTTACAGTGGCAGGATCCAGTTCGGCATGTGATTCTGTTTTAAGCATGCGCAGCATTGCATTAATGCGCGCCTCATTGGCGAGGTATTGCAACGGTGACAGCATATACCAGCCATCCGTCTGCTTCTTGAACAGATAATCTTCACCGTCTTTTTTATTTACCCGTATCTCAGTGATGCTGGAGCTGTCGATGGTCGACAGTCGGGGTAATACGATCTCTTCCTCCTGATCTATACCGGTGCTGACTAAGATCAATATGATAATAACTGCAAGCAGCAGGATGTTGGTTTTAGTGCGCTTGTCCACGCTACTTTTTCTTTCTACGCAGGCCGATAGTGATGCCGGTTACGATTAGCCCTATCGGTAAAACAAACAGAAAACCGATACCAATCACGCCGAGCGTAGTGGCAGACATACTCAGCTGCATGTCCTTTGCTACTTTTGGCGGAATGGATATGAAGTCGTCATCGTTGCTAAGCCAATTAAGTATGCGTGTGCCCAGCTCGTTGTTTCCGCTATTGGCAAGATAGGTGTTGGACAGGAAGTCGCCATCGGCGACGACGACTATTCGTTGCTCGCGGGTTACCAGCTCATCGCCCTGTTCCTGCTCCAGCTGCCGTTCAAGGCTGAGGCCAATCGTTAACGGCCCTAGCGTATCAACGTCTTCGTTGTAAGCCACCTCGCCTTTCAATTCATCGGTTTCAACCCAGGTGTGATCACCGGTTTGCAGGATCGGTTTCATGTTCCAGCTCTCGGACTCAAACATTTTGATGGCCCCCGCCAATGGATACAGCGTGGTAAAGTCGAACTGGTCAGTGGCAGGGTGTGGTGGATACAGACTGCTGGTGACCAGCGCAATCGTGGGATCATTAATACCAATTAGCTGTCCGGCATAGTCGATCACGGCACCATCGTAAAACAGGATAGAAAGCTCTGCTGCTATCGCATCAAGGCCGTATAGCGGGCCGGGATCATGCAGCCAGAGCAGGTTACCGCCGTTGCGAACATATTCAAGTATGCTCTCCACCTCGCCGGGCAAATATTCCACTCTTGGACCGGCGATCACCAGGATGCGGGTATTGTCCGGCACAGACTGTATCTCAGACAGATTGATCGGTTGTGCACGAAAGCCCTGGTTAAATAGCTGACCGACCCATTCACCCAGGTCATGGTTGGCCTTGCCCAATGCCTTTCTCTCGCCATGGCCCTCAATAAAGGCCACCCAGTTTTCCTGTTTGCGGGCAAGCCGCTGCAAGGCGTTGGTAAAGATCTGCTCTTCATCAGAGCGCACATTTTCACTGCGGTCGCGGTAACGCAGAATAATCTCGCCATCGACAGCGATGCCAAGGTTTCTTACTTCGTCCGGGACGGCATCCGGATTGACGAACTTCAATTTGATGTCGGGTTTGTGTCGCTGGTAGCGGCCTACAAATTTTTTAACTGCGTCGCGTAACGCAGGGTTCTCGCGCGCATAGGAAGTGACTTCGATCGGATCCGGCATACGCTCCAGCACATCACGACTGGCTTCTGACAGGGTATGACGGCCGCTGGCTGTCCAGTCATATTCAACGGCATTATTATGGCTTAACCACCCTATCAGGCCCACCAGTGCAGACAGCAGGCAAAACATGATGATGCTATTTATCATTGACTGAAAGCGCGTTTTGGCGGTGACCAGCATGTCAGTTAGCCGTAAGTCCTTTCTGCATCCAGGCGCCAGATACTCAACACGATGAAGAATGCGCTGACCATCACATAGAAAATAACGTCAGCGGAATTAAATACGCCATCAAGCAGGTTATTGTAATGGTTTAATAATGACAGGTAAGCAAACACGGCTGCCGTGCCCTCAGAGGCATTGGTGCCGGCGGCATTGATAATCCAGAGTAAAAACAGCACGCCAAAAGTGCTGATTGCAGCCGTGGTGGGCTGGCTTGTCATCGCTGAGATAAACAAACCTATCGCAGCAAAAGAGCACATCAGTAACAACAGGCCTAATAGGCTTGCAGCTATCTGACCCATATCCAGCTGCGTGCCGAACATCAGTGAAGCCGGCATCAGTGAGATCATGATCAGCATAAGACAATAAAAACTGGTTATACCCAGGTATTTGCCCAGTACCAACTCGGTCACGCTTAATGGAGAGGAGTACAGTAACTTGATCGTACCAAGGCGCCGCTCCTCGGTAATCAGGCGCATGGTTAACAACGGTGATACCAGCAACATCACCACACCAGCTATCTGGTACATGCCTGTGACAACGGTTTCAGTCAAACTCTGGCCGCTGGCAGCAGGCTGCAAAAACTGTGATAGCAACAGGTAAAAAAACATTGCCAGTAAAAACTGGACGACGGCGAGAATGATCCAGGCCAAAGGCGACTTGAACAGGCGCCGTAACTCGTTGCCGGCGATCACGACAATAGCTTTCATTCTGCTTGCGCCTCCGGCTCGGCTTGTTCGGCGCCGTAGGTTAGTCGCATAAACAGGGTTTCAAGTGAGGCATCATCGGCATTCAGTTGATACAAGCCCCAATTCTTTTCCGCTGCCATACTCACTATCGCGTCAGTCGCATCGGTATCAGCTGTAAAGTTAATGCGCAGTATGTTGCTACTGATACTCTCCGCGGAAGCGATACCGTCGATGCCTAGCAAGTCGTCGAGCGCCGGTGGCTGACGCAGGCCGATAACAATACTCTCAGGTTTATCCTGATGTTCGTGCAGCTTGTTTAGAGGCTGGTCCAGCACGATCCGCCCTTCGTTAATGATTAACACCCGATCACACAGGCTTTGTACTTCGGAAAGAATATGTGTCGACAATATTACGCTATGGTCCTGCGCCAGTTCGCGCATCAGCGCTCTTATCTCACGGATTTGTATCGGATCAAGTCCGGAGGTGGGTTCGTCAAGAATAATAACCGACGGAGAATGAATGATGGCCTGGGCTATACCAACACGCTGTTTGTAGCCTTTTGACAAATTATTGATCAGGCGCTCGCCGGTTTGATCAAGCGCACAGCGTTGTTTGCTTACCTGGACAGCTTCATCGAGTTTATCTTCAGCGATACCGCGGAGTCTGCCGGAATAATAGAGATATTCATCAACGGTAAGGTCATTGTATAGCGGCGGTTGTTCCGGTAAAAAACCAATGTGTTGCTTAGCTTGCCTTGGCGTTTCATTGATATCATGCCCTGCAACGCTTACCGATCCGTGTGTAGCGGCAACGATGCCGCTGATAATCTGCATGGTGGTAGACTTGCCAGCACCGTTCGGCCCCAGGAAACCGAGAATCTCACCACGATGAACATCAAAGCTCACATCCTCAATGGCGCGTTGCTGACCATAAAAACGTGACAGCGCCTTGACCGAGATAAGTATTTCACTCTCCATTGCGCAGCTATTATTCTTATAACGTTATAACTTGCAAGTTAATTAATTGATGAAGTTACTGGGCATAGATACCGGCGGTACATTCACCGATCTGGTTTATTATGATGGCAAGTCCATCAGTACCCATAAAGTATTATCCACGCCGGATGCGCCCGAGCGCGCGATATTGCAGGGCATCAAGGATATGCAAATCCGGCTCGACGAAAGTCTGCATCTTATTCATGGCTCAACGGTCGCAACCAATGCGGTGCTGGAGGGCAAGGGCGCAAAGACGGTTTATATCACCAATCGCGGTTTCAAGGATGTCTTGACCATTGGCCGGCAGGCGCGCAGGGAATTATACAACCTGACACCGGAGCCAACTGCGCCGCCAGTGCCGTCGGAACAGTGTCTGGAAACCGGCGGCCGTATCACGGCCGATGGTGAGGTATTGGAAGCGTTGACTGAAGCAGACCTGCAACAGCTTGGACAGCAGTTAGCCACAATCCAGCCGCAGGCGGTGGCGATAAACCTGTTGTTCTCTTATCTCGATCCGGGTTTCGAAGAACAAATTGCGGCCACAATTAACGATGATGTATTCGTATCCTGTTCCTCAAAGATACTACCGGTATACCGTGAATATGAACGCGGTATCACTACCTGGTTGAATGCCTATGTCGGGCCGTTGATGCAGGGTTACCTGCGTCGGCTACAGCAACAGCTGGCCGATGCCAGGCTGTCGATTATGCGCAGTTCGGGCCTGACCTGTGACGCCCGGCAAGCTGGCGAAGAGGCCGTACATTTATTACTTTCCGGGCCAGCCGGGGGCCTGGCTGCAGCTCATTACCTTTCCGGACAGCTCCACAGTGAAAGGTTATTAAGCTTCGATATGGGTGGCACATCCACCGATGTCGCGCTGCTTGACGGCGATATCGAATTGACGGGTGCCGGCGCCATTGCCGGTTATCCGGTCGGCGTACCGATGGTGAATATCCATACCATTGGCGCAGGTGGCGGCTCGATTGCCTATGTCGATGAGGGTGGGCTACTGCAAGTTGGGCCCGAGTCGGCCGGTGCCAGACCGGGACCGGCCTGCTATGGTCAGGGCGGACGGGCCGCAACCGTGACCGATGCCAATCTTGTGTTAGGCCGAATCCCGGCCACGGTCAGCTTTGGCCAATCCCTGCAAGTCGATTTGTCTTTAGCTGAACAGGCAATTGCAACACTGACGCGGCAGCTTGGCTTACAGTCGAATCAGGAAACAGCCCTTGGAATTATCCGCGTTGCCAATGAGCATATGGCGCAGGCATTGCGTGTTATCAGTGTTGAACGCGGTGTTGACCCACGACAGTTTATCCTGGCGGCGTTTGGTGGCGCCGGTGGGCTGCATGTCTGTGAACTTGCTGAACAGCTGGAGATGCAGCACGCTGTTGTGCCCGGCCAGGCCGGGGTGCTGTCTGCCTACGGCATGTTGGTCGCGGCACCGGGTAG
>JASJCI010000081.1 GCA_030066085.1 Gammaproteobacteria bacterium | reverse complement strand
CTGTTGTTCGATCATTTTTGATTCTTCTATTGCTCGAATTACTCTCGCCAGCAATTTGTTGATACGAGCAATTAACCGGTCATTCGTTACTGCGCGCCAGTAAGCCGTGCGCACATCCTGTACTATACGGTTGATGACTTTACGTTTTTCCTGTTCAGCAATCAGGATTTGGTCGGCAGCCTGTTTGGAACGAACATAGGAAAGGCCAAAATCGAGTACATTCCAGGTTAAACCAAAGTCAACTGTTGTGACATCCCGGTCTGACGAGGTTGAAGTTTCTAGAGACTGACGACCGTCTAACAGTGAACGACTGGATGCACCGCTAAAATTGTCTCTGCCATCTAAACCGGCGTTAACGACAAGTTCAGGCAACATATCGTAACGGGAGATATCAAGATCGGTCTCGGCAAGCACCTTTTCTGCAAATTCAAGACGGTAATCGAGATTATATTTAAGCGCTCGCGCGATGGATTCGTAGAGCGATATGGGACCCTGTACCGCTTCCTGATTTTGTGTAACGGCAGCCCTGTCCTGTTCTGCCTGTGTTCTGATATCTTCCTTGGAAAATGGGGTCGGCATAACCGAGCAGCCGGAAATAAGCAGGCAGGTAACAACTAAATAAGGCTTTAATTTAGTTATCCACATTAGTTATTGTTATCCGTTCCCTTTAAATTTAATGACTTATTCCATCAGCATAACCACTAAATCGGTGGACGGATTGGGGCCCCAATTGAATGTATCTTAGCAAGTATAATGTATAACTTGCTAATTTAGAAACGACTTTTCTATATCTTCCGCGGCCTGGTTGAATTTATCTGACTCAGTTTCCAATTGATCTTCAAACAGGCCGGTACCTGCAATGAGTTCTTCAGTCACAGTTTGCAATGCTGCAATCTCACCGCTGTTGACGTTGACATCAACATAACGAACTATCGAAGTATCATCAGTCAGTTTGACTTCAATCCTGAGTTGAATGGACTCTGTCCCGACCGGAGGTTCACCACTGATTAGTGTACCCTCATCATCGGCTCTTAACCATTCCGGTAACGGACTGCCATCGAGTAGTAATACCGCCACGTTTGAAATATCGAGGATTCTCTCAGCATTGTTCATATAATCAATCTCGAGAAACATTGTTCTCTCACGCAGAATTGATTTTACGATAAGCTGATCTTTTGTTTCAGCTTCTATTGCCTCGCCTTCTCTTAGCGGAAACAGACTGAGATCTGCATCAGCGCCTTCTGCTGTTTCTGTTAAAGAGAAACTGACAGAAAAACCTTTTACGCCTTCGCTCTCCCATAGGCCAACACTATCCGCCAATTGGTCAGAAACATTATCACCAAAACTGATACGACCACTATTTGCACCCTCTACAGCATCCAGCACGGCGCCCTCTGCTGAAAGTGCCCGGGTTGATCCCAAATCTGCTGCTTCACTAACAGCATCTACTACCGCCCCATCCGCAGATAAACTATCGGCAGTATCCTGACTTCCTGATTGGTTACTTCCCGTTTCTGGCGCCGGAGGTATATTATCGGCGTTAAATATCTCATCTGGCACGATACCATCATCACTTGGCGGAGGAGTTGTGTCCGTAATCGTCGTCGTGACGGCATCATTGGCGGTATCCAGAATCAGGTTCTCAAACTCGGCGCCGCCGGTAATCGCACCCAGGGTCACAGTAAAATTCTCGGCGCCTTCAGATACCGCATCAGCCAAGGTCGTAATATTAAACGTACCGCTATTGGCACCAGCTGGAATCGTGACGCTGGCTACACCACTGAAGTCAGTACCGTCTGTCGCCGTACCACTGTAATTCAGGGCCACTGTTAATGCCGTTGGTGCATTAATTGGGGTACCGCCTGTATCACTAATCGTCACCGTATACGCCCCGGTAGTAGCGCCTTCAGCCACAGTGCCCGGACCGCCACGCCCGGTGGTAGCGTTCATCTGACACTGGGTTACAACCCTTCACACCTCGAGATCATTGACCCGGTTGTAGAAGGTTCGGTGCGGGCCCGACAGGATCGGCGTGCTGACCATGCCAGAAACGAAGTGCTGCCGGTTCTGATTCATGGTGACGCGGCGTTTGCTGGCCAGGGTGTGGTTATGGAAACCTTCAATTTGTCGCAGACGCGCGGCTATACAACTGGCGGTACGATACACGTGATAGTGAACAACCAGATCGGTTTTACCACTAGCGACCCGCTTGATTCTCGTTCATCCCTGTACTGCACCGACGTCGCGAAAATGGTACAGGCACCCATATTTCATGTTAACGGCGACGACCCTGAAGCTGTCGTACTGGTAACGAAGATAGCGTTGGATTTCCGGATGGAATTTAACAAGGATGTCGTCATTGACATGATCTGTTATCGCAAGCACGGTCATAGTGAAGCTGACGAACCGATGGCGACACAGCCGATCATGTATCAACATGTGCGCAATCATCCCGGTGTCAGAAAATTGCATACCGATAGGCTGATCGCCGAAGGCGTGGTCACACAGGAACAGGCCGATGCAATAGCAACGGAATATATTGATTCGCTGGAGAGCAATTTGGGCGTCGCGGGCACGCATGCCGAACATCCGAATCCGAAGTTTTTAATCGATTATTCACGCTTTGTTGGCACCCAGTGGAATGACCCCATCGATACAACCATCAGTGAAGCAGCAGTGGCAAAACTGTCTGAGGCCATCACGACCATTCCCGATAACTTCAAATTAAATCCTGCAGTGGACAAGGTCATCGCTTCAAGAAAAAAAATGGGTGCCGGCGAAATGCTGATGGATTGGGGATTTGCAGAAAATATGGCCTATGCATCCCTGATCAATGATGGCTACCCCATAAGAATTTCCGGCCAGGACAGTGGCAGGGGCACATTCTTTCATCGCCATGCAGTCATACATAATATGGAGGACGGCAGCACTCACCTGCCTTTACAACATATCAAGGAAGGTCAGCCGACTTTTCTGGTCATCAACTCCACGCTATCCGAAGAAGCCGTACTGGCCTACGAATACGGCTACAGCTCAGCAGAGCCGAACGCACTGGTTATGTGGGAGGCACAGTTTGGCGATTTTGCAAATGGCGCTCAGGTTGTGTTTGATCAGTTCATCAGCTCCTGTGAATCAAAATGGGGGCGATTCTGTGGTTTGACTGTATTTCTTCCGCATAGCTATGACGGACAGGGTCCTGAGCACTCCTCTGCCAGGCTTGAACGCTTCCTGCAGCTTTGCGCTGAGAAAAATATGCAGGTCTGTTTCCCCAGTACGCCGGCACAGATGTTCCATATGTTAAGACGTCAGCAACTTAGACCGTATCGAAAACCGCTGATCGTTATGAGTCCGAAAAGTCTGCTGCGTAGAAAACTTTCTGCCTCACCGATAGATGATCTTGTAAACGGTCATTTTCATCCGGTGATTGATGAAATTGACGATTTGGATAAGTCTGCAGTAACCCGTTTGTTGGTTTGCAGCGGTAAGGTTTACTTCGACTTACTTGAGCAGCGCCGCGAAAGTGAATTGAACAACATAGCCATAATCAGAATCGAGCAGCTCTATCCCTTCCCGAGAGAAGAAGTCAGGGAGTTAATCAACTCTTATTCGAATTTGAAAGAGGTTGTCTGGGTTCAGGAAGAACCGAAAAACCAGGGTAGCTGGTACTACATGCAGTCGCGTGGAACGATGATTGGCTGCCTTAAGGATCAACACACTTTCGGTTATGCTGGTCGATTCTATTCTGCTTCTCCAGCAACAGGACATATGCCCTTGCATCTCGATCAGCAGAAACAACTTGTATCCGATGCGCTACAGCTGGACAAACTGGAAGTAACTAGCCATAAACAAGTCAAACCGGTATTACTCAGATAATCATAAGGAGATTTAAGCGTGATCATCGATGTTAAAGTTCCCGTCCTTGCTGAATCTGTAGCAGAAGCGACGCTGCTTAACTGGCAAAAGAACGTAGGCGACCATGTCAAACGTGGGGATAATCTCATAGACATAGAGACTGACAAGGTAACACTCGAGGTCGCGGCCCTGAATGACGGCGTTATCGCCGAAATATTGAAGCAAGATGGTGAGATCGTGCACAGCGATGAAATCATCGCCAAGATTGAAACGGATGCGAAGAGTGCTGCAACGAAAACTGAACCTGCGCCAGCGCAGCAGTCACTACCTGAAATGGATACCCGGAGCGAAGCTATCGATGCAGATGATTTACCGAAACTGAGTCCCGCGGTGCGCAACTTGATGGAAGAACACAATCTGGATGCAAAAGAGATACCGCATGACTCAGACAGAATTACCAAGGAAGACGTTTTAAAACACCTCGGTCAGACGCCAGCACCGTCGAAGCCGGCTGCCAGCAAGAGTTCGACTCCAACAGAAGCCGCGCCACCGCCCGATAAAGTAGAGGCCCCGCAAGTGGTCAGTGCCAAGGAAATCGCTACAAACGCAGACCAGGTACCCGTACTGACCAGCAGTACCGGCGAAAGGCCGGAAGAAGTGGTACCCATGACCAGACTGCGAAAACGTGCTGCCGAAAGATTGCTCGGTGCACAACGTGAGAATGCAATATTGACCACGTTTAACGAGGTTAATCTGAAAGCCGTGATGGACGTCAGACAGCGCTATAAGGACGAGTTCGAGAAAACACATGATGTAAAACTGGGATTGATGTCTTTCTTTACCCGCGCCGCCATCGAAGCCCTGAAGAAATTTCCAATCATCAATGCCTCGGTTGACGGTGACAATATTATCTACCACGGATTTTTTGATATCGGCATTGCTGTCAGTTCACCGCGAGGATTGGTAGTACCGATTCTCCGCGATGCCGATCTGTTATCACTGGCAGATATTGAAAGTCAAATTCGAACATATGGTGAAAAAGCCAGAGACGGAAAACTAACAATGGACGATCTTACCGGGGGCACCTTTACCATAACCAATGGTGGCGTGTTTGGCTCGCTGCTCTCCACGCCGATTATCAATCCACCGCAGAGTGCAATTCTTGGCATGCATACAATTCAACAACGCCCGGTAGCAGAAGATGGTGAGGTGGTCGTGCGTCCGATGATGTACATCGCGCTATCTTATGACCATCGCATCATTGATGGCAGGGATGCTGTTCAGTTTCTGGTATCGATAAAGCAGCAGCTGGAAGATCCGGCACGTTTACTCCTGCAATTGTAGTTGCAGCTACTCAGTTGGCGGCCTCCCCGGCAGCAAGGAAAAATTTATGAAAAAATATGATGTAGTAGTAGTTGGCGCCGGGCCTGGCGGATATGTCGCCGCAATTCGCTGCGCACAGCTTGGTTTAAGCACGGCCTGTGTAGAAAGCTGGATCAATGACGATGGAAAACCGGCACTGGGCGGAACCTGCCTGAACGTCGGCTGTATCCCTTCCAAGGCGCTACTCGATTCATCGCATCATTTTCATCATATTAAACACGAGGCAGTTGAACATGGCATCAACGTCTCCGGGGCCGCGATAGATGTAAACAAAATGATTGCCCGCAAGGCCAAGATAGTAAAGATCCTGACTCAGGGCATTAGCGGTCTGTTCAGAAAGAACAAGATTGAGTGGCTTAAGGG
>JASJCI010000051.1 GCA_030066085.1 Gammaproteobacteria bacterium | reverse complement strand
CCATGGATACCGCGGTCAAGCCGCGGTATGACGACGTGCCGGTTGCACAGCCTGGTTGGCCTCGTAACGACGACATCGTTTATTGAGTTAGCCCTGATCAAAGCGCAAATGATGACTGATTGAAGTAATGGCGTCCAGAATGGATGCTCTCGAGTTTCTCGACGATCGCGCGGTAGTCGTCGTCATTGTTGACCGGGTCCATCGCGCGGGTATTGATCGTCAGCAGTGCGCTGTCGTCGTAGTCGTGGAAAAAACGGGTGTAGGCATCGGACAATCGCTGCAGGTAGTCGTCGCGAATCTGCTGCTCGTAGTCGATGCCGCGATTGGCAATGCGTTCGCGCAGGGCGTCGACCGGCGCCTGCAGGTAGATCACGAGATCCGGGCGGGGCGCATCGAGGGTCATGTGGGTATAGATCTGCTGGTATAGCGCCAGTTCGTCGGCGTCGAGCGTCAGCTCCGCGAACAGGCGATCCTTGTCGACCATGAAATCGGCGACGTAGCGGTGCTGAAACAGGTCGGCCTGGCGAAAATCCTGTACCTGCTGCGCGCGCTGCAGCAGGAAAAAGAGCTGCGTCGACAGCGCTTGCTGCTGCGGGTTGCGGTAAAAGCCGGCCAGGAACGGGTTTTCCTCGGCTTTTTCGAGCATCAGTTCACTGTCGAATTCGGCGGCGAGGCGATTCGCCAGGCTGGTCTTGCCGACGCCGATCGGTCCCTCGACGACGATGTAGCGAAAGTGCTCAGTCATCATTAGTGGCGATTTTTTCCATTGCCAGCGGCGGCGCATGTTCGACCAGGTAGCTCAGGCTGCCGTGGCCGGGAATGAAGCGGTCGCCGTCGATCTCGAGCATGGGTTCGAGCACGAAGCGGCGCCGGGTGAACTCGGGGTGGGGCAGGGTCAGGTGGCTGTCGTGCTGCACCCGGTTGCCGAACAGGATGATATCCAGGTCCAGGGTGCGCGGCCCCCAGCGCTGCTCCTCGTCGCGGCGGCGGTAATAGGCATGCTCGATCGCCTGCAGCTCGAGCAGCAGCGCGAGCGGATCGAGTTCGGTTTCGAGGCGCACCACGGCGTTGATGAAATCGTCCTGTTCGATTTCGCCCAGCGGTTCGCTGCGGTACAGCGACGAGCGCGCGGCGAGCCGGGTCCGGGACAGGCCGGCGAGGGCAGCGATGGCCGCCTCGACGATATCGATCGAACCGCCGACGTTGCTGCCGATCCCGACGAACGCTTCTTCAGCCGGCATGCCGTCTCCGCCGGCGCGGTCGCGCGGGGCGTTTGGCGCTCTTTTCCGGTACCGGGTTCTCTTGCTGGAACTCGGTCCACCAGCGTTCGAGCTTGTGCGGCATCAGGCCGACCCGGCACTGCAGGCACATGAAATCGTAGGCCGCGCGGAACACCGGCTGTCCCAGCATGCGCAGTGGCTGCTTACCCTGGGTGCGGTGGAAACGCGGTTGCGAGGTCCAGATATCGCGCGCCATCTGGCTGAAGCGCCGCGGTATCGACACGTGACGCACCTGGCGCTTCATCACCGTTTCGCCGACCTGCATCAGCGCCGGGATCATCTTGCGCCGATCGGATTGCTGGCTCATCGCTTCCTTGTGCACCGCCGGCCACAGCAGCACCGCGAAGATGAATCCCGGCGATACCGGCTGGCCGGTGTTGACGCGGTTATCGGTGTTGACCAGCGCGAGGTCGACGAAATCGAGCAGGCCTTCGGACGGGTCGTCCTGCAGCCATTCGTCGAGCGCGGGCACGACGTAGCGCAGCAGGCGGTACTCGCGCAGCAGCTGGTATATGCGCAGCGCGCAGCCTGAATGGAGCAGCTTGATGGTCTCGTCGAACATGCGTGCGGGCGGAATCACCGCCAGCAGGTGACCGTGCTCGAGGATCGCGTCGGCCGCGGTCTGCTCGATCGTGAAATCGAGCTTGGCGGCGAAGCGCACCGCGCGCAGCATGCGCACCGGGTCTTCCTGGTAACGTTTGCCCGGATCGCCGATCAGGCGCAGGCGGCGCTGGTTGAGGTCGTCCATGCCGCCGACGTAGTCGAGCACGGCATAGTCATGAATATCGTAGTAGAGCGCGTTGGCGGTGAAGTCGCGCCGCACCGCGTCGTCCTCGATATCGCCGAAGGTATTGTCGAACAGGATGCGGCCGTTATCGTCGGTATCGGTCTGCGGCGAGTCGTCGGCCTGGCCGCGAAAGGTCGCGACCTCGATAATGTCGCGGCCGAAGCGGATGTGCACCAGGCGAAAACGCCGGCCGATGATGCGGCTGTTCTTGAACAGTGCGCGCACCTGTTCGGGCGTCGCATCGGTGGCGACGTCGAAGTCCTTGGGCTGTATACCGAGCAACAGGTCACGCACCCCGCCACCCACGAGACACGCCCGGTGTCCCGACCTGGCCAGCCGGTACAACACCTTGAGCGCGGATTCCGAAATAGATTTCCGGGATATTCTGTGTTGGCTTCTGGGTATTACGACTAGGTGATCTGCGCCCGCCTCTCTGTGCTTCACTCGGTTATGCGACTCTGTAGAATGGCGCCATCATATCACTACGTTCAGATCCGGGCACGAAAAATACTGGTATGACAGTGGCTTAGCCGAAATGGCGGATCAACGGGGCAAAACCGGCGCAGGCCGGGGGAGAGCAGGGTGAAGGCAGCGAATTTGCGGGTGAAGGAATGTCTCGACCGTTTCGGTTTCGCGTTCGATATCCGCCTGCTCGATTCCGCGGTGCGCACCGCGCAGCTGGCCGCCGACGCGCTGGGCTGCGAAGTCGGACAAATCGCCAATTCCCTGGTGTTTCGTAATCTCGACGACGACAGTGCGCTGCTGATCATGTGCGCGGGCGATCGTCGAGTCGATCTCGAGCGGGTGGCCGCGACCACCGCTATCCGGCCGGGCAAGGCCGACGCGGCCTTCGTGCGCGAGCGGACCGGCTTCGCCATCGGCGGCGTTCCGCCGGTGGCGCATAGCGCGAAGCTCACCACGCTGCTGGATACCTCGCTGCGGCGTCACGGCGAAATCTGGGCCGCGGCCGGGACCCCGGAATCCGTTTTCCGCATGACGCCCGCGCAGCTCGGGACGATCACGGATGGCGAGTGGCTGGATCTCGCGCAGCGATGAAAGCGGTTAACACGCGCGTGCAATGCGGGCGGCTGTTGTCGCTGATATTGCTACTGTCGTCGCTACCCGTATCACCGGTGGCGATGGCGGCGGACAAGCTCGCGTTTCCGGAACGATTCACGTTTCGCGTCGCTTCCTACAGCGTGCGTGGCGCGGATACCGATCTGACCGTGCTGTCCAGCCAGTTCACCGGCAGCGGGTTCAATTTTGCCTCGGACCTCGGCGGCGAGGAAGACGTCGATATACCGCGTATCGACGGCTTTTACCGTTTGAATGAACGCCACCGGATCGAATTCGGGGCATTGCAGATCGAACGCGACGGCAGGGGCCGGCTGCAAATCGATATCGATATCGGCGACGAATCCTACTCGGTCGGCGACGAGGTGGTCTCCAAAATCGAGTATGACTTGCTCAAGCTCGGCTATGCCTACTCGTTTTATCACTCGCCCGAAGTCGAGCTCAGCGTCAGCCTCGGAATCGATATCACGACCTATAGCTTCGAGTACGAGCTGAGTGACGGTACCTCCGCCGACGAATCGGAAGCCAGCGGACCGCTGCCGATGTTCGGCATGCGCCTTGCCTACCGGATCAACCCGAGATGGTCGCTGCATTACCTGACGGAAGTCCTGTTCGTCGAGACGGAGGATACCGACGGTTCGGTCCAGAACTACGAGATCGACCTGCGCTATCGCTTCGACCGCGCCATCGTGCTCGGCGCCGGCCTGACCCGTTTCAGTATCGATGTCGACTCGGAGGACGACGAATGGCGCGGGCGAATCGCCGACACCCACCAGGGATTCCTGCTGTTCGGTGCTTACTATTTCGAATAGGCCGGCAGCCGACCCGCTGCAAGGGCCGCAGGCGGTCGCGGCCTAGCCGCCCTCGAGTTCCTCCCAGCGTCGGTACAGGGTTTCGAGCTCGGATTCGAGCTCGGCCAGCTGGCGCTGGTCCGCGGCGATGACGTCCGCTTCCAGCGAGTAATAGCCCGATTCCGCGAAACGAGCGTGCAGCGCCTCGATGCGGGCCTCGATCTTTTCGATCCGGCCGGGCAGGGCGCGCAGTTCCTTGCGTTCCGGTTGCGCACGTGCTGGCCGTGCAGCAGGTTTCTGTGCGCGCGGCGCCGCTGTTTCAGGCACTGGCTGTGGACGCTGCCGCAGCCAGTCGCGGTAGCCGCCGACGTATTCGCCGACCCTGCCGTTGCCTTCGAATACCATGGTGCTGGTCACGGTATTGTCGATAAACTCGCGATCATGGCTGACCAGCAGCATCGTGCCGCTGTATTCGATCAGCAGCACCTCGAGCAGTTCGAGCGTTTCGATATCGAGATCGTTGGTCGGTTCGTCCATCACCAGCAGGTTGAACGACCGCGTGAACAGGCGCGCGAGCAACAGGCGGTTGCGTTCACCGCCGGACAGCGCCTTGACCGGCATGTGGATCGATTTCTCGCTGAACAGGAAGTCCTTGAGGTAGCCGACGACGTGTTTGGAACCGCCGTTGATTTCGACGCGATCGCCGGGCAGGCCGAGGTTGTCGCGCACCGATTTTTGCGGGTCGAGCACCTCGCGGTGCTGGTCGAAATAGGCGATTTCGAGGCGCGTGCCGTGGCGAACCGTTCCCTGTTGCGGCTGCAGCTTGCCGAGCAGCAGCTGGATCAGGGTCGACTTGCCGCAGCCGTTGGGGCCGAGCAGGCCGATTTTTTCGCCGCGCAGGATGCGGCAGGAGAAATCCGTCACGATCGGACGTTCCGGCCAGGCGAATCCCAGGCGGTCGGCCTCGAGCACGATCTTGCCGGAAGCCTCGGCCTGCTGGGCTTGCAGGTTGACCCGGCCGCTGCGCTCGCGCCGCGCGGCGCGCTCCGCGCGCATGCGTTCGAGCGCGCGCACGCGTCCCTCGTTACGCGTGCGGCGTGCCTTGATACCCTGGCGGATCCAGGCTTCTTCCTGCGCCAGCTTTTTGTCGAACAGTGCGTTTTCCCGCGCCTCGCTGTCGAGCAGCGCGGCGTAGTCGCGCAGGTAGCGGTCGTAGTTGCCGGGCCAGCTGGTCAGGCGGCCGCGGTCGAGATCGATGATGCGGGTTGCCAGGCGGCGCAGGAAACTGCGATCGTGGGTGATGAATACCAGCGTGCCGGCGAAACCGAGCAGCAGTTCCTCGAGCCACAGGATCGAGTCGATATCGAGATGGTTGGTCGGCTCGTCGAGCAGCAGCAGTTCCGGTTCGGCAACCAGCGCGCGCCCGAGCAGCACCCGGCGCCGCAGGCCGCCCGACAGTTCGCCGAAAGGCTGATCCGCCGGCAGGCCGAGGCGCGATATGGTGGTCGATACGCGCGTTTCCAGGTTCCAGGCGCCGGCGGCTTCGATCCGCTCCTGGCAGGCGGTCATGCGCGCGAGCGCGGCCGGATCGTCCGCCGCTGCCTGCGCCGCGTGGTGCCATTCACTGATCAGCGCGGCAACCTCGCCGAGGCCGCTGGCGACGCAGTCGTACACGCTGCCGTCGAGATCGGCGGGCACTTCCTGCCCGAGCGCGGCGATGCGCAGGCCGCTGTCGGATATCAGTTCGCCATCGTCCGGCTGGATCGTACCGGCCAGGATCTGCAGCAGGGTGGACTTGCCGCTGCCGTTGCGCCCGACCAGGCACAGGCGTTCGCCGGCCTCGACGTTGAGGTCGACGCCGTCGAGCAGCGGCCTGTCGCCGTAGGCGTGGTGGAGGTTGCGTGCGGTCAGCAGCGGCATCGGAATTCCGGCTCAAACTGCGATATTATGTCGCATTCGCCGTGTATAACGGGGACAGTTTACTTAATTCAATGGCGAATTAAGTAAACTGTCCCCGAAATGCAGCGACGCTGTCACCGGAGGCACCATGTGCGGACGTTTTTTCCTCGATGCCCAGGCCGGGGAAATCATCGAACACTACAATACACCGCCGCCCGACCTGTTCGCGCCGCGTTACAACATCGCGCCGACCACGCCGGTGCTGGCGCGCCACGCCGGCGGCATGGGTCTTTACCGCTGGGGCCTGGTGCCGCACTGGGCGAAAGAACCCTCGATCGGCAACCGCATGTTCAACGCGCGCGCCGAAACGGTGGCGGAAAAACCGTCGTTTCGCAATGCCTACAAGCGGCGCCGCTGCCTGGTGCCGGCCAACGGTTTCTACGAGTGGCGCCTCGAGCAGGGGCGCAAGCAGCCCTACTGCTGCCACCGCGAGCGCGCGCTGTTCTCGATGGCCGGACTCTGGGAACACTGGCAGGATGCGGAGGGTAACGAGCTGTATTCCTGCAGCGTGATCACCACCGAGGCGATCGGCAAGATGCGAGAACTGCACCAGCGCATGCCGGTTTACATCGCGCCGGCAGACTACGAGGCCTGGCTCGACTGCCGCGCCGACGATGTCGAGTCCGCCAACCGCATCCTGCGGCAGCAACAGCCCGGCTACGATTTTTATCCCGTCAGTACCGCGGTCAGTAATTCCCGCAACGAGGGCCCCGACCTGGTCGAGCCCCTGCGGGCATCCGGCGAATAACGGGGACTGTCCCCAAATGAACGGTCCCCGAGGGGTTATTCGGCGGTGCCGCCGGTCTTGACCAGGGCTTCGAGACGCTCGTCGTCGAACTTTGCTTCGAGCGCGGCAGCGGCGGCATCGACCTCGGCCTGCAGGTCCTTGCCGCAGTTGACCACTTCGCGGCGCCACTGCTCGAGGTAGGCGTCGGTGCCGGCCATCTTGGCCCGCATCGCCGCCTTGTCGATTGCCTCGGCGAAACGTTCGCTGAGTACAAGCTTGGCGGTATCGCGGCGTTCCTTGGCGATAACCTGCGCGGGGATATCGCGCCAGTATACGGTGGTGAGTTTGGCCATGTCTCGGGTTCCGGTGCGTTCAGGGCAGCGCGAGTATAAGTTCGCCTCCCGGCTAAATCCAGCGACAACAAGCCCCCATGTCGCAATTGCCAAATTCCCTGTCACCACTCGTAATTTTTCCCTGGAAATGATACTCGCATAGGCGCCAAGGCGGAAAGAACGCCAAGATTTGAAACCATCATCCGTCATCCCCGCGAAAGCGCACTGCTGTCCGGGATATTTTAAACGCCTGATCAAAAACACTTTTAAAAACGATGTTTTGCTACGCCAAAGCCGCACTCCGACTTAATTATCTACCTCTTGAGTTGTCATCCCGCGGCTCGACCGCGGGATCCAGAAAACCTTGGCTCATCACTGGACCCCGCGGTCAAGCCGCGGGGTGACAGGTGTTAACAGTGCTGAAAAAATTATTCCGGACAGCAGTGCGCGAAAGCGGGGATCTTTACGAAGCACCCGCCGCACGAGATCCCCGCTCGCGCGGGGATGACGACAAAAAAAGATCGTTCGTTGCGGCTTTACGTCTTGGCGAAATACTCCGCCGGGAAGATCGACATGTGTAGGTGGAGTCGTTAAGCTCGCGGAGAGTACTGGAGGTGCAAGTTGGCTGATCTGAGATACCTGATGCACGGCGACCCGGGGCGCTTCGAGCTGAAACCCGGGCAGGAGACGATGAAGGCCGTGGTCACCACCGGTAACGGCGGGTTCGACAAGCTGGATTACCGTGACGTGCCCCTGCCGGAACCCGCCGCGGGCGAGCTGCTGCTGCGCGTGCTGGCGGCCGGCGTCAACAACACCGAGATCAACACGCGCCTCGGCTGGTACTCGTCGACGGTCACCAGCGGCACCGACGATTTTGCCGACGCCGATCGCGACGAGGGCAACATCGCCGACGGCGGCTGGAACGAAACCACGCCGTTTCCATTGATCCAGGGCACCGACTGCTGCGGCGAAGTCGTCGCCGCCGGTGCCGGGGTCGACCCGGCACGCATCGGTCAGCGCGTACTGGTGCGGGCCTGCATGCGCGTCGACGGTTTCGGTTCGCTGGAGAACCTGTGGATGGCGTCCGATTTCGATGGCGCCTTCGCGCAGTACGTGCGCGTGCCGGCGACTGAAGTATTTGCGGTCGACTGCGACTGGAGCGATGTCGAACTCGCATCACTGCCCTGTGCCTATGGCACTGCCGAGAACATGGTGCACCGCGCGGCGGTCGGCGCCGGCGACCGGGTGCTGGTGCCCGGGGCCTCGGGCGGCGTCGGCTCGGCGGTAGCGCAGCTGTGTCACCGGCGCGGTGCGCAAGTGGTTGGTATCGCCGCGCGCAGCAAGCTCGATACGCTGCGCTCGCTCGGCGTCGAGGCGGTCGCGCGCGATGTCGATCTGCTGGCGGAATTCGGCGAAAAGAGTTTCGACGTCGTCATCGACAACGTTGCCGGCGATGGTTTTATCAACATGCCCAGGCTGATGCGCCAGGGTGGCCGTTACGCGTCGTCCGGTGCAATTGCCGGCCCCATGGTGCAGTTCGACATGCGCGATTTTTACCTCAAGGACCTGAACCTGATCGGCTGCACCGCGTGGGACGAGCCGGTGTTTCCGAACCTGGTCGGCTACGTCGAGCGCGGCGAAATCCGGCCGCTGGTGGCGAAGACCTTCGCGCTGGCCGACATTGCCACCGCCCAGGCCGAGTTCCTCGAGAAGAAACACTTCGGCAACTTCGTCCTCGTCCCGCCGGAATAACGGTACCGCCATCACTAATGCCACATCGTCATCCCCGCGCAAGCGGGGATCTCCAACGGACGGCACCGCCCTCACAAGATCCCGGGACGCCGGACCGCCGCTTGCGCGGGGATGACGACAGTGATTTGAAGTTTTACTGCTTGTCACCCCGCGTTTAAGCGGGCCGCGCAGGTCGCGGGGTCCAGAGATTCGAGGCAGATTTCCAAGACGCCTGGATCCCGCGGTTAAACCGCGGGATGACAGATAGACCTGGCGGGTTTGCTAGAGGTTCAGAGCTGTTCGGCGATGTAGATGAACAGGGGCAGGGTAAAGAAGGCGACGATGATCTGGAAGGTGACGATACTCGACATCAGCTCGGCGTCGCCGCCCATCTTGCGCGCCATGACATAGGCCGAGGCCGCGGTTGGCACCGCGCCGGCGATGATCGCAACCGTGCGCGCGAGCCCTTCGAGCCCGAGCAGCCAGGACATGAGGATGATGATGGCCGGCATGCCGACCAGCCGCACCGTGACGCCGATCAACAGTAACGTCTTGTGTCGCGCCGCCTGGCCGAGCTTCATGCCGGAACCGACCGCGAGCAGCGCGAGGCCAAGCCCGCCGGCGCCGACGATCTCGATCGTATCGAACAGGATGTCGGGAATCCCGGCGAGATTGAACCCCAGCCCCAGCACGCAGGCGATGATCAGCGGGTTGCTGAAGATCTTCTTCGCCACCGAGGCGAAGTTCGGCGGCGTATCGCTGCGGCCGTAAACCGACAGCACGATGACCGAGATGATGTTCAGCGGCGGCACCATGACCGCGAGCGCCAGCGCCGCCAGCGCCAGCCCCTCGTCGCCGTACAGCGGGCCGATCACGGCGATCGCGACAAAGCCGTGGAAACGGGTTGCGCCCTGGAAAATACTGCTGAAACTCGGTCCGCTCTCCGGGTAGCGCCGCCAGACCAGCGCATGGGTCGAGATCAGGATCACCGCCATGCCGACGATCGCAACCAGCAGCACCAGCACGAAGTCGAACACCGGCAGGTCGCCGAGGTTCGCGCGCGATAGCGTACGAATGATCAAGGCCGGCAGCAGCAGGTAAAAACAGATGTGCTCGATCGCCGACCAGACGGTCTCGCCGACCACGCGAAAACGAAACAGCAGGTAGCCGGTGGCAATGATCAGGAAGATCGGGGTAATCGCGTTGAGAGTGGCGCTCACCCGGGCTCGGCCGCGATCAGTTCGTCCTCGAAACTGCAGGGTACCTGGCGCGGCTCGAGCGATTGCTCGGCAACGGTCGACTCGAAGGTGCTGAGTTCCTGTTTGTGCACGTCGAAACGGCCGACGCGGATCAGGATGCCGTCGTCCTCGAGGCCGAGGACCACCGCGGCAAACTTGATCGTCGTGCCGTCTTTTGCTGGATAGAGGTAGTAGACCCGGTCGCCGGGACGCCGGTCACCGGGCGCCATTACTGCGGCGTCATTCCGCGCAGGCGCTCGCTGCGGCGACGCAGCAGCTCGAGCGTGGTCAGCAGCACGATCGAGAACAGCACCAGGATCGTGGCCGCGGACAGGATCGTCGGGCTGATCTCCTGGCGAATACCGGACCACATCTGGCGCGGCAACGTGTGCTGGTCGGGACCGCCGATGAACAGGATGATGACGATCTCGTCGAACGACGTGATGAATGCAAACAGTGCGCCCGAGATCATACCTGGCGCGATCAGCGGCATCTGGATCTTCCAGAAGTTATATGCCGGTGCGCCGCCGAGGTTGGCGGCCGCGCGCATCAGCCCCCTGTCGAAGCCGACCAGCGTCGAGGTCACCGTGATGACGACGAAGGGCAGACCGAGAATGGTGTGCGCGAGAATGATGCCGGCGTCGGTATTCGACAGGTTGACGCGGGCGAAGAAGAAAGCCATGCCGGCGGCGGTGATGATCAGCGGTACGATCAGCGGCGAAATCATCAGCGCCATGATCGCGCGCTTGGCCGGCATATGCTCGCTCGACAGGCCGAGCGCCGCCAGCGTGCCGAGGCCGGTGGCGAGCACGGTCGAGATCACGGCGTAGTACAGGCTGCGCCCGGCGCCGACCATCCACTTGTTGTGGCACATGGTCGATGCGGAGTCGTCGACGTCGTCGCACATACCGAACAGGCTCTTGTACCAGCGCACCGAGAACGCATCCGGATCGAGCGCCAGCATCTCCGGGGTGAAATTCAGGAAAGGCGTGGCGGTAAACGACAGCGGGATCACCGCCACCAGCGGCGCGACCAGGAAAAACAGGACGAACACGCAAAACGCGAGGTAGGTGTAATGCCAGATGCGCTGTCCGGGTGTGGCGTAGATCGGGAGTGCCATGTCGCTAACCCATCTTCATGTTATCGATGCCGACGATCTTGTCGTAGATCCAGTACAGCAGCAGGATCATGATCAGCAGAATCGTACCCATCGCGGCCGCGAGGCCCCAGTTGAGCGATCGCTGCATGTGGTGCGCCACCATGTTGCCGATCAGGCGCCCGTCCTTGCCGCCGACCAGTTCGGGTGTGATGTAGTAACCGATGGCGACGATGAACACCAGGATACAGCCGGCGCCGACGCCGGGTATCGTCTGCGGCATGTAGACGCGGATAAAAGCCATGGTCGGCGTCGCGCCGAGGTTTTGCGCCGCCTTCATGTAGCTTGGCGGAATCGTTTTCATGACGCTGAAGATCGGCAGGATCATGAACGGCAGCAGGATCTGCGTCATGACGATGATCGTGCCGTTGAAGTTGTACATCATCGCCAGCCGGTTTTCTTCACCGAGCAATCCGGCCCAGACCAGCGTGTCGTTCACGACGCCGTTTTGCTGCAGCATGATCATCCACGCGACGATGCGCACCAGCAGCGATGTCCAGAAAGGCATCAACACGCAGATCATCAATAGATTGGATATTCGCATCGGCAGCGTCGCCAGCAGGTAGGACACCGGGTAAGCCAGCAGCAGGCAGGCGATGGTAACGATGAAACTGACCAGGATCGTACGCCACCACAGCAGGTTATAAACCCGTCGGTTTTCGTCCTGCAGGATGACGTTCTTGTCGAAATCGTAGGTGCGGTCGACCGCGTTCCAGTAATAACCCGCGGTATAGCGGTCTTTCATGATGCCGAGCGACAGCCAGAACTCCTGGTCGGCCCAGCGTTCGTCGATCTTGATGAACTGTTCCTTGTACGGTGGCCCGTCCATGCGCTTCAGGCGTCGCGAAGTTTTCTTGACCAGGCTGCGCCAGCCCGGCTTGGCATAGTTCATGCGCACGCTGACCTTGCCGCGTTCGACCTTCTCGGCCGCTTTCAGGTCTTCGAACAGCGCGGCGAACAGTTCTTCCGGCGGTTCGCTCTGTTTGTCCCATTCCTCGAACGCATCGAAGGTCCTGGGCAGGACTTCGTTGACCAGCTTGTCGTCGACGCTGCGCAGCAGCATGTCCCCGATCGGGATTACGAACAGCAGGACCAGGAACAGCAGCGGCGGCAACACCAGCAGCATCGCGCGGTTGCGATTCTGGCGCAGCGACCTTTGCAGGCTGACCTTGAGCGGCGTGCCGTCCGCGGTCAGCAGCGGTCCCTGGTCTGTGATCGGAGGATTGCTAGCCATAAGGTTTACCCGTCATGCCCGCGTAAGCGGCGGTCCGACGTCTCGGCATCTTGTTGGAGAACCAAGATTCCTCGCTGGGCCGCACAGGCTTTCGCGGGAATGACGGTCAGAAATCTGTTCATCGGGAATCGGGGCCAGGATCGAAATCCTGGCCCCGTACCGTGTTACTGACCCATCCAGGCGGTGTAACGCTCGGTGATCGAGTCACCGTAGTCGGCCCACCAGTCGGGATTGGCGATGATGGAACGCGCCATGACTTCCGGACGGTTCGGCATGTGCTCCATGATGGTTTTACCATTGTGGAACCACGGCTCACCGGAGGCCATGATTTCGAACGCCGAAGCACGCATCGGGCCATAGTTGATGTACTTGGCCTGCTCGGCCTGCGACGCCGGAGAGGAAGCGTGCACCAGGAATTCGAGCGCGGCTTCGCGGTTCGGCGCACCCTTCATCAGCACCAGCCATTCCTCCTCGAGCACCTGGCCGTCCCAGACGGTGACGAATTTTTCGCCCTCGGACAGGACCGCGGCGCCGATACGGCCGTTGTAGGCGATCGACATGGAAACTTCACCGGACTTGACCAGTTCCAGCGGCTTGGCGCCGGAAGACCAGAACACGGCGTGGTCCTTGATCTTGTCGAGCATGGCGAATGCGCGGTCGATACCTTCGTCGGTGCTCATGACCTTGTAGATATCCTTGATCGCAACACCGTCGGCAGCCAGCGCCATTTCGATCAGTGCCTGCGGCCAGGTGTGGATACCGCGCTTGCCGGGGAATTTCTTGACGTTGAAGAAATCGGCAATCGTCTCGGGCTGCGCGCCCTGGAAGGTGCCTTCCTCGTAGAACGGGACGTAGGACCAGAAGATCTGCGGAACCACGCAGTCGTTCGGGACTTCGACCATGATGTCATCGTCCATCGAGGTACCGTCGGCCGCCGGGGTAAAGATGCTGCGGTCGAGTTCCTCGAACAGGCCTTCGTCGCAACCGGTGCGTGCCTGGTCGGGCAGTACGTCGACGATGTCCCAGGTGACGTTGCCGGATTCGACCTGGGTGCGTACTTCGCCCAGACCGCCGTTGTAGTTGATAAAGTTGATGCTGTCAGGATCCTTGTAGGTTTCCTGGTAAGCTTTCTGCTGCGAGGCCGTGTAAGCACCGCCCCACGAGACGATGTTCACTGCCTGGGCCGCGCTGGTAGCCGCAACCACTGAAGCCAGCAGGGTTAATTTAAGGGTGGTTTTCATTAGAGATTACTCCTCTTGGTTTACTACTACTCTAGAGCTACAAACTGCGCGCTTAATCGGACGGGTCCAACGCCCTGCAGTCTTCCGCATTCCAGCCGATGTTCACCGTATCACCTTCCTTGAGGTGAGCGTGGACGGCGGAATTGGGAATCTTTACGATAAAATCGTCGTGTCCGCAGACCGTGAAACGGGTGCGGATATGGTCGCCAAGGTAAATCAGTTCTTCGGCCTTGGCGGAAAAAATGTTCGGCAACTCGCCGGGTTCCGGGTTGACCGTAACCCGCTCGGGGCGCAGCGACAGCGTGGTGCGTTCGCCGACACCGCCGACGTTGATCCTGTTGGCGACCACGGTGCCCGGGTCGTTGTCGATATCGACCTTGACCGTGTCGCCGTTGTCCTCGATGACCTTGCCCAGCAGGCGGTTGTTTTCGCCGATGAAATGGGCGACGAACGCGTTCAGCGGCTCTTCGTAGAGCACTTCCGGCGGTGCGCACTGCTGGATGATGCCGTCGTCGAAAACCGCGATGCGGTTCGACATGGTCAGCGCCTCGCTCTGGTCGTGGGTTACGTAGACCACGGTCAGGCCGAGGTTTTCATGGATGTGCTTGATTTCGTACTGCATCTGCTCGCGCAGGTTCTTGTCGAGCGCGCCGAGCGGCTCGTCCATCAGCACCAGGTCGGGATCGAATACCAGCGAGCGTGCCACCGCGACGCGCTGCTGCTGACCGCCTGACAGCTGTGCCGGGCGTCGATCGCCGAAAGCGCCGAGCTGTACCATGTCGAGCGCACGCTTGACGCGCTGCTCGCGTTCCGTCTTGTCCATGTGGCGCACTTCCAGCGGAAACGCGAGGTTTTCGGCAACCGTCATGTGCGGAAACAGCGCGTAGTTCTGGAACACCATGCCGATGCCGCGCTTGTGCGGCGGTACGCGGTTGATCGGGCGCTCGTTGAGATAGATCTCGCCGTGCGTGGCCGGTTCGAAACCGGCGAGCATCATCAGGCAGGTGGTTTTGCCCGAACCGGAAGGCCCGAGCATGGTGAGGAATTCCCCCTTGGCGACGTCAAGATTCAGGTTCTTGACGACCAGCGATTCCCCGTCGTAACTCTTCTGGATATCGACGAAACGAACCAGATGATCGTTATCGGTCATTATTTAATGGCACTCGGCGATTTTAATTTATTTTATTAATACTTAATGATGCCGGGATACTTGGGTCGTTGTCGATCCCCGGTCCTCCAATCTGCGCCAACCTTAGCGGTGTTACACCGTAAAATCAACCGTTTGCTGCTTCCCTTGCGCACTCGATCAAAGTCCTCGAAATCCACCGCGAGACCCGTGCCGCACTGTTTCGGTTCAGGAATGCGCTCTTGCGGTGCTTCGTTCTAGGCACCGATGCGCTCGTAGAAGCAATCGTAGGTGATGACTTCGCCCTTGATGCTGCCGATGTTGCTCTGCACCCGGGTCGCGATCATGGTCTCGACCGCGAAGTTGAAGGCGAAGGTCCAGCTCTCGGTCGACAGCGGGTTGGACGCGGACGACACGACGATCAGGCTGTTTTTGGTGTTGGATCGAACCCGGATGAGGTTATGCGCTTTTTCGGTGGTATCGATCTTGATTTCCGGGCCGTTGGCGCCGCGCGGGTTCCAGGTAAAGCGGATCTTCGATCGCATGTCACCGAAATTCTCCGCCATCATCCACTCGGCGAACCAGGACTTGGCGCGCTCGGACTGCTTGTCCGCGCGGTAGTCCTGGTGGCGCCCCTGCAGGCTGGACTGGTCGCTGACGCAACCGATCGAGTAAGGTTCACGGATATCGGCCGCTTCGGCGAGCAGCGGCAACAGCAGGAGCGTGGCGAATAGCATTCGCATGGCCGGATGGTAGCACGATTGACCCTGCTGAATTGGCATGGAAAGTTCGGGGGATTGATCCGGAACGGCCCCGCGCCCCGTATTGTCATGCATACCACAACTGTCACCCAGGGCACACACGGGGGAGCCATGAAACTGTCACACCTTGTTTATCTTTTCACCCTGCTGGCCGCGGTGCTGACGTTCAAGCCCACCTATGCCGCGGTTGACGGCCAACTGGAAATCGATCCCGTGCTGCCAACGCCGAACGCCGAGTACGCGCCGGAAGACGTCGTTCGCATCGTGATCGAAGCCCTGTCGCACAACGACGAACCGTTTGCCAACGCCGGCATCGAGACCACCTTCGGTTTCGCCTCGCCGGCCAACAAGGTCAACACCGGGCCGCTCGACCGCTTCGTCAGCATGGTCAAGGACAAACCCTACGGCATCATGGTCGACCACGTCGACAGCGAGTTCAGCGAGGTGCGCTACATGAACGGCAGCGCGGTACAGCTGGTTTACCTGCTCGGTCGCGACGGCCGCGGCGTCGTGTTCGCCTTTCGCCTGAGCCAGCAGGGTGAAGGACCGTTCAAGGGCATGTGGATGACCGACGCGGTCTGGCCGGTGGCCACCGCGGATACCCCGTTCCAGGGCTTCTGATCCCGCCGGCTGTATTCCCGCTGCCGCAGAACCGAACCTTTACCGTGGGCAGCGGTCCACCGAGACGTACAAGCGCGAACCCTGCAATCATCAAGGAGACAAGATATGTATCGAACCGGAATCCTGGTCGCGGCCACGCTGTTCAGCGCCGCCGCAGCCGCCGCCTACAATCCCGCGCACATCTACAACGAGGTACGCGTCGTCAATAACTCGGAAGCCACCGTCAGCAGCGTGACCGTGGTACACAGGCCGTCGGGCCGCAGCTACAGCTGTGACGAAATCAAGCCGCTGCAGGTGTGCAATAACTACTTCGGCAAGCGTCGCTTCGACGCCGGCTCGTTCGAGGTCACCTGGACCTACGACGGCGGCGCCGCGCAAAGCGAAACTTTCGACGCCGCGGTACCGCCGTTCTTCGTTACCGGCATCGCCATGCAGGCCATCGTCGATATCGATCCGGCGGGTAACGCGAGCTTTCACAACGACCAGTACTCGCCGAACTGACGGTCGAGCCGTTTCAGGGAGATGCGCCGGGTCCGGGTGGCGGACCGGGCGCGTCCCGATCGTCGCTGCTGTCGTCCGTATCGGCCCTGTCGACCGGTTGCCTGCCGAAGTGCACTTCCGGCAGGTAGTCGCTGAAAGCGATACCGTAAAGCTCCCACACGGTAATGAACAGCGAAGCCACCACCGGCCCGATCAGCACGCCGGGAATGCCGAACATCAGGATGCCGCCGAGCGTGCCGAAGAAAATCATCAGCTCGTGCATGCGGGTATCCTTGCCCACCAGGATCGGGCGCAAAACGTTATCCAGGCTGCCGACGATCAGCCCGCAAAAGGCCAGCAGGCCGACACCGGCGCCGACGTTGCCCTGCATGATCAGGATGATGCTGGCGGGAATCCAGACCAGCGCCGAGCCGACGCTCGGAATGATCGACAGCACCGCCATCACCGTGCCCCAGAACACCGCGTTGCCGAAGCCGGCAACGGCGAAAGCGATACCCGCGAGCGTGCCCTGCAGGATGCCGATCAGCAGGGTGCCCTTGATCATCGCGCGCGTCACCGACGTGAACTTGTCGAGCATCAGGCTTTCGTCGTCGCCGTTGAGCGGCAGGTAGTAGAGGATCTTGCGTACCAGCTTGTCGCCGTCCATCTGCAGGAAATACATCGTGTACAGGAACACGAAGGTCATGAACAGGAAATTGGCCGTGCCGAGGGTGACCTGTGACAGGCCGCCGGCAACCATGTTACTGATCGAGTTCACCACCTGGCCCGCTTTCTGCAGGATGACGCCGCGGTAGGGCTCGACGTACTCGTAGATCGGCAAACCCTGCAGCCAGGCAGTGATCTGGTCGGGCTGCTCGAGGTTACGCTTGATCCAGGGTGCGGCGGTCTGGCCGACATCGACCGCCTGGCCAACGACGATGCCGACCAGGAACAGCAGCGGGATCAGCACCACCACGACCATCATCAACAGCGTAGTGGCCGAGGCCGCGTGCCGATGTCCCCTGAACAGGATCCGCAGCCGCCGATAAACCGGGCGCGCCAGCGCGCTGAACAGGCCGGCGAGAAAGATCGCCATCAGGAACTGGTGGATCATCGACAGGAACAGCGCCGAGATGGCGACGACGATGATCACCAGAACAATTTTGTTGACCCGGTCCTGATTCATGTTGCCGCCTCGCCTGTCGAGGTCCCAGAGTCTGCTGAAACTAACAGCTATGCCGACCGGCATCAAGCGAGGCGCGGGGTGCTTCGACTGGCAGCGAGGCCGGCATGAACAAGGCTGCCGCTGCTGACCGTTGTGTTATGGCTCATGCCGCTGTTGCGGCCATCCTTCGAGCGCGAGATGCAGCAGCAGGCGCTGGCTCAGCAGCGCGTTGCGCACCCGCGTTACGGCAATACGTGCGTCCAGTATCCGCGCCTGCAGCCGAACTTTGCGCAGCGGGTCGCCCGCGTTGCCTTCTGCCTGCTGTTGCACCCGTTGCAGTGCTTCAGCATGGGCCCGCAACACGCCGGCGATCTCCGCTGCGAGCCCGCGCAGCTGGCGTTCGGCTTCGACCTGTGTCGGTAGCAACGTCAGCAGAAATGTCGCCTTGTTATCCGGCAGCGCCGGCAGCACCGGCACCCGGTGCTCCACCTGGCGCAGCTCGGCCGTCGGGTAACGTCCCAGCAGCACGTGCATTGCCCTGATCGCGTTAGTCAGCGCGCCGATCGCGCTGAACTGGCGCGCGCGCGAGCGGCTCAACGCGCGGCGGGCCTCGACCAGATCGTCTTCGGTTGTTGTGCCCGCGGCGAGGTGGATTTCCACCAGTTGCAGAATCCGCTCGCGCAGGCCGACGGCATCGTCGGCGAGTTCCAGCTGCAGGTTGGCCTCGGCGGTCAACAGCCAGGTTTCGGCGATCCGTGCCGCCAGCAGGTGTCGCGCATGATCGAGTTCGCCATCGCCATCGGGGCAGTTCGCCGCGGCCGCCGCGTCGCTGGCAACCATGAGGCGCCACGGTGACGGTTCCCAGGGCAGGTCCGGGGACGCGGCCGCAAGCGGCGCCACGGGCGCAAGTTCCGTCAATCCCGGCGGGATTTTGTCGACGCCGACCGCCGGCACCAGCGCCATGGCCGCCCGCGCGACCAGGTCCGCGGCTGTCTCGAGGTTGGCGGCCGTGGTTGCGAGGTCGCGATTGTGGCGCAGGGCCTCGGCGACGATGTCGGCGAGCTGGCGATTGTCGATCCGCTGCAGCCAGCCAGGCGCTTCGAGTTCACGCATGGCCGGGTTTGCCCAGGCCGCGGCCGCAACCGCGCAGAGCGTGCCGGAGCCGCTTTCGGCGACACTCCTGGCCGGCAGGCTTGCGAGCACGAGCACAATGAGCGTGGCCAGCAGTCTCGTGACCGTCGATTCCGACCCGGACGGGGGTGCCGGCGTTAAACGGGCGAGCGCGTCGCTGCGAGCGCAGTATCGGGCAGTCATGGCAGGGCGGGATTCATGTACCCGGGAGTTTAAACCAGGTTGCCCGGCTTTGACGCGAAGGGCGGGAGCGAAACGAGCCCAGGGTGCCGGCCGCGAAGGTTTCTGGCTGTTTTCCAGCCGGTTAGCGGGCACGAATTTACCCGTCAGGCGGAGACTCGCCGATGTTATCCAGACCCTGGCGAAGCCCGCGGCATCGGCAGGCGCTCGCTTGCAGGCGCCGTATTGTCGGTCGGCCGCGTGTCGACATATACTACGCGCCCCGGCGACAGCCCAACCACGCAATGGAGCAAAAACTAATGAGTGTAAGCGGTACCTGGAAACTGGCGATGGATCTCGGATTGACCCGTGGGCGCCTGTTATTGACGGCGTTGATCCTGCTGCCGCTGGCCGCGGTCGCGCAGGAGCAGGGCGGCAAACCCCTGGCGGAAAAGCTCAAGAACGCGGAGATCACGATCTCGTCCAGCGTTGAGGGTTGCGGTGACGACGTCAAGCAGTTTTGCCCGGGGCTGGGTGATAACAGCGACCGGGTGTTCATGTGCCTCGCCGCCTACGAACACATGCTGTCGGCGCAATGCAAACAGGGTGTGCTGGAAGCCAGGCTCGCGATCAATACCGGCATTGCCGCGGTGCAGTACTCGATCAGCGCCTGCGAAGCCGATGCCGACCGGCACTGCCTCGACGTCAAGCCCGGGGAAGGGCGCCTGCTGCAGTGCCTGAAGGAGAATGAATCCGGCATCAGCGCGCAATGCACCACCGCGCTGAAGGACACCGGCCTGTGGGATCGCGTTCCCTGAAGTCGATTCAGCTTTGCGTGCCGCGGTCGTCGACCGCGGTCGCGCTATCGCTGGCAGGCCGATAGCCCCGGGCCGGGGTTACGGCCGGAGAAACCGGCAGGCTACTCCCCGATAAGACCGTTTGCGCGCAGGCGATCGATGGTCAGGCGAATCTGGTCTTCGATCATGTGCCGTGGCTGTGTCGCCTCGATGACCTGCGAGCGCATGTTGAACACCATCAGTTGTGACGCGGTGTCGTAAACGTTGGTTTCCAGCGCAACGATTCGATAGTTCTGGGTAGCGCCGCCGCCGCTTGCCTGCTGCCAGGCATTGTCGTAGTAGCTGAAGTAGGACAGGTCGTCGCGCTCCACATCCGGCTGCTGGTAAACTTCTTTATCGGCTACGGCGGCCAGCCGGGTGATCAGTACCGCGTCCAGGTTCTGGCCCTGGATGGCTTCCTCGATATCCTCGCGCGAAAGCTGCAGCGTCGACGTGATCAGGCCGTAACTCGGTACGGCGTCGATCCCCTGGCTGGCCAGCGCCTCGACGAACAAATCCTCGAACACGCGGCGCCGGGTCGAGCGTGATGTCACCGCGATGATCAGCATGTTGTCGAGCTTGCGGTCGAAGTAATTGCTGCGCCATTCGCCCAGGGGCTTGGCGGTTTTGGTACTGCAGGCGGCCAGGGTTGCCGCGAGCAGCAGCGTGGCGATGAATTTCAGGCGGCTGGGGATGTTCATGTCAGGGTTGGCTGGTAGCTGGGTTTTGGCCGGCGTCGCCGGCGGTTTCTTCCTGGTCGATCACCGCGCTCGCGGCCTTGACCGCCTCCTGCGGCGTCGTGGCTTCGACCAGCACGCGGCGCGGCGCGAACTGGATACCGTTGGCCTCGAAGGCGCGCTGGATGCGCACGAAAGCTTCGCGCCGAATCAGGTACTGCTGCCCCGGTACGGCGGTGAACTTGAAACGGATGATGAGCGCGGAATCGTCCATGCGATTCACGCCTTGTGACTTCACCGGGGCGAGCATCAGTGGTCCCCACTGCGGGTCCTCCATCATCTCGATACCGATCTTCTTGATCAGCTTGCGGACCTTTTCGATGTCGGTTTCGAAGGGCACGCGGATTTCGCATTTCATGATCGCCCAGTCGCGGCTCCAGTTGGTCAAGGTGCGGATCTCGCCGTAGGGGATCGTGTGCACCGGGCCCTCGTGATGGCGCAGCTGGAACGAGCGGATCGAAATTCTCTCGACGGTGCCGCGGGTCTGGTCGATGACGACGTATTCGCCGATACGAAACGCGTCGTCGAGCAGGTAGAAAAAGCCCGAGACGATATCGCGCACCAGCGTCTGCGCGCCGAAACCGATGGCGATGCCGACCACGCCGGCGCCGGCGATCAGCGGGCCGATGTTGACCCCGAGCGACGACAGTGAAATCAGTACGGTCATGACGATAAGCGTGATCTTGATGAAGGCGCGGATCAGCGGCAGGATGGTCTCGGTGCGCGTACCGCCGAGGCCGCCGGCCTCGGCCTCCTCGGTTTCTGCTTCCGGACCGCGTTCGTCCTCGAGCTTGCGTTCGATCGAGATCCGGATCACGCCCCACAGCGCCCACGCGAGCAGCACCGTAATGCCGATATCGAACAGCGCGCTGGCAAAGCGTTCACTGACGAGCTGGCCGGTGATCGCCTCGAGGTCGATATTCCAAAGGCGCACGAAGATGCCCAGCAGGGCGAGCACCATCAGCACCCGCGCGTAGCGCAGCGCGGTGGCGTGGTAACCCGAATCGAAATCGGAATCCTCCGCGGCTTCGACCACAGCTTCGTCCGCGGGTGTCTCGGTGATTACCGACGTATCGGCCGCCGCGTCGCTGGTCGCGACGGCCGCTGCGGGTTCTTCCTCGGGCTTTTCGAAGTACCAGGTGATCAGCGCTTTAAGGCCACGGTCGAGATACGGGATCGAGACGAACAGCAACAGGCTGGCGAGCCCCGGCAGCATCGTCGATTCACCGGTCGCGGCGTGTTTGCCGATCGACATCAGCCAGATAATCAGCACGTAGCCGATACTCAATATCCACCAGACACGCGCGAGGTTCTGGCGAATGACCCCGCTGTCGCCGTCGCCGGCGATCAGCTGGCGGCCGTAATCCCGCATTTTATAGATCAGTGCGACCAGCAGGATCACGAAAACCAGCCCGATTTTTATGCCGAGATTCAGCAGGGTTTCCTGGCTGGCACCGAAGGCTTCCGCCACCTCGACGATCGGCTGCGGCAGGATGATTGCCGATGACAGCACCAGTGCCCAGCCCCAGATCTGCCGTGCGGCGGTATCACCGATCGACATCAGGCGTGTATCCGCGTTTGCCGGCGCGGCAAGCTGGCGCACGCCCAGCAATACCAGCTTGATCAGCAGCAGGCACCAGATGACTTCGTGCCACAGCATGGCCGCCGCCTCGGTATGCTGGGCGGTAATGCCGACGAACAGGAACGCGCCGATGGCGAAGGCGCCGAGTTCGATCAGCCCCATCACCGCACCGTAGCAGGCGAGGTCGAAACGCCGGCCCAGGGTCAGGGTTTCTGTCGGTTTCGAAGTCCTTTCGAGCAGCCGCCGGGCGAGGTATTCGGCGGCGAAGCCGGCCACGATCAGCCCGATCAGCTGGAACAGCAGGTAAGCGCCGCTGACGGCGCCGTTGTCGCTGATGCCCGCCCAGATCATCGCCGGCAGGTCGTGCAGTTGCTCACGCGAATCGAACATACGCGTCAGCGCTTCTTTCGCGGCGCTTACCCCCGCGTTCAGATTTTGCAGGTAGAGCGTGGCGTCGGTGGCCTGTTCCGCGGCGAGCGCGTTTTTGTCGAGTTCGCGAATGACCAGTTCGCGCACCTGGTCGTCCGACAGGCGCGCCACCAGGTCGCGGACCTCGGCGCGGGTCAGGTTTTGCGGAACCTCGATGGCGGTCTGCTCGGCCGCCGGCGGCGGCACCATTTGCGCCGCCGCCGGCGCGATCGCGATCGACAGGCACAGCAGCAGCGCAAGGCGGCATAGCGCCGCGCGTACGGACTGTTCGAGGCTGGTGTTGAGTGTCCTCATCGGGCCTTGCCGGAATTGGCTCCCGGTTCGCATGATTTCGTTGGCAGCAATGGTAAAGCAAATACGGCGCCGGTTACAGTTCCTGCAGCTGGTCGCCGAGCAGATCCCGCGCGCGGTGCTGCTGTCGGGTTGCGTGGGTGATGATCCGGTTTTTGCGGTGGCCCGTAAACAGCGACAGGCAAAATGGCAGGAATCCTCATGAACAAGCTGGCGCTCGTGTTGCTCGGGCTCGCATGCACCACCACGGTGGCTTACGCCCAGAACTACAGCTTCAACCGCGTAATGGTCGTCAACAATTCCGACCAGCTGCTGCGCGACGTCAGCGTGCGCGATGTTCGCACCGGGCGCGTGCACGATTGCGACGACGTCGGCCCGCTCGGGGTTTGCACCAGGAATCTCGGTAATCGCAGGCTCGGCGACGGTGACTTCGAGATTACCCTGGCCCAGGGTGACGCCGCGGCAAGGACCGAGTCGTTTACCCCGTCGGTGCCGGCTTACTACTACACCGGCCTGCCGCTGCAAATGATCTTCGACATCAGCGACAACGGCGAGCTGTCGTTTTACTTCAAGCAGGAAACCCCGTTCCGCTAACGCCTGGCAACTTCCGCCCGCGATGATCCGGTTGTTGCGGTGACGCGTAGCCAGCCAAACATCAACTGGCAGGAAATCTCATGAAAAAACTGGCTCTCGTCTTGCTCGGTCTCGCGTGCACCACCACGGTCGCCTACGCCCAGAACTACAGCTTCAACCGCGTGATGGTGGTCAACAATTCCGACCAGCTGCTGCGCGATGTCAGCGTGCGCGACGTTCGCACCGGGCGCGTTATCGATTGCGATGACGTCGGCCCGCTGCGGGTCTGCAGGCAGAACCTCGGCAGCCGCAGACTCGGCGACGGTAACTTCGAGATCACCCTGGCCCAGGGTGACGCCGCGCCGAGAACCGAGTCGTTTACCCCGTCGGTACCGGCTTACTACAGCACGGGCCGGGCGCTGCAAATGATCTTCGATATCAGCGAGAAAGGCGAGCTGTCGTTCTACTTCAAGCAGGAAAGCGCTTTCCGCTAGCGCCTGCCCAGGGGCTGGTGACAATTGATTCTCGTTTGTCACCGGCCCTTATTAAACCGTTGTCGAACGCGGTTGAACCGGTTTTAATGCGCGGCAAGCGCGGCGATGAATGTGCCGCGCTTGAGGCACAGACCCGGAGCCAGCCATGAGCGACCAACAAACCGAAGCCGCACCGAAAGCGGAAACCGCCAGCGACAGCGGCAACCCGATCAAGCGCCTGACCATCATCGTACTAACGCTGGTGCTGCTGTGCCTGGCCTGGTACGTGCTTGCCGATCGCTACACCCCGTACACCAGCGAGGCGCGCGTGCGCGGCTACGTGGTGCCGATTGCGCCCGAGATCGCCGGCGTGATCGAGGATCTGCCAGTCACCGACAACCAGATCGTCGAAATCGGCGATCCGTTGCTGCAGATCGATGCCGAATCCTACGAGCTCGCGGTGAAAAAGGCCGAGGCCGATCTGGAGGACACGGCGCAAACGCTTGGCGCCGGCCTCGCCTCGGTCGCGGCCGCGGAAACCGCGGTCGTCAGCGCCAGGACCAACCTGACCTACGTAACCCGCCAGGCCGAGCGCACCTTCGAGCTCGAGGCGCAAAACCTGATCTCCAAGATTGCCGCCGATACCGCGCGTACCAAGCTCGAACAGGCCAAGATCGCGGTGACCGATGCCGAGGCGCGGCTGGCCGAGGAAAAAACCCGCGTCGGCGTCAGCGGCGAGGAAAATCCGAAGTACCAGTCGGCGCTGGCCGCGCTGCAGCAGGCGCAGCTCAACCTGAGCAAGACCACGGTCGACGCGCCCGGTTACGGGGTCGTCGCCAACATCAAGACCGCGGAAGGCTACTTCGCCGCCGCCGGTCAGCCGGTGATGACTTTTATCTCGACCAAGGCGGTCTGGATCGAGGCTTACCTGCGCGAAAACTCGATCGGCAACATCGAGGCCGGCGACGAGGTCGATATCGTGCTCGACGTTGCCCCCGGAAGGATCTTCAAGGGCGAGGTGATCAGCGCCGGTTACGGCATCAACTGGGGACAAAAGGAACAGGCCGGGCAATTGCCCGGTATCTCGGTGACGCGCGGCTGGCTGCGCGAACCGCAGCGCTTCCCGGTGCTGATCCGTTTCGACGGCGACGAGTCACGCGGCCTGCGGCGTATCGGCGGCCAGGCCGACGTGATCGTCTACACCGGCGACGGCAACCCGCTGAACCTGCTCGGCGCGTTGCTGATCCGGCTCGTCAGCCTGCTGTCCTTCCTGCACTAGGCCGCGCTGCGCATGCCTAACCTCGCCCGCTGGAGCAGCGCGCAACTGAATACCCTGCGGCTCGCGCTGGCGCTGACCGTGAGCGTGCTGATCGCGTTTATCGGCGGCTGGCCGGGCACATTCATCATGCCGGTATTCGTCTGCGTGCTGCTGTCGGCCGGCGGTCCGCCGATCCCGCTCGGCAAAGGGCTGTTCCTGCTGCTGGCGGTGGCGATCCTGCTGCTGATCGGGCGTGTCATCGCCGAGGTGTTCCTGCCGCACCCGGTGGTCTGCCTGCTGCTGGTCAGCTGGCTGCTGCTGGCCGGGCAGTACTGGGCGATCCGAGGCGGCAACCAGCTGCTGATCGTGATCCTGTTCATCGCGATCCTGATCCTGCCGCTGGTCGGCATGGAATCGAAAGAGGTACTGGATGCCTTCGTCGGCGGGCTGTTCTTTTCGATCGCGCTGGCGGTGTTCATGTGCTGGTTCGCGCACGCGCTGATTCCCGATCCGAGGCTGGTGGCCAACGCCAAAGCCGAACTCGAGCTGCCGTCGAAACAGGAAACCTACCGCCAGGCCATGATCAAGACACTGCTGGTGCTGCCGCTGCTGCTGATGTTCTACCTGCTGAAAATGACCAGCGACCTGCTGGTGCTGGTGTTCGTCGCGCTGCTGATCCAGATGCCGTCGGCCGAGGTCGGCATCAAGGGTTCGATCGGCACGCTGGTCGCCAACGCGCTCGGCGGACTCGCCGCGGTGATCTGTTACAACCTGCTGGTGCTGGCGCCGTCGCCGGTAATGCTGGGGCTGGCCATTTTTACCGTCGCGCTGCTGTTCGGGCCGAAGATCTACTCGGATGCGCCGAGCGCGCAGCTCTACGGCACCGGACTCAATACCGTGATCGTGCTGCTCGGCGGCGCCACCGGCACCTTCGGTGACGATGCCGGCACCGACATGTACGTGCGCCTGCTGCAGATCGGCGCCGCCTGCCTGTACATCGTCGGCGCCCTCAGCCTCGCCGAAAACCGGCTCAGGGGCGACGATTCCAAAACCGCCACCACCTGACGCCACCGTCATCCCGTCGACAATCAGCGGGTTCACAATAACGCCGTCGTCCCCGCGCAAGCGCACTACTGTCCGGGATATTTTAAACGCCTGATCAAAAACACTTTAAAAACGATGTTTTGGTACGCTAAAGCCGTACTCCGACTTAATTCTCTACCTCTTGAGTTGTCATCCCGCGGCTCGACCGCGGGATCCAGAAAACCTTGGCTCATCACTGGACCCCGCGGTC
>JASJCI010000080.1 GCA_030066085.1 Gammaproteobacteria bacterium | reverse complement strand
GGCGTCAATCGCCAGCGCGCCTGGTTCTATCTCGCCAAGGTCGCCTGGCAGCGCGGTGAGGCAGCGCGCGCCGCCGCGGCGCTTGAGAACGCCAGCCTGGCGCTGGTGGATATCGACAAGCGCGACGACCTCGCCCAGGAAGCCGCCTACCTGCGCGCCGCTATCGCCCTTTCCCGCGGTGATCGCGCTGCGGCCATAACTGCTCAGTCGGCGTTGCCGGAACAGTCGCCGTGGCGCTTCTATGCCAGCTACAACCTTGGTGCTGCCCATGCCGCCGAGGGTGACTGGTCAATCGCTGCGGGACACTTCCACCAGCTCGAGGAAGCGGAATCCTCATCGGAGCTGAGGACCCTGCGCGATCGCGCCTATACGGCGTCCGGCTATGCGTTGATGGCGGCCGGGGAGTTCGATGCGGCCCGGGAAGATTTCAAGCGTGTTCGCCTGGTCAGCCCGGTTGCCGACCGGGCGCTGCTGGGACACGGCTGGGCCGCCTTCGAAAACGGCGATTCCATGGCTGCGCTGTCACCCTGGCGCGAGCTGGGCACGCGCCCGCCGGTCAGCCAGAGTGTGCGCGAAAGCCTGCTGGCGGTGCCCTACGCCTATGAACAGCTGTCACGGCCGGGCCTGGCACTGGCCAGCTACCAGCAGGCCAGGCAGGTATTCCAGGACGAGCTGGACAGTGTGCAGGCAGCGATTGTCGAGTTTGCCGACGGCGACCTGTCGGACCTGCTGCAGCTGAATGTCGAAGAGTCGGAAGACTGGCTGTTTGGCGAAGACATCCTGCCCATTTCGGACCAGGCGCCCTACCTGCGCCACCTGATAGCCAGCCATGCTTTCCAGGGTGCGATGCGGGAAATGCGCGACCTGCAGCGAATTGACAGGAATCTCTCCCAGGCCAGGGA
This sequence comes from Gammaproteobacteria bacterium, assembly GCA_030066085.1. Taxonomy (GTDB): domain Bacteria; phylum Pseudomonadota; class Gammaproteobacteria. The sequence goes on along the minus strand of JASJCI010000080.1, from coordinate 5,093 downwards.
AAAACTGGCCGTACTCGCCCAGGCAGACGCCGAACAGCAGGCCAACTGGGAGCGGGTGATAAATGGCGGTGGTCGCCAGCAACTCGAGGTCCGCCTGGCCGAGCTGTCCGAGGCCTCCCTGCGGCTGGAGACGCGGCTGGCGGATGCCGAAGCTACCGACGACGGCCGGGCGCTGGCGGATGCCGAGCGCCGCGCACTCTGGCAGCGGCTGGAGCGCGCCGAGTCGGTGGCACAGCGACTGGATGCTCCCGAGCAGCAAACAGAACTGTTGCGGCTCTATCGAGGCCTGCTGACCTGGGACGACAGCGAGCAATACCCGGACCTGCGCTGGCGGGCAGAGCGCGAACTCGCAGAGCTCAAGGCTGCGCTGGCAGAAGCGCAGCAGGGCCTTCAGCGCCTCGATGTGGCGATTGCCAACCGCAGCAGTTCCAATTTTGCACCCCGCGTGGTGGCGCTGGAATCGAGAGTAAGCGGCCAACAGCAGGTGGTGGGCCAGGCACTGTTGCGCTCTGAAGCCAGCCTGCGCCAGGTGGCGATGGCGGAACTGTCCCAGCAGGCGCGGGCCCTGAAACGCTCCCTCGGCCAGTCACAGCTTGCAATTGCCCGTCTCTACGACCGCGGCAGCACGGGGGTTGGACGATGAGAATCTCGTCGCACCTGTTGTTGCTGCTGCCGTTGGTGCTCACGGGCTGCGGCTTCCTGTCCACCAGCGAGTATGAGCCGACCCTGGCAGAGCTGGAACCGGTGGAGCTGCCCACCGCCGAACAGCCGCTACCGGAAATAGAGCTGGCCGATCTGGCCGATGTTTATCGCGAGGTGCTGCTGGTCACCGACGACCCGGAAACCCGCGTACTCGTGCTGGAGCGACTGGCGGGCCTGGAAATGCTGGAGGCCGAGGCCGGCCTGGCCGATGGCGAAGACAGCGAGGCCCTGTTTGATGAGGCGATTGCGGCTTACAGCGAGCTGCTCGAAACCCATCCGGACATGGCAGGGCGTGACAGGCTGCTGTACCAGCTTTCCAAGGCCCACGACATGACTGGCGACAGCGAGGCGGCGATGGCGGCATTACAGCAACTGTCCAGCGGCCACGCCGATTCCGAGCACTACACCGAGGCGCAGTTCAGAGTTGCCGAGAAGCACTTCAGTGAAGGCCGCTACGCCGAGGCGGAAGCTGCCTACGGCCGGGTGCTTGAAGCCGGGGAAGACACCGACTACTACCTCAATGCGCAGTACATGCTGGGCTGGTCGCAGTTCAAGCAGGGGCGTTACCGCCAGTCGATTCGCGCCTACACCGGCACCCTGGACGCGCTGATGCCTGCTGACAACAACCTGGAGGCTATGACCGGCGCCAACCGTGCACTGGTTCAGGACTGCTTCCGCGTGCTGTCGGTGGTGTTCAGCTATCTCGAAGGAGTCGATAGCATTGCCGCCGCCTACGACCAGCTCGGCGAGCGCAGCTACGAGCCGCTGCTGTACCAGGAGCTCGGAGAGCTGTACCTGAAGCAGGAACGCTTTCGCGACAGTGCCGATACCTACCGGGCCTTTGGCGAGCGCTATCCCAACTCGGAATACGCCCACCGCTTCCATGTGCGGGTGATCGGCATCTACGAGCAGGCCGGCTTCCGCGACCTGATCGTCGAGGAAAAGCGTGACTACGTTGCGGCCTATGGTGTCTATGGAGACTACTTCCTGATGAGCGACGTCGAGGTGCAGCGTGAAATCGCTGACAACCTGTCGCTGTACATCGAAGAGCTGGCCACCCATCACCACGCCCTGGCGCAGGCCGGTGGCGAGAACGCGGCCGGGGACTACCGGCAGGCCGGTGACTACTACCAGCTCTATATCGACAGTTTCCCGGGGGATGAGCGGGTGCCGGAGATGGGCTTCCTGCTGGCCGAGGTGCGCACCGAGTCCGGCGACCACGAGGAAGCGGTGACCACCTACGAGTGGGTGGCCTATGACTACCCCGATTACGAACGCGCCGCCGATGCCGGCTATGCCGCCATTCTCGGTTACGCGCCGCTGATGGAGCAGGCCGGCGAGAACAAAGCGCTGCTGCGCCGCAAGGTGGACAGCCAGCTGCGCTTTGCGGCCCGCTTCGACGACCCACGCACCGATGCCGTGCTCAACGATGCCGCCGCCAGCCTGCTGGAACTGGAGGAATACCAACTGGCCATTATTGCCGGCGCTACCCTGACCCGGCAGACGCCGCCGCCGGGCCAGGAGCTGATGCTGCCGGCCAGCCTGGTTATTGCCCACAGCTGGTTTGAGCTTACCGAGTACCTGGATGCGGCGGCCGGCTACCGCGATGTGCTTGTATACATGCCCGCCAGCGACGATCGCCACGAGGCCACCGTGGAGCGACTGGCCGCGAGCCTTTATCGCCGCGCCGAGGCAATTGCCGCCGATGGCGACGATCTCGGTGCTGCCCTGCAGTTTGCGCAGGTGGTTGAAGAAACCCCGGACGCCAGCTTCCGGCGCCAGGCCCAGTTCGACGCCGCCCAATACTTCATGAACGCGGGTGACTACGGTCGCGCCAACGCGCTGCTCAAGGATTTTCGCAGCCGTTTCAAGGGTGACGCGCTGGCCGGGGAAGTGCCCCTCAAGTTGGTCTACAACTATGAGCAACTCGAGGAGTGGGAGCTGGCCGCCCGCGAGCTGGACGCCCTGGTGGCCTCAGAGCAGGACCCCGAGCGCAGCCGCGAGATGCTCTACCTGAGTGCGGAGCACTACGACCGTGCTGGCAATGTCGAACTCGCCATTGATCGCTTCCGCAGCTATGCCCACGAGTGGGAGCAACCGCTGGCGCCGCGCATGGAGGCGATGCAGCGTCTCAACGAGATCTACGATGGCCAGGGCGAGCAGTCCAAGCGTCGCTTCTGGCTGAAGAAAATCCAGGCAGCCCACGATGCCGCCGGTGCTGCCGGGACCGACCGTTCTCTGTACCTGGCCGCCAGTGCTTCCTCGGTATTTGCCGAGGACGCCTACAGCGCGTTTCGCGCCGTGAAGCTTAAAGCTCCGGTAGAGAAATCCCTGAAGAAGAAGCGCCGGGCGATGGATACTGCCCTCGCGGCCTTCCAGCGCACCAATGGCTACGGCGTGGCCGAGTTCGCCTCGCTGTCTACCTACCGCATGGGCGAAATCTATCGCCAGCTCAGCGTGGACCTGATGGAGTCCGAGCGTCCTCGCGGCCTCGACGCGCTGGCCCTGGAGCAGTACGAGCTGTTGCTGGAAGAACAGGCCTATCCCTTCGAGGAGAAGGCGATTGCCATCCATGAGGCCAATATGCGCCGCAGCTGGGAAGGCTGGTACGACGACTGGATCAAGCGCAGCTTCGACGCTCTGGCAGCCTTGTCGCCGGCACTGTACGCCAAGACCGAAACCCAGCTTGCCTATAGCGAGGATATTTACTGATGGTGGCGCGAGCCGGAATCCTGCTGTTGGCACTGCTGCTGGGCGGCTGTGGTGCATTGCCGGACGTGGTGTCATCTGCGCCGCCGCCTGCTGATAGCGCGGAGTCGCCTGAGGTGCCTACGGCCGAGGCGATCGCCGCGGAAAATCCCTACCTGGATTCCCGCCGCTCGGTAAGCAATGGTGCCCGGCAGCGTTTTGCGGCGGCCACTGCGGCGATGGCGGCGGAAGACTGGGAAACCGCACGCGCTGATCTCGAATGGCTGGTTGAAAACCACCCGAAGTTGTCCGGCCCCTACCTGAACCTTGCCCTGCTGAGTGTCGCCGAGGGCGAGCTGGATGCCGCGGAAACACATTTCCAGGCCGCGCTCGACGTGAACAAGCGCAATCTCGTGGCCTACAACCAGTACGCGATTTTCCTGCGCGAGCAGGGCCGCTTTGACGAATCGGAGCAGGTCTACCTGGCGGCACTGGCAGTGTGGTCAAACCACGCCGAAACCCACCGCAATATCGGGGTGCTGTATGACCTCTACCGCGGTGAACGCGAAAAAGCCCTGCAGCACTACTACCGCTACCAGGAACTGACCGGCAATACCGACCGCACGGTGGCCGGCTGGATTGTCCTGCTGGAGCGGCAGTTCAGCCAGGTAGTGCTGCGCGGCCAGCAGGGGGGTGGAGAGTGATGCGTTGGATAACTGCGGGCTTGCTGCTGCTGAGTGCAGTGGCCGCGGCCCAGGAGCCGGTGGTGACCCTGCGCGCCACCGTGACCGGCAACCAGGAGCAGCCGCGGGTGATGTACATCCTGCCGTGGCAGCCGCCAGAAGCGCGGGACTACGAATATGAGCCGGCCCAGGCGCTGGCGGACGACCTGTTCCGCCGCGTCGACCGGGATGAGTTTGTTAGAGAGCTGGAGTATCGCGATGCATTGGGCAGCGCGAACTCCGATTTAAACCACAGTAGGCAAGACTGAGGGCAAGACCATGGAGACCTATAACCTGATAGTTCGTTTTTTCCAGAACGGGGGACCGTTCATGTATCCGATCGGCATTGTGCTGGTCGTGGGGCTGGCAATCGCCGTGGAGCGCTGGCTGGTACTGAGTACCGCACGCGCCTCCAACCGCAAGGCCTTTGACAACATCATGTCGGCACTGAAGACCCGCGAATACAAGTCGGTGCTGAGTGCGGGCAAGGATTCCCGTGTGCCGATGTACCGCATCGTGGCAGCGGGTATTTCCCGTTTCCTCAACAACAATCGACGCGACGAGATCGAATCGGCCATGGAAGAGGGTGTGATGGAGGCGCTGCCGCGGCTCGAGAAGCGCACCCAGTACCTGGCGACGCTCGCCAACGTAGCGACGCTGCTGGGCCTGCTGGGCACGATTGTCGGTCTTATTGCAGCGTTTACCGCGGTGGCCACGGCGGCGCCGGCTGAGAAAGCCAGCATGCTGTCCAGCTCGATCTCGGTGGCGATGAACACCACCGCTTTCGGCCTGATCTCGGCGATCCCGCTGTTGCTGCTGCACGCCATGCTGCAGACCAAGACCATCGAGCTGGTGGACAGCTTCGAAATGGCCGGTGTGAAGGTGCTCAATACCCTGGCAGATGCCAGCCAGCTGCGCGCCAACACTCGCGCTGAAGACAGCTGATTGAAGCTGTCCATTTAGGACTGACAATGAGGAGCC
>JASJCI010000079.1 GCA_030066085.1 Gammaproteobacteria bacterium | reverse complement strand
AGTGCGGGTTTGGCAGACAACGCAAATCAAATACAAAATCCGAGTCGACCGGAATACCGTGTTTGAATCCGAAAGACATGATCTGTATCGATAGTGATGCGACCTCATGCCTCGCCACTCTTTGACGAACGATATCACGCAGCTCGTGCAAAAGCATGCGGCTGGTATCAATACGAAAGTCAGCTGCTTCAGAAAAGACCGACATAATGCTTCTTTCCTGTTTGATTGCATCATCCAGCGAACAGTCATCCGATGACAGAGGGTGTTTGCGACGCGTTTCACTGAAGCGCTTGGTTAGCACATCATCAGTAGCATCAATGTAAACCAGCTCAATTTCAACAGCATCTGTATTAATATCCGCCAGCCATGTGGGCAGGGATGAAAGTTCATCAAGGCTATTTCTTGCATCGATACCTATTGCAATCTGCTTCGCCAGCTTGCAATCGTCACTGCCTAGCTGGTCGATAAATGTGCCAAGCAGACTGATCGGCAGGTTGTCTATTGTGTAATAAGACAGGTCCTCCAGCGTATGCAAAACCACTGTCTTACCAGCACCGGACAGGCCAGTCACGATAATCAATCGTCGACCCGTATTTGTCATGATGTCAGTCGCCTGACTCGATTGAACGTTGCTGGCGACGAGCAAAGACTTCCGATGCGTTATAGCCGCTGACGCGAAGTATATGATTGCGCGCTGCACATTCCATCATAATGGCCAGGTTACGACCCGGTGCGACGGGCAAGGTGATCTCCGGTACTTCCATATCGAGTACAGTGCGCGTGCTGTAACTACCTTCAAGTCTGTCCAGCGACAACAGGTTGTCCGTATCCATCGGCTGTAGATTAACGATGAGTCTAAGATATTTGTTTTTCTTGATAGCACTGTCACCGAACAGCTCGCGCACATTAATAATGCCGAGACCGCGCACCTCGAGAAAGTCCTGCAGCGTTTGCGGACAGGTGCCGTTGATGATGTCAGGTGCAACCTTGGAAAACAGCGGCGCATCATCAGCTATCAAACGATGACCACGTGAGATCAATTCCAGCGCGAGCTCGCTTTTGCCTATTCCACTCGGACCGGTAATCAGCACCCCTATCGCCATGACTTCCATGTAAACACCGTGCAGCGTCAACATGTCTGCAAACAGGTTGGTTAGGAAATAATGCAGGATATCGGACAGTCGATCGCCGTTCATCGACGAAGTAAACAGTGGAATACTGTGCTCATTACTCTTGCGTTTCAGCAACGTCGGCGGCTCAAGGCCATCGGCAACGATCACGCAGGCAGGCTTGCTGCGAAACAGCTGGATGACCGCATCCTGCATAGATATGTTCCTTAAGCCTTCGAGATACCTGACTTCAACTTCACCGACGATCTGGATTTGATGCGGGTGGATCAGATTAAGGTGGCCGACCAGAGATAAACTCTTTGGTTCAGGTTTAGCCGCCTTCCTGGTTTTCTTAGCGGTTTTCTTTTTACTGCGTGTTTTTTTCTTTTGCGTGGGAAATTCTTCCCTGATGATGGCATGCTTGGCACCCTGCTGGCCGGAAATCCATTCAAGATCGAGCTTCTCTTTATGGATAGTGTATAAATCCTCGATACTCAGCTGGTTTGTAATGCCGACCATGATTTAACCCGTCAAAATACTGTATAAATCTTCCGCTGAATTTGCTGTTCTTAACTTCGTAACTATGGCTTGCTGGCTGAACATCTCTGCCAGTTTGGCAAGTATTTGCAGATGTTCATCTGTGGACTCTTCAGGAACAATCAATGCAAAAAGTAGATCGACAGGTAATTTGTCACTGGCGTCATAATCAATCGCCGTTTCCAGCTGAATAAACGCGGCCAGCGTTTTTTTACCCAGTTTGAGCCTGCCATGCGGAATAGCGATTCCGTTGCCCAGACCGGTACTGCCCAGTCTTTCCCGCGCAAGTAAACAATCAAATACCTCATTTTGTGACGTCGCACTGTCCGAGTTTGCTATCGTCTTGGCGAGCGTATCGAGTGCATCCTTCTTACTGTGACATTCCACGCCGGAAAGTACACACTCTGGAGAAAGGAAATCAGAAATATTCATAGCTAACTACAGCAACAGCAATGAGAAGTTTATTCTGTTTCTTGATCGCGGTGTCTGCCCTCGCCGCGGTGGTGATCAGTCAGCTTTTCCTTATGCTTTTTCAGTTGCCGGTCAAGCTTGTCGATAAGTCCGTCTATTGCTGCATACATATCATCATGCACTTCTTCGGCAAACAGGTTGCCGCGATTGACATGTACTGTCGCCTCGGCTTTCTGCCGGTCTTTTTCTACCGTGAGAATGACGTGAATATTGGTTATGTGTTCAAAGTGCCTTTCCAGCCTGGCAAATTTGGTATCAACATAGGATTTTAACGAGTCGGTTATCTCTACATGATGTCCGGTTAGGCTTATCTGCATAGTTCACTCCTTGCAATATAGTTCTTATTGATTTCACGCGAGACGTTTTCTCTCATTGGATGGAGGTATTGCCATTGCTTCACGATACTTGGCAACTGTGCGACGCGCGACGTTGATGCCCTGGTCTTCAAGTATGGCTGCAATCTTACTATCGCTAAGCGGTTTGTTAGGTGTTTCCGCGCTAATCAGTTTTTTAATCAGCGCTCGAATAGCTGTCGATGAGGCGGCACCGCCATAGTTGGTACTGACATGACTGGAGAAAAAGTACTTGAGCTCGAATATGCCGCGTGGCGTATGCATATATTTGCGCGTTGTTACGCGGGAGATAGTTGACTCATGCATGCCCAATGCTTCTGCCACGTCATGCAAGACCAGCGGCTTCATGGCTTCCTCACCATACTCAAGAAAAGCACGCTGTCGCTCAACGATACAGGTTGTAACCCGCAACAGTGTTTCACTGCGGCTACGCAGGCTTTTGATAAACCAGCGGGCTTCCTGCAAATGCGACTTCAGTGAGGTGTTATCAGCACTATTGTCCGCACGCTTAATCATATTGGCATAAGTCGGATTGATCCTTAGGTTCGGCATGGCCTCGGCATTCAATTCCACCTTCCAGACACCTTCATGTTTTTTAACATATACATCCGGGATGACATACTCGGTGCGTGCTTCATTAACCTGCCCTCCCGGCCGTGGATTCATTGACTGGATCAACGCAACGACTTCGGTCAATGCCTCACGGTCCAACTTCATCTTGCGCATCAGCTGGTTATAGTCATGGGCAGCAAGCAGATCAAGATGATTATCGACCAGATACCGTGCCTCGGTTAGTTTGGGTATATCCGGGTCGCACTGCTTCAGCTGTAAACTCAGACACTCTTTTATATCTCTCGCCGCTACGCCTACCGGGTCCATCGCCTGGATCATATGCAAAACGGCTTCAATTTCTTCGATGCCTATGTCGTCGGTCTCATCCTCGGTATCCATTACCGCCGTCAGCATATCCTCAAGTGAACCATTCAGGTAGCCGTCGTCGTCAAGCGAATCGATAATCGTCATCGCGATAACCTTGTCCGTATCCGATGTCGGTGTCAGATTCAGCTGCCATTGCAGGTGATCGCGCAGCGTCTTCTCACTGGTATCCTGATTCTCAAAACCATCATAGCTTGAGGCATCGCTGCTGGCCTTGCGGTAGCTACTGCCATCATAGACATCTTCCCAGGCACTATCGACCGGCAGGTCGTCAGGCATGGTCTCCTGCTGCATGCTGCTTTCAACAGTGGTGCTATCGGGCTCATCCTTGCTTGAATCCGCTTCCTGAGACGACTCGGCTTCCCTGGGCGCGTCGCCGCCGGCTTGATCGCCCTCACTTTCCTCGACTTCCAGCATCATATTCGATTCCAGCGCATCCTGTATCTCTGCCTGCAGCTCGACGCTGGACAGCTGCAACAGGCGAATCGCTTGCTGCAGTTGCGGCGTCATGGTCAGACTTTGACCGATTTTGAGCTGTAAAGAAGCCTTCATATCATTAAGTTTAACTTAATTTTCAAACATTTGAATTAAGCCAAATCGGATCCACTCAAATTTGAAACTGGTCGCCAAGATACACCTCCCTGACCTGTTCATTATTTAATATTTCTTCTGCCGTGCCAGCCGCGAGAATCCTGCCGTCACTGACAATATAGGCCCGATCGCAGATACCCAGCGTCTCACGCACATTATGATCGGTAATCAGAATGCCAATGCCATGGTCGCGCAGGCGATGGATTAAATGCTGTATATCATTGATTGAAATAGGGTCAATCCCTGCAAACGGCTCATCCAATAGTAAAAAGCGAGGCTCGGACGCCAGCGCCCGGGCAATTTCGAGACGGCGCCGTTCACCGCCCGACAGGCTGATGCCGAGGTTGTCGCGCAGATGAGCGATATGGAATTCATGCAGCAAGTAGTCAAGCCGCTGTTGGGCTTTTTCCGGCTGGTCCGGCAGTCGTATCTCCAGAATCGCCATGATATTTTCAGCCACAGTTAATTTGCGAAATACCGAGGCTTCCTGGGGCAGATAACCTAGGCCCAGATGCGAGCGCTGATCCATACTGAGGCCGCTGATTTCCCGGTTATTTAAATGAATCGTTCCTTCGTCTGAAGCAATCAACCCGACAATCATATAAAAACTGGTGGTTTTGCCGGCGCCGTTTGGACCGAGCAGGCCGACAACCTCACCGCTTTCGATGGACAGACTGACATCCGTCACGACTTGCCGTGAACGAAAGGTCTTGGATAGGTGGCGGGCAGAAAGAATGCTCATAAATAAATGTGTCAGTAATTACCAGGTAAGCTATCAGTCCCAACCGATATAAGCTGCAGCCAGAGCATATCCCGCGCAGATTGTTACCAGTCTATTCCTGTTTCTTTTTCTTAATTGTAATCTTGACGCGGCCGCTGTCTTTTTTGCCGGTATCGTCCTTTTTCTGTTTTGTTGTTTTGGTTGAGCCTTTGGCCTTAACCTGGCTCATTACCGTATCGTATTCAATGCGTTCACCGCTGAAACGCAGACCCTCCTGGGTGACCAGTGCTTCTTCTATCAGAATCACATAGTCCTTCAGGGAATAATACTCCATTTGCAGAGCCTCGGCTTCATCATAGATCGGGCTGTCGTCCGGCAACTGCCGGTAGGTTGCGGGTCTACCCTGCATGATTACCAGTTCCATATCACCGTTATCATCAAAGTAGACCGTCATAGTATCGCCGGTCATTCGGATACTGCCCTGTATGACAATCACATTGCCACGGTAGATTGATACGCCCTTAATCTCATCCATTTCAGCGGTGTCGGCCTCGATCTCAATATCCTGGAATTTATCTGTCGACAGTGCGAAAACGCTCTGCCAGGAAAGCAACAGCAGGAAAGCGAATAGATTATTTAGGCGCATCTTTGGGTTCTATTGTCGTTTGCACATTACTTAAAAATTCAATCCTCTGATCGCGCATATAGGCACGCATGCCAATCGAGTTGATGACCGCCCTGTTTTTGATCAACGTCGCCGGCTTGTCTGTCTCAGCATAGTCTTCATCAACCAGTACCCTGGCGTCGTCGGCAATCACCTCCAACTGCTTGTCGCCGTTATCATTGTTTTGATAAAGATACACATTGCCGGATAACAGGATGACCTCATTGTTCGATGTGACCCAACCCTTATCGGAACGGACATGAATAGAGGGCTTATCCTGTTGAAAGATTTCCAGCTCGGGGACGTTAAGTTCAGTGGTGTTGTCGTCTGGGTAATGCGCCATGTAACTGGCGTTCAGTTTATTTTTCGGCAGGCCGTCCGGCGTCATCGTAAGGGTAGAAAAATTTTCCATATAAAAATCCGGAAAATGCGCCAGTTCTCGCAGGATTGTTTCCTCATCTTTGGTTAACTGCTGTAACGCCCAGTAACTGATACCTGCTGCAACAACCAGCAATAAGACTAGC
>JASJCI010000078.1 GCA_030066085.1 Gammaproteobacteria bacterium | reverse complement strand
CCAGCTCGGTTGCGCCCTCGCCGATGATGTGCACGCCGAGCAGCTTCTGCGTCTCGATCGAGAACAGCATTTTCAGCATCCCCTCGCGCAACCCCATGATCTGGCCACGCGCAACCTCGCGAAAGCGCGCGATGCCGACCTCGTAGGCAATACCGCGTTGATCGCACTCCTGCTCGGTGAGGCCGACCATGCTGATCTCGGGCACGGCGTAGATGCCGAACGGGAAAAGCTCCGGCTGGGACGCAACGTCGGCGCCGAAGGCGTGGCAGGCCGCATGCCTGCCCTGCTCCATCGAGGTCGACGCCAGGCTCGGAAAACCGACCACGTCACCGGCCGCGTAGATGTGCGGCATGGCGGTCTGGTAGTCCTCGTTGACGACGATGCGGCCGCGGTGATCGGCTTCGATACCGACGTTTTCGAGGCCGAGGTCGTCGGTCATGCCCTGCCGGCCCGCGGCGAACAGCACCGTGTCGACCGCGATGCTCTTGCCGCTCTTGAACTTGCACACGACCTTGCCATCGTCGAACTTGGTGATCGTGCTGACCTGGTCGTGCAGGCGCACCTGGATATTGGTGTCGCGCAGGTGATGCACGAGTTCGTCGACGATTTCGCGATCGATGAATCCAAGCACCTGTTCGCTCGACTCGAGCACCGATACCTCGATGTCCAGCGCCTTGAAGATGGTGGCGTATTCGAGCCCGATGACGCCAGCGCCGACCACCAGCATCTTGCGCGGGATACGCTTGAGCTGCAGGATTTCGTCGCTGTCCATGATCGCGTCGCCGTCGAACGGTACGTTCGGCGGACGGTAGGTGCGGGTGCCGACCGTGAGCACGAAGTAGTCGGAACTGAATTCCGCCACCTTACCCTCGTGATCCTCGACGCGGATCGAGTGATCGTCGGTAAAGCGCGCGTGGCCGTAGTGAATATCGACCTTGTTGCGCATCAACTGGTGCTGCAGGATTTCGATTTCGTGGTTGAGCGTGCTCATCAGCCGCTGCTTGATGTCGTCGGCGGTGATATTTTCCTTGACCTTGTAACTGAGCCCGTAGATACCGCGCTGGCGCCAGCCGGAAAGGAACAGCACGGTTTCGCGCAGGGTTTTGCTCGGAATCGTGCCGGTGTGGACCGTAACGCCGCCGACGATGGTGTTCTTTTCCACCAGCAGGGTCTTCTTGCCGAGCTTGGCGGCCTGGATCGCGGCGCGCTTGCCCGCGGGCCCGCTGCCGATGACGATCATGTCGTAGTGCAGTTTCACAAGGCCTGCCCTCCCCGTGGGCCAATATAGCTAATTTTGCCCCTCGAGTCGTCGGATTTCAGTGCGGATACCGCCGACGCTGCGCGCAATCGGATCGAGCTCGCGCAGCGCCGCGGGCAGCCGCGGAATCGCCTCGTAAGCCTGCTGTCGCGTGGCGAATTCACCGTAGAAGACGCTGTACACTGTCCGCCCTCCGGTCAGCGTCTTGAAAATCCGCACCTGCTCGCGCTCGATACCGCGCGCCACCAGTTCGTCGATGTAGCCGAAGTAGCCTTGCGGATCGAAACCGTCGTAGGTCAGCAGCAGGATCTGCGCGGTACCGGTTTGCTCCTCGCGCGCCGACAGCCAGTCCAGCGAGCGTTCGAGCCCGCGTTCGAAGCGCGCGTCCCAGTCGTCGCGCGCGGGCGTAGCCTTCGCCTTGGTGCTGGTCCCGACCGCGGCTTCCCGCGGCGCTGATTCGGGCTCTGCCTCGACCAGCACCGCTTCGCTGTCGGAAACGGTACCCGCCTCGGACTCCTGCACCCCGGTTTCGCCGGCAGCGTCCGGGGTTTCGGCTGCCAGCGCCGAGCCGCTCGACGCAGCGGCCGTCGCGGCGGCCGAATCCTGCCCGCTATCGCCGGGTTCCGTCGCCGCGGCTGGCGACGATGGCGCCTCGATCGCCGCGGATTCGGCCAGCGCGGCGTCGTCCGCGGTGGTTTCGTCCATGGCCGAATCGGCCGCGGCAGCCCCGGTTTCCGTGGTCTCGGTCACGACTGCATCGGCCACGGTCGGTTCGTCGACCTGCGCATCGTGCGCGGGCGGTGGCTCCGTCGACTCTTGCGTTGCCGCCGCGGGCGCCTCGGTCGATGTCACGGGCTGCGCCGGGGCCTCGGCGACCGTTGCCGGCACCGGCGATGGCGTCGCCAGCATCGGCGAGGGCCGGTGCAACAGGTACCAGCCGACTCCGCCGACCAGCGTTACCAGCAGCAGCATCGCAACGACGACCCGGACATCGCGGCGCGGCGCGGCGCGCTCGGCGACCGGCGAAATCCGGATGTGCGACCCGTCCTCGTCGGCGATTTCGATCACGCGCGCGATCACGCCGCGGGTGCCGGCCAGCCGGCGCCGCAGCGTTGAAGGCATGTCCAGCTTGCCGATCGGGTGATCGGGAAACAGGTGAAATCCGATCAGCGCGTCGATCTCGTCGTTTTCCAGCGGCATCAGCTCGAAACTCTGTATCCGCACCTGGTACTGCTGCGCCAGTTGCCGCAGTTCGTTGAAGCCCTCGCTGGCACAGGCGATCACGAGATTGAGACCCCGCTCCTGCCCCTGTTCGGCCCAGCTGACGAACAGCTGGTGACGGCTCTTTTTCAACGCGATCTCGAAATGATCGACGATGACCGTGTCGCCGGCGGCGGCACTGGCGAACACTTCCTCGATCCTGCTGCTGCGGTCGACCTGGACGATCTGGCCGTCGCTGACACCGCGCATGTCGATCCAGTGGACGTGCGCTGCCTCCAGCCGGCTGTCGCGCAATTCGCGCAGCAGGCGCGTCTTGCCGACGCCGGGTTCGCCGTAGAGCAAAAACAGCGAACCGGCTTCCGCCAGCGAACGGGCGAGGTCTTCCATCAGGTTGGCGGTCTGACGGGTCAGGAAAAAAGGGTTGCTCACAGCAGCTTCGGGGGATTTTTCGCGGCAAAACGCATGCCGTCGTTTATACTGCTTAGCAGGACTCGATTCAAATCAATTTCCGCATTACTGGAGGTTCGGTGTCCACCTGCCCCTACGATCTGAACGATCTCAACGATATCCAGGCCATCATCAGCGATGCCGCACGCCAGAGCCTCGGCATCTATTACACGCGCTCGACCGCCGATTTCAAGGCCGACGGCAGCATCGTCACCGAGGCCGACCTCGCGATGCAGCAGACGGTGACCGAGCAGCTGCAAAAACGTTTCCCGTTGGTGCACATGCTGGGCGAGGAAGTCGACGCCGATGAGCAGCGCGCGGTGATCGACAGCGGCGAAGACTTCTGGTGCCTCGACCCGGTCGACGGCACCACCAATTTTCACGCCACGGTCCCGCTGTTCAGCGTGTCGCTCGGCCTGGTGCGCGATGGCGAGATCGTTCTCGGCGTGGTCTACGATCCGAATCGGCAGGAATTCTTCGCGGCCCTGCGCGGCGAGGGCCTGTGGGTCGACGGCCGCCGACTGCAGCGCCCGGAGCAGCCGGATCGCCTCGGCAACTGTATCGCCTTCGTCGATTTCAAGCGGGTCGACGGCGCGCTCGGCTGCAGCCTGGTCAACGATACCCCCTACAAGTCGCAGCGCAATATCGGCACCTGTGCGCTGGAGTGGGCCTGGCTCGCGACCGGCCGCGTGAACCTGCTGCTGCACGGCAGCGAAAAGCTGTGGGATTACGCCGCCGGCCTGTTGCTGGCCGAGGAAAGCGGCTGCCAGGCAGAGACCCTCGACGGCGAGGCGATATTCAACCACAGTCTCGAGCCGCGCTCGGTAGTTGCCGCCAGCACCCCCGGGCTGTTCGAGCGCTGGGCAGCAAGACTCCGCAACTTCGACTGACGCGTGCGCCTGACGCTGCTGCTTGCGCTGTGCCTCGCGCTGTTTCCGCCGCTGCGGGCCGACGCCGATTTTCGCATCGCCACCCAGAACCTGGACCGACTGTTCGACGATGTCGACGACGGCCAACGGGAAAAGGTCGTTTCCACGCAACGTTTTCGCAAGCGGGTCGCAATCGCCGCCGAGCGTATCGGTGGCCGCCTCGGCCTGCCCCGTATTCTCGCCCTGCAGGAAGTCGAAAACCACAACGTGCTTACTGAAATTGCCGGCGCGATCGAACGCTATCACGGCGTGCGCTATCGCGCGGTGCTGCTCGCGGGCAACGATATTTCCGGTATCAACCTCGGCTTCCTGGTGCGCGACGACGTCGAGATCCGTCACGTGCAGCAGCTGTTTGCGGCACGCCGCCTGCCGCGCGACGGCAACCCGCTGTTTTCCCGGCCGCCACTGCTGCTCGAGGCCTGCGCCGACGGCAACTGCCTCGTGCTGGTCAACCTGCACCTGCGATCGATGCGCGGACTGGCGGATGCGCGCCGGCGCGAGCGCGTGCTCGACAAGCGCCTGCGCCAGGCGGAAACGCTCGCCCGCTGGATCGACCGCTTCCAGCAGGATCGCCCCGACGAAGCGCTGATGCTGCTCGGTGATTTCAACGCGCTGACGCCGAGCGACGACTGGCTCGACGTCGCCGGCATCCTGCGTGGCCAGGGAGACAACCGCGATACGGCCGCGCGAGAACGCGACCTGATAGAACCCGACCTGGTCGACCTGACCCGGGCGATTCCGGCCGAGCGGCGCTATTCCTATATCTTTCGTCGGCAAAAACAGCAGCTCGACTACATGCTGGTCAACCGCGCCTTCACCGGCGAGATCGGGCAGATCGCGTTTACCCGCATCGAGTATCGCCTGTCCGACCACGCCGCTCTCTACGTCGACCTGCGCTGGTAACTTATTCCCGGGAGAATTTCGGCGGAAATCTGAGGGCTGGACAGTCTTCCGGAAAACACGCGAACTTCGATGGATACCGCGATCAAGTCGCGCTATGACAGGCAACTGGATACAAGTCGAGGTAGCGGGTTACTGCTGCGTGTGCGCCTGCGCGAGGTATTCGTCGGACTGCATTTCCAGCAGTCGACTGCTGGTGCGCTCGAACTCGAACCGCAGTCGCTGGCCTAGGTAGAGCTCGCCAGGTGCCACCGCGGCGCTACAGATCAACTTGACGCGGTGGTCGTACAACACGTCGATCAACAGTACGAAGCGGCGCGCGACATCGTCATCGACGCGTTCCATCTGGCGGATATCGCTCAGGATCAGGGTGGTGTAGCAACGCGCCAGTTCGAGATAATCGTGCTGGCTGCGGGCAGTCTCGCACAGCTCGGCAAAGTCGAACCAGACCGTATCCTCGCCGCAGAAGCGCGCCATCAGCATGCGACCGTTGACGCTGAGCTCGGCGGGCTCCTGCTGCATACCGATGACGTGCTCGTCGAGGTAACGCCGCATGCTCGCCTCCGCCTGTTGATCGTGCGGCACCGAGTACAGCTCGGTCTGGCGCAGGAAGCGCAACCGGTAATCCTGCCCGCCGTCGAGATTGACGACCTCGCAGTGCTGCTCGATCAGGTCGATGGCCGGCACGAAGCGGGCGCGCTGGAGTCCGTCGCGATAGAGGTCGCGCGGCGCGGCATTGGACGTCGTCACCAGCACTACGCCCTCGGCAAACAGCGCCTGCAGCAGTCCGGCCATGATCATCGCGTCGCCGATATCGATGATCACGAACTCGTCCAGGCACAGCACCCGGCAATCACGCGCGATGTCGAGCGCAACCCGGTGCAGCGGATTCGGCGTGTCTTTCAACTGCTGCAAATCCGCATGCACGCGGTTCATGAAACTGTGAAAATGCACGCGCTGGCCGAGCTCTTGCGGCAGCGACTGGAAAAACAGGTCCATCAGCAGGGTCTTGCCCCTGCCGACGCC
>JASJCI010000077.1 GCA_030066085.1 Gammaproteobacteria bacterium | reverse complement strand
CCGCTGCCGCTGGCGCCGAAAGAATCGCCGCGGTTGAATCCCAGCCCCGCGTCGGCGACCAGGAAATGCTGGATTTCATCCTGGCTCCAGCCGGTCGCGCGGAAATCCGCCCACAGCAGGAAGGTCGCCCCGGGTAACGCGGCGCTGACCGGGAACGGCATGTCATTCAGGCCAGCGACCATTTTCACCTGCATGCGTCGAATATAGGCAACAAGCTCGTCGCGGTATCGATAGCCGTACCTGTACGCGGTATACGATCCCCAGGCGCCGAACCGGTCCTGGTGCCAGTGCAGCCTCGCGAGCGCCTGCTGCAGCAGGCTTGTGAGCCGATCGTCCGCGGAAATCGCGTAGGACACGAACAGGCCGCCGATATTGAAAGTCTTGCCGCCCGAGGTCAGGGTCATGATGCCGCGCGGGTCGTCGGCGACCTTGATCGCCGGGTTGAAGGGCTGGTCGTAAACGAAATCGGCATGAATCTCGTCGCTGAACACCACCAGGTCGTTCGCCTGCGCCATACGAACGATCGCGCGCAGCTCCTCGGCGCTCCAGGCGCGTCCGATCGGGTTGTGCGGATTACAGATCACGACCGCCCGGGTATCGTCCCGTTGGCAAAGCGCCTCGTAGGTCGACAGGTCCAGGGTCCAGTCATTACCGGCGCCGCATACCAGGTCGCAGCATACCGGCACGCGCCCGGCAGCGGAGATGACGCTGAAAAAATTCTGGTAGACCGGGGTAAACAGGATCACACCGTCTCCCGCGGCCGATACCGCGTCGAGCATCAGCACCAGCGAGCCCAGCAGCCCGTTGGCAATAACGACCTGTTGCGGCTCGAGCTCCCAGCCATGCTGCCTTTCTTGCCAGGCGGCGAATACCTCGCGGTGATCAGCCGGGTAGGCGCAGTAACCGAACTCCCCGCCCTCGACCAGCTCGCGCAGCGTCGCGGTCACTTCGCGCGGTGAAACAAAATCGGTATCCGCGACCGACATGGGCAGCACCCGGTGGCCATCGACCCGGCTTTCGTTTTCCCACTTCCACGATTTCTCGCGGTATACGGGCGCGCTGAAATCGTATTCGGTCACGGCGTACTCACCGCGCACTGCCGCGGCAAGGAATCCCGGGGTACGAACCGGTGTTCGACCGCGCCGCCCGCCACGGCGACTCGCCGAGGCTTGTGACTATCCCGCTGCCGCAACGACATCTTCCCGCGCGAGCGCATCGATGACGGCAGCCGTTACCTCGGCGGTGCGCGCCTGCCCGCCGAGGTCCGGCGTGTGGTAACGCGGGTCCGCGGTGACCCGTTCGACCGCCCGCATCAGCCGCGCCGAGGCTTCGCTTTCGCCGAGGTGATCGAGCATCATGCAGGCGGTCCAGAAGGTGCCGACGGGATTGGCTACGCCCTTGCCGGTTATATCGAAAGCCGAACCGTGAATCGGCTCGAACATCGACGGGAACTGGCGCTCCGGGTTGAGATTGGCGGTCGGCGCGATGCCGATGGAGCCGGCCAGCGCCGCGGCCAGGTCCGACAGGATGTCGGCGTGCAGGTTGGTTGCCACGATCGTGTCGAGCGATCCGGGATCGAGCGTCATGCGCACGGTCATCGCATCGACCAGCATCTTGTCCCAGGCCACCTCCGGATATTCCGCGGCCACCTCCCGCGCGACCTCGTCCCACAGCACCATGCCGTGGCGCTGGGCGTTGGACTTGGTCACGACCGTGAGCAGCTTGCGCGGGCGCGAGCGCGCCAGCTCGAAGGCAAAACGCATGATGCGGGCAACACCCGCGCGGGTAAACACGGCGGTCTCGGTGGCGACTTCCAGCGGCAGGCCGGGGTGCGCACGGCCGCCGTTACCGGCGTATTCACCCTCGGAGTTTTCGCGCACGATGATCCAGTCGAGATTGTCCGCGGTGGCTGCCCTCAACGGGCTCGAGATGCCCGGCAGAATCCGCGTGGGGCGTACGTTGGCGTACTGGTCGAGCGGCTGACAGATTGCCAGGCGCAGCCCCCACAGGGTGACGTGATCGGCGACATCGGGGGCACCGACGGCACCGAAGAAAATGGCATCGAACTGCCTGAGCTGCTCGGCGCCATCCTCCGGCATGAGTCGTCCCGTCGCCCTGTAGCGTTCGGAGCCCCAGTCGAAGTGCTCGAATTCGAAATTGAAACTGCCGTCCCGCGCGGCCAGCGCCGACAGCACCTCGATGCCGGCGCCGATGACTTCGGGGCCGATGCCATCCGCCGGGATGGCGGCTATCCTGTGCGTGCGCATAACGTTACTCCTCACTCCGCGACCGGGACAAGAACCAGGGGGCATGATAAACCAGGCGCGGATTCGGCGGGAGACCGGATGGCCTGCAAACCGCGGTCGGTCCAGCCAGTCGAAACGTTCCGACCTGCAAACAAACCGAATGTCCGTGACCATTGCAAGCGCCCGCGCCGAGGGCCTGGCCCCCCCGCCCCGGATCTGTTTGTGCATGGCGATCATGCTGTTCACGGGGCCGTTGCGAAAAGGCCGAAAATAGCGTTGCGCGCGTCATCCAGAGTGCTGTTCGTATCCGTATCCAGTTCGGATTTTTTATGGTGCATTCAATGGACGGAATACTCGGTCTCAGCTACGAACAATTTGCAAGTATTTCCCTGGTACTCGGTGTCGGCGGCCTGATGTTATACATGGCCTTCATCATGTACCGTCTCGCCCGGGAGTCGCAAGCCGGTCGCTTCGGCACCGCCATGATTTTCGTTTTGCTGGGCCTCGGGATCGGTGGCTTCGTCGTCAAGACGATTCTCAAACTGACGCTCGACGTCTGACCGGCCAGAGCGCCGCCGGGCGGGCCGGGCCGTTGGCCCGCTACCTGTTCCGACCAACACCAGGTATCGCCGATTCGGCACCCGACAGCCGTGCCGGGCCCGTACCGCATCGTTCACGAGCAGCATCCCGGAGCGATTCCGCCTTGGTAACCAGCGGGCGAGCTGTCTATACTGCGCGCTTCGAACAGACGGCCGATCGATGGAGTGCTGAAACCCCATGAGCACGGTAAATCTCTCGCTTGACGCGTTGCGGGCGCTGGCCGAGGCAATCCTCGTCGCGAACGATACCGGCACGGCGAATGCCGCGGCGGTGGCCACGGCACTCGTCGCCGCCGAGGCCGATGGTCAGCAGGGTCACGGCGCATCACGCATACCGTCCTACGCGGCGCAGGCGCAAAGCGGCAAGGTCGACGGCCACGCCACGCCGATACTGACCCGCGCCGGTCCAGCGGCCCTGGCGATCGATGCCGGCCACGGCTTTGCCTATCCTGCGCTCGACCTGGCGTACGAGGCGCTGTGCGATCTGGCCGCGGAATGCGGTATCGCCGCGGCCGCCATTACCCGCTCGCACCACTCCGGCGTCGCCGGCTACCAGGTCGAACGACTCGCCGCGCGCGGGCTGATCGGCCTGTTTTTGTGCAACACGCCGCAGGCGATCGCGCCCTGGGGCGGTAACCGCGCGCTGTTCGGCACCAACCCGATTGCGTTCGCGGCACCGCGGGCCGACTCGCCGCCGCTGGTGATCGACATGAGCCTCAGCAAGGTCGCGCGCGGCAAGATCAACGTCGCGGCGCAACGCAATGAATCGATTCCCGAGGGATGGGCGGTGGACAGCGACGGCGTTCCGACCACCGATCCCGAGGCGGCCATGCAGGGCAGCCTGTTACCCATGGGAGACGCCAAGGGCGCCCAGCTGGTCCTGATGGTCGAGATACTGGCCGCGGCGCTCACGGCGTCCAACTTCGGTTACGAGGCCAGTTCGTTCTTTACCGGCGCCGGTGATCCACCCGGGGTCGGCCAGTTCCTGATCGCGATCGACCCGCAGCCTTTTTCCGCTGGCGCCTTTGCCGGCCGGCTCGAAGCCCTGCTGGCGGCGGTGCTCGAACAGCCCGGGACGCGACTGCCGGGCGCACAGAGAGTCACCCGCCGCATCGAGGCCGAGCGCAGCGGTGTCGATCTGCCGCAGGCGCTCTACGAGCAGCTGCTAGCGCTGCGCGCACAGGGCTGAGCGCCAGGAGTCGCGCTGCCGTAACCGCATATCGCAGTTGTTGCCGCGAGCGTTCGGGCAAATTTCTCGACTCGCGCCATCCCCGGGCGATGGTTTGACGAAAAAGTGTCTATTTTATTTTACAATTTTTTATGTAGAATAAGCGTTACAGTACCAGAAACAGCGCCGGTTACCGCATTCAGCGACGTTCCAGGCCCGTTTTCCCGCGGCGCCGGGAGGGTTATCGCCAGTCTCGCGGCCGGCCCGTCGGAGGAATACCATGGGATTGTTCACCCGAACCACCGAAACCGCGCCCTGCGAAGTCGAGGTCAGTCACTGCTTCGACAGCCTGCACGCGCACGTCAAGTTTCTCAACGGTGCCGTCATCCACCCCGGTGACGAAGTGCTGGTGCACGGCGCGCCGGTGCTGGCGCCCTACGGCGAGGTCGTGCGCGAAGCGCGCACCGCCACCATCACGCGCGCCTCGACGCTCGAACAGCTCTGGACCCGCATGACCGGCAACTTCGAGTTCATGGAGTTGTGCGAATTTTCTTTCACCGAGGAGGTGTCCTTATGAACAGGGTCGAAGACGCCACGATCGAACATTCCGCCGACGCCAGCAACGTCGAAGACGCACTCGATGCCGGCAACTACCGCCAGGCGGTGCTGGACACCGAATCGGCCACCGCGGTCGCGATGCAAAACACCCTGCTGACACCGCGCTTCTACACCACGGATTACGACAAGCTGGACGCAATCGACGTAACGCCGGTGCGCGAGGAATGGGACCGGCTGATCGCGCGCATGCAGTCCGACCCGAACAAGGGCCACTTCAAGAAGAACTCGGGTTGGGACAAGACCGACTGGGACGCGATGGATCCCGAGCTGCGCGCGGAGTTCACCGATTTCCTGATCTCGTCCTGCACCGCCGAATTCTCGGGCTGCGTGCTGTACAAGGAAATGAAGCGCCGCGGCAAGAACAAGGACATCGTGGAGCTGTTCCAGCTGATGGCGCGCGACGAAGCCCGCCACGCCGGGTTCATCAACGACGCGCTGCGCGAAGCCGGTATCGCGGTCAATCTCGGCTTTTTGACCGAGAAAAAGAAATACACCTATTTTCAGCCGAAATTCATCTTCTACGCGACCTACCTGTCGGAGAAGATCGGCTACGCGCGCTACATCACGATTTTCCGCCACCTGCAAAAGAACCCGGAGTACCGTTTCCACCCGATCTTCAAGTGGTTCGAGGAGTGGTGCAACGACGAGTTCGGCCACGGCGAAGCATTTGCGCTGCTGATGAAGACCGACCCCAAGGTCACCAGCGGCCTGAACGTTTTCTGGATCAAGTTTTTCCTGACCGCGGTGTACGCGACCATGTACGTGCGCGACCACCAGCGCCCCGTGTTTCACAAGGCGCTGGGTATCGATCCGGACTGGTTCGGACATTCGGTCTTTACCAAGACCAGCGAAATCTCCAGGCAGGTATTTCCGCTGACGCTCGACATCGAGCACCCCCGCTGGCTGAAATCGCTGCAGGCGCTGCATCGTGCCAACGTCGACCTGGCGGAGGCGAAGAAAAACGGTGCGCTGTTCAAGCGTATCGGCGCCTCGGCGCGCGCCGCGCTGGCCTTCGCCTCGCTGCTCACGATCCCGTCGATCAAGAACGAGGTACCGGCCAAGACCCGCCTCGAGCCGGCCTACTAGGCGTTACCCGGTCGGCAGCAGACCGGGGAGCGGTGGCCCGCTTTGCCGCTACTCGGTCCCATCACGAGACCGATAGCATCGCGTAACCGCGCAGGCACCTCCCTGTCCCGGCGTTATGAGGTAGACTGGCGCCGTATCAACCGAGCGAGCCTGATCGATGGCTGAAAAATATTTGATCGAGTGCGACTGTAAAACGGTAAAGATTTCGATGACCGGCGAGCCCAGGGTGCGCGGATTTTGCCACTGCGAGGATTGTCGCGATTTGCTCAAGATTCCCTACCACGCGGTGACCGCGTGGAACGAAGACCAGGTTACCGTCGAACAGGGCGCTGATTCGTTGCTGAGCTACCAGCACCCGACGCTGGAGATGAAGCGCTGTTTCTGTAAAGACTGCGGCGAAACCCTGTTCAATACAAACGCGATGAACTGGCGCATCGTGTCGCAAAACCTGGTACGCAAGTGTTACGCCGGCAACCTGCCCGCAGCGCTTCGATCGCAAAGCCATTTTTTCTATGGCAGCCGCATCGTCGACATCGACGACGATCTGCCGAAACACGATTAGCCTTCGGCAATCCGGGTAGCGCGTC
>JASJCI010000050.1 GCA_030066085.1 Gammaproteobacteria bacterium | reverse complement strand
CACCGCTGGAGCGATGAAGTGGCGGCCGAGGTCGCCGCCGGCGCACGGCGCGATATCGCCTACCTGAGTCCGGTCAGCAGTGCGGTCATCACCCGCCTCGGGCAGACCGAGATACTCGCGCTGTTTTTGCTTGCGATCGGAGTTGCGACTGGCAGTGGTTACTGGTTGCGGCGCGACCCGGTCGCGCGGAGCGGGCGATGAGCGATCCGCGGCAGGCCGCCGGCTCCGCCTGGCGTGGCGCACTGGCGCTGTACCTGCAGCCGCGCCTGCTGATCGTGTTCGTGATGGGTTTTGCCAGCGGACTGCCGCTCGCGCTGTCGAGCGCGACGCTGTCGTTCTGGCTGGCCGAGTCCGGCGTCGCGCTGACCGCGATCGGCCTGTTCGCGCTGGTCGGTACACCCTATAACGTCAAGTTCCTGTGGGCGCCGTTCATCGATCGCGTCAACCTGCCGTTACTGACGCGCGCGCTCGGCCGGCGCCGCTCGTGGATGCTGCTGATCCAGCTCGGCCTGATGCTCGCGATCGTGCTGCTGGGCTTCAGCAAGCCCGCATACACGCCGATGCTGACCGCAATCTGTGCGCTGGCGGTCGCCTTTTTCTCCGCCAGCCAGGACATCGTCATCGACGCTTACCGGATCGAGATTCTCGACGCGGAAGAGCAGGGTGCGGGCGCGGCAATGACGCAGGCCGGGTATCGCCTGGGTGCCATCGTGGCCGGTGCCGGCGCGCTGTTCCTGGCCGAACAGATCGACTGGTCGCTGGTTTACGCGATCATGGCGGCGCTGGTGCTGGTGGGCATGGCGGCGGCGCTGCTGGCGCCCGATCCGGCGCGGCGCAGCCCGCAAACCGCCGGTGATCCCGGCACCGTTGGCCTGCGCGCGATGGTGGTCGATCCCTTCGTCGAGTTTTTCCAGCGTAACGGTGCGTCGACCGCAATCGTGATCCTGGCCTTCATCCTGCTGTACAAGTTCGGCGATGCCTACGCCGGGGTCATGGCTTACCCGTTTTATTACGAAATGGGATTCAGCAAGTCCGAGGTCGCCACGGTAAGCAAACTGTTCGGCGTCGCCGCTACGGTAGTCGGTGTTTTCGTCGGCGGCCTGATCGTCAAGCGCTTTGGCATCATGCCGAGCCTGCTCGGCTGCGGCGTGCTGCAGATGCTGTCCAACCTGATGTACGCGGCGCAGTCGCTGGTGGGGCATGACGTGCAGTTCCTGTACTTTACGATCGGCATCGAAAACCTGTCCGGCGGCATGGGTTCGTCGGCGTTCGTCGCCTACCTGTCGGTGTTGTGCAACACGCGCTACACCGGCACCCAGTTTGCCCTGTTCACGTCCTTCATGGCCTTCGGCCGCACGCTGCTGTCGGCCTCCAGCGGCTGGGTAGTGGAGATCACGGGCTGGTTCCAGTTCTTCGTGATTTCGACGCTGGTGGCGTTGCCGGGTTTGCTGCTGCTGCTTTGGATGCTGCGCAACCTGCCGATAAACCGGCAGACGGGCACGGTCGTTACCGGGCAAACCGCGGCCGGTGACTGAAGGCGGCGCCATCCTGGTGCCTGCCGGCGGACGCCGGACGCGCCGTTTGACTGCCAGTAGCGATGGCCGGGTTGCGGCTCGCGGGGCGGGTGAATTCCCCCGACTTCGGGGTTATGATTGACGCCTGCAATCCGTTTGCCGTGAGCGCGGGCCCGGCCCGAGCCACCGCGGCGTCCACGGGCCTGCTCGACCGAAGATCAACGAGGGGAAGATAGTGATGCAAAGCGTGACTCTGCCACAGGGCAACCGGATGCCGGTATTCGGGCTCGGCACCTGGCGCATGGGTGAACATGGCGACCAATTCGACCACGAGGTCGAGTTGATTCGCGCGGCAATCGACATGGGTATCACGCTGCTCGACACCGCCGAAATGTACGGTGAGGGTGGCGCCGAGGAGGTCATCGGCGCCGCGATCGACGGGCGACGCGAAGGGCTTTACCTGGTGAGCAAGTTTTTCCCGCATAACGCCAGTCGCAACGGCGTGATGGAAGCCTGCGATCGCAGCCTGCGGCGCATGCAATGCGATTACATCGACCTGTACATGCTGCACTGGCCCGGCAGCGTTCCGCTGGAACAGACCTTCGAAGCCCTGCAGGCGCTGCGTGATGGCGGCAAGATCCGGGATTACGGCGTCAGCAATTTCAACCTGGCCGACCTGGAAAAAGTGCCGACCGAATACCAGGCGCAGCTCGGCTGCAACCAGGTGTTCTACAACCTTGCCCATCGCGAAGTCGAATGGGAAGTGTCCGCCTGGTGCCAGCAGCGCGGAATCCCGCTCATGGCGTATTCGCCGCTGGACCAGGCGAGCAAGTTGCTGCACGACCCGGTGCTTGGCGAGATCGCGGCGCGTCACGAGGTAACTGCGGCCCAGGTGGCGCTGGCCTGGCTGCTGCGGCAGCCGAACACGGTCGTGATCCCGAAGACCACGCAGCAGCATCGCCTGCGCGAGAACCTGGGTGCGCTCGAAGTTACGCTGGATGACGACGACCTGGCCCGGCTCGACGCGGCTTTTCCGCCGCCGGACGCGCCCACGCGGCTGGGTATGCGCTAGCGGCACTGCACAACCCACGCCGAAAAGCAGGTACCTCGGGAGACGCGATGCCGTCGCGCGGCGGTGACCGTGCGGCGACGTGCTCGGCGACGCCTGCCCCGGGTCGCTAATTCCCGGGAGCGGCGAAATCGAGGCGGAAGGCGGTGCCGCTGGCCGGCGCGCTATCCACGCTGATCTGCCAGCCGAAGCGATCGCACAGGCGCTTGACGATCGTCAGGCCGATACCGTGGCCGGAGGCGTTTTCGTTGCCGGCACGCTCGAAGGGCTCGAAAATCTGTTCGAGATGTTGCGCGTCGATGCCGGGGCCGCTGTCGCTGATCGTCAGGCCCGCGGCGTCTATGGCCACCCTGATTTCACCCCGCTCGGTGTAGAGCACCGCGTTGCGAATCAGGTTGCCGAGCAGCACCGCGACCACCGTGTCGGAGGTCCGTATCGCCAGTTGGGCCGATTCCTCGATATGCACGCGGACCCGGTTGTTTTCCTGCAGGAATTCAGCGCGTTCGACCTGTTCGTGCGCGATGCGGTTGACGTCGACGTTACTGATGGTGAGCGAGCCCGCGTCTTCCCGCGCCAGCATCAGGAAAACCTCGGTCAGGTTTTCGAGATCGTAGACTGCACGCTTGATCTTGAGCAGGGGCTTGTGTGACCTGGGTGGAAGCTCATCGTCCAGCAGCATCATGTCGGTCGCGACGTTGATCACGGTCAGCGGGCTGCGGAACTCGTGGCTCGCGTTGCGGGTGAAATTGCGCTCGCGCGAGATGAACGCGTTGAGACGTTCGCCGAGGTCGGAGATGGCGTTCGCCAGGATCGCGATTTCGTCGTCGTTATGCAGCCCGGATTCATCCAGTTCCAGGGAAAACTCGTTGCTGGCCAGCTCGATGTCATCGATACGGCTGGCGAGCCGGGTTAGCGGCGACAGGGTGCGTCGACTGAAGCGGTAGGCAAACCAGAGCGCGAGGTACAGTACCGTCAGCACTACCAGCAGCGGGAAAAGTCCGTAGTAGAGGATCAGGGCATCGACCTGGCCGCGGTGGAACACCAGGTACAGGTCCTGCCCGCGCTGCTGGTCCAGGTACAGCACCAGCGAGCTGTCGAGATCGGAGTAGTCGTGGAACCCGGGTTCGGTCGGCAGCTGTTGCCGGATTACCGGGGGTAACTGTGCGGGATCGAAATAAGCCGTCAGGTTCTTGGTGTCCGGCAGCCGGAAGTCGTTGCCGCCATGATAGTTTTTCCAGAAATACTCGACCTCTTCGAGGATGGCGCTCTTGACGAGGTTTTCCTCGATCACGATCTTGGCGAGGAAGACGCCGAGAATCGCCGCCGCGGTGATCATGCCGATCTGCAGCCAGAAGGCGCGCGACAGCCGGCCCAGCAGGCCGCTCGCGCGTGGCGTCGCGATCAGCCCGCGCACAGCCGGTACCCGGAACTCTGCACGGTCTTGATCAAGCGGGTGCCGAAAGGCTTGTCGACGGCCTTGCGCAGGTTGTACATGTGGCTGCGCAGCGTATCGCTGTCGGGCAGAATGTCGCCCCAGACCTTGCGCTCCAGCGCCTGGCGGGTCACGACCGCGGGGGTCGCTCGCATCAGCTCGACCAGGATCCTGAAACCGATCGGGGTCAGGTTGAGCGGCTGGTCCCGGTGCTCGACCCGCATCGTCGCCAGGTCGACCACCAGGTCGTCGACGCGCAGGCATTCCTGCGCCACTTCGCCGCGGCTGCGCCGGATCTGCGAACGCACGCGCGCCTCGAGTTCGGCAATCGCGAAGGGTTTCACGAGGTAATCGTCGGCGCCGCTGCCGAGACCCCTGACCTTGTCGTCGAGCGTGTCGCGCGCGGTCAGCATGATGATCGGTGTGCTGTCGCGTGCTTCGTGGCGGAGTTTCTGGCAGATACTGAGACCGTCGAGGCCGGGCAGCATGAGGTCGAGAATGATGGCGTCGTAGCGGTTTTTCACCGCGAGATGCATGCCGGTCAGGCCGTCCGCGGCGTAGTCGAGGGCGAATCCACGCCCTTCGAGGTAGCTGGTCAGCATTTCCGCGATGTCGGCATGGTCCTCGACCAGCAGCAGGTTATCCGGTTGTCGTGGGTACATTTCCGCTCCCGTATGTTTGCCCGGGCGAAATGAATCAATCGCCCTACGCTATACGCGGGAAATCGCGCGCGGGATCAACCGGGTGCCGGTTTGGTGTAAATCCTGCTGCTGGAGGTCACCGATGGCGATGGTAAGATACCCCGGTTGCGGCAATCCCCGGGAGATCTGATGAACTGTGCCGATCGACGTGCGCGCATGCGCGCGGTATTCGAGGGTGATTCCTGCCTGCACCCGGCGTCGGTTTACGACCCGATGTCGGCGCGGGCGGCGGAATCGCTCGGTTTCGAAAGCGGCATGTTCGCGGGCTCGATCGCGTCGTTTACCGTGCTGGGCGCGCCCGACCTGATCCTGCTGACGCTGAGCGAGTTCGCCGCGCAGGCGCAGCGCATCTGCCGCGCCGCGGAGCTGCCGTTGATCGTCGACGCCGACCACGGTTACGGTAATGCGCTCAACGTGCGCCGCTGTGTCGAGGAACTGGAAACCGCCGGTGTCGCCTGCCTGACGATCGAGGATACGCTGCTGCCGAAGCGCTTCGGCGGCAGCGGTACCGAGTTCCTGTCGATCGACGAGAGCGTCGGCAAGATGAAGGCGGCGCTGGCGGCGCGCCAGCACAAGGACCTGGTGATACTCGGGCGCACCGGCGCGGTACCGCACGAAGGCGTCGCCGCCGGTATCGAGCGTGCCCGGGCCTACGTCGATGCCGGTGTCGATGGCATCATGTTCGTCGGGGTCAAAACGCGCGAGGACCTCGACGCGATCGCGGCCGAGATCGATGTGCCGATCATGCTCGGTGGTTCCGGCCCGGACCTGCTTGATGCCGCTTACCTCGCCGC
The DNA here is from genome assembly GCA_030066085.1 of Gammaproteobacteria bacterium. Lineage (GTDB taxonomy): Bacteria > Pseudomonadota > Gammaproteobacteria. The sequence continues at coordinate 19,780 of JASJCI010000050.1, read as the reverse complement.
GCGCGGCGTGCGCATCTGCCTGCAGGGCCACCAGCCGTTCATGGCCGCGGTGCAGGCGATGTACGCAACCTTGAAGGCCCTGCGCGACGGCGTGCCGCCGGCGGAACTGACCGCTATCGCGGATGCCGATACCATGGCCGCGCTTACGCGGGACGCCGATTATCGTCGCTGGCTGAAGGAGTACCTGGGCTAAAGCCGTTGCGCCAGGGTCGCAGCAGCTTCGGTTTGGCCGGACAGAACGGATTTCAGCCCTGGGCGAAGTAGTTGTCGAGAAAGGTTTCGAACGAAATCGTGTCGGCTGATTCGATAGCCTGCTGGCGCTCGATCGATTCTCGCGCCATGGCCTCGAACTCGGCCTGGCGATCCGCCGCCAGTGGTCGCCCGGCGAAAAACGCCTGGTGCTGGCGCGACATGCGCAGGGCGAAGTGATAAAACTCCTCGCGATTTTCCTGCATGTCCGCAAGCATGCGCGCCGACGGGGTGCGGTCGGGATCTTCGATCTTGGCGCGCTGTTCGCCGAGCGCGTCCTGGTAGCAGTCGCGGCGACCGGCCCGGTCCAGTAACTCGCAGCCGGGCAGCATGCGGTCGAATATCTCGCGCGCCCAGTCACGCAGCAGGACCTCCTCGCCATTGCGCCGCAGCAGCAGCCCGGGATCGCGCCCGCGCTCGGCGACGGCGTTGATGTTGTGGCGGATGCCGGCGAGCTCGCGATCCTCGTAAGGCGGGCTCGGCTCGAGCAGGCTGAATAGCAGGAAGGACTCGAGAAAGCGCATCTGTTCCTCGCTGATGCCGAGCGGTTCGTAGGCATTGACGTCGAGCGAGCGCAGCTCGATGTAGGCGACCCCGCGGCGGGCCAGCGCCAGCGACGGCTTCTCCTCGCCCTGCAGAATCTGTTTCGGCCGCACGCTCGAGTAGTACTCGTTTTCGATCTGCAGGATATTGGCGTTCAGTTGCTGGCGCTTGCCGTCGGCGTACAGGCCGATTTTCTCGTAATCCGGGTAGGGCGTCGAAATGGCCCAGGCAAGGCTGTCGACGTAACCCTGCAGGCTGTTGTAGTCGACCCGGATACCGGCTTCGCCCTCCTTGCTGTTCTGGTAGCCGATGTCGCCCATGCGCAGCGAAGTCGCGTAGGGCGCGTAATAGGAAAACTCGAACCACCTTTCCAGCGAGGTCGGCGAAGCGCCGAGAAAAGAGGCGCAGATAGCCGGCGACGCGCCGAACAGGTAGGGCACCAGCCAGCCGTAGCGCTGCAGGTTGCGCACCATCGCGAGGTAGGATTCGGACACGAATTCCTGGTAGTCGCGGCGATCGCCGACCTGTTCCTGCAGCAGGTGCCAGAAGTTCTCGGGATAGGAATAGTTGAAATGTACGCCGGCGATCGCCTGCATCATGCGGCCGTAGCGGTGGCCGAGACCGCGTCGATAGGCGGTCTTCATCAGGCCGGCATTCGAGTTGCCGTACTGCGCCAGCGGTATGCTGGCGTCACCCTCGACCACGCAGGGCATGCTCGTCGCCCACAGGATTTCGTTGTCCAGCTGGCCGTAGACGAAGCGCTGGGTGTCGTCGAGGTAGCCCAGCGTGTCGCCGAAATGCTCGAATGGCGGAGTCACCAGTTCCAGCAGGGCCTCGGAATAATCGGTGGTGATGCTCGGGTGGGTCAGTGCCGATCCGAGCCCGTGCGGATGCGGCGTCTGCGCGATGCCGCCGTCGGTGGCAACCCGCAGGCTTTCCTTTTCGAGGCCGACCCGGCGACCGCTCAGCGCGCTGCCGATATCGTGCCGAAGTAAATCGGCAACGCGTTTTTCGATGTCCGAACTCAAGATGCTTCCCGCGGCAGAGATTCGGCGCTAGTGTGCATGACTCGCCACGGAAAGTGAACTCCGCGCGAGGGTTTCAGGCCGGATCCCGCGCGAGCACGCCGCTGAGGCAGCCCACGTTGCCGGCCGCCTTCGACAGCTCGTCGGTGGGCGTCAGCAGGCATTCGATGCCGAGGCCTTCGAACCATGACTGCACGCGCGGCAGGCCGGCAACCATCAGGATGCGAGCGGGCGCGAGGGTAACGAAGTTGATCCCGCGGTAGCTTTCCGGTTCGTCGCCGAAGGGCGCGAACGCAACGCGGTAGCCGCGCTCCTCGAGCGCGCGCACGGTTGCGTGCGGTGTGCGCCGTGGCCAGGCGATCGCGAGGTCGCGATCGGCGATCCGCAGCATGCCCATGAAATGCATCGTGCCGAACGGCATGTCGACCGCGATCAGTTCTAGCCCGAGCTCGGCGAACAGGTTGCCGACCTGGTCGATCGCGGCCTGGTTGGTACGCGGCCCGCGGCCGATCATCGCGGTTTTTTCGTCCAGCCACATCAGGTCGGCGCCCTCGAAGGTCGCCGTGCCGGTCAGGGTTTTCAGGATCGGGATGCCGAGCGTGGCGAGACGCTTGGCCACCACGCGCTCCTCGCTTGCGCGCACGGTGGACGCGGGCCGCGCGAGGATCGCACCTTGCGGCGTCATGACGAACAGGTCGGCGCAGAACATCAGGTTCGGCGGGCAGGGATCCGGTGCATCGACGCAGTGGACCTCGACTCCCGCATCGCGATAGGCCTCGGCCATGCGGTCGTGCTCCTCCTGCGCACGGCCGACGTCGACCGCGGCCAGCATCTGCACCGCGTCGGGGTCGTCGAGCGAGGCATGCAGTTCCTCGCCGGGCCGATGCAGCAGTACCGAGCGCAGCCGCCGCCACTCGGAATCGATGCGGTAGTCGGCCCAGATGGTGCCGATTTCATCGGCGTGCGAGGATTCGCGCGGCGACCAGTTGTCACCGCCGTAAGCCGCGCTGCCGAAACTGTTGCCGGTGGTGGGCGGCGAATTGTCGTTCATAGCTGGATCCCGCTGGATTTAGGCCAATGGTAGCGATTCCGGGGGTAATTTGCAGGTGCGTCGCAATCCGCGCGCGTCTTTTCTATACTGCCGCGATCGCAAGGGGAGGTAGTGACATGATTGTCAGAACGCTGCAGCAGTTGCTGGGTACCGAGCGCGACGTGCGCGGACCGGTGTGGGCCAGCCGCCGTTTCCTGCTGGCCGAGGACGGCGTCGGTTTCACGGTCACCGAGACCACGGTCGAGGCGGGCTCGGAGCAGGTGCTGTGGTACAAGTACCACGTCGAGGCCAATTACGTGGTCGAAGGCGAGGGCGAGGTCGAAAACCTCGGTACGGGAGAAGTGTTCGCGCTTGCGCCCGGCTCGATCTACGTGCTCGACGGCAACGAAAAGCATCGCCTCAAGGCCGACACGCGCATGAAGCTGGTGTGTATATTCACGCCGGCGCTGAGCGGTCGCGAAACCCACGACGAGGACGGCGCCTACGCACCGCCAGCGGACTGAGCGGGGCCGCTGACAGGTGTCGGTCGAGCGCCGCTCAACGAGTCGCGTACTGGCGGATCATGTGGCCGCCGTCGACGTCCACCACCTGTCCCGTCAGGTAGGGATTGGTCATCATGAACAGTACGGCGTGGGCAATTTCATCGGTTTCGCCGACGCGCCCGACCGGCAGCGACGCGCCCGTGCTGGCATACATCTCCTCGCGCGCGTCGGCGGGCAGGGCCGCGTAAGCCTCGGAACGAACCATGCCCGGCGAACAGCAGTTGACCCGGATCGCCGGACCCAGTTCCAGCGCCAGCGCCAGCGCGAGCGATTCCACCGCGCCGTTGACCGCGCCGAGCCCGGAGCAGTTTTCGCCGGGACGGCGGCTCAGTACGCCGGAAAAAAACGTGATCGAACCACCCGGCGCGATTTTCGGTAAAACCGCGCGCGCGACCGAGTAGGGTCCGAAAAACTTGGCGTCGAACATGCCGCGTAACGCGTCCAGCGGCAGCTCGGCGAACGGTCCGTGGGCGGCGCTGGAGGCGGAAATGACGAGGTGGTCGACGCCTGCGAGCTGTCCGGCCCAGTTTTCGACCGCGTTCGCGTCGGTCATGTCGAGCGCGGCGTAAGCGGTGTTGCCGCCGATTTCGTCGGCAGCGGCGGCAAGCTTGTCGAGGTTGCGGCTGGCGATTGCGACCTTTGCGCCGGCCGCGGCGCTGGCACGGGCTACCGCCTTGCCGATACCCGAACCGCCACCGACCACCACCACCGAGCGGTTGGTCAAACTGAATTTCTGTGATCCTGGCATGAACGGTCTCCCGGGCTGGTAAGTCAGGGCCGGCATTATACGAAACTCGCGGTCGGACATAACCATGATCCGGAAGGGGCGTTGAAAGCCGGCCGGTTATTCGCGATACTTCGTCCATGGGGCCGGCGAACGCCCCGTGAGGCGCAAGCCCAAGATTCGCATCCGTGAACCTGCGTGTCGCGCGGCTCAGCCGTGTCGGCACCCTTGACCCGAGGATGCGTTATGCCTTCACCCAACCAGATTACCGTAAGCCAGCTCGCCCGCCTGATCGGCACACCGGCCGCTCCCGTGCTGATCGATGTCCGGATCGACGAGGATTTCGAATTCGACCCCGACCTTGTGCCGGGCGCTTTTCGCCACCCGCACGATTCGCCTGAAGTCCTGCTCGACCGACTATCCGGTCAGCGCGTGGTGGTGTATTGCCAGAAAGGCAGGAAACTCAGCCAGGGATTTGTCGCCCTGTTGCGCTGTCACGGTATTGCCGCCGAATCGCTCGAGGGCGGTCACTTCGGCTGGCGTGACGCCGGGTTACCGCGCCTGCGCGCGGATCTTCTGCCGGCGCCCGGGGCTATCGGCGGCACTCGCTGGGTAACCCGTCATCGGCCCAAGGTAGATCGGCTGGCCTGTCCCTGGCTGATTCGCCGCTTCATCGATCCTGCCGCCAGTTTCCTGTTCGTCGCGCCGTCCGAGGTGCTGGCAGTCGCGGAAAAGTTCGATGCCACGCCATTCGATGTCGAGGACGTGTTCTGGTCGCACCGCGGTGATCGCTGCACCTTCGATACGCTGATCGACGAGTTTGGTCTCGAGTTCGACGCCCTCGCGCGGCTGGCGACGATCGTGCGCGCGGCCGATACCAACCGCCTCGAACTGGCGCCGCAGGCGCACGGCCTGCTGGCGGCATCGCTCGGCTTGTCGCGGATGTATCGCGACGACATCGAGATGCTGGACGCCGGTATGACGCTGTACGACGCGTTTTTTCGCTGGGCGCGCGATGCGACCGACGAAACCCACGACTGGCCGCTGGCGCGAGACGGAGGCCGAACGTGACCGCGCTGGATTCCCCGGCCGTCGAACCCGTGCGGCCGGGACTCGCGCTGTTGTTCAGCGTTTGCCTGCGGATCGGCCTGTTGTCGTTCGGCGGGCCGGCGGCACAAATTGCGCTGATGCACCAGGAGTTCGTCGATCGCCGGCGCTGGCTCGGCGAACAACAATATCTAAACGCGTTGAGTTTTTGCATGCTGTTGCCGGGGCCGGAAGCGATGCAGCTTGCGACCTATGTCGGCTGGCGCCTGCACGGCGTGATCGGCGGGCTGATCGCCGGCCTGCTGTTCGTGTTGCCGGGCGCCTGCGTGATCCTGCTGCTGGCCGCGGTGTACGCCTGGTACGGCGACGTGCCGCTGGTGGCCGCGCTGTTTCTCGGCATCAAGGCGGCGGTGATCATCATCGTCATCGAGGCCCTGCTGAAGGTGGCGCGCCGCGCGCTGGGCAGCGCCGTGCACTGGGTCATCGCGGGCCTCGCGTTCGTCGCGATATTTCTCCTCGCGGTGCCGTTTCCGCTGATCGTGGTGGCTGCGGCCGCGCTGGGATTCGTCCTCGCCGGGACGGAAGCGATCGGTGAAAGCGTGGCGGCACCGAGGATTTCGCTCGCTGGCACGCTCGCCACCACGCTGACCTGGCTTGTCGTCTGGTGGCTGCCGCTGGGGCTGCTGGCGGCGATGGGCGGGCATGACCTGCTGGTCGAAATCGGGCTGTTTTTTTCCAAGCTGGCGGTGGTCACCTTCGGCGGCGCCTACGCGGTGCTGGCCTACCTCGGCCAGGCCGCGGTGGGCGAGTTCGGCTGGCTCAGCGCCGGCGAAATGATGGACGGCCTCGGCCTGGCCGAGACCACGCCCGGTCCGTTGATCCTGGTGACCGAGTTCGTCGGCTACCTCGCGGGATATCGCGCCGGCGGTTTCGAATATGGCCTGCTGGCCGCTCTGGTGACCTTGTGGATGACCTTCGCGCCCTGTTTCCTGTGGATATTCGTCGGCGCGCCCTACATCGAGTGGATCTGCGCCCAGCGACGGCTGCGCGGCGCGCTAAACGCGATCACCGCGGCGGTGGTGGGCGTAATCCTGAACCTGTCGATCTGGTTCGCGCTGCAGGTCTTTTTCGGCGATCTCGAGCGAGCGAACGTCGGACCGGTCGGCTGGTGGCAGCCGGCGCTGGCATCGCTCGACTGGCGCGCGCTGGTGCTGGCGCTGCTGTGCGCATTGCTGTTGTTGCGACTGCACTGGGGCATCACCCGCGTGCTCGTGCTGGCGGCGCTGGGCGGGGCGTTGCTATCGCTGGTTTAGCGGCGGGCGGTCGGCTCAGCAGCGCTCGAGCTCGGCGGTGGTAAAGTTTTCCGACCAGCGAATCTGCAGGCGCTGATCGCGCAGCAGGAAAAACACCCGGTACTCGCGCAGGGTATCTTCGCCGCATTGGGCGAATACCTGGGTTTCCGAGCCATCGGCCAACTCCTGGTTCGACAGCCAGGTCAGGTAACAGTAGATCGGCCCCTGGCGCAGCCACTCGCGGCTGATTTCGAAGGGGTGGCGATGCAGCGCCGCACTGTCGGCACCGGCCGCGGCGCACTGGCCGGGACTGCCCCAGGTCGCGAGCAGTGTCGCGGGCGGAGCGATGCCCGCGGACCGTTGCGGATCGAAGCTGAACTGGGACTGGGCCGACAGGGCGGGACAGAAGCCGAGCATCAACAGCAGCGGCCAGGCGCGCCCCACGACTTCAGGACGTCGTGACGTAGCGCAGGATTTCGACCACTTGCGATGGCGTCTCGGCCCAGGCCAGCGCATCTGCATCGACCTCTTTCAGCGGGTGCACGATGTCGTCGGCATGCAGGGTCACGTAGGGTTTACCGATGGCGGTGCAGTAACCCGCGTCGAACGCGGCGTTCCACTGGCGGTACTTGTCGCCGAAACGGATAACCGCGAGATCGCATTTTTGCAGCAGCGTGCGGGTGCGGATCGAGTTGACCCGCGACGACTTGTGGTCACGCCAGTAGCCGTCCGACTCAGGGCCGAGCATGTCGCCGGCCGCGTCGCTGGCTTCGTGATCGGTAACCGCGGAAGTGAATTCGACCGGCAGGTCGAGCGCGCGCGCGCCGGCGATGATCTGGTCGCGCCAGTCCGTGTGGATTTCGCCCGAGAGGTAGATGGTCCAGGTCATTTCGTATTCTCCTTTGACTGGTTCGCGGCATGCCGGCGTCAAGCTCCGGTTTTGCCTGCAATGGCGGTATTCTAGCGCGAAAAGCATCCGCATCGATTGCCAGGCCATCCAGACTCCGGGAAAAAACCGGCAAACGCTTGACCTGGGCGGCATGCGGTCGGGTTTTGACCGTGACGCGGGGTTGCTGACAGGTGTCGACAGTCTCTTTAGCCGGCCGCCTGCCGCCACCGGCGCCAACAACCGAAGATCGACTGCCGTGCGCCGGCAGCCGCGGCCCGCCGGCGCACGGCGGACAGCTTCGATTCAGCCAACGGCCGCTTCGCGGTAGACGAAAATCGGGCTCGACCAGGCGTTGAAGCCGTCCTCGGTGGTGACGCGCACCCACAGCGGGTTGTCACCGACCGCCCTGAGCTCGACCCGCACGGTTTGCTGAAGCCTGCGGCAGTCGAGCTGCGCGGGCAGGCGAAACAGGCGCAGGCGTCGCTCGAGTCCGCCGGCGTCCAGGATCGTGTCCTCGAGCCCGATGTCTTGCAGCGCGAGTTCGGCCGCGACGTGATTGCTGTCGATCCGCAGGCGCGCGTCGCCATCGGCTTCGTACCAGGCATCGAAACCACCGAAGTTACCGGTCGTGATCGTATCGAAGGTCACCCGCTCCTGCCCGTGCAGTTCGGTTGGTCGCTCGTGATTCCAGGCGTTGATCGGCGCGATGCGGCCGATGCGCATGCCGCTGAAGCCGATTTCGCCGCGCCAGGTAGTTTTACGCCCGCGGCCGCGGTACTCGGCACCCTGCCAGACCACGCGCAGGCGTGGGCCGAGGTCGGTGTGCTCGAAGCTGCGCAGGGTCGCGACGACCTCGGCGCCGTTCAACAGGTCGATACGCTCGATCGGCGCCGGGGCGATACACTCGATGTCGAGCTCGATAACGGCATCGTCGGTCTGCGCGATATCGCCCATCATGACCGAGTCGACCCGCTGCGCTGCAACCTCGAAATAACGTGGATCGCGCCGGTACAGGCTGGCGCCGCCGGTGAAGCGCGCGCGCACGTCGAGGTGCAGGCGATTGCCGGTGGTGCCGTAACAGTGGCGCCGGCGCAGGCACTCGAACAGGCCGTCGCGGGTCAGTTCGTCGGTCAGGAAACAGGTCAGGCCGCCGTAAGCGCCGAAACTGGCGGCGCCGGGATAACTGGCGCCGGGTCGACCCTTGTGGCCGTCGCTGTTGCAGACCACGCCGCAGCGATGACCCAGCTCGAAGCCGTCCGTCAGCAGCCATTCGAAGCTGCCCCAGGCGGAGTGAATCTCCATCGCGGTTTCCAGCCTGGGATCGTGCGCCTGGCGGATGTCGGCATAACGCCCGCCGACGTGCGCGTAAACCACGCAGTCCTCCTCCTGCAGGTCCGCGAACAGCTGCGACGCGGTGGTGGCGTCGGTGTGTATGTCGCTGCGGTCGGGCAGCAGCGCGTGCGACGAGCGCCGGATCTGGCGCCCTTCCTCGCGGAAGTAGACGTTGCGGTCGCCGCCGACGGCGGTATTGCCCGACCATTCGTAGCCGGGCAGGGTGACGAAGCGATGATCTTCGTGGTACTCGGCCGAAAGGTCGTTGACCAGCTGCCAGAAGGCCTGGTTGATCTGGAAATCGTTGGCCTGGTGGCCGGTGGCGTCGAGAAAGGACAGGTTGCGCGCAAAGTGAAAGTACTCCTGCGCGGTGTTGATGCCGACCGATTCACCGCTCTGGCCGTGCATGTCGCCCCAGAAGCCGGCGTAATCACCGGCCCGCAGCACCAGTGGTCCGGCTTCGGCTAGCAACCCGCCATGCTGGTCCTCGATGCCGATGCGCAATACGCCCTCGGTGTCGACCGACAGATCGTCGATTACGAGGGCGCGTTCACCGGGACCGAAGTCGATCTCTTCGGGCAGACCCGTCACCGGCAGCGAGGCGCGCAGGCGCAGCCGCGCCCGGGCCTGCGCGGTCGGGTTGCCCCACAGATCCTCGGCCTTGATACCGAGGCGAAACGGTTCGCCGGGTCGACGCAGGCTCGGCAGCACGGCTTTCCAGGCGTGCGCCGGGCCGGGCACGATCTCGATCGCCGGCGTGTCCGGCACCGGCATGTAGTGCCCGGTGGCGCAGACATCGGCGAGTACCTTGAATTCGAAGCCGCTTTCGCAAAAAGTCTGCAGCTTCAGCCCGGGTGAACCGCCCGCGCGGTCACCGAACACGATCGTGATGCGATCGCCCTCGTACAGGCCGTCGCCGCGCACCATGACCGTCAGCGAGCGGTACCATGGCCGCTGCTCGCCACCGTTCTCGTATACCAGGTGCAGGCGCGAGCCGTTGCTGGCCGACGCGCTGACGTAATTGACCGCGGCCGGATCCTCGGTCTGCAGCCAGCCCCAGTCGTTGGAATAGCGATGCACGATCTTGATCGAACCGGTATCGTCGAGACCGAAGCGACCGGCGGTATAGGTCAGCGAAAAGGTCTGCAGGCTGCGCGCCTCGAAGGCGCCGGTCGGTTCCAGGCTGACGCTGCCGTAGAGCACGGGGTCTTCGCCCGGATGGGCCAGCGGCCAGGCATCCCCGACCAGTTCACTGTCGACTTTCGGCATATCTCGGGCAGCGTCGCAAAGGCGTCTATTCTGATTGTTCAGCCGGGTCGCCGCAAGCGCCGCGGGGCCATGGTCGGCGCCGAATCAACCCTGACGTGGCCGGCTGGCGTAGAGCCAGCCGAATACCACCGTCGCCAGCAGGGCGCCGACCAGTTGCGCGCCGACGAACATCGGCATGTGCGCCGGGGTTATGCCGCTGAAGGTGTCGGTGAAGCTGCGCGCAAGCGTGACCGCCGGGTTGGCGAAACTGGTCGAGGCGGTGAACCAGTAAGCCGCCGTAATGTAGAGTCCGACCGAAAAGGGCACAAAATCGGGACGCCAGCGCAGCGCGCCGAAGATCGCCATCAGCAGGCCGAAGGTCGCGACTACCTCGGCGAACCACTGGGCCGGCCCGGTACGCAGCTTGCTCGAGAACTGCAGCACGTCGAGTTCGAACATCAGGTGGGCGGCCCAGGTACCGAGCAGGCCGCCCGCGATCTGCGCCGCGATATAGGCAATGGCCAGGCCAGCGCTAATTTCGCGCCGGGCGAGGAAGGCGACCGTTACCGCCGGGTTGAAGTGCGCGCCGGAAACCTGGCCGAACAGTACGATCAGTACCACCAGGATCGCGCCGGTCGGAATGGTGTTGCCGAGCAGCGCGATCGCGACGTTACCGTCGGCCAGGTTTTCCGCCATGATGCCCGACCCGACCACGGTAGCGAGCAGGAAGGCAGTGCCGATCAGTTCGGCGACGAGCTTGCGCGGGGTATCCTGGATCATCGGTTGCGGTCCTCGGGCTGGTCGAACAGCGGCATCGAAGGGTCACCGTAATCGGTATCGTCGACCACGCCGGCGGTAAAAAACGTTTCCCACATCACGCCGTGCGGCGCCTGCACCCAGGACTTGTGCTGCAACTGGTAGCCGCAGACCAGGTCATCCTGGTCTGTGCGCACGAGACCGGCGGCGTCGATTCGCGCGCGCGCCGCGTCCAGCTCCTCGCGGCTGTCGACCTGGATGCCGAAGTGCGCCGCGCCCGGCGGGCCGTCATGGGTATCGATGGAAAAATTCACCCGCGGATCGTCGAGCATCCACTTCGCGTAGCCCGGCCGCTGCAGGCTGGGGGGTGTGCCGAACAGGCGCGAATAGAATTCGATCGCCCGCTCGAGGTCATCCACGTAGGTGCCGATATGAATACGTTTCATGATATCTTGCCTAGCAGTTTTCACCGGTATCGGCGCAGCACTCGGCCAGCAGGAAAGCCGCGAGCGACTGGATGCGGTCGAAACTGGCGCGGTTTAGTACGTAGCGACCACGTTTTTCCTGCCGGATGACGCCACCGCGATCGAGCAGCCGCAGGTGGTGGGCCAGGGTCGATGCCGGCATGTCGAGGCGCTCGATCAGTTCGCCCGTGGTCAGGCCGCCGGTACCGGCACGCACCAGTGCCAGCAGCACGGCCAGGCGGGGCTCGGAGCCCACCGCGGCAAACGCCCTGGCCGCCTCGGCCGGCGCCAGTTCGGTTGACCGCGGCAACTGGCGCAGGTCGGCGGGTTCAGCCATGGTCGACACCCCGGTAATGCGACGGATTGCGGCCAACCAGCCGGCGCGACATTCGACCCGTGGCAGGCGTGCGGCACGATGCCCCGTATGTGTTGGATGCGTAGCCCATGACTATAAAACTAGTTTTGTAGTTATAATTCAGTCATCGTAAGCAGTCGGTCGATTGTGGTCAAGTTCAATCCAGCGACCTGGCTGCGCCGCGTGCCTGCCCGGGTTGCTTCGCTATAATGCGAGTCGATACCCTGTTGGAGACCCCCGCCGATGAGTGTTTCAATAACCGATCCGTGCAAGCGGCCGGACGGCATGTCGCAGGCCGAGTGGCAGAGCCGGTTCGAGTGTGCCGCCGGTCATCATTTACTCGAACTCTATGGCCTGACCGACATGGTCGAAGGTGTGCTCGCGCTGCGTGTCGCCGACGAAGCCGACGCTTACCTGCTCAAGACCTACCGGACTTTTTTCGATGAAGTCCGTGCCTCCGACCTGGTCAAGCTGCGCTTCGACGAAACCCCGGACGCGGGCCCGGGGCGTCCGCTCAACTACGCCTCCTGCGCGCAGGCGCGCGGCGTGCTGGCGGCGCGTGGCGACGTCAACTGCGTGCTGCACACGCATGTTCCCGCCAGTACCGTGGTGGCATCGCTGGAAACCGGCCTCGAACCGGTAATTCAGCACGCGCTGATCGTGCTCGGGCAAATAGTCTACGTGCCCTGCGATATTGGTAACGATACCGACGCGGTAACCGATATCGTGGCCGCGATGGGTCAGCGCAAGATCGCGATGATTCGCAATCACGGCATCCTGATCGCGGGGAAAAACGTCGCTGAAACGCTGTTCCTCGCAATTACGCTGGAGTACGCCTGTCAGTGTCAGCTGAGTGCCCAGCAAAGCGGGCGCCGGGTGCTGTCTTTCCCGGTGGCCGACGCCGAGCGGCTGGCGCTTGAATTCACTTCTGATCCGAACAACGAGTATGCATTCGACGGTACCCTGCAGTGGGAGGGCTGGCTGCGTAAACTCGATCGCCTCGGCGCCTGCTATCGCGATTGAGCGCAAATTCGTCGAAACCGGATTTAACCAGCGGAGCAAATATGAAAATCCTGAATCCCGACACGGTCGTCAAACCGGCATCCCGTTACGCCCAGGGAGTGGTGCACGCCGCGGCGTCCGAGCGAATTGTCGTCGCCGGCCAGCTCGGGTTACGCCCCGACGGCAGCCTCGCGGGTGACCTCGAGGCGCAGATGCGCCAGGCCTGGGAAAACGTTTTCGCGGTCCTCGACGCGGGCGGTTTCGCCAGGACCGACCTGGTGCGAGCCACGATTTACGTCACTGTGCCAGGGCAGGTGGCGCTCTACCGCCGGGTGCGCGATCAAATGCTCGAAGGTCACCTGTGCGCCAATACCTATCTCGAGATCGCCGCGCTCGCGGCGCCCGAATTCCAGGTCGAGATCGAGGCCGAGGCGGTCCGCGAATAGGGCAGCCGTCCCGCTATCGCCGCGTTGTCGACGCGGTAACCCTAGCGGCCGCGGAAGCGGATGCTGCGCTCGGCCGGCACCAGGCTGCCCGAGATCAGGCGCAGGTTGCGGTCTTCACTGCGGTAGGCGCGCTCGTTGAAGTCGCGCAGCAGGGCGCCGGCGCGCGTGGTCTCCCAGAACCAGTCCAGCAGTTGCCGGCTCGATGGATGGCCGCCCAGCAGTGCAGCGGTCTCCAGGTAGGCGGCCTTGATGTCGTCGATCGCGTAGCGCGCGCGGCTGACACGCGCCATGCCGGCGGGATTCGGCATCGGCTCGTCGTCGAAGTAACGCGCGATGAATTCGACCGCCGCGCGCGGGGAAAAACCGCTGATACCGACCGTGGTGAAGCCGCGCTGTCCGCTTGCCACGCGCCACAGCTCCTCGAGAACACGCGCTTCCGCGATGACATCGTCGGCGTCGAGCGCGGCCGCGAAGCGCCAGTCGGGATCGTCGGCGGGGCTGGCGTCGGCGTCGGCGAAATCCTCCAGCAGCGGGCCCGGTCCCGGACGGTCGAGCAGTGCCAGCGCGGCGCGCAGTACACGCGCCTGCTGCGCCGCATTGCCGGGTGCGCCGAACGGCCGCCCGAGTTCGAACGGAACCCACAGTGCGCGTGGCGGCCGCATCGCAAGCGCGTGCTCGCGCACCAGCGCTACCAGGGTGGTGGCGAGGCCGTCACCTTCGAGGTAGTGCGCGAGCGCGCTCACGGCGCGCGTACAGGCCGGTCACACCGGCGCCAGCACGACCGTATTGACCCCCAGAGCAAGCAGCTTGCCGCCGAGTTCGTGCGCCTTGTCCGCCAGCGCCGCGGGATCGGTAGCGCCCATGAAGGCATAGTGGGTATCGGCGGCGGCGCCGATATCCCCGGCTTCCGCCAGTTCACGCAGCCGGTCGCGCGGCAGCACCACGTTCAGGTCCTGCTGAAAGCCGGTACGGTCGAAGTTGGTCGATACGTGGCTGCAGAGAATATCGCCCTCGGCGGTATCCGCCGGCAGTTCGCGGTAGCCGGCATCGCGCGCCAGCAGGGGGCGCTCGCCGCGCAGGATCAGGCCGGCGCTGGACAGCAGCGCTACGCGACGCCGGGCGGGAACGGCTGCGGGAGTAAACGGTGTTTTTTCGAAGCGCGGCAGGTCCAGCCCGGCAATGACCGTGCGTTCCGGTTCGGGGACCTCGTTTAACAGCACCATGCCGGCATGGTAGTGGAGATCCCCGCTGGAAGGCAACCGGCTTAGCCGCGCGGGCGGTGCAGTGCCTCGCGGTGGGCGACGTAAATGCCGCAGGCGATGATGATGGCTGCGCCAAGCCAGGCCTCGACGCCGGGCAGGTCACCCCACAGCAGGTAGCCGAGGGCTACCGCCCACAGCAGCGTGGTGTACTCGAACGGCGCCAGCACCGAAACATCGCCGCGCGCAAAGGCAGCCGCGAAGGCGTAATGCGCGGCCAGCGCGAGGGTTGCGAGCAGAACCGTTTCGACCAGCATCGCCGGGCTCATCGGTTGCCATACCCATGGCAGCAGTGCAGTCGCGACCACGCCCATGCCGAGGTGCAGCGAAAACACCAGCAGGATTACCGAGTCCTGCCGCGACAGCTGCTTGCCGGTGATAAATATCAGCGCGTAAATCAAAGTTGCGATCAGCACCAGCAGGTAACCAACGATGTCACCGCCGCCGGTCGGGTTCATCGCGATCACGACACCGGCGAATCCGAGTACCACCGCGCTCCAGCGGTGGATGCCGACCCGTTCGCGCAAAATCAGCGCCGAGGCAGCGGTGAGCATGAAGGCGGAACTGAAAAAAACCACCGTGGCATCTGCCAGCGGCAGCGTTTTCAGCGCGCTGAAAAAGCACAGCGGCGCGATGCAGCCGACCATGCCGCGCAGCAGGTGACGGCCTGGACGGGCGGTTTTGAGCGCCGCGAGTTCACCGCGCAGGGCGAGTGTCAGCAGGATCAGCGGCAGGATAATCCAGCTGCGCACCGCGATCACCTGGGCCGCGTGCAGGTCGGCAGTAACCAGCGACTTGGCAACCGCGTCCATGGTGGCAAACAACAGGGTTGCCATTACCATCAGGCCGATACCGAGCAGGTTGTTATTGCGATAGCGCAAGTACTGGTGACTC
Organism: Gammaproteobacteria bacterium; assembly: GCA_030066085.1. Classification (GTDB taxonomy): domain Bacteria; phylum Pseudomonadota; class Gammaproteobacteria. The sequence continues at coordinate 4,662 of JASJCI010000050.1, read as the reverse complement.
CGGGCGTCGAAGCGGGCAGCTTAGCCGCTGAAGCGGGCGACGACGAGTATTTTTGGCAGACGGCCTCGTTTGCGCGAACAGCACCTTACTGTGTGCGGCGAGGCGGAGCGGGGCGTCGGCGCCGGAGCGGGTTAAGCGGATCGCACTCGCGACTTTCAGCCGGGGATGAATTGCATGACCCTGCGAGAGAGGTATTCGAAAAACGGGTTGTACCGCAGGCGCAGGAAATAGTTGTCCGGTATTTGCAACAGGTTGCGTTCACCGCGAATGAAAATACTGCCCAGGGCTATACCTTTTGCCGCCGAGTCGATTTGCGGTTCTGCGCCGTAGATGGGATCGTCGGGCGGGAACGGGAGCGCAACATGGGACAACGAGAACAACCCGGCAGGCCAGGCCAGACCAATGGCATCATCGTAGGCTGCCTCCGCGCCTGCCGGCCTGGTACGGGCAATGATTTCTTGCGAGGTTACGCTCGCGTTCGTTACCAGCGTCAGGGTAAATGGTAGCTTCGGGCGGGCAAGCAGACTGGTGATCGAATTCTCGGGGTCTGCGCGCAACAGCGGCTCGGCATTGGAATGCCGATTGACATCGAACAACACCAGTTCGTGGCCGCCCGGCGCCAGCCTCGTGAACAAAACATCGACCAGTGTCGACGGTTTGATGGTGGCATCGACGACCGACTGGAAAGCTATTGTTTTGGGAAAGCCGGAGACACCGCCCGCTCCGCCAAGCCGTTCCAGGCGTGCGGATATATCACTGGTTAACTGGTAAATCTGGTCCCCGGCATTGACCGTGAACGAATTGTATTTATAGGGATCGAATTCCGGTTGAATATCCGTCCAGCCCAGTTTTTCGAGCCCTGATAACCTGGCAAAGCGTGCCTGCCAGACCGCAAGGGCCGCAATCGGGGGCACCTGCATGGCGGGTGACAGTAACACCAGGCCGTCCGCGGCCGGCATATCCTCGCCCTCGAGTATTGCCAGCGAATAATCGACCGCCAGTGCCGCGCCGTTGGAATAGCCCACCAGGTACAGCGGGCGATCCGGGCCAATGCGTGCTCGCATGCTGGTCACAGCCAGCCTGACCGCAGCCGCAAAATCGCGCCAGGAAACATTTTTCAGCCCGGCAGGTGCGGTGCCGTGTCCGGGCAGACGCAGTCCAATGACCTCGAACTGCCGCGCATGCAGCTGCTGGCCCAGTGCGCGCAGACTGTAGGGGGAGTCCGACAGGCCATGTAGCAGGACGGCACCGGCTGCCGGCTCGTCATGCGAGAGCAGGAAGCTGCGGTTCCAGTTCTGCCGATAGCCGCCCGGATCGGTCAGGCTGCCTTTCGAATAGCGGTTGACCTGCCTGCGGTCAGTTGCGTCGATTTGTGCATAAACCTGCTGATCGAGTTGCGCAAACAGCCGCTCTTCCAACTCGAGGTAGGCTTCGATGTCGTTGATCGCGAGGTCGGCGTGAAACTCGGCATCCAGCACGGCGCGGTGCCACAGCTTGAGATCCGGTCGGTTTTGCTGCTGGTAAATATACAGACCGACCAGTACCACGATGCTGCCGAGCAGACCGTAGGATACCGCCACCAGCAGGCGTTTCAGCACGCGTATGATAAGGTCCTCCTGTTACTAAAACCGGATCGGTAAATTGTTTTTTTCAGGATAAAAGCTGAAATCTGTCCAACCCTCCGGATGCTGTTTTCTGCCGGCAGAGCTGTTTGCGCCGGGCGCAGGCTGGCGGCAGTACGACGGCACGAAACCGGTCGACAGTGTAACAAAACGCGCAGGGTTTGGAGCGGGGTACGAGATTCGAACTCGCGACATTCAGCTTGGGAAGCTGACGCTCTACCAACTGAGCTAACCCCGCGGGACACCGCCGACGCGGTCGATTATCCAGCTGAATCATGCAATGGACAAGCACCAGGTCAGGTTTGTTTCCTGTCGACTCAGCCCGTATCATGCCGCTTTTGGACAGCCTCCTGGAACCCGTGTCAGCCCCTGATTTCCCGTTTACTCCGGTCGAGACCAGTCGTCTCGGACAGGTCGACTTCGATGCACTCGGCTTCGGACGAGTGTTTGCCGATCACATGTTCAGCATGGACTACCGCGACGGCGACTGGCGCGATGCCCGCATCCACCCCTATGGTCCGCTCGATCTCGAGCCGGGTACGGTAACGCTGCATTACGGCCAGACCGTGTTCGATGGTTTCAAGGCCTTTCAAGGCGAGGATGGCCAGGTGCGCGTGTTCCGCCCGGACCGCAACGCGCAGCGCCTGCACGATTCCTGCCGGCGGCTGTGCATCCCGATCATGCCGCTCGAACAGATGCGCGAGATCCTGTTTGCCGCCACGCGCGCTTTGATCCGGGTCGATCGCGACTGGATTCCGCGCGCACCCGGGCAGTCGCTATACGTCCGGCCGCTGGTGATTGCCACCGAGAACACGCTCGAGGTGCGCGCCGCCGACGCCTACCGTTTCATGATCATGACCGCGCCGGTGGGTGGATACTTCGGCGATCTGCAGGATGGCGTGTCGCTGCGCGTCGAGGAACGCTACACGCGCGCCGCGAGTATCGGCGGACTCGGCGCGGCCAAGACCGCGGCCAATTATGCCGCCAGCCTGTTACCCGGCGCGGAGAGCCGCGCGCGCGGCTTCGAACAGGTGTTGTGGCTGGACGGCAACGAGCATCGTTACGTCGAGGAAGTCGGCGCGATGAATATATTCTTCCGCATCGACGGTCGGGTGGTTACTCCGCCGCTGGGCGGATCGATCCTGCCCGGCGTGGTGCGTGACAGCGTGCTGACCCTGCTGCGCGAATGGGGCGTGCCGGTCGAGGAACGGCGGCTGGAGATATCCGAGGTAATCGATGCCCTGCGCGCCGGTGACCTCGAGGAGGTGTTCGGCGCCGGTACCGCGGCCGTGATCTGCCCGGTAGCCCGGATCGGCTATCTCGATGCAACCCACTCGATTGCACCGCCGGTGCCGGGTGAGCTGACGCGGCGCCTGTACGACGAGCTGACCGGTATCCAGTGCGGCCGGATCGAGGACCGCCACGGCTGGAACCTGGTCGTGCCGCTGGACTGATTCGAGCCTGTACGGCTGCGCGTGCGGGCCTAGGCGCGCTGTTGACAGCGGGTTTCGCGCAGCAGCAGGCCGGCCACCAGCGCGGCCAGAATCGATACCAGCAGTGCGCTGAACGCGCCGCTGTAGGCCGCCGCCGAGTAGACCCGGGCACCGTCCAGCATTTGTCCGTCCCACTGCAGGTCGAGCAGCCAGCCGATCAGCGGCTGCATGACCGCGCCGGAACCGACCACGCACATGTTCATCAGCCCGAGCGAAGTGCTGCTGTGATCCAGCGCGTTGAGCTCGCGCACGGAACCGAAGCAGACGGTCATCGCGCTGCCACCCGCGCCGATGACGAACAGCAGCACGATCAGCGCGAAACGAGACTCCGGGGTCGCGTAGATGAGCGCCGCAAACGCCAGCGCGGTGGTCGTGACGCCGGCCAGCAGCACCGGGTTACGCCGGCCGATGCGATCGGACAGCCAGCCGCACAGCGGCGAAAAGATCGCCCAGCCGAAGAAGATCGTCGAGGTCATCGCGGCCGCCTCGGTCTTGCCGTAGCCCAGCGCGCTGTGCAGCCACGGCACTCCCCAGAGTCCGCCGAAGGCGAGCATGCTCGAGGCCATGCCGAAGCCGATCAATGCGCAAATCCAGGTCTGCGGGTTGGCCGTGACCGCACGCAGGCCGTGGAAAATTCCGGGGGGCGCGGTAGTGCGCTTCTGCGAATCGCTGCGTTTCGGTACCAGCAGGTAAAGGGCCACGGCGAGCAGGACGGCGAAACCCGCGAGCCAGTGCATCGTGTCGCGCCAGCCGACCGCGTCGACCAGCGCGCGCAGCGGTGCCTGGCCGAAGATACCGCCGCTCATGCCGACCGTCTGCAGCAGGCCGGCGAGCATCGCGTAGCGCGCGGGCTGGAACCAGTAACCCGCGATCGCGAGCGTACCGACGAAAGCGAATGCCACGGTGGCGCCGATCAGTGCACGCCCGAGCGCGGCGCCGAGCAGCGAATCGCTTTGCGCAAACACCACCGCCGCGAGCGCACACAGGGCGGCGGCGAAGCTCATCAGTTTGCGCGGGCCGAAGCGGTCGGTCAGCATGCCTACCGGCAGCTGCAGCGCGGCGTAAGTGTAGAAGTAAAACGCCGACAGCGAGCCGAGCGCGGCACCGCCGACCGCGAATTCGCGCATCAGTTCCTCGGTCATGACGCTGGGCGACACACGCTGCACGAAAGCGTAACCGAAAAACAGCGTGCCGAGGCCGAACGCGACTAGCGCCTGGCCCTGGCCGGGATTTACGCGGCGGGTTGCGGACATAACGGTAATGACTGCGAAGCAGAACCCGCAAGGTATCACGATCGCATCGCCTTCCCCAGCCCGAACGAGGTATTTCGGTTGTCCGGGGTGCGGTGCTAGACTGCGCGTTTTTCAGCCCCCGGCAGGCGAGACAGGCAATGGATCAAGGCGAATATCCCGGTGCGGGTGAAGTCGACACCGGTTGCAAAACGGGTTGTCCTTTCTGCGAGCTGCCCGCGGACCGCTTCGAGGTGCTCGACCAGAACGAGCTCTGCCTGACGCTGCACGACAACTTTCCCGTGTCGGAGGGGCACT
>JASJCI010000049.1 GCA_030066085.1 Gammaproteobacteria bacterium | reverse complement strand
CCCCGCGACTTATCCTCTTGTCACCCCGCCCCGGCGGGGTTTTTTTTCGAGTATCACGAAACGGTACCCCGGGTACCGGTTTACGGACGACGCAAAAAATGAGTTGCAATGAAAAACTTGTGTAGTAGCTTCTTGCGCGACCGTGGTTTCGTCGGCAAACGCCAATAACAATGACAGGGATGCGAACGGGAAAGGGATCTCCCCGGGCTCGCGATTGAATTCCCGGCTCCGCGGTTCGATCAACAAGACAGGAGGAGCAACGTGAAAATTTTCAATCGCAATCCAGGTCAGCTGTTTGCCTGGCTCACAATTATGGCACTACTACTGCCGGCGATGACCCACGCCGATGACGACGAAAACGAATTCAAGCGAATCGTATTCTACGGCGACAGCCTGTCGGATCCCGGTAATATCTACATTGACGAAGGTAACCAGGTTTCAATGGCGCCTTACGCCGTCATTCCTGATGATCCCTATGCGTCGAAGGGTGGATTTCGCTTTACCAACGGCAGGGTCTGGGCACAGAAGTTTGCCCGGGAACTCGAAGTTGGTCGCTCGGGCAAACCGGCCCTGGCCAAACCTGGCAGGTTTACCAACTACGCCTTCGGCAGCGCCCGCGCCCGCCCCTTCGGCACCCGTCCGTCGGCGATCGAACAGTACATGAGGTACATGATCGACTTCCCGGGCGGCGGCGATCCGGATACGCTCTACGTGTTGCAGTTTGGTGGCAACGATATTCGCGATGCCCTCGATCCGACGGTCGATCCGACGTCGGATCCGGAAACGATCATAGCCGACGCGATTGGCACCCAGGCCAACCTGATCGCGCAACTCTACATGCAAGGCGCCCGCCACTTTCTCGTCGCCGACGTACCGGACCTGTCGCTGTCACCCGCCATTAAACTGGCCGATCAGCAAGGTTCTGAAGCGGGTGTGTTCTTCGAAGGTTTTCTGATCGGCACGGCACAGTTTCTGGTTACGACCCATAACGACAATCTCAATACAACACTGGACGGGCTCGAGATGCTGTTCAGCGATATCTCCATTACTCGACTGAGCCTGTTCGACGCCCTCAACGAGGTCTATTTCAATCCGGAACAGTTCGGCATTACCGAAACCGAGCAGGCCTGTATTTCCTTCGGAGTTGTCGAGGACGCTATCTGCGACAAGCCGAAGCGCTTCGTTTTCTGGGATGGCATTCATCCGACCAGCAAAGTCCATCGGATCGTGGCAAAAAAGGCCGCTGATCTCTACGACGACGATGAGGATGATGACGACGAGGACGACGATTAGTCCCTCTTCTCTTTACCGACACGCGGGATGGCAGCGGCGCTGCCATCCCGTTTCTGGTTAAGGATTCCCGCGCAAAAAGGACCGGCTGGCAACGTCGATGCGCGACGGAGTCGGTACCGGGCCCTATCATTCGGTTCCGCTTGCTATACTAGCGGCATGAGTTCGATCGACCGCAGCCTGCCCCGCATCTCGCCCTCCCGGCAAGCAGATTTCCGGACCCCTCGACCTTGAAAGCAAAGCAGGCGAACGCGGCTGATCCCGTCCTTGCGCTCGAGTCCGAGCTGGATGCGCTGCTGACGCAGCGCGAGCTGTTAGACGCCACCGAGCTGATCGCGCACATCGGCCACTGCCGGTGGGATTATTACAATAACCAGCTGCTATCCTGCTCGCTCGGCTACGCAAGGATTTTCAACATGTCGGTGGCAGAGATCCTCGAACTGCAAAGCGACTGGAACAACAGCCTGGCGATGATTCACCCCGACGATCGCGAGCGTTATGTCGACGCTTACCGGGCGCAGCAGCAATCCGGCAGCTACCGCATCGAGTATCGTTTCGTTCGCAACGACGGCCAGGTTCGCTGGCTGCGCGAAGTCGGTATCCTCAAGTTCGACGACGCCGGGGTAGCGCAGGACGCCTTCGGCATCCTGCAGGACATTACCGAGCAGGTCGAACACGCGCAGGATCTCGAAACCCGCCAGGAGCTGGCCCGCCAGGTCGAGGCGATCACCGACATCGGCCATTTCATCAACGACGAGGAAAACGACCTGTTCCTGTACGTGAGCCCGGGTTACGCGCGCATCCACGGCCGTAGCGTCGACGAATTCATGGCTTACGTCGAGGCCCAGCAGGACAACCTGCACGCGGTACACGAGCAAGATCGCGAAACGCTGCGGGCCAAGATCGTCGACTATATCGAGGCCGGCGCGGACACTTTCGACGCCGAGTACCGCGTGGTGCATCCCGACGGCCAGGTCGCGTGGGTGCGCGAGCGCTCCATCGCGCGCGCCCGGAAAGACGGCAAGGTGACGCTGACGCTCGGCGTGCTGCAGGACATTACCGAGAAACGCCAGTTCGAGCAGGGCCTGCGCGAGGCCCGCGACACGCTCGAGGCCACGGTGCGCGAGCGCACGGCACAGCTGAACGACACGGTCGAGCGCCTGCAGCTGGAAATCGTCGAACGCGAGAAAATCTCGTCGGAACTCGAGACCAAGAACGCCGAGCTCGAACGCTTCGCCTACACGGTTTCGCATGACCTGAAGACACCGCTGGTGACCATCAAGGGATTTCTCGGTTTCCTCGCCCGCGACCTCGATCCTGACCAGCACGAGCGGGTTGCGCAGGATATCGACAAGATCAATCTCGCGGTCGACAAGATGGGGCGGATGCTCGACGAACTGCTCGAACTCAGCCGTATCGGCCACGTCGTCGGTGAACGGGCGAGCTGCGAAGCCGCGGCACTCGCGCGCGAAGCACTGGCGCTCAACGAAGCACGCATCCGCGAGCGCAACATCGAGATCCGGATCGACGACATGCCAGCGATTCACGGCGACTGCAGTCGCCTGCTCGAGGTCTACCAGAACCTGGTCGAAAACGCGATCAAGTTCAACGCACAGGCGGCCGAACCGCGGATCGAGTTCGGCAGCCGCGAACAGGATGGTGAAACCGTGTACTACGTCAGCGACAACGGTATCGGCATTCCCGCGGAATACCGGGAACGCGTGTTCGACCTGTTCGAACGTCTCGATGACGAGGTCGACGGCACCGGCGTCGGCCTGACCCTGGTGCGACGCATCATCGAGTTTCACGGTGGCCGGGCCTGGATCGAATCCCCCGATGGTGGCGGTTGCCGGGTCTGTTTCACGCTGCCAGCGGATGCCGGCGCCTGACCTGCCGCGAGCGGCTGACGTACCTTGCGCCAGATGGTAATACTGAACAACCGATGATTACTGCGCCCGTCAACGCCGTGCAACAATCGTTCGCGATCGCAAGGCGTACGATCGTGGTGGCGGTAACAACTCGCTCAAGCGCGTTGTAGCGGTCCGTTCGGTTCTGTTTTCGAAGCCCCTGCGACGCGAGTCGCGGGGTTTTTTTTTGCCCGCAACCTGGAAAAAGGAGAACAACATGCAAACCGGCAGCTTCATCGTCATGGCATTCCTGGTCGGCGCTATCGCCGCGATCTACCTGCCCATGAACGCCTCGGTAGCGCGCCATCTCGGTTCGCCATTGACCGCGAACATTACTTTTTACTCGGTGGCGCTGGTAACCTCGATCCTGCTGTTCGCCTGGTTCGGCGACCGCGGCACGCTGACCCGGATCGGCGCGGTACCGGCCTGGCCGTTTCTCACCGGGGTCATCAGCGCGTTCATAGTGATGGCAATTACCTTCCTGATCCCGAAGATCGGTGCACGCCAATTGAGTATACTGTCGATCGGCGGACAGTTGATCATGGCGATGATCGTCAGTCATCTCGGCATCCTCGAAGCGCCGAAAGATCCGATCACGCTGAACAAGATTGCCGGTGCCTGCCTGCTGTTTTGCGGGGCTGCCGTATCGATATCCTGATCCGCCCACGACCGCAGCGATCGCGAGGAAACTTTTGCCGATGAATTTCGACTATTCCGACAGGGTCAAGAGCCTTGCCGCACAGCTCGAGGAGTTCATGACGACGCAGGTGCTACCGCTGGAAACGGAGTTCGACCGGCACATGGCATCGACCGAGAATCCCTGGCGCGCGCCGGCATTCTTCGACGCCCTGAAAGAACGCGCGCGCTCCGAGGGCCTGTGGAACCTGTTCCTCAAAGATCCCGAGCAGGGCGCGGGGCTGTCCAACCTGGAATACGCACCGCTGGCCGAAATCATGGGCCGGGTATGGTGGGCGCCGGAAATTTTCAACTGCAACGCGCCCGATGCCGGCAATATCGAAACCCTGGTTGCCTACGCGGACAGCGAGCAAAAAGCTCGCTGGCTCACTCCCCTGCTCAACGGTGAGATTCGCTCGGGCTTCGCGATGACCGAACCGGACGTGGCTTCGTCCGACGCGACCAATATCCAGTGCTCGATTCGGCGCGACGGCGACGAATACGTCATCGACGGGCGCAAGTGGTATACCACCGGCGGCATGCGCGAAAACTGCGAACTGCTGATCGTGATGGGCAAGACCGATCCCGATCACGCGGACCGCCACCGCCAGCAGTCGATGATCCTGGTGCCGCGCGATACCGCCGGCGTGCACGTCGTGCGTCACCTCACAACCTTCGGCTACGACGATGCTCCCTGGGGCGAGGCCGAAATCGAGTTCGACGGCGTGCGCGTACCCGCGGCCAACCTGCTGCTGGGCGAGGGTCGCGGTTTCGAGATTGCGCAGGGACGGCTCGGACCCGGGCGAATCCACCACTGCATGCGCCTGGTCGGCGCCGCGCAACGGGCGCTGGAACTGATGCTCGAGCGCGTCGAAAATCGCAGCACTTTCGGCCGCAAGCTCAGCGAACACCAGTCGGTACGTGAAGACATCGCGCAATCGTTCTGCGACATCGAACAGGCACGCCTGCTCACGCTCAAGGCCGCGTGGAAGATGGACCGCGAGGGCGCCAAGGCCTCGCGCGACCTGATCGCGGCGATCAAGATCGTCGCACCACGCATGGCGCAGACGGTAATCGACCGGGCGATCCAGGTACACGGCGGCGCCGGCCTGACCCAGGACCTGCCGCTCGCCGCCCTGTTCAATTATGCGCGCCAGATCCGGCTCGCCGACGGACCCGACCAGGTGCACATGATGGCGCTCGGACGGCAGCTGGTGCGCGAATTTCACGATCGCGGCGGCACCACAGGATGAGCGAGACCGCGCTGCTGGATATGGCAGGACTGCGGCGTTACTTCGCCGCCGAGGTCCCGCAGATGGGTCAACTGATCGACGCGGAAAAGTTCGCCGACGGCCAGTCCAACCCGACTTTTGCGTTAACCACCGATCGCGGTCGATACGTGCTGCGGCGCAAGCCACCCGGTGAACTGCTCAAATCCGCGCACGCCGTCGATCGCGAATATCGCGTGCAAAAAGCACTCGCCGAGACCGACGTACCGGTGGCGCAGATGGTTCACCTGTGCGAGGACGATGCGGTCATCGGCAGTGCGTTCTACGTCATGGAGTTCGTCGACGGGCGCACCTTCTGGGAACCGTCACTGCCCGGGCTCGACATCAGCGAGCGCAGCGCGATCTACGACTCCATGAATGCAACCCTGGCCGCGATTCACAGCGTCGATGTAGACGCAATCGGGCTGGGCGACTTTGGCCGACCCGGCAATTACTTCGAACGCCAGTACGACCGCTGGTCGCGCCAGTATCGCGCCAGCGAGACCGAGACTATCGACGCGATGGAAACCCTGATCGAATGGCTCGGGCAAAACATGGTTGCCGACGATGGTCGCTACGGACTGGTCCATGGCGACTACCGTCTCGACAACATCATGATGCACGCGACCGAGCCGCGCGCGATCGCGGTGATGGACTGGGAGCTGTCCACCCTCGGCCATCCCTTTGCCGATCTCGCCTACCAGTGCATGCTGTGGCGCATGCCTCCGGGACCGCTGCTCGGCGGGCTCGACGGTATCGACCGCGCCGCGCTCGGTATTCCGACCGAGGCGGAATATGTCGCGCGTTACTGCGAGCGCACGGGACTGGCGCGCATCGACCACTGGCTGTTCTATCTCGTATTCGGTTTTTTTCGTATCGCCGCGATTGCCCAGGGCGTTTACCAGCGTGCGCTGCAGGGTAATGCGTCGAGCGAACGCGCGCTGGAACTGGGACGGCTGGCACGCCCGCTGGCGGAAAAGGCATGCGACCTTCTCGACGCACAGTAGCCCGTTTCAGCGGCGATTTTGAAATTTAGGTACAATTGGCGTCATGCCCAACCCCGCCAATCAGTCGGACAGACTGACCAGGGGCTGCTGTAAACTCGCCCTTGGGCTGATCCTGTTATTCGCAGCCAGCGTTGCCGCGGCGGCCGAAATCGACTTCGACGACGCGATCGGGTTCGAAACAACCGAATGCTGGATCAAGCTCTACGACAAGGCAAAAACCGAGTGCGGCTGGCTTACCGTGGCCGAGGACTGGAAGCGGCCGCAGGGCAAAAAACTGCAGCTGCCGGTTGTCATCTACCACGCCCTGTATCCGGATCCTTCGCTGGACCCGATCATCTTTCTATCGGGCGGACCCGGCGTTCCAGCACTCGGACAGGGCGGCAAAAACATCCCGGGCTGGCGACAAACCGTCGACCAGGACTTCCCCGGCAGGACGGTGGTCCTGTTCGATCAGCGTGGTTCGGGCTTCGGCTCCACCAAACTCGACTGCCACGAATATGACGACCCATTGCGCTGGAACGTCGTGTCCACGGATCCGGACCACTTCGGCGAATGGGCAGGGCCGCCGTCGGCGACCTGCCTGGAGCGCCACAGGGCCGCCGGACGCCCGCTGGAAGTGTTCAACAGTTTTCAGAATGCCACCGATGTCGAGGCCCTGCGCCGTGCATTGAGACTCGACAAGGTTGTGCTGTTCGGCATTTCCTACGGCACGCGCCTGTCGCTGACCGTCATGCGACACTATCCGGAACAAATCAGCGCTGCCATTCTCGATTCGGTGATCCCGCCCGAGGCCACATTTTCGGGGTTTGACGGCGCCGGCACCGGCGTGGTCCTCGATCGAATGTTCCTGGCCTGCGAGCAAAAACCGGATTGCGCCGACAAGTTTCCCGATCTGCGTGCGCAGCTGATTACCGTGCTGGAACAATTACAAAGCGAACCGCTGGTGATCGAGATATTCAACTCGAAGGGCAGCGAGCCGCTCTACCTGCGTATCGACCAGAACATGTTCCTGGCGATACTGCGCAAGGAGCTCTACAGCATCCTGCGCTATCCGCGCCTGCCCCTGCTGATCGCGGGCATGACCCGGGGTGAATACTGGCGCCTGCCGGCCCACGCCGAAAACCTGGTTTACAGCACCTTCCCGGACAATACCGACATGGGAGCCTCGACCCTGATCATGTGTGCCGACGAAAACACGCCCGGCGTTCGCCTGAAACGGCAGACCGCCGACAAGCTCGATGCATTTTTGCAGGACTTCGAGCAATGGAACCTGGGCGGCTGGCCCTGCCGCGACCTGCCCGTCAATCCCGATCCGAGTCATCGCGACCCGGTAGTCAGCGATATTCCAACCCTGTTGCTGGCCGGGGGTCTCGATGTTTCGACGCCGGTGGAACAGGCCGAAATGGCCGCCGCATCGCTGAGCCGGGGTTATCTCGTCGTGTTTCCGGCCAATGCCCACGACCAGGTCTGGGGCAACAGCTGTGCCTGGACACTGATTACCGAGTTCCTGGCCACGCCGGAAAAACGTCCCGAACCGGAGTGCCTTGAATCGCTGCGCCAACCGACCTTCCATCTTTACGGCTGACCCCGGACCCGCGAGGCTCACCTTGGTGCAGATCCGAATCTGTTTGAACTTGAACCGCCGAGCCACTAGCATTCCTGTCCTGCAGCAATTGTGACCGCCCTTCAGTGAAAAAACTCAAGACGCTTGCATGCCTGCTCTGCATGTTCTGCGCATCTGCCCTTGCCGAGCACGACGGCGTTCCCCACTGGCAGGGCGAAGGCGAGCTCGGCTTCACCGCCGCCTCGGGCAACTCCGACACGAAAAACCTCAATGCCAGTCTCGGTATCAGCCGGGAAGCGGACGACTGGACGCATGCTGCCACACTCGACGTGATCAAGGCCGAGGCCAACGACGAAGACAGCGCCGACAGCAAGGTTTTTCGCACGCGCAGCGAATACGCCTTGAGTGAACAAACCTACCTGTTTGGCGGTTTACGTTACAGCGACGACAAATTCAGCGGTTACGATTTCCAGGCCTCTGTCACCGCCGGTGTCGGTCACACCTTCGTCGACAGCGAACTTCATCGTCTCGAGGCCGCGGCCGGCCTCGGTTTCCGCCGCGAGCGCGACGAGACGACCCGCGAAGACGACGACGACACCATCGGCTCGCTCGAGGGGCTCTACGAGTATCGAATCAGCGACAATGCAACCCTCACCGAGAGACTGCTGATAGAGGCCGGTGCGGAAAACACCTTCACCGAATCGGAGACCTCGCTGTTGAACAGGATCAACGGCAACCTGTTGCTCAAGCTCACCTACCTGTTCAAACGCAACTCCGAGGTTCCTCCCGACACCGACAAGACCGACGAAATCGTTACCGTCTCGCTGGTTTACGGCTTCTGAGCAAACATCAGGTTTGTATCCTGGACCAGGCCGGGACCCGATCGGGGACACCTGGCTTGATCGATATCAATACGTACCTTGTGGTTACTCCGGATAATCCTTCGATCATATTTCCGGGGGAAAGCAGTGATCCGGTCTGCTCGTTTTACAATGCTCGCGGGGGTTTTCTTTATCCTGTACGGGTGCGCTACTACACCTTCCGAAACCGTCGTTTCGCAGCCCGCCGCGGCGGTTCAGCCCGGGGACCGGATCACGGGCGTCTATCGGCTGGTGGCGGTCAACGGCGTACGGGTGCCCGGAACCCTCGTGCATGACGGTGCCAGGCTGGAGATCGAGTCCGGAATCTTCAAGATCGGCGCGGACGGCAAGATCACCAGCCAGACCGTGTTCACGCCACCTGAAGGCGACCAGGCCACCCGCCGGGTAAAGGCCACCTACACCAGGGACGGCTCGAGCCTGCTGATGCGCTGGGAAGGCGCCGGTATGACCCGCGGATCGATCGACGGTGAAGTCTTCGTCATGAACAATCACGGCATGATCCTGGTTTACACGCGCTCCGGTGAAATCGATCCTTCAATGGACCTGGCCCTGCTGGGGCGCTGCGAACCGAACCCCGAGACCATCGTACCGCCAGCCGGGGTTTTCGACGGCTTCGACCACGCGCTGTTCGACGGTCTGGATTGCCACGGCAACATGCTCGGCTATTTTACCTTTCGCGATTCAGCGCGCACGCAAGTAGAAATCTCCACGACTTCGGATCACCCTCCCCGCCCGGGTGAAGCACAAAACAACCGGGTGCTGCAAATGGATTTGAAAGTGAAGGACTGGGCTGGTGTCATTCATAACTTCGAGAACGCGGCGGTCGATACCTGGACTCCTCGGGACTGGAACGCATTCAAGGCCTTCAGTTTCTGGATTTACGGCAGCAACAGCGGTACGGCGTTGTTCGTCGACATCCTGGATAACCGCGGACCGGGATCCACTTACGACGATGCCGAACGCTTCACCTACAGCTTCGTCGACGACTTTTCCGGCTGGAAAAAAATCACCGTGCCGTTCCGGGAAATGGTACGCAAGCCGATCGGCAACCTGGCGCCCGCCGACGGCTTCAACCTGCACGAGGTGAACGGCTGGGGACTCGGCGCCACCCGTACCCGGGGATCGCTGACGTTGTATCTCGATGACTTCGAACTGATCGAGTACGCTCCCGGCGAATCGCGCCGCAGTCAGGAACAGGCGCCTGGCGCTTACCCGATCAACGAGTTGCCGATGTACGGCTACCGGCACAAGACCCCGGCGCAGAAACAGGCCGACGAGGTCTATATCGAATCGATGATGCGTCGCTTCGACAGCCGCGCCGAGGCCGCCCGTTCAGCCGCCGAACTGGGCTGGAAGTTTTACTATGACGGCGACAGCCGAACCGCGATAAAACGTTTCAACCAGGCCTGGCTGCTGGACCCGAACGACCAGTATGCACTCTGGGGCTTTGCCGTAATCTCGGCGGATCGCGACCAGCTGCAAAAATCGATACGCTACTTCCGCATGGCAATCGACAGCGGGCCATCCAATCCGGAACTGCAGCGGGATTACGAAAAAACCCTGCAACGAATCGAACAGTGAACGGTCAACATACGCTATCCGGCCGCGCCGACTGAAATCGCGCATAAGGCGCCAGCAGCAGTCGGCAGGAACACCGCTATCCTGACGACTCAGGATACAGCCCGGGTTGCGGTTCTTACTCGACCGTCACCGACTTGGCGAGGTTGCGCGGCTGGTCGACATCGGTGCCGCGCAGTACGGCGACGTGATAGGCAAGCAGCTGCAGCGGTACGATAGACAGGATCGGCGTGACGAACTCGGTATCGCAGTCCATTTCGACGACGACGTCGTCGGCATCGGTTTCGACATGCGCACCCCGGTGGGCGAATACGTATAGCCTGCCGCCCCGCGCCTTGACCTCCTGCATGTTGGAATGCAGCTTGCTCAGCAGCTCGTCGTTGGGCGCGACCACGATCACCGGCATGTCGGCATCGACCAGCGCCAGCGGTCCGTGCTTGAGCTCGCCCGCGGGGTAAGCCTCGGCATGAATGTAGGAGATTTCCTTGAGCTTGAGCGCACCTTCGGTCGCGATCGGGAAGTGTTCGCCGCGACCGAGGAACAGCGCGTGCTGCTTGTCGACAAAGTCCTCGGCAATGGCTTCGATGCGCGGTTCGAGCTGTAGCAGGCGGTCGATCAGCCCGGGCAGATGATTGAGCTCGTCGACGATTTGCGCGATTCGCGGGTCGTCGAGACGCTGTTGCGCCTGGCCGATCGCGGCCACCAGCAGCAGCATCGACACCAGCTGCGTGGTAAAAGCCTTGGTCGAGGCTACGCCGATCTCGGGTCCCGCACGCGTGAGCATCACCAGGTCGGATTCGCGCACCAGCGACGACTCCGGTACGTTGCAGATCGACAGCGTGCCGCAGTAGTTTTTCGAATTGAGCGCGCGCAGCGCGGACAGCGTATCGGCGGTTTCGCCGGACTGCGACAGGGTCACGAACAGGGTGTCCGGCGGCACCACCGAGCGGCGATAGCGAAACTCGCTGGCAACCTCGACCTGGCAGGGCAGATCGAGCAGTGCCTCGATCCAGTAACGCGCGACGAAACCGGCGAGGTAGCTGGTGCCGCAGGCAACGACCTGGACGTTGGCGACGCGTTCGAAAACCGGGCGCGCATCGAAACCGAACACGGTGTCGAGCACGGCACGGTCGGTGATGCGCCCCTCGAGACACTCCGCTACCGCCTGGCTCTGCTCGTGTATTTCCTTCTGCATGTAATGGCGGTAATCGCCCTTGCTGGCCGATTCGGCGGTCAGCTCGCTGTGGCTGACCTCGGCGGGTTTGCTGCTGCCATCGGCATGGTAGACGTGATAGTCCTGCTCGTGCAGCACCACGAAGTCGCCGTCTTCGAGATAAACGAAACGGTTGGTTACCGGCAGCAGGGCCGCGACGTCGGAGGCGATGAAGTTTTCGCGAATACCGACACCGACCACCAGCGGCGAACCGCGACGACAGGCGACCAGCGTACGCGGGGCGTCGGCGGCGATGATGCCGAGCGCGTAGGCGCCTTCGAGCTGTTCCACCGCCTGCCGAACCGCGCCGAACAGGTCGCCGTCGTAGAGACTGTCGACCAGGTGCGCGACAACCTCGCTGTCGGTCCCGGTATTGAAAACGTAACCCGCTGCCGCGAGGCGCTGGCGGATTTCCTTGTAGTTTTCGATGATGCCGTTGTGCACCAGCGCGATTCGATCGTTGGAGAAATGCGGGTGGGCGTTGGTCTCCGACGGCTCACCGTGGGTGGCCCAGCGCGTATGCGCGATACCGAGATGACCGGGCTGATCTGGTGCCAGGCTGGCCTCCAGCCTGGCAACCTTGCCGAGCGCACGGAAACGCGTGAGCCGATCGTCGTCCAGCAGCGCGATTCCGGCCGAGTCGTAGCCACGGTACTCGAGTCGATGCAATCCCTCGAGCAAAATCGAACTGACGTCGCGTTGCGCCAGCGCGCCCACAATTCCGCACATGTTTCAGGCGTCCTGTTTCTTTTTCGGTTTGGCCCAGTCACCGATCGTGACCTGGCGCGCGCGCGACACGGTCAGCTTGCCGGCGGGAGCAGTCTTGGTAATGGTCGAACCCGCGCCGATGGTCGCGTCTTTCTCGATCCGCACCGGTGCCACCAGCTGCGAGTCAGAACCGATGAAAACACCGTCTTCGATCACGGTCCGATGCTTGTTGGCACCGTCGTAGTTGCAGGTGATCGTGCCGGCGCCGATATTGACCCCGCTGCCCATCTCGGTATCGCCGACATAACTGAGATGGTTGACCTTGCTGCCCTGGCCAATCTGTGCCTGCTTGGTTTCGACGAAGTTGCCGATTTTCACCCCGTCGGCGCAGTCGGTGCCCGGCCGAATGCGCGCATAGGGACCGATGCTGACGCCGCGTCCCAGGCGGGCATCGTCGATCGAGGTCATCGGCAGAATTTGGCTGCCCTCGCCGACGATACAGTCGCGCAGTACGCAGTTGGCACCGATGCGGACACCATCCGCGAGGGTAACGCTGCCTTCGAATACGCAATTGACGTCTATTTCGACATCGCGACCAACGCGCAGATCACCGCGTACGTCGATGCGCGCCGGGTCCGCGAGCTTCACGCCATGGGACATCAGGCTGTCGGCCTGGCGCGCCCGGTAAACCGCCTCGAGCGCGGCGAGCTGCTGCTGGTTGTTGACACCGGCAACTTCGTCGGCATCGCCAGCCAGGCTCGCGACAACCTGCTCGCCGTCGGCAACCGCGTGCGCGACGAGATCGGTCAGGTAATATTCGTTTTGCGCATTGTCGTTGTCCAGTCGGCCGGCCAGCTCCTGCACGCAGTCGCCTCGTATCAGCATGATCCCGGTAAAACACTCGCGCAGGGTTTTCTGCTCCGCGGTGCAGTCCTTTTCCTCGACTATCGCGACCACGCTGTCGCCGTCACGCAGGATGCGGCCGTAACCGAAAGGATCGTCCGGCTCGAAACCGAGGATCGCGAGCGCGGCATCGCCGCGGCAGTCGATCAGCTGCGCCAGCGTCTCGGCGCGAATCAACGGCACGTCGCCAAACAGGACGAGCACGTCGTTGCCCGGTGCCAGCTGCGGGAGACACTGCTGCAGCGCGTGCCCGGTGCCGAGCTGCTCGACCTGTTCGACGAACACCAGCCCCTGCTCCGTCATGGCCCGCTCTACCGCGTCGGCGCCGTGGCCGATGACCACCAGGAACTGTTCCGGTTCGAGTGCCCGGCAGCTGTCTACCACGTGCTGCAGCAGCGGCCGCCCGGCGAGCGAATGCAACACCTTGGGCCGCGCGGACTTCATGCGCGTGCCGAGGCCGGCGGCAAGAATGGCGATACTGAGCGGCATAGGAAAAGCTTACGGAAAAGTCAGGGGCGAATTGTAGTCCAGTCGACCAGTTTCGTCATTTCTCCTTTTTCCCGGGGAGGATTCCAGCCAAGGCGCGAAGCGTTTTTTAGGCGTCATCCCCGCGCAAGCGGCGGTCCGACGTATCGGGATCTCCTGCCTGGTTCGACAAGATCCCCGCTTTCGCGGGGATGACGGGTGTCGGGAGTCGCGGGAAGGTTGGGGAGATCCCGGATAGTTGCTGCGCAACTTCCGGGATGACAAGCGAAAAAAAAGGCGGTGATTTACCGCCTTTTTGTTTCGCTTGTCATTTCTTCTTTATTTTCCTGATTGCGGCGATCTGCGCGGCAGCGGCGGCCAGTTCGGCCTTGGCCTTGGCCACGTCCAGATCGGATTGCTGATCGGCGAGTGCTTCCTCGGCGCGCTTTTGCGCTTCGAGGGCGGCTGCCTCGTTGAGATCGTGCGCGCGAATGGCGGTGTCGGACAGGACCGTCACCAGGTGCGGCTGCACCTCGATGATGCCGCCCGAGATGAAGAAGAACTCTTCCTTGCCTTCACCCATGTCGAGTCGCACCTCGCCCGGCTTCAGCGGCGAAATCAGCGGTGTATGGCGCGGCGCGACACCGATTTCGCCCTGGATCGCCGGGGCGTAAACCATGTACGCCTCGCCGGTGAAGATCTGCTCTTCGGCGCTGACGATGTCTACCTGGATGGTGGAAGCCATGACGTTACCTTAGAGGTCCTTGGCTTTTTCGGCCACTTCCTCGATACCGCCGACCATGTAGAAGGCCTGCTCCGGGTACTGGTCCATTTCGCCGTCGAGAATTTGCTTGAAGCTCGAGATCGTATCCTTGACCGAAACGTACTTGCCCGGGGAACCGGTGAACACCTCGGCAACGAAGAACGGCTGCGACAGGAAACGCTGGATCTTGCGCGCGCGGCTGACCACGAGCTTGTCTTCCTCGGACAGTTCGTCCATACCGAGAATCGCGATGATGTCCTTGAGCTCCTTGTAACGCTGCAGCGTACCCTGTACGCCGCGCGCGATGTCGTAGTGCTCGTTGCCGACCACGTTGGGATCGAGGATCCGCGAGGTCGAGTCGAGCGGGTCCACCGCCGGGTAAATACCCAGTTCCGCTACCTGGCGCGACAGTACCAGCGTTGCGTCGAGGTGCGCGAAGGTGGTGGCCGGGGACGGATCGGTCAAATCGTCCGCCGGTACGTACACGGCCTGGAAGGACGTGATCGAGCCGGTCTTGGTCGAGGTGATGCGTTCCTGCAGTACGCCCATCTCGAGCGCCAGGGTCGGCTGGTAGCCTACCGCCGACGGCATCCGACCGAGCAGTGCCGATACCTCGGTACCCGCCAGCGTGTAACGGTAAATGTTGTCGACGAACATGAGTACGTCGCGGCCTTCGTCGCGGAAGTATTCCGCCATCGTCAGGCCCGACAGCGCCACGCGCAGGCGGTTGCCCGGGGGCTCGTTCATCTGCCCGTATACCAGCGCTACCTTGTCGATAACGCCGCCCTCGGTCATTTCGTGGTAGAAGTCGTTGCCTTCGCGGGTGCGCTCACCCACGCCGGCAAATACCGAGAAGCCGGAGTGCTCGACCGCGATGTTACGAATCAGCTCCATCAGGGTTACGGTCTTGCCCACGCCGGCGCCGCCGAACAGGCCGATCTTACCGCCCTTGGCGATCGGCATGATCAGGTCGATAACCTTGATGCCGGTTTCGAGAATCTCGGTAGTCGCGGCCTGCTCGTCGTAGGTCGGCGCCTTGCGGTGAATCGGCATGCGCTCTTCCTCGCCGATCGGGCCCTTTTCGTCGATCGGGTTGCCGAGCACGTCCATGATCCGTCCCAGGGTTTTCTGACCCACGGGCACGGTAATGGCTTCGCCGGTATTGGTGACCTTGTAACCGCGGCGCAGGCCCTCGGCCGCACCCATCGCGATGGTGCGCACGATACCGTCACCGAGCTGCTGCTGCACTTCCAGCGTCAGGCCCTCGGCCTCTTCGATCAGTAGCGCATCGTATACCTTGGGAACCGCGTCGCGGGGAAATTCCACGTCGACGACCGCACCGATTACTTCGACGATGTTGCCTGTGCTCATCTGTTAATCCTCTTTTGAATCTCTAATCTTTCCGTCATCGCCGGCCGGGCCGGCAATGACCTTTAAACAGCTGCCGCGCCGCCGACGATTTCGCTGATTTCCTGCGTAATCGAAGCCTGCCGCTCGCGGTTGTAAATCAGGTTGAGCTCGTCGATCATCGCGCCGGCATTATCAGTGGCGTTTTTCATCGCGAGCATGCGCGCGGCCATTTCACAGGCCACGTTTTCAACAATCGCCTGGTACACCAGCGCCTCGATGTAGCGATCGAGCAGACCGTCGAGCACCTCGACCGCATCCGGCTCGTAAATGTAATCCCAGTGATGCGAATAGTTTTCATCGGGCGCGGGCTCCACCGGCACCAGCGTCGCCACCTTCGGCTGCTGGGTCATGGTGTTGACGAACTCGTTGCCGACGAGGTAGATCACGTCGATATTGCCTTCCTCGAACTCCTTCAACAGGACCTGCACCGGGCCGATCACCTGGCTCATTTCGGGCGTATCGCCGAGGTGCGTCGCGGTCGCGACGATCTTCGCGCCGATGCGCTTGAAAAAACCCTGCGCCTTGTTGCCGAAAGTCACGACCTCGAACTCGATGCCTTTCTCATCGAGCTCACCCAGCAGGTTCAGCGCCTGCTTGAACATGTTGGTATTGAGACCGCCGCAGAGACCGCGATCGGTCGCCACCGCGATGACGCCGGCACGCTTGACTTCACGACCGATCAGGAACGGGTGGCGATACTCGGTATTCGAGCTCGCGACGTGACTGACCACGCTGGCGATACGCTCGGAGTAGGGGCGCGTGGCAAACATCTGGTCCTGCGCCTTGCGCATCTTGCTCGCCGCGACCATTTCCATCGCCGCGGTGATCTTCTGCGTATTCTGCACGCTCGCGATCTTGGTCTTTATCTCTTTGCCGACAGCCATCGAATCGCTCTCTTAATCTCGTTTAATTAGTCTCGCTCAATTAATAAACGCCGTTGGCCTTGAAGTCTTCGACCGCCGCCTTGATTTCGCCGGCGATGTCGTCGTTATACTCGGGGTCGGCATTGATCTTGTCGAGCAGGGCCTGGTGGTTCGAGCGCAGGTGCGCATGCATCGCTTCCTCGAAAGCCACCACCCGGTTGACGTCGACATCGTCGAGGAAACCCTCGTTGGCGGCATACAGCGACACCGCCATTTCGGCGACCGTCAGCGGCGCATACTGCTTCTGCTTCATCAGTTCGGTTACCCGCTGGCCGCGTTCGAGCTGCTTGCGCGTGGCTTCGTCGAGATCGGAAGCAAACTGCGAGAAAGCCGCCAGTTCGCGATACTGCGCCAGCGCCAGGCGCACACCGCCACCGAGCTTCTTGATGATCGGCGTCTGCGCCGCGCCACCGACGCGCGATACGGAAAGACCGGCGTTGATGGCCGGGCGGATACCGGCATTGAACAGGTCGGACTCGAGAAAGATCTGGCCGTCGGTGATCGAGATGACGTTGGTCGGTACGAACGCGGACACGTCACCACCCTGGGTCTCGATGATCGGCAGCGCGGTCAGCGAACCGGTCTTGCCCTTGACTTCGCCGTTGGTGATCTTTTCGACGTAGTCGGCGTTGATGCGTGCGGCGCGCTCCAGCAGGCGCGAGTGCAGGTAGAAGACGTCACCCGGGTAGGCTTCGCGGCCCGGCGGGCGGCGCAGCAGCAGCGACACCTGGCGGTAGGCCCAGGCCTGCTTGGTGAGGTCGTCGTAAATAATCAGCGCGTCTTCACCACGATCTCGGAAGTATTCACCCATGGTGCAGCCGGAGTAAGGCGCGATGAACTGCAGCGCGGCTGAATCCGAGGCGTTGGCGGCAACCACGATGGTGTGCTCCATCGCGCCGTGCTCCTCGAGCTTGCGCACGACGTTGGCGATGGTCGAAGCCTTCTGGCCCACACCGACGTATATACACTTGATGCCGGTACCCTTCTGGTTGATGATCGCGTCGATCGCAACCGCCGACTTGCCGGTCTGGCGGTCGCCGATGATCAGTTCGCGCTGGCCGCGACCGATCGGTACCATCGAGTCGATCGATTTCAGACCGGTCTGTACCGGCTGCGAGACCGACTGGCGCGCGATTACGCCCGGCGCTACTTTTTCGATCGGTTCGAACTGCTTGGATTCGATCGCACCCTTGCCATCGATCGGCTCGCCCAGCGAGTTGACCACGCGGCCGAGCATCTGCTCGCCCACCGGCACCTCGAGGATACGACCGGTGCACTTGGCGGTATCGCCTTCGGAAATGTGCTCGTAGTCACCGAGGATTACCGCACCAACCGAGTCGCGCTCGAGGTTCAGCGCCATACCGTAGGTGTTACCCGGGAACTCGATCATTTCGCCCGACATGACGTCGGCAAGACCGTGGATGCGCGCGATACCATCCATCAGGGAGACGATGGTGCCCTCGGTGCGCGCCTCGGCCGTGCTTTCGAAGTTCTTGATCCGATCTTTGATCAGTTCGCTAATTTCTGACGGATTGAGTTGCATTACTGTTTATCCCGTAAACTTTGAAGTGTTCTGTTACCGGTTGACCGCGTTCACCAGCTTTTCGATGCGTCCGCTGGCCGAGCCATCGATAACAAGATCGCCCGCGGTGATGATCGCGCCGGCAATGAGACTTTCGTCGACCTCCGCACTGAGGCTGACCTGCTTGCCGAGGCGTTTGGCCATGCTGTCGGCAATACGCGCCTGCTGCTCGTCGGAAAGCGCCTGGGCGCTCACGACGCGGACCTCGATGCTGCCGTCGGCTTCCTGTTTCAGCAAAGCGAACTGCGCCGCAACCGCGGGCAGTGCCGCCAGGCGGCTGTTCTCGGCGAGCAGCCGAATCGCGTTGGTGAAATTGGAATCTTCACTAGCCCCGGCTTTTTCCAGCACCGACAGGAAAACCTCGCCAATTTCGCGCGGCAGCGCGTCGGGCGAGTCGAGAAAAGTGCGCATGTCCGGATCGGCGGCAATGGCGGCTGCCGCATTCAGGCCCTGCTGCCAGGCGTCGAGACTGCCCGTTTCCAGGGCCAGCTCGAAGAAGGCCTTGGCATAGGGTCGGGCGGCGGTTTCAAACTCGGCCATGATGCTAGATCTGCTCTACCAGCTCGTCGAGCACGTCGGCATGCGCCTTGGCGTCGATTTCGCGCTTGAGGATTCGCTCGGCACCGGCCAGCGCAATCGTCGAGACCTCTTTGCGCAACTGTTCGCGCGCGGCGGAGACCTGCTGTTCGATTTCCACGCCCGCGGCAGCAACGGTTTTGTCGGCTTCCTCGCGCGCGGATTCCTTGGCTTCATCCACTATTTCGTTGGCGCGCTTTTGCGCCTGGTTGATGATTTCCTGCGCCTGGGTCTTGGCTTCGTTGAGGCTGTCCTTGACCTTGGCTTCGGCTTCCTCCAGGTCCTGCTGCCCGCGCTGTGCCGCGGCCAGGCCCTCGGAAATCCGTGCGTTGCGCTCCTCGAGCGCAGCGATCAACGGCGGCCAGATAAATTTCATGCAGAACCAGACGAAGATCGCGAAGGTGATCATCTGCCCGATCAGCGTTGCATTAAAATTCATGTTGCTGTCCTCGCTAGAGTTGATGCCAGAGGCTTAGGCTCCCACGACCGCAAACATGACGTACATGGCCAGACCAACCGCGATCATCGGTACCGCGTCGAGCAGGCCGATGATGATGAAGAACTGGGTACGAAGGATCGGGATCAGTTCCGGCTGACGCGCGGCACCTTCGAGGAAGCGGCCGCCGAGCAGACCGACACCGATCGCGGCGCCCATCGCGCCGAAGCCCAGCATCAAAGCGCCAGCGATGTAAAGCAGTGCTGATTCCATTTTTTTCTCCTAGTGAATAGAGTGTTGTGTTTGAGGGTTAGTGATCTTCTGTCTGCGACGCCATATCGAGATAGACGATAGTCAGCGTCATGAAAATGAACGCCTGCAGGGTTATGACCAGGATGTGGAAAATTGCCCAGCCCAGCTGCAGGAAGCCGCCGAATATACCGAGCGCGAGACCGCCGCCGTACATCAGCGCGATCAGGATGAATATCATTTCCCCGGCGTACAGGTTGCCGAACAGACGCAGCGCCAGCGATACCGGCTTGGCGATCAGGGTTACGCCTTCGAGAATCAGGTTGACCGGCAGCATGTACTTGGGAAACGGATGGAACGCCAGCTCGGCGAAGAATCCGCCAGGCCCCTTGAACCGGATACTGTAAATAATGACCAGCAGAAATACGCCCAGCGACAGGCCGAAGGTCACGTTCGGATCCGTGGTCGGCACGATCTTGAGGTAGGGCAGGCCCAGCAGGCCGCCGATCCAGGGAATCAGGTCGACCGGGATCAGGTCCATCAGGTTGAGCAGGAAGATCCAGACGAAAATCGTCAGCGCCAGCGGCGCGACCAGTTTACTTTTCTTGTTATACGAACCCCGCACGGTTTCGTCGACGAACTGGATCATCATCTCGACGAAGTTCTGCCAGCCGGTGGGCGCGTCGGTCGTGGCTTTCCTGGCGGCCTTGTGGAACAGCCACAAGAAGAGCACGCCGAGACCGATGGAAAAGGCCATGGAATCGATATTGATCGCCCAGAAACCCATTTCCTTGATTTCATCGGCGCTGGCCGCAATACCCCAGGATCCATCGGCCTTCTGACCAAACGTGAGGTTGGTCAGGTGGTGCTTGATGTATTCGCCTGAGTTCGCGTAGCTGCCAGCCATGTCGATCCGTTACCTTTCTTTTATCATGGTGCCTTGTCGCGGTGCGTCACCAGCGGTGCAACCAGGCCGGAGATCTGTATCAACACAAATCCGGCAAATAATACGACCGGGTTCCAGGGGTAATCGGTGGTGAAAGCCATCCCCAGAATGAGGATCATCAACACCCATTTACCGAACACGAACCGATACGCGGAGCCTACCCACCGCGTCGCGTCGTCGTTTTTTTCCGTGGCCTGAATCATCCTGATGCCGAAATAGGTTTTCGGTATCAGCGCGGCCAGGCAACCTACCAATCCAGAGAACCAGGCCGCGGCATCCCAGAGACCCGTGCCTAACAGGTATATAACCCCCAGAATATATTGAAGAATCAGCGTCCTGATAATCTGATTTTTCATCGCTTTTACGGCGGGAAAACCAGCTTAATCTGCCCGTCCCGAAAAGCGGGGGGAGAGTATATTTTGTACGCCGCGATTAATCAATCACCCCCAGCCACAATTTAGGGCTTGAGGTGATCGATGATTCCGTCGAGTTCGGCGGCACTGTGAAAATGGATTACCAGCTGCCCTGAACCCTTCTTGCCGGGCTTTATCCTGACCGCGGCACCGAGCTTTTCGCTGAGGCTGCTTTCCAGTCGGCGAACATCGGGATCGACCGCGGCCGGCTTGTTCGCCCCGGTTTTGTCCTGGCTGGCCAGCGTCTTCTTCACCAGCGCCTCGGTTTCGCGTACCGACAGGCCGCGGTTGACAACCACCCGGGCAATTTCGATCTGGTCATGCCGAATCAGCGCCAGCAGCGCGCGCGCATGACCCATGTCGAGCAGGCCCCGGTTGATCTGCTCCTTGACTTCGTCGGCCAGGTCCAGCAAGCGCAGGAAATTGCTCACGGTCGCGCGCGAGCGACCGACCGAATCCGCAACCTGTTGATGTGTAAGGTCGAATTCCTCGATCAGGCGCAGGAATGCGCTGGCTTCCTCGAGCGGATTCAGGTCTTCGCGCTGGATGTTCTCGATCAGCGCGATCGCCGCGGCGGCATGGGCGTCGAGATCGCGCACCACCACCGGCACTTTCTGCAGGCCCGCGAGCTGGGCCGCGCGCCAGCGGCGCTCGCCCGCGACCAGTTCGAAGTGGCTGCCTTCAGCCCGCACCACCAGCGGCTGCACGATGCCCTGGGCGCGAATCGAATCGGCCAGTTCCTCCAGCGTCTTCTGATCGAAAAACTGGCGCGGCTGGTACTTGCCGCGCTGGATGCGATCGATGTCGAGTTCGACCAGGCCTTGCACGCGTTCCGCGTCGTCGACCCGGGTAACCTCGTCGATGTTACCGATCAGGGAGCCGAGCCCCCTGCCGAGGCGCTTTTTTTTCATAGTCGCTATTGAGTGGCGTAATGGTTTTGTTTGGCGTGCCGGCGCAACACTTCACCCGCGAGCGCAAGGTAAGCCATCGAGCCGCGCGAGTTCCTGTTGTACTTCAGGATCGACTGGCCGTAGCTCGGCGCCTCGGCCAGCGCGACGTTGCGCGGGATCACGGTGCGGTAGACGCGCTCGCCGAAATGCTCGACCAGTTCCGAGGATACGTCGTTCGACAGGTTGTTGCGCGGATCGTACATGGTGCGCAGCAGGCCCTCGATACGGATTTCCGGGTTCACGCTGATGCGGATTTGCTCGATGGTTTCGAGCAGCGACGACAAGCCCTCGAGCGCATAATACTCGCACTGCATCGGGATCACGACGCCGTCGGCCGCCACCAGCGCATTGACCGTCAGCATGTTGAGCGACGGCGGACAGTCGATCAGGATGTAGTCGTAGCTGTCGCGCAGGGGTTCGATTGCGAGCGCGAGCTGCTTCTCGCGCCCGATCTTGTTCATCAGCTGCACCTCGGCCGCGGTGAGGTCGGCATTGGCCGGCAGGATATCGTAGCCGCCGTCGTCGGAATGCTGCAGCGCGGCCGCCGCACTGATCTCGCCGAGCAGCACGTCGCAGACGCTGCGCTGCAACCGGTGCTTGTCGATGCCGCTGCCCATGGTCGCGTTGCCCTGCGGATCCATGTCGATCAGCAGCACCCGACGCCGGGTTGCGGCCAGCGCCGCGGCCAGGTTGACCGTGGTCGTGGTCTTGCCGACGCCGCCCTTCTGGTTGGCGATGGTAATCGTGCGAGTCATAGGGCTTCGATGGTCACCAGGCTGCGGGGCTCGTCGACCCCTGGCACTTCGAGCGCCTCTTCGGCGCAGCGAAAGCGGCCAACATCCAGTTCCAGCATCTCCTTCGGTTTGAGCCGGGTCTTCATCGTCAGCAGGCGCGTATTCGGCCCCATAAGGTGCGCCACGCTGTCGCAGAAGTCGGCCAGCGAGGCATAGGCGCGACTGACAATGAAGTCCAGCGAGTCCGGCGCATGATAGTCCTGAACCCGCGACTGCACAACTTGCACATTCCTGAGACCGCAATGTGCAATCGCCTGGCGAATGAAACGGGTTTTCTTGGCGTTGCTGTCGAGCAGCACGAACACGGTATCGGGCATCGCGATCGCGAGCGGAATGCCCGGCAGACCCGCGCCGCTGCCAACATCCAGTACCTTGCCTGCGCCGGTCAAAGCGCGCGCAATCGACAGGCTGTCGAGCAGGTGGTGGCTGGACATCCGCGACAGTTCCTCGATCGCGGTCAGGTTATAGGTCCTGTTCCACTTTTCGAGCAGGTAGAGATATTCGAGCAGCTGATCCAGCTGTGATTGCTGCAGCGAAAGCCCCAGCGCCGCCGTGCCCGCGCGGAGTTCGCTCGGCAGGTAAATCCGCTGGTCCACTAGGCCGACTTCTTGTCGGGGTACCGCTGCCTCTTCAGATGCACGAGCAACAGCGAGATCGCCGCCGGCGTCACGCCCGAGATACGGCTGGCCTGGCCAATCGTTGCCGGCCGATGCGCCATCAGTTTCTGCTGCACTTCGCTCGACAGGCCGCGCACCTCGGCGTAATCGAGCGCATCCGGCAGCAGCGTGTTTTCATGCTGCGAAGCCTTGTCGATTTCCTGCTGCTGGCGCGCGAGGTAACCCGCGTACTTGGTGATGATTTCGGCCTGCTCGCACACCCGCGGCGCATATTCCGCGCCATCGTCGATGTGCGGCAGCAGGTGATCGATCTGGATTTCGGGCCGACGCAGCACGTCCTCGAAACGCTGTTCGCGACGCGGCGGATTATCCAGTCGTGGCGCCAGCGCGGCCGCGGTGTCGGTGTCCGGACGCAGCCAGGTGTCGTGCAATCCACGGGTCAGCCGTTCGACCTGTTCGCGGTAGTCCTCGAAAGCACGCCAGCGATCGTCGTCGACGAGCCCGAGCGCCCGACCCTTCTCGGTCAGGCGCAGGTCGGCGTTGTCCTCGCGCAGCAGCAGGCGATACTCGGCACGCGAGGTGAACATTCGGTAGGGCTCGGCGGTACCGCGCGTGATCAGGTCATCGACGAGCACGCCGAGGTAAGCCTCGGAGCGCTTGAGTTCGAGCGCTTCGCGCCCAAGCACGCGGGCGGCGGCGTTGGCGCCGGCCAGCAGGCCCTGCGCGGCGGCTTCCTCGTAGCCGGTAGTGCCGTTGATCTGGCCGGCAAAATACAGCCCCTCGATGAACCGGGTTTCCAGCGTCGGCCGCAGGTCGCGCGGATCGAAGAAATCATATTCGATCGCGTAACCCGGCCGGGTAATGCGCGCCTGCTCGAAACCGACCATGCTGTTGACCACGTCCTGCTGCACGTCGTACGGCAGGCTGGTGGAGATGCCGTTAGGGTAAACCTCGCCGAGTTTCAAACCCTCGGGTTCGACAAAGATCTGGTGCGAAGTCTTGTCCGCGAAACGCACGACCTTGTCCTCGATCGACGGGCAGTAGCGCGGGCCGACACCCTCGATCTCGCCGCTGAACATCGGCGAGCGGTGCAGCGACGCGCGGATAATATCGTGGGTCTTTTCGTTGGTATGCGTGATGTGGCAGCTGATCTGCTCGGGGTGCAGCTCGACCGAGCCCATGGTGGAAAACACCGGCAGCGGATCGTCACCGGGCTGTTCCTCGAGCCGCGCGAAGTCGATCGTGCCGCGATCGAGGCGCGGCGGCGTGCCGGTCTTGAGCCGGTCGACACGAAACGGGCGCGCGCGCAGGCGCTCGGCCAGCGCGCTGGCGGGCGGATCGCCGGCACGGCCGCCGGCGTAGTTGCTGTCGCCGACGTGGATCTTGCCGTCGAGAAAGGTACCAACCGTAAGCACCACGGCAGGCGCAAAAAAATGCAGGCCCATCTGGGTGATAACGCCGTCGATTGAGTTGCCGGACTCGACCAGGTCGATCACCGGCTGCTGGAAGATCGACAGGTTCGGGGTATTTTCCAGCTTTTCACGAATCGCCATGCGGTAGAGCTGGCGATCGGCCTGTGCGCGGGTCGCCCGCACCGCCGGCCCCTTGCGCCGATTGAGCACGCGAAACTGGATACCGGCCCTGTCGGCGGCCAGCGCCATCTCGCCGCCGAGGGCGTCGATTTCCTTGACCAGGTGACCCTTGCCGATACCGCCGATGGCGGGATTACATGACATCTGGCCCAGCGTTTCGATATTGTGTGTCAGCAGCAGCGTCGCGGCACCCATGCGCGCGGCCGCGAGCGCGGCCTCGGTGCCCGCATGCCCGCCGCCGACGATGATCACATCGAATCGCTGTTGCTGGTCCATGACGTCATATTAATCAAAAAGGGCGCGCATTCTAGCCCATTCGGGGCCGGTTTCCAAAAATTCCGGGCTGACAGTGCCGATATCTTGACACCACCTGCGACCACTCACCGCATCGCGCTTCACCCGGGACACTGGATGTCAAGTCGAGATCGAATGGTTCGCCCCACCCGCGAAGCACGTCAAACGACGCGAAGTTTTCTGTCAATTGAAAATGCACCCGTCATCCCCGCGCAAGCGCACTGCTGTCCGGAATAATTTTTTACAGCACTGTTAACACCTGTCACCCCGCGGCTCGACCGCGGGGTCCAGTGATGAGCCAAG
>JASJCI010000048.1 GCA_030066085.1 Gammaproteobacteria bacterium | reverse complement strand
CCTGCTGATGTCCAACCTGGCCTGTCTCGCCTTCGGCGCGGTCGGCGTGGTGTCGGTACTGAGAATTGCTTTTGGATCCTGATCTATGCCCCACGAGTACAAGTTAATCGATCACGCCTATGACGTCGTCATCGTCGGTGCCGGCGGTGCCGGCCTGCGCGCGACCCTGGGCATGGCTGCCGAAGGCCTGACCACGGCCTGTATCACCAAGGTTTTCCCGACCCGCAGCCACACGGTGGCGGCGCAGGGCGGCATGAGTGCCGCGCTCGGCAACATGGGACCCGATAACTGGGTCTGGCACATGTACGATACGATCAAGGGCTCGGACTGGCTCGGCGACCAGGACGCCATCGAGTACATGTGCCGTGAAGCCGTACCCGCGGTCATCGAACTCGAGCACTACGGGGTTCCCTTTTCGCGTACCGAGGAGGGCAAGATTTACCAGCGCCCGTTCGGCGGCATGACCACCAACTTCGGCGAAGGCACCGCGCAGCGGACCTGTGCCGCCGCCGACCGCACCGGCCACGCGATCCTGCACACGCTCTACCAGCAGTCGCTCAAGCACAAGGCCGAGTTTTACATCGAGTATTTCGCCATCGACCTGATCATGGAAGACGGCGTCTGCCGCGGTGTCGTGGCCTGGGATCTCGCCACCGGCGAGCTGCACCGTTTCCGCGCCCACATGGTGGTACTCGCGACCGGTGGCTGCGGCCGCACCTATTTCTCCGCCACCTCGGCGCATACCTGTACCGGCGACGGTAACGCGATGATTCTGCGCGCAGGCCTGCCGCTGCAGGACATGGAATTCGTGCAGTTTCACCCGACCGGCATCTACGGCGCCGGCGTACTGATCACCGAGGGCGTACGCGGCGAGGGCGGTTACCTGACCAATTCCGACGGCGAGCGATTCATGGAACGTTACGCGCCAAACGCAAAAGACCTCGCGTCGCGCGACGTCGTCAGCCGCTCGATGACGATGGAGATCAACGAGGGCAGGGGAGTCGGCGAACATGGCGACCACATTCACCTGCACCTGGAGCATCTCGGTCCGGAGGTCATCAACGAGCGCCTGCCGGGGATTTCCGAATCGGCGCAGATCTTTGCCGGCGTCGACGTCACGCGCGAGCCGATTCCGGTGCTGCCCACCGTGCACTACAACATGGGCGGTATACCGACCAACTACCATGGCGAGGTTGTTACCCTCAAGGACGGCGATCCCGATACCGTGGTGCCCGGGTTGATGGCGATCGGTGAGGCCGCCTGCGTGTCGGTGCATGGCGCCAATCGCCTCGGCTCCAACTCGCTGCTCGATATCGTCGTCTTCGGGCGCGCCGCGGCCCAGCGCGCGGCCGAGCTCATGGCGCCGAATTCACCACACAAGCCAATGACCGAGGACGCCTGCGACGCGATCCTCGATCGCTTCGAGCGTCTGCGTAACGCGTCGGGTGGATCGCCAACGGCGCAGATTCGCGACGCGATGCAGCGCGACATGCAAAAGTATGCCGCCGTGTTCCGCAGCGGCGACCTGCTGCAGGAAGGCGCCGACAAGATGAACGACGTTTTCGCGAGCTTCAGCGATGTCGGCGTCGCCGATCGCGGCCTGATCTGGAACACGGACCTGGTCGAAACGCTGGAACTGGAAAACCTGCTGTTACAGGCGCAAACCATCGTGCAGGGCGCGCTGCATCGCACCGAGAGCCGGGGCGGGCACGCGCGCGAAGATTATCCGGAGCGGGATGACGAGAACTGGATGAAACACACGCTGGCCTGGGTCGACAAGGACGGCCACGTCAGCTTCGACTATCGTCCGGTGCACATGTATACGCTGACCGACGAATGCGAGGTCATACCGCCGAAAAAGCGGGTTTACTAGAAAAGAGGAAACCAGGTTCATGGCAGAATTTACGCTTCCCGCCAACTCCGTCGTCCGCAAGGGGCAGTACCACAAGGCGCCGTCCGGGGCGCAGCGCGTCAAGCGCTTCGTGGTGTATCGCTACGATCCCGCGAGCGGCGAGAACCCGCGCACCGATACCTACGAGGTCGATCTCGACAGCTGCGGGCCGATGGTGCTGGACGCGCTGATCAAGATCAAATCCGAACAGGACTCGACGCTTTCGCTGCGCCGCTCCTGCCGCGAGGGTATTTGCGGTTCCTGCTCGATGAACATCGATGGCGGCAACACGCTGGCCTGCACCAAGGCGATCTCCGATATCAAGGGTGACGTCAAGATCTATCCGCTACCGCACCAGCCGGTGGTCAAGGACCTGGTGTCGGACCTGACCAATTTCTACGCGCAGTACGCCTCGATCGAGCCGTGGATGAAAACCAGCACGGCCACGCCGC
This sequence comes from Gammaproteobacteria bacterium, assembly GCA_030066085.1. Taxonomy (GTDB): domain Bacteria; phylum Pseudomonadota; class Gammaproteobacteria. Next base: position 22,626 of record JASJCI010000048.1, on the reverse strand, counting down.
CGGATCGCGAACGCCTGCAATCGCGCGAAGACCGGGAAAAACTGGACGGTCTCTACGAGTGTATCCTGTGCGCCTGCTGCTCGACTTCCTGCCCGAGCTACTGGTGGAACAGCGATCGCTACCTCGGCCCGGCGACCCTGCTGAATGCCTACCGCTGGATCGTCGACAGCCGTGACGAGGCCACCGGCGAACGACTCGACGAGCTCGAGGACCCGTTCAAGCTGTACCGTTGTCACACGATCATGAACTGCGCCAAGGTCTGCCCCAAGGGCCTGAACCCGGCGAAGGCGATCGCCGAAACCAAGAAACTGCTGGTGCAGCGCAAGATCTGAGCAGGCCCGCTACGGAACACGCCGCAACCATGCCTGCCAGCGACAATCGCGTCCACGCCGTAACACTCAACGGCCGGCATGTCCGGGCAGGTAGCGTCCATGGTTGATCCGGCCGAGCTGTCGCGACTGCGCTGGCGCTGCCGGCGCGGCATGAAGGAACTCGACGTGATCATGTCGCGCTACCTCGAACGGCACTACGCCAACGCGACGCAAGCGGCGCAGGCGCAGTTCAACCGCTTGCTCGAAATGCCGGATCCGGAGCTTTACCGGCTGCTGCTGGGCAAGGACGAGGCGAGTGACCCGGCCTTGCAGGAATTTGCGCGGGAGCTGCGCGAATCGAACCACGGATGAGAACAGGGATGTCTCGATGGCGCAAATCTACCTGATACGGGCCTCGCGTCTCGAAGCCTGGTTGATCGCATTCACTGCTGCTGCCGGTGGCCTGATCCTGCTGGCCTACCTGGACCTGGATCTCTACGCGTTGTGCGCGGTTCTGCTGCTGTGGTTGCTCGGCGGTCACTACTTTCATCGCCTGGCGCAGGCATCCGATCTACGCCTTCAGTTTTTGCCTGCCCGCGCAGGCATGGCGCTGGAGGCTTGCGGGCAAACACATTTCTATAACAAATACAAGGTTTACCCCGCACGGTGGTTTGCTATTCTTAAGCTCATCGACACAGGAAACAACAGGACACTCTTCTTGAATTCTGCCCGCTTCGAATCCGATTCCGCCTGGCGTGGTTTCAGACGCGAGCTGACCGTGATGGAGAACGCTCGTGCAGATTGACCTGGCCCCGGTAAGGCGCGGACGCGCGGCCAATGCGCGCAGCTTCGCGGGATTGATGGAGCTCTACGAACAGAACTACATGCGCCTGCGACAGATTGCACCGGATCTCGAAGTCGCCGATGAAATGATCTCGGTGGTGCCCGACCACCAGGACCTGTTCCTGTCGGTAACCCAGCGCTGCAAGTACACGACCATGCTGCGGCTGACCTATCGCTTCGACGACGAGGAAACCGGCAAGACCGTGTTCGAACCGGACCTGCATCTCAAGGTTTATCACGACGCGCGCGTGGTCGAGGTACAGCAGATGCACTCGCGCAGCAAGGGACCGTTATACATGGCCGAGATACTCGAGCAGAAGTGGATGATGAACCGTTTCCTGTACAAGTGGCTCGGATACTGCCTCTACCAGGGTCACTACTTCCAGCCCATGCGACACCTCAAGGCGGGCAGCATCTGATCCCGGCAAGCTCCGCAAGTCACTGATTAGCCCGTAATAAAACGAAACAATCTGCCACCCAGAATAATTCAATCGGGGCATTTTCAAATACATCTTGACCTCTCCGCGGTCATCGATTAAATTCCTGACTAATTTAGTCAGGAATTACCGAATCCATGCGTTTATCAACCAAAGGCCGCTACGCCGTCACCGCGATGATGGACATCGCGCTCCACGAAAAGGTCGGCCCCGTAACGCTGGCCGATATTTCACAGTGCCAGGGAATTTCACTGTCCTATCTCGAGCAGCTGTTTGCCAAGCTGCGCAAGGGAGGCCTGGTCGAGGGCGTACGGGGACCCGGCGGTGGCTACCGGCTGGCGCGCCCGGCGGACCAGATTTCGGTTGCCGACATCATCGAATCGGTCGACGAAAAGCTCGACATGACCAAGTGCGGCGGCAAGGGTAACTGCTCGCAGGGCGAGAAGTGCCTGACGCATGAACTGTGGTTCGAACTGTCCTGCAATCTTTACCACTTCCTGAGCGGTATCAAGCTTGATCAGTACGTCAACCGTCCCGATATTAGTGAACTGGTCAAACGGCAGGACATTCAGTACGGCCGTTTCCTGAACCGCCCCGGGGCGGTCGCCTGAGCTGGAGAAACACGTGAGCGAAATACACACCCCAATTTACCTGGACTACAGTGCCACCACGCCGATCGATCCGCGCGTGGCCCAGAAGATGGCGCAGTTCCTGACGCCCGACGGCGATTTCGGCAACCCCGCCTCGCGCAGCCACGAGTTCGGCTGGGTAGCCGAGGCTGCTGTCGACGAAGCGCGCAAGAACATTGCCGACCTGGTCAACTGCGATCCGCGCGAAATCGTCTGGACCAGCGGCGCCACCGAATCCGACAACCTCGCGATCAAGGGCGCGGCGCATTTCTATCGCAAGAAAGGCAATCACATCATCACGGTCAAGACCGAGCACAAGGCGGTGCTCGATACCTGTCGTCAGCTCGAGCGCGAGGGTTTCGAGGTCACCTACCTGGATCCGGAAGAAAACGGCCTGGTCGATCTCGGCAAGCTCGAGGCCGCGATTACCGATCAAACCATCCTGATCTCGATCATGCACGTCAACAACGAGATCGGCGTGATCCAGGATATCGAGGCGATCGGCGAACTGGCGCGTGAACGCAAGATTATCTTTCACGTCGACGCCGCCCAGTCGACCGGCAAGATCGAAATAGATCTCGAGCGCATGAAAGTCGACCTGATGTCATTCTGCGCGCACAAGACTTACGGCCCCAAGGGTATCGGCGCCCTCTACGTGCGGCGCAAGCCACGGGTGCGTATCGAGGCGCAAATGCACGGCGGCGGTCACGAGCGCGGCATGCGTTCGGGTACGCTGCCCACGCACCAGATCGTCGGCATGGGCGAAGCGTTTCGCCTGGCGAAGGAAGAAATGGCAACCGAGAACGAGCGTATTCGCATGCTGCGCGATCGGCTCTACAACGGCCTCAAGGACATCGAGGAAGTCTACGTCAACGGCGATCTCGAGCATCGCATCGCGGGCAACCTGAACATCAGCTTCAACTACGTCGAAGGCGAGTCGCTGATCATGGCGCTGCGCGACCTGGCCGTATCTTCCGGCTCGGCCTGTACTTCCGCGAGCCTGGAGCCGTCCTATGTACTGCGTGCGCTGGGCCGCGACGACGAACTCGCGCACAGCTCGATTCGTTTTACCATCGGCCGCTTTACCACCGCCGAGGAAATCGACTACACCATCGAGCTGGTGCGCAAGGCGGTCGGCAAGCTGCGTGAACTGTCCCCGCTGTGGGACATGTACAAGGCAGGTATCGATCTGAATTCTGTTGAATGGGTGGCGCACTAGGCGCCCCGGTATTGAGGTGACACATGGCATATAGTGAAAAAGTACTCGATCATTACGAGAATCCGCGCAACGTCGGGGTTATCGAGGAAGATCAATCCGTCGGTACCGGCATGGTCGGCGCACCGGCTTGCGGCGACGTGATGCGCCTGCAGATCAAGGTCGGCGACGACGGCATCATCGAGGACGCGAAGTTCAAGACCTACGGCTGCGGTTCCGCCATCGCGTCGAGCTCGCTCGTGACCGAATGGGTCAAGGGCAAGAGCCTCGACGAGGCAGCGGAAATCAAGAACACGCAGATCGCCGAGGAACTGGCGCTGCCGCCGGTCAAGATCCATTGCTCGGTGCTGGCCGAGGACGCGATTGCCGCCGCGATCGATAACTACCGCGAAAAGAACGGCTAAGCCGATCTGTTCGATCAAAAAGCCCGCCACCCGGCGGGCTTTTTTTTTGCCCGCCAATTACGGGGACAGTTTACTTTTCTATTTCGGGGACAGCTTGTTTATTTCCCGTTGGATCAGCAAGTTAGCTTTTTACCGAAATGTCTGGACTGTTAAAAGCCGGTTAATCCGGGGATATCGTAAACTGTCACCGTATCTAATTAGTAAACTGTCCCCGTAGAATATACCCCTATTGGTCGCTGCCGCGGCCCCGGGTTTCCCGCTAGAATAGCGTCATGAAATACATACCGATGTTTCTCAAGGTCCGCGACGAGCCCTGTCTCGTCGTCGGCGGCGGCTCGATCGCCGCGCGCAAGAGCGAGCTGCTGTTGAAGGGTGGTGCGAACGTGCGCATCGTCGCTCCCGACACCGACGAACGGGTCGAACAGATGGTGGCGCAGGGTGAACTGGAAATTGTCCGCCGTAAATTCGAGCCTGCCGACCTGGACGGGGTGGTCTGCGTGATCGCGGCGACCAATGACGACGCGGTCAACGCCGAAGTGTCCCGGCTGGCAAAAGCGCGACAGTTGCCGGTCAACGTGGTCGACAGCCCGGATCTGTGCAGCTTCATCGTGCCGTCGATGATGGACCGCGACCCGGTGACGGTCGCCATATCGACCGGCGGCGTGTCACCGGTACTGGCGCGCATCCTGCGCGCCAGGCTCGAGGCTTCGATTCCGGGCGCCTACGGGCGCCTGGGACAGCTCGCCAGCGAGTACCGCGATCGCGTCAAGCAGGCGCTGCCGGACGTCGACAGCCGCCGCGTGTTCTGGGAAGACGTGCTCGAAGGCGACGTGGCCGAGCTCGTCTTTGCCGGTCGCTACGAGGAGGCCGGCGAACGGCTGGCCCAACGGCTGGAAGATTTCGACCCGGAGGCTATCCAGGGCGAGGTCTACCTGGTCGGCGCCGGCCCCGGCGATCCCGACCTGCTGACTTTCAAGGCCCTGCGCCTGATGCAAAAGGCCGACGTGGTCGTTTACGACCGGCTCGTATCGCAGCCGATCCTCGAAATGGTGCGACGCGACGCGGAAAAGATTTACGCCGGCAAGGCCAGCGCCAACCACGCGATTCCGCAGGAAAATATCAACCAGCTGCTGGTGCGCCTCGCGCGCGAAGGCAGACGCGTGGTGCGCCTGAAAGGTGGTGACCCGTTCATCTTCGGCCGTGGCGGCGAGGAGATCGCCGAACTGGTCGACGAGGGCATCGATTTCCAGGTAGTGCCGGCCATCACCGCGGCCTCGGGCTGCGCGAGTTATGCCGGCATCCCGTTGACGCATCGCGATCATTCACAGGCCTGTATCTTCGTCACCGGCCACCGCCGCGCGGGTGCCGACGAATTGAACTGGGAAATGTTGAGCCACAAGAACCAGACCGTGGTGTTTTACATGGGGCTCGAAAATGTCGAGCGCATCTGCCGCGAACTGAAAGCCCACGGGCGTGATGCGTCGACGCCCGCGGCGCTGGTGGAAAAGGGCACCACCCCGACCCAGCGCGTTTACATCGGCGATCTCGACAGCCTGCCGGGCATCATCGCCGACAACGACGTGCGCGCGCCGACGCTGATCATCGTCGGTGAAGTCGTGGCGCTGCACGAAAGCCTCGGCTGGTATAAACCGGGACAGGAAATTACCTGACCCCGGGATATCTCGCGACGTTGAAACAGGAAAGCCCGCGTTGCGGGCTTACTTGATCGAGCCCGGCGTATTGCCGGTACCTCCGGGTCAGGGGATGCTTAGTCGAGGTCGCCCAGCAGTGACTGGCGGGTTTCGCCGTCGACGTCGTAGGCGTAGGTGTAGATCGCGTGCTGTACGCCGATCTTCCACGCGGCACCGGCCTTGAGCTCGGCCGCCATTTCGTCGCTGATCTCGAAGCGCAGAAAATGCACCGCCGAGGTTTTTTCCTCGGTGGCACGCTCGAGATCTTCGTCGGCGATCGCCCAGATCTTGTCGTGCTCGCCGATTTGCATCCAGACCAGGTCCTCGATGCCGAGCAGCTTCTCCAGCTGCGCCGCGCGGATCTCGGGATCCGGGTACTCGATCATGAAGGTCGCCTTGAAGTTACGACCGCTCGGGATCAGCGGGTTGTAGGCTTCGAGTTCGTCGTTGATGCCGGCGGCCTCGAAAACCTTCTCGATACGCAGCATTTCCTGGATCTGGTAGAGCAGGGTGAGGCGATCCTCGAAGTACAGCGTCGCGTTCGGTCCGAGCGCGACCTGGCGGTGTTTCTTGTGCGCGAGCACCTTTTGCCGGAACTCGGGGCGCTTTTCGGCGTAAACCTCGAGGCTCATGAGGTCTTCGCGGGTGATTGCCTGGCTCATCATTTGCAACTCCTTGATGCTGTTCAGATTCCGTAGGCCTGGCGCAGCAGGCTGATCGGGTGTTGGGTACTGCTGCCGTCCGCGAGGCCAGCGGAGATATGGTGGCCCGCCATCGGGCAGTCGCTGGCATAGGCGTCGGCCTCGGCCTTCTTGACCCGGGTAGCGACCGGGCGCACGATTTTCATCGACACGTCGTGGAACTCCTGCTTGATCGCGTAAGTGCCGTCGTGACCGGAACAGCGTTCGATCGCCTCGACCTCGGTATCGGGCACCAGCGCGAGGATATCGCGGGTTTTCAGGCCGATGCGCTGTACCCGCTGATGGCAGGCAACGTGGTAGGCGATCTTGCCGATGGACTGCTGGAAATCAGTTTTCAGCAGGCCGGCCTTGTGCCGCAGCGCAAGGTACTCGAAGGGGTCGAAAAACGCATCGCGCACCTTCGCCACGGCCTCGTCCTGCGGGAACATCAGGGGCAGCTCCTGCTTGAACTGCAGCGTGCACGAGGGTACCGGGGCGATGATATCCCAGCCCTCGTCGACCAGCCTGGCGAGCAGCGGGATGTTGTGATTCTTCAGCTTTTCCACCGAGTCGAGATCACCGAGCTCGAGCTTGGGCATGCCGCAGCAAACCGAGTCACGCACGATCATGGTGGGAATCTCGTTGTGTTCGAACACGCGCAGCAGGTCTTCGCCAACCTGCGGCTCGTTGTATTCGCCGTAGCAGGTGGCGAAGATCGCGACCTTGCCGCGCGTGCGGTCGGTGGTCTTGACTTCGAAGTCGCCGGGCTGGTGACCGCGGCTGCGCTTCGACAGGGTCTTGCTGTGATATTCCGGCAGGCGCGCGTCGGCGTGCACGCCGAGGGCCGATTCGAGCAGCGCGCGCGTGTGTTCGTTGCGATTGGCCGCATTGACGACGTTGGCCACGATCGGAATGCTGGCGAAACTGCCGACGGTATCGGTGGAGCTGACGATCTTGTCGCGCATCTTCGCGCGGCCCTTCTTGTAGCCGATGGCCTTGGCGCGCAGCATCAGGTGCGGGAAGTCGACGTTCCATTCGTGCGGCGGCACGTAAGGGCACTTGGTCAGGTAACAGAGGTCGCAGAGGTAACAGTGGTCGACGACCTGCCAGTAATCCTGCTTGTCGACGCCGTCCACTTCCATGGTGTCGGATTCATCCACCAGGTCGAACAGCGTCGGAAATGCGTTGCACAGGCTGACGCAGCGGCGACAGCCGTGACAGATGTCGTAGACGCGCTCCAGTTCGGCATAGAGCGAATCTTCATTGTAAAACTCGGGATCGTTTTGCCCCAATGGGTGGCGCGTGGGGGCGTCGAGACTACCTTCGCGAGATGCGGTGCTCATAGTTAGTACCCTGCAAAAAAGAACCGGGCCCCGTTGAGGGGCCCGGCTCGGTCGACATCAAGCGTCGAGGTTGTCCAGCGCCTTCTGGAAGCGGTTGGCATGTGAACGCTCGGCTTTTGCCAGGGTCTCGAACCAGTCCGCGATTTCGTCGAAGCCCTCGTCGCGCGCGGTCTTCGCCATGCCCGGGTACATATCGGTGTACTCGTGGGTCTCGCCGGCAATCGAGGCCTTCAGGTTGTCCTCGGTGCTGCCCATCGGCAGGCCGGTAGCCGGATCGCCGACTTCCTCGAGGTATTCGAGGTGGCCGTGCGCGTGGCCGGTTTCGCCTTCGGCGGTCGAACGAAAAACGGCCGACACGTCGTTGAAGCCTTCTACGTCAGCCTTGGCGGCGAAGTACAGGTAACGGCGATTGGCCTGTGATTCGCCAGCAAAGGCGTCTTTGAGATTCTGTTCGGTTTGGGATCCTTTGAGCGACATGATGCCTCCAGTTCGTGACAATAACAGTGAATTGAGTGGGGGATTTTACCAACTTGCCAAAATAGCTGAATTAAATTTTGGCAATAAATTTGATTGCCTCAATCTATGTGGGCAAGGACCAGGTTTTACGCCTGCAGCGGTTTTCAGCGATCCGCCAAAGCATTATGCTACGCGCCCAGATTCCCGCTCTCGAGCGGGCGACCAAAACTCCCTGGATTACAGCTTATGAATCAATTCGACGTCTACGCCATCGGTAACGCACTGCTCGATATCGAGTACCATTCCTCGCCCGCGCGACTGGTCGAGCTCGGTATCGACAAGGGTGTCATGACCCTGATCGACGAACAGCGCCAGAACAGCCTGGTGGCGCAGCTGGGCGAGTCACACGAAAAGATGACCTGCGGCGGTTCGGCCGCCAACACGATCATCGCGCTGGCGCAGATGGGCGCGCATACCCACCTCGACTGCCGGGTCGCCAGCGACATGGCAGGGCAGGTATTCATGCGCGACCTGCATGACTCGAAGGTTCACTCCAACCTCGACAGCGGCGAGGAGGTCGTCGGCGTAACCGGCAAGTGCCTGGTATTCGTAACCCCGGATGCGGACCGCACCATGAACACCTTTCTCGGCGCCAGTGCCGAACTCGAGCTCGAAGACGTCAGCGAGGAAGCTATCCGCCACTCCAAGTACGTCTATATCGAGGGTTACCTGGCCAGCGCCGACAACACCCGCGACGCGGCCATCGAGGCACGCAAGATTGCCGAGCGTCACGGTGTCAGGACCGCGCTGACCCTGTCCGATCCGAACATGCTGCGTTTCTTCCGCGAGTCGATAGACGCGATGATCGGCAACGGCGTCGACCTGCTGTTCGCCAACGAGGAGGAAATACTCGACTTTGCCGGTACCGACAGTCTCGAGCAGGCGCTGGACGCCGTGCACAAGGTTGCGCGCCATTTCGCGATCACCCGCGGCGCGGCCGGGGCACTGGTGTATGACGGCATTTCGCTGATCGAAATCGCGCCGCACGCGGTCGACGCGGTCGACACGCTCGGCGCGGGAGACATGTTTGCCGGCGCGTTCCTGTACGGCCTGACCCAGGACATGAGCTACACCCAGGCCGGTGACCTCGCCTCGGCGGCATCGGCGGAAATCGTGACGCGCTTCGGACCGCGCCTCGCCGCGGCCGATACCCGCGCCGTACTGCAGCGATTCAAGGCTGGTATTTGAACCTCTAATCGATAAGAATAGCCCCTTTTTTCGGGCGCTTCGCGCCGACGGAAACAAGACCATGCAGCAAACCAAAGACCTGCGCATTATCGGCACCAAGGAAATCCAGGCGCCCGCGGCCCTGATGCAGGACTTGCCGCTGAGCGAGTCCGCGGCCGAGGTGGTTACGCGCGCTCGCCAGGAAATCTACGACGTGCTCGACGGCAAGGACGACCGCCTGGTGGTCATCATCGGGCCCTGCTCGATTCACGATCCGGATGCGGCGCACGAGTATGCCGAGCGACTCAAGCCGCTGATGGCCCAGTTGCGCGACGAACTGATCATCATCATGCGCGTGTACTTCGAGAAACCGCGCACTACCGTGGGCTGGAAGGGCATGATCAACGACCCCGACCTGGACGGCAGTTTTCATATCAACAAGGGTGTGCGCAAGGCGCGCGAACTGCTGCTGAGCCTGTCGGAAATGGGTATACCGGCCGGGCACGAGTACCTTGACCTGATCAGCCCGCAATATATCTCCGACCTAGTGTCCTGGGGCGCCATCGGCGCCCGCACCACGGAAAGCCAGGGCCATCGTGAGCTTGCTTCCGGATTATCCTGCCCGGTGGGTTTCAAGAACGGAACCGACGGCGGGGTGCAGGTCGCGATCGACGCGATGCGCGCCGCGCAGGCCTCGCATCATTTCATCTCGATCACGCTGCAGGGCCACTCGGCGATTTTCACGACCTCGGGTAACGAATACACCCACGTGATCCTGCGCGGCGGCAGCGATCGGCCCAATTACGACCGGGTCAGCGTGGCCAAGGCCACCGAAACGCTCGAGGCCAGCGGGCTCAACCCGCGCCTGATGATCGACTGCAGCCATGCCAACAGCCAGAAGCAGTTCGCCAAGCAGGTCGAGGTCTGTCGCGACGTCATCCACCAGATTAAGACCGGCCAGGACAACATTTTCGGCGTCATGATCGAGTCCAACCTGGTCGAGGGGCGGCAGGATTTCAAACCGGGCGCCGAGCATACCTACGGCCAGAGTATCACCGATGCCTGTATCGGCTGGGATGCGTCCGACATGCTGCTGCATGAACTCGCCGAAGGCGTCAGGGCCAAGCGCCGGCTGTAGTCGCGGCGGCCGCAGATGCCAGGCCAGCGTAAGAAAAAAACCCGCAAGACCAGCAAACCCTCGCGCCGCCGCTGGCTGATCCGGGTGCTGCTGGTGCTGCTCGCCGCGCTCGGTGTCTATCTCGGCTATCTCAACTATCTCATCAACGAACGTTTCGAGGGTGATGCCTGGGCCCTGCCGTCGCGCGTGTTCGCGCGCCCGCTGGAACTCTATCCCGGTCTCGCGCTGAACGCGCAGGCGCTGAAGTACGAGCTGGAGCTGTCGAGTTATCTCGAGGTCGAGCGCGCGCCCGCGCCGGGCCAGTACCGGCGCCTCGGCGCATCGCTGGAACTGCATGCGCGGCCGTTCGATTTCGGCGACGACGAGCAACCCGCGCGCACCGTGCAGGTCTTTTTCGACGACGGCCGCGTCGATGGGCTGGTGGATTCCGTGAGCGGCAGCAAACTGGCGCTGTTCCGGCTGCCACCGGTGGTGCTCGGCAGCTACTATCCGCGCAGCGGCGAGGACCGGCTGATCCTCGGCGAAACACAGGTACCGCAGCGCCTGGTCGACACGCTGATCGCGGTCGAGGACCGCCGCTTCCATGATCATTTTGGCGTCAGCCCGCAGGACATCCTGCGCGCGCTGTGGGTCAACCTGCGCGCCGGCAAAACGGTGCAGGGCGGCAGCACGCTGACCCAGCAGCTGGCGAAAAACATGTTCCTGACGCCGGAACGCACGCTGTTGCGCAAGATCAACGAAGCCTTCATGGCGCTTTTACTGGAGGCGCGTTTCAGCAAGCGCGCGATCCTGGCAGCCTATATCAACGAGGTGTTCCTGCTGCAGCAGAACCGGGTCGCCATTCACGGCTTCGAACGCGCCAGCCGCATGTTGTTCCGCCGCAGCGTCGATCATCTCGAGCCGCAGCATATCGCCCTGCTGGTCGGCATGGTCAAGGGACCGACCCGCTACAACCCGCTGACCCGGGTCGAGGCCGCGCTGGCACGGCGTAACCTGGTACTCGAGGTCATGCTGGAGCAGGGCGTCATCGAGCCCGGCGAGTACGAGCTTGCCGTGGCGAAACCCCTCGGGGTGGTCGAGCGCCTGCCCGGGGTCAACCCGTTCCCGGCCTATCTCGACCTGGTCAAGCGCCAGCTGCGCGCAAATTACGCGAACGACGAACTCGACGGTCGCGGGCTGCGGGTTTTCACCGCCTTCGATCCGCTGCTGCAGCAGAGTCTCGAGACTGGTCTGCGCCGCGGCCTGGCCCGTTTCGAGCAACCGGAATTACAGGCTGCGGTCGTCATCGCCGACTATCTCAGCGGCGAAGTGCGTGCGCTGGTCGGCGATCGGGTGACGGATTATCCCGGCTTCAACCGCGCGCTGATGGCGCAACGCCCGATCGGTTCGCTGATCAAGCCGCTGCTGCTCTACAGCCTGCTGCAGCAGGGCAACACGCTGGCCAGCACGGTAGTGGACGAACCCATTCGCATCAAGCAGTCCGACGGCAAGATCTGGGAACCGCGTAACTACGACCAGCAGCTGCACGGCCGCATGACGCTGTTCCGCGCGTTCGTGCATTCGTACAACCTGCCGTTCGTGCACCTCGGGGTCGATGGCGGTCTCGAACTGCTGGCCGATAACCTCGCCCGCATGCGGTTGCTCAAGCACGATATCGTTTACCCGTCGATCCTGCTCGGCACCACCGCGATGTCGGCTTTCGAAGCGGCGCAGATGTTCCAGGTTATCGCCAACAACGGTTACTTCGCGCCGCTGACGTCGATCAGGCGCGTCAGCGATGCGCACAACCGGGTGCTCGAGCGCCGACCGCTCGATTCCTATGCGCTGTTCGACCAGGCCACGATGATCCAGGTCCAGCGCGCGATGATCGGCGTCGGCGAGAGCGGCACCGCGCGTTACCTCGGCGAGCGTTTCGGCGGCCGCAGCATCGCCGGTAAAACCGGCACTACCAATGCCGCCCGCGATTCGTGGTTCGCCGGTTTTACCCGTCGACTGCTCGGCGTCGTCTGGCTCGGACGCGACGACAACCTGCCGATCAACCTGACCGGCTCGACCGGCGCGTTGCGCGTGTGGGCCGACATCATGGAGGCGCAGGGTTTCGAGTCATTTCGCCTGACGCCCGACGACAGCCTCGAGTGGCGCAGCATCGACGCCGTCGACGGCGGAATCGCGCAAAAAAGTTGCGCCGATGGTGTATTGTTACCCTTTCCCAACGACCGGGTGCCCCGCCGCCGATCCGCATGCCGCTGAAACACCTCCTGCCGTTGCTGCTGGCCCTCGCGCTCGCGGCCTGCGCGGTACAGCCGCGCTACAATCCCTACCAGGCACCGCCACCGCCGGAAGATGAGAGCGGTCCGGTCGCGGAACTGCAACGCCAGGCGGCGGCGGCACTGCAGCAGCAGGCCTACGCGCGGGCAATCGAGCTGCTGCAGCGCGCGATTCGCATCGAGCCGCGCGATCCCTACAGCTGGCATTACCTCGCCGAAACCTACCAGCGCAGCGGCGATCCCGTGCGCTGCCTGGAAATGGTTGCGCGCGCGCAGAGTTACAGCGCGTCCAGCCGCGAGTTGCAGGCCGCCAACGAACGCCTGCGGTCGCGCTGCGAGGCCGCCAGGGGTGGCTGAACTCGCCAGCGAACTGACGCCGGACGCGGTGCTCGGCGACGGCGGCATCGTCGGTGAATGGATCGACGACTTCCAGCCGCGGCAAAGCCAGCTCGGCATGGCGCGCCTGATCGACGAGGCCATCGCGCTCGGTGAATCGCGCATCGTCGAGGCCAGTACCGGCATCGGCAAGTCCTTCGCTTATCTCGTGCCGGCCATGTTGTGCGAGGGCAAGGTCGTGATCTCGACCGGTACGCGCAACCTGCAGGACCAGCTGTTCGGCAAGGATATTCCGCTGCTGCGCCGCGCGGTCGTCAGTCCGCGCAAGGTTGCGTTGCTCAAGGGGCGGAGCAACTATGCCTGTCCCTACCGGATTCGCAAGCACCAGGCAGAGGACCGCTTCCGCAGCCGTGAAGCGGCGGCCGTGTTCAACGCGCTTGCCGACTGGGCGGAAACCAGCAACAGCGGCGATATCAGCGAATTCGCCGGCCTCGGCGAAAACGACAGCCTGTGGTACTACGCAACGTCGAACGCCGACAACTGCCTCGGCGGCGATTGCCCGCAACTGGAGCGCTGTTTCGTGCTCAAGGCCCGCCGTGAAGCGATGGACGCCGACCTGCTGGTCATCAACCATCACCTGTATTTCTCCGACCTGGCGCTCAAGGCCGATGGTTTCGGCGAAATACTGCCCGCGGCGGACGTGCTGATCTTCGACGAAGCGCACCAGTTGCCCGATATCGCGAGCCATTTCTACGGCCAGCAGCTGACCCAGCGCCAGGTCGAAATGTTTTGCCGCGACCTGGCCGAGGCCGAAGTCGCCGAGGCGCCCGATTCCAAGCGCCTGCGCGACGAAACGCGTCGGCTGGAAAAACTCATGGCCGATTTTCGCCTCGCGCTGGGCCGCTTCGAAGCGCAGGGTGACTGGGACCGGATTGCCAACGCGCCCGCGTTGCAGGGGGCTGCCGCGGCGCTGCTGCAGGCTTTCGACGATCTCGCCGAGGCGCTGCAACCCATGACGGGGCGAGGGCGCGAACTGGCGATGGGCCAGCGCCGCCTGGAAACGCTGCGGGCGGCGTTCGCCGGATTTCTCGAGCCGGGTGACGACCAGGTCAGCTGGTACGAGTACCACGAGCGTGGCCTGCGGCTCGCGCTGTCGCCGCTGGACATCGCCGATGCGTTTCGCACACAGCTGGAGCAGGCCGGGTTTCGCTCGGTGTTTTTTACCTCGGCAACCCTGAGCTCGCAGGGTTCGTTTCGTTACTATTCCGATCGGCTCGGGTTAGAGGGCATCGATTGTGCCCGCTTCGACAGCCCTTTCGACTATCCGCGGCAAGCCCTGCTTTACCTGCCGCAGGATTTGCCCGATCCGGCCGACGCAGCGTTCGCGCGCCAGTTCGGCGAATGCTGTGTCGAACTGCTCGACGCCGCGCAGGGCCATAGCTTCATCCTGTTTACGAGCTATCGCATGCTGCGCCTGACCGCCGAGTTCCTGCGCGCGCGCGTACGCTGGCCGCTGCTGGTACAGGGCGAGGCGCAGCGCAGCGAGCTGCTGCATCGTTTCATCGAGCTCGACAACCCGGTCCTGCTCGGTACCAGCAGTTTCTGGGAAGGTGTCGACGTCAAGGGCGACCAGTTGCGCTGCGTGATCATCGACAAACTGCCGTTTCGTGCACCCAACGACCCGGTTTACCGCAAGCGCCTGCAGCGCCTGCGCGACCAGGGCGGCAACGCGTTCAACGAGATCCAGATCCCGGAGGCAACCCTGAGCCTGCGCCAGGGTGTCGGCCGCCTGATACGCGACAGCGGCGATCGCGGAGTGGTCGTGCTGTGCGACAACCGCCTCAACACCCGCGGTTACGGCAAGGGTATGCTCGACAGCCTGCCGCCGATGCGGCGCACCACCGACCTGGCCGAGGCTCGCCAGTTCCTGCTGGCGCAGGAGAGCCAGGGATGCGGATAACGACCCTGCCTGACGCGCGCTGTGGGCTGGGCGAGGGGCCCGTGTGGGATGCATCCGCCGGCTGCCTCTACTGGGTCGACAGCCTCGCGCCGGCACTGTACCGCTACCGCCTCGGGGACGCCGCAGCGACGCGCTGGCCGTTACCGGGCAAAACGGTCGGCAGCCTCGCGGTGTGCGCATCGGGCAAGCTAATGCTGGCCATGGGGCAGGGGTTCTATCGCTTCGACCCGGCTGACGCCAGTCTCGCGTGCCTCGCACGTCCGCTGGCCGGGCGCGACCATATTCGCTTCAACGACGGCAAGGTCGATCCTTTCGGCAATTTCATCGCCGGCACGATGAACCTCGACGCTAGCACTCGACCGGACGGTGAACTCTACCGGCTCGGCGGCGATGGCCGCGTTAGCCGGCTGCTCGACGGCTTTTTCTGCTGCAACGGCCCCTGTTTCAGTGCCGACGGTAAAACCCTCTACGTCACGGGGCGTCGCGAAGGCGTGATCGAGGCTTTCGATTACGCGCGGCACGGCAAACCGCGGCAGGCGCGCGAATTCGCGCAAGCGCCCAATCCCGACGGTGCGACGGTCGATGCCGAGGGTTACCTCTGGAGCGCGCAGTGGGACGCGCATTGCCTGCTGCGTTTCGCGCCCGATGGCAACATCGACCGCCAGCTCGACCTTGCGGGACAAGTCGTCACCAGCGTGATGTTCGGCGGGCCCGATCTCGACCTGATGTTCGTCACGACCCTCGGCACCGAGGCCTGGCACACACGTCCCGAATCCGACCAGGCCGGCGCGACCCTGATGATCAGCGACAGCGGTTACCGCGGGCGGCCCGAACCCGTGCTGCGCGATTGACGCCGCGGCCTAGATACCGAGCCGGCGCGTATTCTGATCAGGCACCGAGGTTTCCCAGGCCTCGTCGAACTCTTCGAGGTAACCGCGCGTTTCGAGCTTGTTGTCGAGCTCGTAGAAACCCTCCCAGCGCTCGGGATTGCGAATGCGCAGGTAAGCGCCATCGTCGGCAATCAGCCAGCTCTCGCGAAACTGCTTGTGCTCGGGAGTTGCGGTGGTACGGATCTGCACGAAGGTCGGCAGGCGCTGCGCGAGGTGAATCAGGCGGTGTCCCTGGTTGCCGGCAACGCGCGTATCGTGCGCGATGATACGGATCCGGGTATTGCGACTCCCGCTGCACAGGCCGGCGAGGTGAGCGTAGATTTCCGCGTCGTTGTAGAGTTCGCTTTCGAGCCGCTGGGTAAACAGGCAGAGTTGCCCCGCGCAGCCCAGGACCAGGGTCTTGGCGGCTTCCCGGCAATCCACGCGGCCATCTAAGACAATACTTGAATTTTCTTCCATAACCTTATGTTTTAATTCATATTTCTGATTTGATTATCGCGTTGTGCGCGGCCAGTTCCAGCAACGCTGTCTCGAGCGCATCGTGCCGCAGGCAGGCGTTGACCAGGTCTGGCGCCAGCTCGCGTTCGTCGCACAGGCGCTGCACCAGCGCGAGTATCTCGTCCGTGTGCGGCAATTGCAGCACGCGGCCGTTAAAATAAAGCCGGATAGCGTCGTCCGCGCGATGGTAGAGCAGCCTCGATTCCGGATGCCGCAGCCACTGGCCGCCCTGCAGGTCGGAGACATAGACGGGCTGCTCCGCGTCCGGATCGCCGATCACGGCGCTGTCCGACAGCATCTTGCCGATCGCGTCGGGCCAGAGCGCGTCGGAACGCTCGGCCAGCGCGAGCGCGAGCCGGCGGAATTCGTCGATTTCACGCGTCGTCAGTTCCGCCGGGTGGCGCCCGGTTTCGAGTTCGGGATCGCGGTAGCGCGCAATATCCCGGCCGAAACGCTCGGTCTCGAGGGCAAAGCTTTCCAGCGCACTGGCGGCGGTCGGTGCGCGAAAACCGATCGAAAAGGTCATGCAGGGCTCCAGCGCAACGCCGTGATGCGCGTGCCCGGGGGGCAGGTACAGCATGTCGCCCGGCTGCAGGACTTGCTCCTGGTCCGCGGCGAAGTTCTCGAGGATGGCGAGTTCGAGACCTTCGACCAGCCGCGGCGTGTCGCCACGCGACTCGGCCCAGGCCCAGCGACGGGTGCCCTGTGCCTGCAGCAGGAATACGTCGTACTCGTCGACATGCGGACCGACAGAACCCTGCGGCGCGGCGTAGCTGATCATCAAGTCGTCGATACGCCAGTCCGGCACGAAGCGAAACAGGTCGAGCAGGTCGGTGAGCTCGGGCAGCCACTTTTCGCATTCGGACACCAGCAGGGTGTAGTGCGATTGCGGCAGCGACCTGAAATCGCTGGCGTCGAACGGGCCGTAGCGCAGGTCCCAGCTGCGATCGTCGTCACCCTGGCGTACCAGCCGGCTGTGTACGTCTTCCTCGCAGGCAAGCCCGGCCAGTTCCTCGGGCGAGATCGGCGATTCGAATTCGGCCAGCGCAGCGCGCAGCAGGCAGGGTTTTTTCTGCCAGTACTCCGCGACGAAGCGTTCGGCGTCGAATCCCTGCAGGCGCCACATGGCGGTTCAGATTTCCCGCGCCTGCGCGGCCGCGTTGCCGAGATAGGTCGCCGGCGTCAGTGCCTTGAGCTCGTCCTTGACCGCGGCTGGCAGCTCGAGACCGTCGATGAAGTCACGCACGATAGCGGCATCGACCCGGCGTCCACGCGTCAGTGCCTTGAGCTTTTCGTAGGGTTCCTCGATGCCGTGGCGGCGCATCACGGTCTGGATCGGTTCGGCCAGCAGCTCCCAGTTACGGTCGAGATCGACCGCCATCGCGTCGGCGTCGACCTCGAGCTTGCCCAGGCCGCGCCGCAGCGAATCGAACGCGATCAGCGTGTAACCGAAACCGGTCCCGAGGTTGCGCAGCACGGTGGAATCGGTGAGATCGCGCTGCCAGCGGGAAACCGGCAGCTTGCGCGCCAGGTGGTCCAGCACCGCGTTGGCCATGCCGAAATTTCCCTCGGCGTTTTCGAAGTCGATCGGGTTGACCTTGTGTGGCATGGTCGACGAGCCGACTTCGCCGGCCACGGTTTTCTGGCGGAAATAGCCGATCGAAATGTAGCTCCAGATGTCGCGACACAGGTCCACCAGGATGGTGTTGATCCGCATCGTCGCGTCGAACAGCTCGGCGATGTAATCATGCGGCTCGATCTGGGTGGTGTACGGGTTCCAGGTCAGGCCGAGGGTCTCGACGAAGTCGCGCGCAATACGCGGCCAGTCGACGTCGGGATAGGCGCTGATGTGGGCGTTGTAGTTGCCGACCGCGCCGTTGATCTTGCCGAGAATCTCGACCCCGGCCAGCTGTTCGCGCTGGCGACGCAGGCGATGGACGACGTTGGCGATCTCCTTGCCCAGCGTGGTCGGTGTCGCCGGTTGGCCGTGGGTGCGGCTCATCATCGGTTGTGCGGCCTGGTCGCGCGCCATCACGGTCAACTGTTCGACGATGTCATCCAGTGCCGGCAGCAGCACTTCGGTGCGCGCCCGTGCGAGCATCAGGCCGTGTGACAGGTTGTTGATGTCTTCCGAGGTACAGGCGAAATGCACGAATTCGCTGACCGTCGCCAGTGGCGCATGATCGGCGAAAGCCTGCTTGAGATAATACTCGACGGCCTTGACGTCGTGGTTGGTGGTTTGTTCGATCGCTTTCACCTGCCGCGCCTGTTCCGGGTCGAAGGCAGCGAGCAGGGCTTCGAGGATCGCGTTGGTGGCGTCGTCGAACGGCGGCACTTCGCTGATACCGTCCGCGCGGGACAGCGCCTGCAGCCAGCGAATCTCGACCAGCAGCCGATGCCGAATCAGGCCGTATTCGCTGAACAGTTCCTGCAGCGGCGCGGCTTTGCGCGCGTAGCGGCCATCGATGGGAGAAATCGCGGTCAGGGCACTCGTGGACATGGTTTCCGAATCGGGCAAAAGCCTTATTTTACACGATTCGACCACGGCATGGTCGCCGCACAACAGGTACCGGGCGATAAAGCGCGCTGCTTACTGGGCAGCCTTGAACGCCTCGTGCTTGAAGATCAGCTGCTTGGCTTTTTCGTAGGATTCCACCGGCAGGATGGTTTCGTCCTTGAGGCGACGCAACTCCTGCAGTTCACGCGTCAGGAACTTGGCCGTGTTGTAGCTTTTCGCGGTCTTGGATTTCTTGATCTGCATGACGAAGTGGGTGATGAAGCGGCGAAAACTCTCGCTGTCCGGGTTCTTGTTGATCAGCTCGATCAGGCGAATCTTGCCGTACTGGCTGCGAAAGTAAACCTTGTCCTGCGAGTAATAGAAAAACGCCAGCAGGCACATCACCGCGACCATGGTTACGCCGACAAACAGGCCGAGCGAATTGACCGACACCGAGCTGAGCCAGCCCCCGGCCACCAGCGCGCCGTCGAGCAGGATCAGCGCGAGGCTGGCGTAAAGCCACTTCCAGGCGATGTAGCGCTTGCGAAACGGGCGCGGATCGAGAAACGAAATGTCGATGCGATACTTGTACTTGCGCTGGTGCTTGTTCTTGATCGACTGGTAACAATGGGTGTCGTTGAAGATCGTGAACTGGCGGTACATGCCGCGCAGCCTGTTGACCTGCTCGAATTCGAAATTGATGTGATCGACCGGAATCTGTTCACTATCGGAGAAATTGGTGCTGTCCTCGACACCTTCGAGATCGATTTCGGATTCGATATTGACTTCGGTCATGGATTGGCTTCGGCTGGTTTTGCTGGTCGAACCCACTAACTATAGTTGAAAACCGGCTGTGCGGGGAATTAATCGCGGGCCCGTTTCCCGAACCATATCAACCACTTCAGGCGGAATTTTGCCCCGAAATCGAGCGCCGCGACTTCAGCCGCCAGCTACTGGCGGGTGGCCGGCGATAGCGGTGCGGTAGAGGCAGCGTCGCTGCCCGTCGTAGTCGTTGACCGCGTAATGCAAGGTGTTGCGATTATCCCACAGCGCAATGCTGCCGGGCCGCCACCTGAAGCGACAGGCGAACTCCGGCCGCAGCAGGTGACGGTACAGCTCGGCCAGCAACCCTTTGCTCTCGGCCTCGCCGTAACCGTCGATGCGGGTGGTGTAGGTCGGGTTGACGAACAGCATTTCCGCGCCGCTGTCGGGGTGGCGGCAAATCGCCGGGTGGCGGGTTTCCCGGTCGGCTTCCGGATTATCGCGCTCGATTTCGATCGAGCCCCTGAAGCGGGTATCCGCCGCGGGCGCATGCGCAACGCCGTAAGGCGCGCCGGTGTGAATCGCATCGCGCCCGTCGAGCGCGGCGCGCAGGTCCGCCGGCAACCGCCGCAGTGCCTCGACCATGTCGATCCAGAGCGTATCGCCGCCGACCCGCGGCACTTCCTCGGCATACAGGATCGATGCTTTCGGCGGTGCCGCGAGGAAACTGAAATCCGAATGCCAGTCGCCGCCGAAGGTTCCCATGTCGATTTCGTGCGCTTGCTTGAGCACCCGGATGATCTCGGGATAACCGTCGAGCGGCCTGATATAGGGGAGGCGCATGAGCTCGCCGAAATGACGGCTGAAAGCCAGCAGTCCATCGAGATCGATGCGCTGCTCGCGCAGGAACACGACCTTGTACTCGCGCAGGGCATCGCGCAGCAGGCCGAGATCGTCCTCACCGACGGTCGCCGCGTCGATGCCGTCGATTTCTGCACCGAGCCGTGGCGTCAGCGGTCTCAGCCTGGTCGTCATCGAAACAGGTAGATCGGGCTCGACCAGGCGAAATGACCGTCCTCGGTGGTAACCCGCACGTAGAGCGCGTTGTCGCGATCGTCGCGCAGTTTTACGCGGCGCTCGATGCGCGCGCTGCAGTGCGGGTTGTCATCCGGCAGCCGATAAACGCGGATGCGCCGGTCGATGCCGCCGTTGGCGAATATACGCTCGTCGTAGCCGATGTCGGCAACGTCGAGCGTCTGCTGCACCAGCGCGGTCTCGATTTGCAGCCGACCCGCGGTCGGGTCACGCAGCAGCGCATCGAAGCCGCCGAAGCCGCCGGTGGTGAGCGCGGTCCATTCGAGCCGGTCGTCGGCGCTGAGATCGAAACGCTTGTCGAGGTTGTAGCGGTTGATCGGTTCGACCCGCTCGAAGCGGTTGCCGGCGAGCGCAGCGAAGCCGTCCCACACGGTTTCGCGGCCGCGACCGCGATACTCGGAGCCTTCCCAGATCACGCGGATGCGCCGACCGAGATCGGCCTCGGCATAGGGGCGGTAAATCTCCTCGGTGTCGAGCCCGTTACGGATATCGATCCGTTCGATCGGCGCGCTCGCCAGTACGTCGATATGCAAAACCACTTCGCTTTCGCCGGTCTGCAGGATATCGCCCATCATCGCCTCGCGTACCGCTTGCGAGCCGACGTCGCCCAGCCGCGGATCGTCGTCGAACAGGGTTGCGTCTTCGCCGAACGCGACCCGGGTGTCGAGAATCAGCCGGTTGCCGGTGGTGCCGTAATGGTGGCGGCGGCGCAGGCCCTGCATGATGCCGGCACGGGTAAACGCCGGCGCCAGTATGCAGGACAGACCGCCGTAGGCGCCGAACTTGGTGGCGCCGGGATGCGAGGCCCCGGGGCGCCCCTTGTGGCCATCCGAATTGGACAGGATACCGACCCGGTATCCCTGTTCGAAGGCATCGTGCACCAGCCATTCGAAGGTGCCCCAGGCCGAGTGCACCTCGACCGATTTCTCGAGGCGCTCGTCGTGCGCGATCTTGATGTCGGCGTAGCGCCCGCCGATGTGCGCGAACACGAAGCAATCCTCGTCCTTCAATGCATCGAACAGGTCCTTCGCCGAGGTCGCGTCGGTTTCGACGTCGGCCAGGTCGTCGACCAGCGCGTGCGATGAGCGGTGAATCTGGCGGCCCTCGTGCATATGCAGCACGTTGCGATCGCCGCCGAGGCCGGTGTTGCCGGACCATTCCCAGCCGGGAAACACGATGAAGCGATCGTCCTCGGTAAACTCGGCGGACAGCTCGTTGAGCTGCTGCCAGAATTCGCTGGTGATCTGGAAATCGTTGCCCTGGTGTACACAGATGTCGAGAAACGCGCGGTCGCGCGCGAACTCGTAAAAGTCACGCGCCGAGTTGGTGCCGATGGTTTCCTCGGACTGGCCGTGCAGGTCGCCCCAGTAGGGCAGCAGGGCGGCATCGTCGACGATGCGGCAGGGATTGCTGCGCGCCACCGTGTTGCCATCGCCGTCGACCAGCTCGATCACCAGGTCGCCGGGCTCCGCCACGCACAGACCATCCAGCACGCGACCGAATTCACCGCGCTCGAAAACCACCGACGACGCTAAACCCGCGACCGCCAGACTGGCGCGCAGCGCAAATTCCGCAGCGCAGAGATCCGACGGGTTACCCCAGCGATCCTCGCCCTTCAGGCACAGGCGAAAAGGCTCGTTACGACGTCGCAACGTCGGCAGGATTGCCTTGTAGCGCACCGGTGGTCCCGGCACGATCGCAATTTCCGGCTGTTGCGGCAGTTCGACGTAGTTGTAGGTCGCGATGGCATCCACCAGCACTTTGAATTCGAAGCTATGCTCGCAGAAGGTCTGGATACGCATGCCCGGCGAACCCTGGCGGCGGTCGCCGAAGCGCACCACGATCTGGTCACCCTCGCGCAGGAAACCGCGCACGACCTTGATGTACAGCGTCTTGTCCCACGGCCGGATATTGCGCTTCATGTCGTACTCGACGTGCAGCACGGC
>JASJCI010000011.1 GCA_030066085.1 Gammaproteobacteria bacterium | reverse complement strand
TCGATGCTCGCCTACAGCGCGCAGGACCTGATACTCGAGCCATTTGCCGGTACCGTGTACGGCATGACGCCGGGCGAGTCCACGAGCCTGTCGGGGGTGCAGCACGGTGGGGTGCTCATGGGAATGCTGCTGGTCGCGCTCAGCGGCAGCCTGCTGAAAGCCCGCCGCAACCAGCTGTTGCGCCTGTGGACCGTCGGCGGTTGCCTGGCGTCGGCGACCGCGTTGCTGACCATCTCGTTTGGTGGGCTGAACGCGGCGAGCTGGCCGCTGACACCGATCGTTTTCGCGCTGGGCGTTGCCAACGGTGCGTTTGCGGTAGCCGCGATCGCGACCATGATGACGCTCGCAGGCCGCGGGCGCGGTAACCGGGAAGGCCTGCGCATGGGGCTCTGGGGTGCGGCGCAGGCGATTGCGTTTGCCCTCGGCGGTTTTATCGGCACCCTTGCAATCGACCTGACGCGCGTGTTCGTGCAGGATCCCGCGGTTGCCTATGCCACCGTTTTCAGCGGCGAGGCACTGCTGTTCATTGCCGCGGCGTTGCTCGGTGTCGGTGTCAACCGCGCGCTGTGCGCGACTTCTCCAAATCAATCTCAATCGCTCGTGGTCGGTGATGCCGACTTCGTCCAAATGGCACGAGGAAAAACCTGATGTCGGCAGAACCAGTCTACGATGTTGTCGTGGTCGGCGGTGGCCCCGCCGGTGCTACCGCCGCGACCGAAATAGCCCGCAGCGGCAAACGAGTCCTGTTGCTCGAGCGCGGCGGTCGTATCAAACCCTGCGGGGGTGCCATTCCGCCGCGGCTGATCGAAGACTTTCACATACCGCCCGCGCTGCTGGCGGCGCGGGCGCGCTCGGCGTGCATCGTTTCACCGCGCGGCCGCCGGGTCGACATGCCGATCGATGGCGGTTTTGTCGGTATGGTCGATCGCGAAGTGTTCGATCCATGGCTGCGCGAGCGGGCCGCGGCCGCGGGTGCCGAGGTTCGGCGAGCGCGGTTCGAGTCTCTCGAGCAGCAGGACGATGGCCTGGTGCGTATCGAGTGCAGCGATACTTCCGCAAAATCCAGGGGACCGAAATTCAGCATCCTCGCGCGCGCACTGGTGGGCGCCGACGGCGCGCGCTCGGCGGTTGCCCGCGCAGCCATTCCGGAGGAAGCGCCGCCGCCTTCGGTTGCGGCCTACCACGAAATTATCGAGTCACCGCAGCGAGACGATTTCGACGGCGAATGCTGCGATGTCTGGTACCAGGGGCGCCTGTCGCCGGACTTTTACGGCTGGGTTTTCCCGCACGGCGACAAGACCAGCGTCGGCGCCGGCAGCGCGCACAAGGGATTCTCTTTGCGCGGTGCGGTCGCGGACCTGCGCAGCGCTGCGGCGCTGGAGGGTTCGAAGACCATTCGCTGCGAGGGTGCGCCGATCCCGCTGCGGGTGCGCAAGAAATGGGACGACGGGCGTAACGTGGTGCTTGCCGGCGATGCCGCCGGGGTAGTGGCGCCGGCTTCCGGCGAGGGCATCTATTACGCGATGGAAAGCGGTCGACTGGCGGCCGAAGCCTCGCTCGAATACCTGCACAGTGGCAAGCCGAAGGCCCTGGCCCAGGCGCGGCGTCGATTCATGCGCGCCCACGGGCGGGTGTTCTGGATTCTCGGCATCATGCAGAAGTTCTGGTACTCGAGCGATAAACGCCGCGAGCGCTTCGTCAGCATGTGTGCCGATCCGGACGTGCAGCACCTGACCTGGGAAGCCTACATGCACAAGCGCTTAGTGCGGGCACGGCCGGGCGCGCACCTGCGAATCTTTGTCAAGGATCTCGCGCACCTGCTCGGATTTGCGCGCATCTGATTACCGATGCCGAGCGAGCGCTCCACATGATCCCGGCCCAGTATCGTTGCTCGAGGCGCGTCATCCGCGCCGATGCGCGCGGAATAAATTGCCTGACCGCCGAGAGCCGGGGCCGGCTTAACGGCCTGGCACAGAGCAGCGGAGCCTGCTATGAATGAATGGCTGGCTAACGGACTGGTCGTCGACATCATCCTGCTCGCGCTGGTGCTCGAAGCCGGGCTGCTCGCGTTGCTGGGGCGGGTGCGGCGACTGGGCGTAACACTCTGGCTGCCGAACATCGCCGCCGGCGCCGCGTTACTGGTCGCCCTGCGACTGGCCATCGCGGATGCGGCGTGGACCTGGGTCGCGGCTGCGCTTGGCCTGGCGCTGCTGGCCCACGTGATCGACCTGCGCCTGCGTTTCGAGCCGCAGCGATGATCAGCGTGCCAACAACCGTTTTGCAAAGCGTCGGGCGACGACCGTATCGACGCCGGCCGGCGCGATGCCCGGCTGCGCCCGGCCGGGCGAGCGGGTTTCGATGAACACCCTGGTCCCTGACATCAGGATCGTGCTCGACTCCGATTGTGTCGTGCGCGAAGCCACCTCTGCCAACGAGCTGTCGGAAGAGACGGTCGACCACTGGGTCGGGCGACCCTGGGCGGAAACCCTGGCGGGTATCGACCAGGCCGCGCTGACCGAGCTCGTGCACAGTTCCGGCATCGATGGCGTCACCCCGATTTTTCACCTGAGCCAGCGTTTTCCCAGCGGCCTGGTGGCGCCGCTCGAATACCTGATGGTGCGCAGCCCGGACAGCGATGAAGTCGTCGCGGTGGGGCGCGACGTGCGCGTGGTTGCCAACCTGCAGTCCCGCCTGGCCGCGGCACGGCAGTCGATGGAGCGCGACTACTGGAAGATGCGTGAGCTCGAATCGCGTTACCGTTCGCTGTACGAGGCTTCCAGCGATCCGCTGCTGCTGGTGGATGCGCAGTGTTTTGTCGTGACCGAGGCCAATCCTGCGGCCATCCTGGTGCTGGACCTGGCGGGTGGCAGCGAGTCGGGCGGGCTCGATTCGAGCCTGCTGGAGGCGATTACCGTGGGCGAGCGCGAGATGGTCACCGCGACGCTGGTGCGCGCGCGCGAGCACGGTACCGCGCCGCGCATGCTGGTCAGCGTCGGCGATCGCGGTGAGAGCTACATGTTGAGCGCCCGACTGCTCGAGCAGGAGCAGAAAAACCTGCTGCTGGTGCACCTGATGTCGACCGGCGATTCGTCGATCAGGCACGGCAGCACGGTCAAGGTGTCTTACTCGATCAGCGATGTTTTCGAGTATGCGCCCGACGGGATCGCCCTGCTCGACGATCGCGGGCTCGTGCTCGACGCAAACCAGTCTTTTCTCGACCTGATCGAACAATCCACGATAGCAACCGTTGCCGGCAGCTCGATGAATCGCTGGATCGGCAGTCCCGGCGGGGACTGGAAAATGCTGCTCGACAGTTTGCGGCTGTGCGGACTGGTGCGCCAGTATCCGACCACGATTCGGGGCGAGCTGGGCAGCCGCAGGCGAGCCGAGATATCGGCGGTGATGAAATCCCGCGCGGACAGCGATTTTATCGTGCTCTACGCGCGCGATATCGATCGGCGACTCGAGTCGGCCGACGAGGCGAGCATGCTGCTGCAGTTTTTGCGCGAAATGTCGTCGCAGCTGGGACAGGCATCGCTGAAGGAGATCGTGTCGACCGCGGTCGGCCTGGTCGAACGCTACTACATCGAGGTTGCACTGGAAGCGGCTGACGATAACCGCACCGCCGCCGCGCGCATGCTCGGCGTGAGCCGCCAGGGGCTTTACGACAAGCTCGCGCGTTACGGTATCGACACCCATCGTGACGCTGACTAGCAGCTCGCATACCGGCAAACCCGCATGACCGATAGCACCGCGCATCCCGATGACTCACCCGCATTCGGTGAAGCGACGCTGTCCAACTGCGAGCGCGAGCAGATTCACCTGCCGGGCTCGATTCAGCCGCACGGCTGTATGCTGGTGGTGCGCGCGACCGACCTGCAGATACTGCAGGCGAGCGACAACGCCGCGCGTGAACTGGATAATCCCGCGGCCGTACCGCGGCGCCAGCTCGCCGACCTCAGCGCTGGGCTCGCGCGCGACCTGGAGGCCTGGCTCGGTGACGGCAGCGCCAGCAATTCGACGCGATTGCTGCGAATCAAGCTCGGTGTCGAGCGGCCGCGAGTCTTCGATATCTGCGTACATCCGGACGGCCCTGCCGGAATTATAATCGAGTTCGAGCCGGCCGGATCGGGGGGAGACCTGACGCCTTTCGTCGAGCGTTCGTTCCAGTCGATCGTATCCGCCCTGACCCTGCGGGACCTGTTCGAAGACGGTGCCCGGATCTTCGAGCAGCTTACGGGTTACGACCGGGTCATGCTGTACCGCTTCGACCAGGACGGGCACGGCCAGGTCATTGCGGAGCGGCGCCGGGACGATCTCGAACCCTACCTGGGCAATCACTACCCCGCCACCGATATTCCGCAGATGGCACGACGGCTGTACGAGGTCAACCGGATTCGGATGCTGGTCGACGTCGATTACCAGCCGGTGCCGGTATCCCCGCCGCAATCGCCGCAAAACGGCAGCGCACTGGACATGTCGCTGTGCCAGCTGCGCAGCGTATCGCCGATACACCTGCAGTACCTGCGCAACATGGGGGTGGCGTCTACGCTCGTGGTATCGCTGCTGGTGGGGGGCAAGCTCTGGGGGCTGGTGTCCTGTCACCATTACGACAAACGCCACGTCAGTATCGAGGTGCGTACCGCCGCAGTGCTGCTGGCCGAAATGCTGGCCACCCGTATCGCGGCGCTGGAAGGTTATGCCAAGTCGGAGACCGAGGTGTTCCTCAGGCTGGTCGAAAAGCGCATCATCGAGGCCATTGCCAGCGAGGGCGAATGGAAGAGCGCACTCTTTTCCAAGTCGCAGGAGTTGCTCAAGCTGGTCAATGCAACCGGTGCGGCACTGGCCTTCGAGGGCCAGATTCATACCGACGGAGAAGTGCCCGCTACCCAGGATATCAAGGGCCTCATTCGCTGGATGGACGAGCATTCGCCGGGCGGACTGTATTCGACCCGCTCGCTGGGCCTCGATGTGCCGGAATTCCGCTCGATGATCCCGGTCGCGAGCGGCGTGATCGCGGTGCCGGTTTCGCGTTCCGGCGGCGAGTACCTGTTCTGGTTTCGCCCGGAGCGGCGCCATACCGTGGCCTGGGGCGGTAATCCGAACGAGCCGCACGAGATCGGTGACAGCCCGGAGGATTTATCGCCGCGGCGATCGTTTGCCCGCTGGTACGAGATGGTCGAGGGCACTGCGGATGCCTGGTCGACGACCGAACTGATGGCCGCGCGCCGGGTCGGACAATCGATCGAAGACATGGTCTACCAGTTTCGTGCCGTGCGCCTGTTGATTGCGCAGGACCAGATCAGTCAGCTCACCAGCGAGGTGCGCGAGGCGAAACAGCCGGTGGTGGTAGCCGATCGTTCCGGGCGCCTGCTGCTGGTCAACGATGCCTTTTACCAGGTCCTGCCGGAAAACCACGCCGAGTTGCGCAGCGTGTACGACTTGCCGCAGGTGTTCGAGAACCAGGACAAGATGCGCGACCTGGTCGAGATTCTGCTGCGCGACCAGCATACCGGGCGCGCCGAACTGAAGATCAGGTCTTCGGGCAGCGAGCAGCATACCCTGTTGTTGCGGGCCGACCCGGTGTTTGCCGAAATGGGCCGGGTCCTCGGTTACGTGCTGTTTTTCGTCGATATTACCGACCGCCTGAAAATCGAGCTCGGCAAGAAACAGTTCCAGAATAGCATCGTCGCTATCGTTGCCGACAGCCAGGACGCGCCCAGCACCCGGCGCGAGCTGCTGTATCGCAACCTGCTGTCGTCGGCGGTCAATAACGCCAAGCTGGCCGCGATGGAGGTCAGTGACGACATGGATGTCGAGTCGCTGCCGGTAATGCTGGATTCGATTCGCAGCTCGGTTTCGAACACCAGCGAGCTGCTGCACAAACTGCTGGAGCTGAGCCGGGAAGAGGAATAGCCGCCGTGACTGCGGTGCTTTCAGGCGATGGTAACAGTGCTCGCTTCGACCTCGATCGACTGCTCGGTTGCCAGCCGAAATCCGACCAGGGCCTCGTCGAGAATACGTTCGGCGTCATACCTGCTCGGTAGCGAGTCGAGGGCAGCCCTGAACTGGTCACAGAAGGCTGCACGGTCGGCAATCCCGCCGAATTCGTAAAACATCAGCTCGGCCTCGGCGAGCTCCAGCGAATCTCGCAACAGGCGCTTGATGATAGCGCCGCCATTCAGGTCGCCGAGGTAGCGCACGTAGGCATGTGCCGCCAGCTGTGCTTCGTCGGCGTTGTCGATGCGGCGGATGTAGGCCCGCGTGGCCGGTTGCAGTGCACCCCTCGAGCGCCAGCTGTTGCTCGCCAACGCATCGAGATCGTTTTCGACCGCGTGCTGCCGATGCAGCGCGGGATGAGCAATGATGTCGAACGGGGGATGGCGCGTCAGTCCGACGAAGCGCCGTTCCAGCGCCAGGTATACCGGGTGCAGGTTAGCCAGGTAGGTGATATAGCCGGCTCGGCTCGCCTGGCGACGCACCAGTTGACGGATGATGCCGCTGGTCTCGGCGCGCTTGTGTGCATCCCGGGTGTGCTGCTTGAGCGCCGCCGCAAGCGACGGCTCGCGGCTTGCCTCGCCGGCGGCCAGCGTTTTCGCGGCGCCGATGCGTTGGCGGGTCAGGCCTGTTTGGCTGGCTTTGCACTCGCGCCGGCCACGGTGTGGGAGAGTGTCCAGTGGCATGATGGAATTATGTAAAGAAAAACTCACACATTTCATGTAAACTATATAAGACAGTTGCGATGCCGGCAAGCCTGCACCCGGTAGTAATCGAATCCCAGCCTTATTTTTCGATGGCTCGATCCGGCCGCATCGAACCGCACGGAGCCCTGGATAATCATCATGCTGTTTCACCTGGGATATGTCAGTACCGAAACCCGCCCGTTACCGGGTGCCGAATTGCTGGAACTGCTCGAATCGGCGCGCAGGGAAAACGAACAGCAGGACCTGACCGGTTTGTTGCTGCACCGCGAGCACTCCTTTTTCCAGGTGCTCGAAGGCGAGGAGCAGGTTGTGCGTGACCTTTTCACCCGTATTTGCAAAGACGATCGCCATCAGCGGGTCGAGCTCCTGTTCGAGGGTTCGATCGAAGCGCGGGAATTCGAAGACTGGCGCATGGGCTTCGTGCAGCTCGACGAAATCGATGTCGCCCGGCTGCCGGGATTTTCGCGTTTTCTCGAGGAGGGACTGGGCCCGCGCGAACTGTTTCACGAAATGTCGAAGACGCGGCAGTTGATGACGCTGTTTCGCGAGATGGTCTGAAGCGGTACTCGAGCCGATTTAAGCGCGCGCCGGCCGCGCCAGCAGCACGCTGGTCAACATCGGCATGCGGGTCGCCAGCTGGCGACAATCGGTGAACCCGGCGCTCCGAAGCATTTGCTTCAGCTCGGCGACGGTACGTGGGCGGCCGCTGCCCATCGCCAGCAGGTAAAAGCCGAAATAAGCATCGCCGACCGGTTCGGCGCCGCGGGTGCCTGACAGCGGTTCGGCGATCAGCAGGGTGCCGTCCGCGGGCAGGGCGCGTCGCGCAGCGCGCAGTATCTCGAGTGCCGCGTCGTCGTCGTGGTCGTGAATCACGCGCACCAGGGTGACGATGTCCGCGCCGGTTGGCAGATCATCCCTGAGCATGTCGGCGCCGACCGCGCGCGCGCGCGCGGCCAACCCGTCGCGTTCGAAACGGGCGCGAGCCCGGTCCGCCACCGCGGGCAGATCGCACAACGTCATTTCCAGCTGCCGCGTCTGCCGGGCGACCGCGGCGATAAAGCTGCCGTCGCCGCCGCCGAGATCGAGCAGGCTGCGGTGACCATGCTTTTCGAACGGGTAGGCGTCGAGCACCTGCGCCGCGATCATCGGTTGTGTTGCCGCCATGAGGTCGGTGTAGGCGTCGACCCGCTCGGCGGCCAGCCCGTCGGGCTGCTCCCCGGTTGCATAAGCCCAGTGCCTGGACAGCTCGGTCGAATTGCGGTCATGATCGCGCAGCAAACCGACCGGATCGGCCAGGTCGGCATACAGCAGGGCGTGGTGTTCGATCATCGCCGTAAGCCCCGGGGTACCCTGCAGCACGGCCCCGAGCGGACCCGGCGCATAACGTCCGCCGGGCCGGGCCTCGGTCAACTCGAGCGCCATCGCGGCACGTAACAGACGCTCCGTCGCATCGGTCGTCAAACCGATCCGTTCGGACAGCGCAAGGGCTGTCTGTGGCTGCTGGGCGAGAATTTCGAGCAAGCGCAGGCGCACACAGGCCAGCAGGACCTGGGAGTAGACGAAGCCGGCACACAGATCGAACAGTTTGCGCGCGCGGCGCCTTGCGATCGGCCGCGTGAGCGGGAAGGCCGCGGCCCATTGCTGAAAGCGAGTACTGGTCAGCAATCGATTGCGCAGGTCGCGCGCCTGATCTCGCCAGAGCAGCGTTGCCATCGTCGGGGTCCGCAAGCGCGCCAGGCCTCAGGCCACGTGCTGTGCCAGGGACTCCGGCACGAAGCGCTTGGCTTCGAGCGCTATCAGCAACCTCAGCTCGGTCGCTCCCGGGCAGTCGGGAATCGATTCCACCGCCAGGGTAACCAGGCGCTGCAGCTTTTCGGTTGCGCCGCGAATCCCGTCGCTGCTGACCGCGCTCGGTCGGCCGAGACGGACGTCCTGGGCAATCGGCTTGCCGAGCTTTTCGGCGTTACCGGCAACGTCCTGCAGGTCGTCCGCGACCTGGTAGGCTTCGCCGAGGCGTTGACCCAGGTCGCGCCAGGGTTCGATGTCCTCGCCCACGGCCGCCGCACCGGCCATGCTCGCGGCGGCGAACAGTGCCCCCGTCTTGGCCTGGTGGTATTCCCGCAGCGGTACCTGCGGTTCGCATTCCCAGGCCTGGCCGGCGGAAATGCCGTGCGGCATGCCGACGCCGCGGCCAAGGATGCGCAGACATTCGGTTACTGCCTTCGGCGCAGTTTCGATTTCGCGCACCAGCGTTTCGAACGCGAGTACAATCAGCGCGTCGCCGGCCAGGACCGCGAGGCGTTCGCCGTAGGTAGCGTGCACGCTCGGCTTGCCGCGCCGGATCGGCGCGTTGTCGAAACAGGGAAGGTCGTCGTGAACCAGCGATGCGCAGTGCATCAGTTCTATCGCGGCAGCGGCCGCGAGCGGAACGCGCGAGTCACGTGCGCCGCAGGCGCCGGCAACGGCCAGGCATAGCTGCGGGCGGACGCGCGCCCCCCCCGGAAAGACCGCGTATTCGACCGCTTCGGCCAGCCGCGGCGGACAATCCCCGCCCTGTGCATGTTTGAGTGCAATTGCGAGGGTTTGGTCGATTCGGGTCTTTACGTCTGACATGGCCGCCTCCGGATTTGCGGATTTTTCTACTGTAAAGTACTATTGTCACAAGCTTGTGTCATGTAGAATAGACATTCGTAGGCGTCAAGTCAAAGCCGGAGGAGAACAAAAATGGCCCTGACCGCGAACGATTGCGCAGCATTACTGGAGTCGATCGATAGTCCGGCATCCCTGCGAGCCATACCGGAATCGTTGTTGCAACCACTCGCGGACGAGCTGCGCGAAGAATTGATCCAGACGGTTTCCGACAGCGGCGGGCATCTCGCCGCGGGTCTCGGCGCCGTCGAACTGACCGTGGCGCTGCACCGGGTGCTGCAGACGCCGCACGATCGCCTGGTATGGGACATCGGCCACCAGGCTTACCCGCACAAGATGTTGACGGGCCGGCGCGCGGCGATGAACACGATTCGCAAGTTCGGTGGCCTGTCCGGTTTCCCGCTGCGTTCGGAAAGCGAATACGATACGTTCGGGGTTGCGCACGCGGGTACGTCGATCAGTGCCGCGCTCGGCATGGCGATCGGTGCCGCGCACGACGCGAGCGGGCGCAAGACCGTCGCGGTGATCGGCGACGGCGGCCTGACCTCCGGCATGGCCTACGAGGCACTCAATCAACTCGGTCATCTGCAGAGTGACGTGCTGGTGGTGCTCAATGACAACGGCATGTCGATTTCGCCCAACGTGGGCGCGTTGTGCGAGCGGTTTTCGCCTTTACATGAAGGTGAAGCCGTCGAGGATCCTGCCGGATTCTTCCGTGCGCTCGGGCTCGACTATCACGGACCGGTCGATGGCCATGACCTGCCCGCGCTGTTGCGCGCCCTGCGTGGACTGCTGCCGAGCGACAAGCCCCGCGTACTGCACGTGCTGACCTGCAAGGGCAAGGGTTATCTGCCCGCGGAGGACGACCCGGTCAAATACCACGGGGTCGGCAGTTTCGATTCGCGTACCGGGATCAAGCCGGCGGTAAGCCAACCGGGTGGCGCGGTTGCCAAGCTCGGCGGACAGCAAACCTACACCCAGGTTTTCAGCGACTGGCTGTGTGAGACGGCCGCGCGCGAACCGGACCTGGTTGCGATCACCCCGGCCATGCGCGAGGGATCAGGCCTGGTCGCCTTCGCCAAGCGCCATCCCGAGCGCTACTTCGATGCCGCGATCGCCGAGCAACACGCGGTGACGCTGGGCGCGGGGCTGGCCTGCGAGGGGCTCAAGCCGGTGGTGGCGATCTACTCGAGTTTCCTGCAGCGGGCCTATGACCAGTTGATCCACGATGTGGCGCTGCAAAACCTGCCGGTGCTGTTTGCGCTCGATCGAGGCGGGCTCGCGGGTGCCGACGGCGCCACCCATCACGGCAGTTTCGACCTGAGTTTCCTGCGCTGTATTCCCAACATGATTATCATGGCGCCGGCCGACGAAAACGAATGTCGGCGCATGCTGACCACCGGCTTGCAGCACGATGGTCCCGCCGCGGTCCGTTATCCCAGGGGCTGCGGTCCCGGCGCCGCGGTCGAAAAGCTGTTGCGCCCGCTGCCTGTCGGCAAGGCCCGCACCCTGCGCCAGGGACGCAAGGTCGCGCTGCTCTCGTTCGGCAGTATCCTGCCGGCCGCGCAGGCAGCAGCTGACTGGCTCGACGCCACGCTGGTCGACATGCGCTTCATCAAGCCGCTGGACGAAGCCATGGTGCTGCAACTTGCGGATAACCACGAAACACTGCTGACGATAGAAGACAATGCCGTCGCCGGTGGTGCCGGCAGCGCGGTCAACGAATTCCTGATGGCCCAGGGCAGGGTAACGCCGGTGCTCAATCTCGGCCTGCCGGATCGTTTCGTCGGCCACGGCACGCGTGACGAGCTGCTGGCAGAATGTGGCCTCGATGAAGACGGTATCCTGCGCGCGCTCGAAGACTTTCGTGCCCGCCTGGCGTCTGTACAGGCCTGACCGTCAGGGTTCCCGCCGGCCGTGAACGGTGAGCGGATCATCGTCGTTGGCGCCGGCGTCGGCGGCCTTGCGACAGCGCTGGATCTCGTCGCCAGGGGATTCCGGGTAACGCTGCTCGAACGTGCAGCGACGCCGGGCGGCAAGATGCGCGAAGTCAGCATCGGGAACGCCGCGATCGACGCTGGTCCCACCGTGTTCACCATGCGCTGGGTTTTCGATGCGCTGTTCGATCACCTCGGTACCAGCCTCGAGGCGCAGTTGAACCTGCAGCCGGTGGAAATCCTCGCGCGCCATGCCTGGAGCGAATCCGAGCGGCTCGACCTGTTCAGTGACCTGGGGCGTACGGCCGCGGCCATCGGCGATTTTGCCGGCGCCAGTGAGGCCAGGAATTTTCTCCATTTCAGCCGGCACGCGCGCGACGTGTATCGCACGCTGGAACAGACATTCATCTGCGCGCCGCGACCCGGACCGCTGGACCTCGTGCGCGCGGGCGGTTTGTCGGGGCTTGCCGATCTGTGGCGGATAAAGCCTTTCAATCGCCTGTGGCAAACGCTCGGCGGATACTTTCGCGATCCGCGCCTGCAACAGCTGTTCGGCCGATATGCGACCTACTGCGGTTCTTCACCTTTTGTTGCGCCGGCAACCCTGATGCTGGTCGCGCATGTCGAACAGGAGGGTGTCTGGCTGGTTCGAGGCGGCATGCACAGGCTGGTGCAGGTGATGACGCAGCTTGCCGAGGCCCATGGTGTCGATATCCACTTCCAGGCGGAAGTCGACGATATCAGCGTCAGCCATGGTCGAGTCGATGGCGTCACCACCGCCAACGGGGAGCGTTACGCGGCCGATGCCGTCGTGCTCAATGCGGACCCGGCCGCGCTGGCCGCGGGCTACTTCGGCGAAGCCGTGCAGCGTGCAGTGCGGCCGACACCCCGCGCACTGCGATCGCTGTCGGCGGTGACCTGGAACCTGTTAGCCGAAACCCGGGGTTTTGCGCTGCAGCGACACAACGTGTTTTTTTCCGCCGACTACGTCGACGAGTTTGATACGATCCTGCGTCGGCGACGGTTGCCGGCCGCCCCCACGGTCTATGTTTGCGCGCAGGATCGTGATGCCGCGATGAACCCGTCGCAGCGTGGACTGGAAAGACTGCTGTGCCTGGTCAACGCGCCGCCGGATGGAGATATACGTACGTTCGGCGCGGATGAAGTGGCCGCCTGCGAGGCTGCCGCCTTTACCCTGCTCGAGCGTTGCGGGCTTGACGTAGCGCGTAGTCCAGAGGCCAGCCGGATCACGACGCCGACGGATTTCGAAGGTCTGTTCCCCGGTACCGGCGGTGCTCTCTATGGACAGGCTTCGCACGGTTGGCGAGCATCTTTCAGTCGGCCCGGATCGCGCAGTCGCGTGCCCGGGCTATACCTCGCGGGTGGCAGCGGACACCCGGGGCCGGGGGTGCCGATGGCTGCGATGTCAGGTCGGCTGGCGGCCGCGGCAGTGGTTGAGGACCTGCTGGCATCCAGTCGACGCAGCCGCCTCGGGCCGCTTGCGCTTACGCCTGCACGACCGCCGATATCCCGCCCCAGAATTCATCCAGAACGGAAATAACCCGGTCGGTTTGATCGAAATGGGGCAATCCGCGGGAGGGCGAAATTCTGTGCGCGGTCCAGTTGCTGCGTTCATCGACCAGCCCGTCCAGCCGCTCGAAGGAAATATTGGGATCGGTGTCGAACAACACCGTTACCGGCAACTGCAGTGGTGCATACAGCTGGTTCAGGGCATCGGGCGTAAACAGCCGGAAGGTCAGGAACGCGAAGGGCGCGAAGCGGGCGCCGGGCTGGTGCGAGGTAGCATATGCGTAGTCGACCATTTCTGCGGGCGCGCGTCCGACGAAGGACATATCGAGAAAGTAACGAATGCTGATGCGCGAGGTCAGCAGCCGATACACGGCTGGCCCGAGCACGCCGTTACGGACCATGCGGTCAACCCGGCGGTTGGCGCTCGGGGTGGGCGGTTGTCGATGCCCGAAACCGGTTGGCGATATCAGCGTCAGGGAACGAAACAGGCCCGGCGCGCGCTGGGCCGCGCGCGCGGCGAATTCGGCGCTCAGCGACAGCGCGACCATGTCCACGGGGGCGCTGGTCGTGGCCGTCAGCCACGCGCACAGGGCGTCGGCATAAAACTCCGGCGAGTATTCGAGATCGGGTCGATCGGAGGCGCCGAAACCGGGCAACTCCGGTGCCAGTACCTGCCGTTTCCTGCGATATTGATCGAACAGCGGTTTCATTTCGAAAGCGCTGGGCGCGGCATTCACGCTGTGCAGCAGGACCAGCGGTGGGCCATCCCCGCCCTCGGTCGCATACCAGGCCATGCCGATGCCGGACGGCAGCTGCAGGCGCTGGCGCGGTGCATCGATGGCGGGTGGCAACCCGGTTGTATTATGCGACTGTGTCAAGTACGATTTTTACGCGTTGGGGTACGCTTCCTCAAGTTCCAAACCGGTTGCCGGAATCGCTGTCGATGCCGGCGAAGGTCGTTCCGATTGCCAGCGAGTTGCGGGATTGATGCCCGCAGGCCATCGCGGTATGCCCCGCGCGCGACGGTTCCAGGCGATCTGCGCGTCAGAAGCGACCCGGCCCACTTTCGATCCTGTACGCAGGCAGTCTAACAACGACGGGACTTTATCCGCAACAAGCCGCGAAGTATGTCAATGAACTTTCCGTTTTCCGCCATCGTCGGCCAGGACGACATGAAACGCGCGCTGCTGATCGCGGCGGTTGATCACAGCGTCGGGGGCGTGCTGGTATTCGGAGACCGCGGTACCGGCAAGTCGACCGCGATTCGGGCGCTGGCGTCGCTACTGCCCAAGATCCGCGTCGTGACGAACTGCCCGTACAACTGCGATCCGGACAGCAAGCCCGAAGAGCTCAGCTGCCCGGAGTGCATTGCGAGAGATCCGGATAAACTGAAATCGCGCGCGGTCGGCCGGCCCGTGGTGGACCTGCCGCTGGGCGCAACCGAGGATCGCGTGATCGGTGCGCTGGATCTCGAACGCGCGCTGCGCGAAGGAGAAAAGGCCTTCGAACCCGGTCTGCTGGCGCGCGCGCACCGCGGCTTCCTCTACATCGATGAAGTCAACCTGCTCGAGGATCACCTGGTCGATGCGCTGCTCGACGTGGCCGCGTCGGGCGAGAACCTGGTCGAGCGCGAGGGGCTCAGTATTCGCCATCCCGCGAGTTTCGTGCTGGTCGGCAGCGGCAACCCCGAAGAAGGCGAACTGCGGCCACAGCTGCTGGATCGTTTCGGTCTGTCGGTCGAAGTCACCACGCCAGACGACCTGAAGTCGCGGGTCGAGATCGTGCGTCAGCGCGACAGCTTCGAGCGCGACCCGGAAGAGTTTTGCCGCAAGTGGCGGCGACGCGATGGCCAGCTGCGTCGCCGGGTCGAAAAAGCTCGCGCGAACCTCGACGATATCGATCTGCCCGATACGATCGTCGAACTCGCGGCCGGACTTTGCCTGCGACTCGGCACGGACGGATTGCGCGGCGAGCTGACGCTGATACGGGCCGCCCGGGCGCTGGCGGGCCTGGAAGGCAAGAGCGAGGTCTCATCTGCCGAGCTGCGCGCGGTTGCGCCGCTGGCGTTATGTCATCGCCTGCGCCGCGACCCGCTCGACGAGACGGCGTCCGCGACCCGGGTCGAGCGCGCGGTCGAAGAGGTCTTCGGGGCCGGGGCCTGATGCCGGATGGCGCAGAGACCTGGCGCGATGCGCTGGCCGCTGCGGCGATGCTCGCGGTCGCACCGGAGAGTCTCGGTGGCGCCGTACTGAAGGGCTTTCCCGGCCCGGTACGAGATCTGTGGCTCGAACGACTGCGCGACCTGTTCGGTCGCGAACGCCCCTGGAACAAGCTGCCGCTGCATATCAATGAAAGTCGCCTGGTCGGCGGTCTCGACCTGGTTTCGACGCTGCAGCTCGGCGAGCCGGTTTTCATGCGCGGCCTGCTGACCGCCAGCGACGGTGGCCTGGTGCAGCTGTCGATGGCGGAGCGGGCCGACCGCGCTATCGTTGCGCAGGTCTGTGCGGCGCTGGATCGTGGCGAGGTGGTGGTCGAGCGCGACGGCTTTTCCGCGCGCAACCCGGCGCGCATCGCGGTGCTCGCGCTGGACGAGGGCATCGACGAGGACGAGCGGGTCGCGGATGCGCTGCAGGACCGGGTCGCGTTTGCGCCCGACCTGCGTGCCATCGGGATTGCGGACCTCGACGATGACCCGATCTCCACCCGTGATATCGAACAGGCGCGTCGCAGCTGGCGGCAGGTCGAACTCGATGACGAAGCCGAGCTGCAGCTATGCGCCGCGGCTGCCGCACTGGCGGTAACGTCGCTGCGTCCGGCGACGTTCGCCGTGCGCGCGGCGCGGATTGCCGCGGCGCTGGCGGGCCGCGAACGTGCCGAGCTGGAAGATCTGGCGCTGGCCGTGCGGCTGGTGCTGGTGCCGCGCTCGCCGGTCACTTTTACCGAACCCGAACCGGCCCCCGAGCCGCCGCCGGAGGAAGAATCGGCAACGACTGAAGACCCGGCGGAGAACGAGTCCGACCCGCGCGCGGACGACCCGACCGTGCTCGATGATCGAATCGTCGAAGCGGCGGCGGCGCTGTTACCGCCCGGCCTGCTCACGGCGCTCGCCCGGGAGCGCGCGCGGCGGCAACGCCAGGGCGGCGTCGGCAAATCCGGCGCGCTGCGCTATTCGGGCCTGCGCGGCCGGCCGGTCGGCAGCGTGCCGGGTGATCCGCGCCAGCGCGGTCGCCTCGATCTGCTCGCAACGCTGCGCAGCGCGGCTCCGTGGCAGAAACTGAGGCGCGATGCCACGCGCTCGACACAGCAGGCGCAACGCGGGGTGGTCGTAAGGGCGGACGATTTTCGCCTCAGGCGCTACAAACAACGCAGCGAGTCGACGGTAATATTCGTCGTGGATGCCTCAGGCTCGGCGGCCCTGCACCGCCTTGCCGAAGCCAAGGGCGCGGTCGAAATGCTGCTCGCCGACTGCTATGTCCGCCGCGATCGGGTGGCCCTGATCGCGTTTCGCGGCCGCGATGCCGAGCTGCTGTTGCCGCCGACGCGCTCGCTGGTACGCGCCAAGCGTCGGCTGACTGCGCTACCGGGTGGTGGCGGCACACCGCTGGCGGCGGGATTGCGGGCCGCCGCCGAGCTCACCGATGGCGTGCGCCGGCGGGGTGGCACCCCGACCGTGGTGGTGCTGACCGACGGTCGGGCCAACGTTTGCCTGGACGGCAGCACCGGCCGCGAGGCCGCGTTCGAGGATGCCCGCCATTGTGCCGCCATGCTGCGGCTGCTGGGTGCACGCTGCATGGTGGTCGATACCTCCGTGCGTCCACACCTGCACGGCGAGGAACTGGCGCAGGCGATGGGCGGTATCTACCTGCCGTTACCGCATGCCGATGCCGGTTTGCTGTCGCGCGTGATCAACGAGCGGCGAGATGCTGGAGTGGCCTAGACTCGCTCCAGCGAGTGCAGTCTGCGCGCGAGCATCTTCGCCATGAATTCGCTTGATGGCATCGATAACGGCGAGCTGCCGACAGGCGGCGGGAAGCGGGCGCCGGCGATCGAATGCCGCCGGATCGAGTCCGACGGTATGTCCTGGTATCTGTGTGAATCGGGTGCCGGGCCGGATGTGCTCCTGTTGCACGGTACCGGATCGTCATCGCATACCTGGAATGCCTTGCTGCCGAACCTGGCCGGTTCCTGCCGCCTGTTAATGCCCGATCTGCCCGGGCATGCTCGCAGCGGTTTGCCGCGCGGCCGGCGACTGACGCTCGATACCATGTCGCGGGGCCTGGCGAGGCTGCTCGAAGCCATCGACGCCAGGCCGGTGTTTGCGATCGGCCACTCCGCCGGTGCTGCTGTGTTATCGAGGATGACGCTCGACCGGAGTCTCGATCCGCGCGCAATCGTTAGCCTGAACGGTGCCTTTCTGCCATTCGCCGGGGCGACCAGTCATCTTTTCGAACCGCTGGCGCGGTTGCTGTCCGCAACGCCGCTGGTGCCTCGGCTGGCTTCATGGCGCCTCGCCAATCGCCGCGCGGTCGCGCGGCTGGTGGCGCAGGTAGGGTCGATGCTCACTGCCGAGCAGCTCGACGATTATGTCGAGCTGCTGCGGTCACCGCGCCATATCGGGGCGGCGCTCGAGATGATGGCGAACTGGGATCTGTCCAGCCTAGCGCACCGCATGCCCGAACTCGGCGTGCCGCTGGAGTTGATCGCCTGCGAGCGCGATCGTGCGGTTCCGCCGGCGCAGGCCCGGGGCCTCGCGGCAAAACTGCCGGTAGCGCGCCTGCATAGCCTCGCCGGCATTGGCCACCTCGGGCACGAAGAGGATCCCGCGCGGGTGGCCGCGCTGTTGCGCCGAATCGCACGCGAGGTCGACATCGAGCTCTGACTTGCCGGCGCAGACGATTCTGGACATGTGACGCAACAAGTGTCAAAATTATGTGACATTATAATTTGACAACTAAATGTGACAAAACAGGCTCCAGTGGTTGGCATCGACCGTCGGCGCGAATCGGCACCGTCGGCCACGGTTATCGGCAGTGGTCTGGGTGGTCTGGCTGCGGCCATTCGCCTCGGTGCCCGCGGCTACCGGGTCAACCTGCTGGAAAAACTCGATCGCATCGGCGGTCGCGCGCGCGTGCACGAGGATCAGGGATTCGTATTCGACGCCGGGCCGACCATCGTCACCGCGCCTTTCCTGCTAGAGGAGCTGTGGTCACTATGCGGACGCAAGCTCAGCGATGATATCGACCTGAGGCTGATGGAGCCGTTTTACCGCATTCGCTTCGACGACGGCGAAACCTTCGACTATAGCGGTGACATCGACAAGACCCGGCGCGAAATCGCGCGCTTCTCGCCCGCTGACGTGGCCGGTTACGATCGTTACATGGCGGCAAGCGAAGCCATCTACCGGGTCGGTTTCGAGCAGCTTGCCCACGTCCCGTTCGACAGCTGGACGGACATGCTGCGTATCGTGCCGGAGATGCTGCGACTGAAGAGCTATCGCTCGGTGTACCAGATGGTCAGCAAGTACGTGCGTGACGAGCGCTTGCGCATCGTGCTGAGCTTCCATCCGCTGCTGATCGGTGGCAACCCGTTTGCCGCGACCTCCATTTATTCACTGATTTCTTTCCTCGAGCGCAACCACGGGGTTTACTCGGCGGTCGGCGGTACCGGTAGTATCGTCGAGGGCATGGCCGCGCTCGCCCGTTCCCAGGGCGCCGATATCCGTCTCGATTGCGAAGTTGATCGCATCGAGATTGAAAACGGCCGCGCGGTCGGTGCC
Organism: Gammaproteobacteria bacterium; assembly: GCA_030066085.1. Taxonomy (GTDB): domain Bacteria; phylum Pseudomonadota; class Gammaproteobacteria. The sequence goes on along the minus strand of JASJCI010000011.1, from coordinate 21,342 downwards.
CGACTCAAGTCGGGCGAGGTCGTGCGTTCCGATATCGTCGTTTCCAACGCGGATTCGGCCTGGACCTATCGTCACTTGATTCCCGCGGTGGCGCGCAAGAACTGGTCCGACCGGCGCCTGCAGCGGGCGAAGTATTCGAACGGCCTGTTTCTCTGGTATTTCGGTACCGACCGCCGCTACGAGGACGTTGCGCACCACTCTATCTTACTCGGGCCTCGTTATCGCGGTTTGCTCGACGATATCTTCCGTCATCAGCGTCTCGCGCCGGACTTCAGTCTGTACCTGCATCGGCCGACCGCAACGGATCCGTCGGTGGCGCCAGCGGGCTGCGATACCTTTTACGTGCTCTCGCCGGTACCCAACCTCGACGGCAACGTCGACTGGCCGACGGTGGCCGAAGATTATCGGCAGTCGATCGAGCGGCACCTCGAGCGGACGCTGTTGCCGGGGCTCGGCAAGGCCGTGGTCTGTTCGAGCGTGCGCACACCGGTCGATTTCGAACGCGATCTGTGCGCCTATCGTGGCGCAGGATTCAGCCTGCAACCACTGCTGACGCAAAGCGCGTACTTCCGGCCACACAACCGCAGCGAAGATATCGCGGGTCTTTATTTCGTTGGCGCGGGGACTCATCCCGGTGCCGGTATTCCAGGTGTGCTGTCTTCCGCCAAGGTTCTCGATTCGGTGATTCCCCATGCAAACCAGTACAATTGAAAGCAGTCGCGCCTCCCAGGCCGCGCACTGTCGCAAGCAACTGAAGAACGGTTCGCGTTCGTTTCACGCCGCGGCTTTCCTGCTGCCGGCCCGTTACCGTGAGCCGGCGTCCGCGCTGTACGCGTTCTGCCGCATGGCGGACGATCTCATCGACGGGCCGGGCGACACCGACCGCGCGCTCGAACAGCTGCACTGCCGGCTCGACTCGGTTTACCGCGGCGAACCGCAGGACTACGTCTGCGATCGTGCACTGACCGAGGTGGTGCAGCGCCACCGGATTCCGCGCGAGCTGCTGGATGCGTTGCTCGACGGCTTTCACTGGGATGCCGAGGAACGACACTACGCCGATCTTTCCGAGGTGCTGGCTTATTCCGCCCGCGTGGCGGGCTCGGTCGGGGTCATGATGGCGCTGTTGATGGGCGTACGTGATCCGCGCATGCTGGCGCGCGCGGCTGACCTCGGAGTCGCGATGCAGTTGACCAATATTGCGCGCGACGTGGGTGAGGACGCCTCGCTGGGCCGGGTTTACCTGCCTGCCGAATGGCTGCGCGAAGCCGGTCTCGAGCCGGAAGACCTGGCGCGTCAGCCGGCTTTCAGCCCGGCGCTCGGCACGGTAATCGCGCGCCTGCTGGCGGTTGCCGATTCGCTCTACGCGCGCGCCGATAGCGGGCTCGCGCGCCTGCCGGCAAGCTGCCGGCCGGCAATGTACGCGGCGCGCCGTTTCTACGCTGGCATCGGTGGTGTGGTTGCCGCACGCGAGTTCGATTCGATCAGCGCACGGGCGGTTGTACCGGGCAGGGGCAAGTTGCGCATCCTGTTCGGGATTCCGCGGATTTTCCTGATGTCGGCGCCGCAAATGGATGCGCCGCCGCTGGCGGAAACCGCGTTCCTGATAGACGCGGCCCAGGTTGGAGAGTTCGCTGACGGACAGCCCGCAAGCACGGTCAAGGCCGGTGAAAACGGCATCGTGTGGGTACTCGAGTTATTCGAGGAATTACACCGTCGCGACACGGAAAACGCGGAGCTCGTACCCGCCATGAAGCGTGGCGGAGCTTCCTGACCCCGGGTTTGGCGACAGTCGATTAAATCCGACGCCGACTTGCCGGCGTATACCGGATGTCATGTCAAGCGATGCACTCGGATTACTGAAGATTATCGGCGGGTTCGGCCTGGTGATGGCTTTTTGCCTCTACCAGATCAACAGTCTCAAGCGTGATCGCCTCGAAGACGAACGCAGGCGTGAACGTGAACTCCAAACCGCACGCGCCGCGCTGCTCGACAAGCGTGATAAACCGGTAGTCAATAGCCGGGCCGATTAACCGCGCGCGCGCGTCCCGCACCCTTGCTCGAGCCGGCCAGTCGCGGCATTCTGAACGGCAGCAGCACTTGCACCCATGGCTGCGTGAAGCGCGTCATGGACAGGCTTTCGTGCATCTCTGTCACTGCCCGGTCCCCGGTTTGTTTCGTCACCAGCGAGCGCGCATAGAAGGGCGTGTCCTCGAGGGTTTTTACCCGGGCGGTCACGGCTGAATCCCGCGTGCCCCGGGTCGATCGGGGTATGCGCCAGATGCGGGTTGTCGGCAGCGTCTGTTCGGGTTCCAGTGGCAGGTCGCTCACTGTGCCGTCAGGCGCGAAGTGTCGCATCAGGCAACGTCGCTCACCCGAGCTCAGGCGGCGATCATAGAGGATTTCCGAACTGCCGTCGGCGTGGTGTGCGCGACTCCAGTCCCAGTCGATGAAATCCTGTTCCAGCGGCACCGAACCGGCATTGGTATCGAAGTAAGCCGTACCCCGCCATGACAGTGACGGCCGCTGCAGGCGAACCTCGATGCGCGCGCTCGGGAAAATGGGCTGCCAGGCATGGCGGCCGGCATCGTCCAGCGTAGTCACGGCCGTGTTGCCGACTTCCGGTATCAGCCGGATGCGACCGCATATTCTTGCCGGCAATGGCACCGAAACTTCGTCCACGTCGAGCACCACCTCGCTGCCGGCCCAGCACATCGTACTGGGACCGATCCGGATCCGATCACGCTCCGTGGCGAGCGCACCGGCACCACGTTCGGTCATCGCCCAGCGCTTTCCCCGACGGCCGTAGAGGGCAACGTTGACCGCGCAATGGTTTTGCGCCTGCGCGCCGCCGCGCGCCCGGGCCCAGGCGTAGTAGGGCGAAAAAACGCTGCCGATGAAAACGATCGAGGTGATTGCGTGGGCGCCGTCATCGCTGATGGCGTCCAGGTACCACCAGCGGTAACCGCCGGGTTCGACCACCGGATCGAACTCGGGTCTGGTAGCGGGGAGTCGGGTTTTTTTCATGGGATTCTACTTACCTCGAGCGCAAATCTGCGTTACTGATCAGGGTCTCGGAGGCCAGTCCGAAAACCGGGAACAGCGCCTTTCCAGAGTGTATAAAAATCTTGACATAAAATGTAGTTAAATTAAACTGACACCAGCGAAATTCTGTGTCCGGGCGGCGTGCCCGGCGCAATAAACCAGAGGAAACCGGACGGTGACCGACGAAACAACCGCCATCGTTTTTCAACAACCCGGCAAACTGACGGTCAGCCGAGTCGGGCTGAATCAGGCCACGGTGGCCGAATGCGTGGTGGAAATCGAGTGGAGCGGTATCAGCTCCGGCACCGAACGTCTGTTATGGACCGGGCGCATGCCCGATTTTCCCGGTATGGGATATCCACTGGTGCCTGGCTACGAATCGGTCGGCCGCATCGTCGAGGCGGGTGACGAAACCGGCTTCAGGGTCGGGGAGCGCGTTTTCGTGCCGGGTGCGCAGTGTTTCTCGGATGTGCGCGGACTGTTCGGCGGGGCCGCCGCAAGGCTCGTCGTGCCGGCTGAGCGGCTGGTTTCGCTCGGCGATGATATCGGCGTCGAGGGTACGCTCGCGGCGCTGGCGGCGACTGCCTACCACGCGCTGCGGGTTAACCCCGGGCGCCTGCCGGACCTGGTAGTCGGTCACGGGGTGCTGGGGCGCCTGATCGCGCGCCTCATCGTAGCGCTGGGTGGTGATCAGCCCACTGTCTGGGAGCAAAATCCGGGCCGACGAGCGGGCAACTTCGGTTATCCCGTAACCGATGCGGAACAAGATCCGCGACGCGATTACGAGCTGATCTGTGACGTCAGCGGCGATGCCGACATTCTCGATACGCTGATTGCACGGCTGGCACCCGGCGGCGGCATCCTGCTCGCCGGTTTCTACGACCAGGCGCTGCATTTCCAGTTTCCCGCCGCCTTCATGCGCGAAGCGCGGATCCTGGTGGCGGCGGAATGGAAACCGGAGGATCTCGCCGCGGTGCTCGAGCTGATTCGCGGAGGCCCTCTTGCGCTGGACGGATTGATCTCGCACCGGGCGGGCCTGCGGCACGCGGTCGAGGCCTATCGCACGGCATTCAGCGACAGCGAGTGCCTGAAAATGATTATCGACTGGAGACATTCCTCATGACCAACGATGCACTTGGTGTCGTAGCCGCCAGCAGTAAAGCCTCGGCGCCGGAGACCGGCGGTTCGGTGGAAATCGATGCCTCCGGTTTGAAGCACCCGGCGGATGTCCCCAAGACACAGATTGTCGCGATCTACGGCAAGGGTGGTATCGGCAAGAGTTTCACCCTGGCCAACCTGTCCTACATGATGGCGCAGCAGGGTAAAAAAGTACTGTTGATAGGCTGTGACCCGAAAAGCGACACCACGTCGCTACTGTTCGGCGGGCGTGCGACCCCAACCATCATCCAGACTTCTTCGCAAAAAAAGGAAGCTGGCGAAGAGCTCGCGATCGGCGACGTCTGTTTCAAGCGCGACGGCGTGTTCGCGATGGAACTGGGCGGCCCCGAAGTCGGGCGCGGTTGCGGCGGTCGCGGCATCATCCACGGATTCGAAACGCTGGAAAAACTCGGTTTTCACGACTGGGATTTCGACTACGTACTGCTCGATTTTCTCGGCGACGTGGTCTGCGGCGGGTTCGGTCTGCCGATTGCGCGCGATATGTGCCAGAAGGTAATAGTCGTTGCCTCCAACGACCTGCAATCACTGTATGTCGCCAACAACGTCTGCTCGGCAGTCGAGTACTTTCGCAAGCTCGGCGGCAACGTCGGAGTTGCCGGCCTGGTGACCAACAAGGACGACGGTACCGGTGAGGCAGCCGCGTTCTGCAAGGCCGTGGGTATCCCGCAGCTGGCGGCAATCCCCGCCAACGAAGACATTCGACGCAAGAGCGCCGCCTACGAAATCATCGGCTATCCCGAAGGGCAGTGGGGGCCGCTGTTCGCCGACCTGGCCGAAAACGTGGCCTCGGCGCCGCCGCATCGGCCGAGCCCGCTCACCCACGATGCGCTGCTGGAGCTGTTCAACGATGAACAAACCGGCCGCGATTTCACCCTCGAGGCCGCCAGTCTCGAGGACATGTGCGGTTCGAAGTCGATCGTCAAACCTTCGCTGGAGGTTGTTTACGACAGTGTCTGAAGTGCTCAACAAGCCGGCAAAATCCAACGAGGTCAGCATCGATGCCAACCTGGTCGGACGTCATGCGCGTGCCGACGGCTGTCACGGCGGTCGTGAGCAGATGCGGCAGGCCGCCCAGGCGGCGGGCAAGTCTGAGACGCTGGAACGATATCAGCGTGACTATCCGCGCGGGCCGCACGATCAGCCGCAAAGCATGTGCCCGGCCTTCGGTTCGTTGCGTGTCGGCCTGCGCATGAAGCGCACCGCCACCGTGCTCAGCGGCTCCGCATGCTGTGTTTATGGCCTGACTTTTACCTCGCATTTTTACGGTGCGCGTCGCACCGTCGGCTACGTGCCGTTCGACTCCGAGACCCTGGTGACCGGCAAGCTGTTCGAGGATATTCGCGATTCGGTGCATCAGCTGGCCGATCCTGACCTGTACGACGCCGTGGTGATTATCAACCTGTGCGTACCGACCGCCTCCGGTGTACCGCTGGACCTGTTGCCGAAAGAAATCAATGGTGTTCGTGTAATCGGTATCGATGTGCCCGGGTTCGGCGTTCCCACCCATGCTGAGGCCAAGGACGTGCTGGCTGGAGCGATGCTCAAGTATGCCCGCGCTGAAGCCGAGGCCGGGCCGGTGGCCGAGCCCGCAGGCGGGCGTGCGGAATGTCCCGCGGTTACCCTGCTGGGCGAAATCTTTCCGGTCGATGCGATCATGATTGGTCGTATGCTCGAGCCCCTCGGACTCTCGGCCGGGCCGGTAGTACCCACGCGCGAGTGGCGAGAACTCTATGCCGCGCTCGACGGCAGTGCGGTTGCCGCGCTGCACCCGTTCTACACCGCCTCGATCCGTGAATTCGAAGCCGCGGGCCGTCCCTGCGTCGGCTCGGCGCCGGTGGGTTACGAGGGCACCGCGGAATGGCTGAAGCGAATCGGCGCCGCCTGCGGAATAGGCCGTGCGCGCATCGGTGCCGCGCTCGACGGTATCCTGCCCCCGATTCGCAAGATGCTGACGGACAATCCGGTCAAGGGGCGGATTACGCTGTCCGGTTACGAGGGCTCCGAACTGCTGGTCGGTCGCTTGCTGGTCGAGAGCGGGGCGGACCTGCGCTACGTGGGCACCGCGTGTCCGCAGACGCCGTGGTCGCGGCAGGACCGCGACTGGCTCACCGACCGGGGCGTCGAGGTCCGCTACCGCGCATCGCTCGAGGAAGACCTGGCGGCGCTGGATGAATTCGAGCCGGACCTGGCCGTGGGTACTACGCCGGTTGTGCAAAAGGCCAAGGAGCGGTCCATTCCGGGGCTGTACTACACCAACCTGATCTCGGCGCGCCCCATCATGGGTATCGGCGGTGCGGGATCGCTGGCGCAAATCGTCAACGGTGCGATCGGCAATCGCCATCGTTTCGATCGCATGCGCGATTTTTTCGAAGGTGTCGGCATGGCCGACAGCGCCGGTGTCTGGGAAGACGTGCCCGCCGATCATGCGCAGTTTCGCCAGCGTTACCGCGCGCGCATGGAAAAGCTGCACAAGCAGAATATCGAGGAGCCTGTCTGATGCTGGTACTCGATCACGATCGCGCCGGCGGCTACTGGGGTTCGGTTTACGTGTTCACCTCGATCAAGGGGCTGCAGGTAATCATCGACGGTCCGGTCGGTTGCGAAAACCTGCCGGTGACGTCGGTGCTGCATTACACTGATGCGCTGCCGCCCCACGAACTGCCAATCGTGGTCACCGGGCTGGCCGAGGAAGAACTGGGTCAGCACGGCACCGAGGGTGCGCTGCGCCGCGCCAACAGCACGCTCGATCCCGATTTGCCAAGCGTGGTCGTAACCGGTTCGATCGCCGAGATGATTGGCGGCGGCGTTACCCCGGAAGGTACCAACATCGAGCGCTTCCTGCCGCGCACTATCGACGAGGACCAGTGGCAGAGCGCCAACCGGGCGATGAACTGGCTGTGGACGCGCTACGGCACCAAGCGGATTCGCAAGCCGAAGCGCAAGCCCGACGAACCGCCCTCGGTCAATATCATCGGCCCGATCTACGGCACCTTCAACACCTGGTCCGACCTGGCCGAGATTCGCCGACTGGTCGAGGGTATCGGTGCGCGGGTCAACATGGTTTTCCCGCTGGGTTCGCACCTCGAGGATATACCGAAACTCGCCAACGCCGACGTCAATATCTGCATGTACCGCGAGTATGGCCGCATGCTGTGCGAGACGCTGGAGCGGCCCTATCTGCAGGCGCCGATCGGGCTGCACAGCACGACCAAGTTCCTGCACAAGCTCGGCGAATTGCTCGAGCTGGACCCGACCGAATTCATCGAGCGCGAGAAGCACACGACGATCAAGCCGGTGTGGGACCTGTGGCGCTCGGTGACGCAGGATTTTTTCGCCACCGCCAGCTTTGCGATCGTGGCCAACGAAACCTACACCCGCGGGGTGCGCAATTTCCTCGAGAACGAGATGGGATTGCCCTGCAGCTTCGCCATCGCGCGCAAGGCCGGTGTCAAGCCCGACAACGAGGCGGTGCGCAAGGCGGTGCAGGAAAAAACGCCGCTGGTCATGTTCGGCAGCTACAACGAACGCATGTACCTGAGCGAAATCGGCGCGCGCGCGGTTTATATTCCGGCATCGCTGCCGGGCGCCATCGTGCGTCGGCACACCGGTACGCCGTTCATGGGTTACTCCGGCGCAACCTACCTGATCCAGGAGGTTTGCAACGCACTGTTCGATGCGCTGTTCAATATCCTGCCGCTGGGTACCGAAATGGATCGCGGCGAAGCGACGCCGGTGCGTCATCACGAGGAGCTGCCCTGGAATGACGAGGCGGTCGCAAAACTGGAGCGGTTGGTCGCGGCCGAACCGGTGCTGGTGCGCATATCGGCGGCCAAGCGCCTGCGCGATTCGGCCGAGAGCCGCGCGCGCAAGAGCGGCGAGCGAGAGGTCATGCCTGACCACGTTGAGGGAAATCCCGTCGGCGCGGCAGATGGAGTGCGGGCATGACCCGGGCAGACTGGCAGAAATTTTTTTGGGGAAAGATCGTCAGCGGACAGCAAGCTTCGCGACGGTCGGCGATGGTTCGCTCCCGGTAGATGGGTGGTGAGCTGATTCGGGGTCAGAAAGAGGCAATTGAAATGGAAAAAACACTAAGCGTTTTCGAAGAATGTGAAAAGACCAGGCTGGCGGAGAAGCAGCAGTACCGGCGCGTTTACTGCGTCATCTTCTTCGTGTTTTTCTGGGTTTCGCTCTGGAGCCGGCTGTTGCCGCGTTCATTGCGGCCGTTTGCGTCTACCTGTCAAGGCGGCGAATCGGTCTGGCAAGAGGCCCGGCGCGCGGCACACACGGTCATGGGATTTGCGTACATGGGGTGAACCCCGGTAGTTGGAGCGCAGCAGGTAAGGGAGGCGGCGCGGCAGTTGCCGCGTGCCTGATACTCCCGGGCGCACCAGCATAGCCGCCGGCGTCATGGATCTGATAGAGGAATAGATCATGCCAATGTTGAGTTTTGAGAGAAAGTACCGCGTTCGCGGCGGGACCCTGCTGGGAGGCGACCTGTTCGACTTCTGGGTTGGCCCCTTTTACGTCGGTTTTTTCGGCGTGACCACGGTTTTCTTTTCGGTGCTCGGGACTCTGCTGATCATTTATGGCGCGGCTATCGGTCCGACCTGGAACCTGTGGCAGATCAATATCGAGCCCCCGGATCTAAGGTACGGGTTGGGGTTTGCGCCGTTGAAGGAGGGCGGTCTGTGGCAGATCATCACGATTTGCGCCACTATCGCGTTTTGTTCCTGGGCCCTGCGCCAGGCCGAGATCGCGCGCAAGCTCGGCATGGGGCTGCATATTCCAGTCGCGTTCAGCGTGGCAGTGTTTGCCTACATCACGCTGGTGATCATCAGGCCATTGCTGCTCGGGGCCTGGGGCCATGGCTTCCCGTACGGCATCCTCAGTCATCTCGACTGGGTCTCCAACGTCGGCTACCAGTACCTGCATTTTCATTACAACCCGGCGCACATGCTGGCGATTACGTTTTTCTTTACCACCACGCTCGCGCTGTCGATGCACGGCTCCCTGATATTGGCCGTGACCAACCCGGCAGAGGGTGAGCCGGTCAAGACCGGCGAGCACGAAAACACGTTCTTCCGCGACGACATCGGTTACTCCATCGGCGCGCTGGGCATTCACCGGCTGGGGCTGTTCCTGGCGCTGTCGGCGGGTTTCTGGAGCGCGATCTGCATTCTGATCAGCGGACCTTTCTGGACACGAGGCTGGCCGGAGTGGTGGAACTGGTGGCTGCAAATGCCGATCTGGTCATAGGCAAATATAGGTTTGAACTGCGATGGCTGAATATCAAAACATCTTTACCAGCGTACAGGTGCGTACGCCGGGTGAGCCGGGCATCTCGCTCGGTCGGGGTAACATACACCGGGTCGGCGGGATTCGATTTTCCTACTGGGCGGGAAAACTCGGCGACGCGCAAATCGGGCCGATCTATCTCGGCTTTACCGGCATCCTGTCGCTGATCTGCGGATTCGTCGCGATCGAAATCATCGGTCTCAACATGTGGGCGTCGGTCAACTGGGATCCGATCGAATTCGTGCGCATGCTGCCCTGGCTCGCGCTCGAACCGCCGCCGCCCCAGTACGGCCTGTCGATTCCACCATTACATGACGGGGGCTGGTGGTTGCTGGCGGGCTTTTTCCTGACCGCGTCGATCCTGCTGTGGTGGGTACGCACCTACAACCGGGCCAAGGCGCTCGGCATGGGTTCGCACCTCGCATGGGCATTTGCCGCCGCGATCTGGCTCTACCTGGTACTCGGCCTGATCCGGCCGGTGCTGATGGGCAGCTGGGCCGAGGCCGTACCCTTCGGCATCTTTCCGCATCTCGACTGGACCGCGGCCTTCTCGATTCGTTACGGCAACCTGTTCTACAACCCGTTCCACATGCTGTCGATCGCGTTCCTGTACGGCTCGACGCTGCTGTTCGCAATGCACGGCGCCACCGTGCTGGCGGTCAGTCGCTATGGCGGTGACCGTGAAATCGACCAGATCGTCGACCGCGGTACCGCCTCCGAGCGTGCGGCGCTGTTCTGGCGCTGGACCATGGGTTTCAACGCCACGATGGAATCGATCCATCGCTGGGCCTGGTGGTTCGCGGTGCTAACCGTCATTACCGGCGGGATCGGTATCCTGCTGACCGGCACGGTGGTCGACAACTGGTACCTGTGGGCGGTCAAGCACGGCGTCGCACCCGCTTACCCGGTGGTCGAAGGCGTCGGCGCCGTCGATCCCGAGGCGGGAGCAAGCCAATGAAATCCGACAAGATCAAGTTTTTGTACTGTTTCAACTCGCTGGCATTTCTGACGCTGGCGGCCATTCTGCTGGTGGGTTGCGAAATGCCGCCGATGGATACCGCGCAGCAGGGTTATCGCGGTACCGGTATGGAAACGGTTACTAATCCCACGATCATGGAAAAAATCATCGCCGCCAACCAGGCTCCGCCGAGCACACCGCCGCTGCCGGCAACCGGTCCAAAGGCGGGCGCGGTGTACCAGAACGTGCAGGTACTCGGCGATCTCAGCGTTGCGCAGTTCACGCGCCTGATGGCTTCGATGACCCAGTGGATATCGCCCGAGCAGGGCTGCGGCTACTGCCACAACCTGCAGAACCTGGCCTCGGACGAGGTTTACACCAAGGTCGTGGCGCGCTCGATGCTGCTGATGACCATCGATACCAACCAGAACTGGCAGGATCATGTCGGCGATACCGGCGTTACCTGTTACACCTGCCACCGGGGTAAAAACATACCGGAGTACGTCTGGGCTACGGACCCGGGACCGAAGCACGTCGCGCGGCTGACGCCGGCGATGCAAAACACCGCGGCCGAGTCGGTGGCCTATTCCTCGCTGCCGTTCGATCCGTTCACGCCCTATCTCGACGATGTCGATGACTCTTACCCGATTCGGGTAATTTCGGATACGGCGCTGCCCACCGGCAGCCGCAAATCGATCAAGGAAGCCGAGTGGACCTATGGCCTGATGATGCACATGTCCGATTCGCTGGGCGTCAACTGCACCTACTGTCACAACAGCCGGGCGTTTGCCGAATGGGAGCAAAGTCCGTACGCGCGACAAAACGCCTGGCACGCGATTCGCCACGTGCGCAAGATGAACAAAACGATCTGGGATGTCGCCGACATATTGCCTGACAGTCGCAAGGGGCCGCTGGGTGATCCCCTGAAAATCTATTGCATGACCTGTCACCAGGGCGTCAACAAGCCGCTGCTGGGTGCCAGGATGCTGGAGAATTATCCGTCGCTTGCCGGCAAGACCGGGGAGTGATTTTCGCGCGGGTCGACGAGTTCGACCCTAACGAAGACTCGACGGTGACGAGTTGGCGCCGCGCAACAATCGGCGCATCGTATGTTTTTCGCGGACACCCGGGGTCCGCTTAACCAGTTCCGGGTTCGCGTGCAGCCGGTGCATCAGGCGGCTGCTGGCGATCGGAAAACGGGTCCGATTTCCGCCGAGGCGGTCATCGGGCTGGTAGCAGTAGTGGTGTGCAGAATCGCCTGCGGTTCGATGCACCGTGGCCTGATGCGCAAGTAGAGGATGGTAATATGTCTGACGATAACCGGAGCCTATCGGGGCTTACGGACGGTGAGGCAAAGGAGTTCCATGAAATTTTCATGCGCAGCTTCCTCGGTTTTACCGCTGTCGCCGTGGTTGCTCATATCCTTGCATGGGCATGGCGTCCCTGGTTCTAAGCGACCGGCGGATTGCCTTGTGTCCTTATCTGCTTGGCGGAGCCGGCGTATGTCTGCCCCGTAAACTATAGGAGATTTGACATGTATAAAGTCTGGATGATCTTCGATCCGAGACGGACTCTGGTCGCGTTATTCGCGTTCCTGTTCGTGTTGGCATTGTTGATTCATTTCATCCTCCTGAGCACCGAAAAGTACAACTGGATTGAAGGATCAGTTGAATCTTCGACTTCTATGTCTCACCTGGCGCCCTTGCCGGCGACCAAGCGGGACAATAATAGTTAGTCAAGAGTTTGAGGTGTATATAACCTTCCGGTGGCAGGAGGCGGGCGGTATGCAAACCGAAAGCTTCCTGTCACCGTAACTTATGTGTGGACGCTGTTTGGCGCTAGATGAATCCGAGACGGATTGAACGATGAATGACAAGCAACTTTCGCCGGGCCCGACCGAGCTGCACCGCCGCGAGGTCTCCTCCGACGATGAGCTGTTGATACTGGTCGATGGCGAGGACAATATCACCGGCTACGATACCAAGATCAATGTGCATCGGGGTGCAGGCCGATTGCATCGTGCGTTTTCGATCTTCCTGGTATCGCCCTGTTTCCGTGTGCTGCTACAAAAACGCAGTGCGCAAAAGCCGCTGTGGCCGCTTTACTGGAGTAACAGCGTTTGCAGTCACCCGCGCCGTGGTGAGCAGGCCGATACCGCCGTGCATCGACGCCTCGATGAAGAGCTTGGCGTCAAAGCGGAACTCAGTCTGCTTTACGAGTTCATCTACTCCGCCAGTTTCGAAGACGTGGGTAGTGAAAACGAGTTGTGTAAAGTATTCGCTGGTTGTGTACCGCTGGACTACCCGGTGGTGGCCAACCCGAATGAGGTCGAGGACTGGGAGTGGGTGGCAATCGATGAGATCGAAACTCGCATCGATCGGCAACCTGAACAGTTCACACCCTGGATGTTGCTCGAATGGGAGCGGTTCAGGCAGGACGAATATCGGGATTTCAGATGGGTCATCGACCGGGATCGCCGCTCCCGGGCGGCGGGCTGAAAAACCGGCAAAAGTGGGGCGGCGAACTTCATGGGATTAGTTGAAATAAGATTTCGAAACGAATGTTCTTGCCGGTCCTGGCATAATGCCGGAACCCGGAAGGGCAGACTCGCAAGCGGAGGACGCTATGGCAGCAGTCGTTAGAATATATGAGGATGGGGACCGAGCGCGTGAAGCCTACCAGGCGCTGGTCGACAAGAATTTCAGCAAAAGCATAATCGCGTTGCTGATTCCCGAAAGCAAACCCGAACCGGCCCCGGCGCCAACCTATGGCAGTGAGATTTCGGCCTACCAGGCGCCGGGCATGGCTCCGGCGGGAGAAACTCCCGCGGCGGCGTCTGCAGATGCCGGTACCACAAATCTCTCGCGAGATGACCTGTCTTCAGCAGTGAAGGCGGGAGCAATCATTGGTGCCGACGCCCGGTATTACCTGGATTACGTTGACCAGGGCTACGCGCTGCTGGCGGTAAGCCCGGCATTCGGCGCGGCAATGAAGGCGATCCAGGTAATGGACGCATTTACGCCGCTCAAACTCGATGATTCAATGCAGGCATCCCGGCCAGATCTCGAGTTCGTTCCGATCAGTAAGCAGGCCACGCCGCTGTCGTCGGCGCTGGGACTTGGCGTGCTCAGCAATCATCGCTCCGGACTGTCCTCGGCCCTGGGCCTGAAGACGCTGAGTAGCGGGCACAGTTTCCTGGCGCGCATGTTTGGCGAACTGGGTGATCCGCACTACAGCCTGTCGTCGAAATTCGGCATGGGAATGCTGTCGTCGAACCCGGCGCCGCTGTCGTCGATGATCGGCCTGTCGACCAAATCGGGCAAATCCGGAGCGGGTTGGACGCGCTCGATGGGATTTCGCATGTTGTCCGACAATGCTGCGCCGCTGTCCGGTTTTTTCGGCATACCGCTGATCAGCGGACGTAACGACAGCCGGGATTATGCACCGCTCAAACATCGGCGGGTGATTCGAAACCGGGCGGCACCACTGTCGAGCCTGTTCGGGCTGGGAGTGCTGTCGAGCGGCCTGAGTTTCCTGTCGAGCATGTTCGCACCACTGATGCGGCATGACTGGACCCTGTCGTCGAAGTTCGGCATGGGGCTGTTGAGCAGCAACCCGGCACCCCTGTCCTCGCTGCTGAACCTGAAGGTTTTGAAGGACAAGCCGAACGAGGGTAGTTTGCTCGGATTACCGCTGCTGTCGAAGAATCCAACACCACTGTCTTCGGCGCTAGGCTTGCCAGTGCTGACAGACTTTTACCGCGGCCTGTAGGCGCGCAAATCCCTGCCTCGTTCGCCGGAACCGGAACTAGATCGGTTCCGGCGAATTTCATTCAGCCCATCGGTAGTCTTCCAGAGCTGCCGTTTGTCACCTTGTGTAAGGATAAATTGACACAGTCAAGTGCTAATATAACTTGACAATTTAATGTGTCCACAATAACCTACAGGGTGACGGTAAAGCTGCCGGGGTTGCGCGTTAGAATCCCGTGGCCATCCATCGGAGAGGGTTTGGAACCCTCGAGGTTGTGTCGGCTGTTGCTCCGGTTATCGCGCTGTAGCGGTTCCAGGCAGGTGGTTTTACCCGACGTTACTAGTACTTTTGGAGCGAAAAATGGCAAATGATATAGACGATCCGGATCGCGTCTGGCCGACAGGGCTCACGATCAGGGAGTCGGAAGAATTGCACAAGCACGTCATTGACGGTTCGCGCGTGTTCTTCCTGATATCGCTGATCGCGCACGCACTCGTTTACACTTTAACCCCGTGGCTCGGGTAAGGAGGAACAAATGAACCAAGGTAGAATTTGGTGTGTTGTCCACCCGACCGTAGGGTTACCGCTGTTTCTGGGTGCGGTGGCTCTTATTTCATTCGTGATCCACTTTGCCGTTCTGAACAACGTCGACTGGTTCGCCAAGTTTATGGCGGGCGGTTGAGTTCAGGTTCGGTTTAGTAACTGGAACCGGTTCGGAAGGATTTTTCTTCCGAACCGGATTCTTTGATTCTGTGGCCTGCTAGCGCATGAACAGACTCAGTCGCAGCTTGATGAAACAGTGGACCGAGCTGGGTCCGCGTTATCTGCCGTTTGCGGATGTCGCGACGCCCGATCTGCCCCTGGGCCGACTGCTGCGCCTGTCGCTCTTCCAGGTCTCGGTCGGCATGGCGCTGGTGCTGCTGGTCGGCACGCTCAATCGCGTCATGATCGTCGAGCTCGACGTTCCCGCGTCGATCGTTGCCATCATGCTGGCGCTGCCATTGTTGTTTGCGCCGTTTCGCGCGCTGATCGGATTTCGTTCCGATCATCATCGCTGTGCGCTCGGCTGGCGTCGGGTGCCTTTTATCTGGCGCGGTTCGCTCGCCCAGTTCGGTGGTTTCGCGATCATGCCGTTCGCGTTACTCGTACTGGCGGGCAGGGGCGAGTCGGGTAACCTGCCGGTCTGGATCGGCCAGGTTTCGGCCGCGTTATCCTTTCTGCTGGTTGGTGCCGGCGTGCACACGGTACAAACCGCCGGGCTTGCGCTGGCTACCGACCTTACGCCACAAAAATCCCACCCGAAAGTAGTCGGCCTGATGTACGTCATGCTGCTGCTCGGTATGATCGCCAGTTCGCTGGCCTTCGGCGCCGCGCTGTGGGATTTCAGTAATGGTCGGCTCATCCAGGTGATCCAGACCGTCGCCCTGCTGACCCTGGCATTGAATTGTGTGGCCATGTGGCAGCAGGAGACCCGGCATTCGGCGCAAGCCCGCTCGCCGGCAGCGGCTGACCCGAGTTTTCGCGAGGCCTGGTCGCGCTTTTGTGCCGGTGATCACGCGCTGCGTCGACTTACCATCATTGGCCTGGGCACGATGGCTTTCGGCATGGCCGACGTGATCCTCGAACCCTTCGGGGGCCATATTCTGAATTTGAGCGTTGCCGCAACCACCAAGCTGACCGCCTTGCTCGCCATCGGCGGTTTGCTCGGTTTCGGCTACGCCTCGCGCGTGACCGCGCAAGGCGCGAGTGCATACCTCGTTGCGCGTAACGGCGCCCTGATCGGGTTGCCGGCCTTCATCTGTGTTATCGCCTCGGCACCGCTGGATCTTACGGCCCTGTTCCTGCTCGGCAATTTCCTGATCGGTTTCGGCGGCGCCCTGTTTGCCCATGGCACCCTGACCGCAACCATGAATCGCGCGCCCGCCGAACAGGCCGGGCTCGCGCTGGGTGCCTGGGGCGCGGTACAGGCGACGGCAGCCGGTGTCGGCATGGCGGCGAGCGGTGTAATTCGCGACCTGTTCGATGCCTTGCCCCTGCCGGCGCTACTGCCCGGCTCGGGCAACGTTGCGAACGGCTACCTGTCCGTCTACTCGGTCGAGCTGGCGCTGCTGATTGCGACCGTGGTAGTCCTGCTGCCGCTCATTCATGCCGAATCGAAGCCTGGTGCAGGTGGTGGAGAAGCTGTTTTGTCGCGCAGTGAGGGGTCCTAGAGCGCGAGCGCGGAGATGATGTTGAATGGGTAAAGATATCTCGATTGTCGAATATCCTGAAAGCGTGCTAACCCGGGTTTCGCCGCCGGTCGAGCGCTTCGACGAAGCGCTGTCCGCATTGATCGATGACCTGTTTGCAACGCTGGACCAAACCAGCGGCATCGGCCTGTCGGCGCCGCAGATCGGTCGGCTCGAAAGGGTTTCGATCGTACGAGTGCCAGACGATGAATACGGGCCCATGGCATACGTGAATCCGCGGATCCTGGCAAAGTCGGCGCCGGGTATCGTCGAGGAGAGCTGCCTGTCGGTGCCCGGTGTGGCGGGTAACGTGATTCGCTTCACCCGGGTCCGGGTTGCGGCCCAGGACGTCCACGGGCAGGCCTTCGAAAAGGACGTTACAGGTATGCACGCCGCATGCCTGCAGCACGAAATCGATCACCTCGACGGCAAGTTGATCATCGACCGTTTCTGGTGGTTTCGCCGCCTGCTCGCGAAGTACCAACTCGGGAAAGGGCAGCGGCTCGCGGCCGAGATCCGCGCCACGCAATCGGCTTAGCCAGCGCGCGAAAATCAGCCGAATCCCCGCTTCGAACCCGGTCGACAGACCGTCGCTTCAGATCAATTCGAGGGGCCGCCGGTATGCGACGACAGGCGTTCCAGGGTGGTCTTGCCGCCCACCAGCCAGTAAGTGATGCCGAGTGCTACGACGATAGCCGCGGTGGCGAACATGTACATCGGCTCGACCTTTTCGAAATCGAGAATGATGACCTTGCGTGCGATCGCCATTAACGCGGTGACGATGACCAGGCGTATGTGAATCACGTCATCGCGCAGGTAGAGCGTGATGTTCATAAAAATCTCGATCGCGATCAGCACCGTTAGAAAAGCGCCGAACACGATGATGATATCGCGCACGACGAATTCGTTGATCGCCGGACTCAGCACGCGCGTGTAGAGCACGTAAACGACGTCGATGACACCCCAGAAAATCGTGAATACCATCAGCACGGCAACCACCCGGACCATGTGGCGGATGATCCGGTGCAGGCTGTTGATCAGCGGGTCGGGATCGTCGAGCGAAAGGTCTTCCTGGCCCAGCTCGCGTTTCTGTTCCTTGCGAAAGTGTTCGACGACCTTGTCGACCACATCGCTGTTGTCGAGATCGGCGCTGTCGATCAGTTCGGACGGATCGACCATGCTCAGCTCCGGGATCGCGCTGAAGTGCTCGCCGGTCAATCGTCTGAAGGCCATCGACCAGTCCGGAAACTCGCGCTGCTCGATTTCTCGCCGGCGCAGCAGCTTGAGATCGGTATGACGCTCGTCCTGCTTGATGCGCTCGAGCAGTGAGTCGATCTCTTCTTCCTCGCCCTCGAGTACCTGCAGGAAAATCGAGTTGTAGTAGAGCAGCATGCCGGTGACCCCGTGGTCCCGGTTGTAGCGTCGGCAGCTGTTGAGCAAATCCTTGAGCTCATCCGAGGTGAAGGCTTTGCTGGGAGTGCTGATGTAGCTGATCTGAATCATTTGTATGGTCTTCCCTGAGAGAGATACCGGATGCGGTCGAAGCCGCTCAGTCGAACTCGAAGCGGCATACCTCCGCGCCGTTGGCAATGCAGGATGTCTCCTGCAGCGTCCCCTGGTGGCTGCTCAGCTGCCGATAGAGGCGCTCGAAGGTCCCGGCATAATAATCGCAGGCGGGGCCGGGCAGGCTGCAGCCGCGTGCCAGCGGTGAGTCTTCGATGATCAGTACCGGGCTGCCTTGCTTGATCAGCCAGTGAAATCGTCCGCTGCCGACGAAAGTCCATGAATTGCGCTCGATGGCGCGAGTCAAAATGCGCGATGCCAGGGTTCGAGGCATACGCGGCAGCGCCTGGCGGGCAAATCCCGGAATTCGATTGGCGAGCAGGTAGTCCCCGGTCAGGTTGCCCGCCAGCCGGGCGATGCCGCGATAGCTTGCGTATCCGACGCGGTTGCGCAGCGCGTGATGCAGTCGGCAAACTTCGTGCTCGTCGACCATCTCGCCGGGGGGTGTGTCCAGGTAGTCGACGATTCCCGCATCCTTGAACACGCGGTACAGGGCATCACCGTCGCGATGCGATTCGATGGCGGCTGCGAGTTGCGTGATGGCATTGGGACCTATACGGTGCGACTCGCCGGCAAGTTCGCCGCGCGCGTCACCCATGGTTGCGGTCGAGGTCATTGCCGCCAACGCGACTAGCCCGCTACGGGCGTCTCGCTGCGGGCCGATGACCGGGCGGCTATGCGATCGAGCTCCTGCTCCGAGAGCTGGCCCTCGGCGCCACCGCAGGCCTTGACCGCGGCCATGCGTTCGGCGGCCTTGCGCTGCCTGACCTGGTCGCGCACCGCGGCCTTGCGTTCGCGTTCCTTTTGCTGACGCTCGGCAAGCGCTTCCCAGTCGGCCACTTGCGCCGATACGCTCTGGCGGGTGTCGTCGAAGTGAAAATCAACCGCTTCCTTCGATTGCGGGCCCCAGTAACCGACCTTGCCGAGGTCGTAGAAGGTGCGCTGCACGCCCGCCTTGAGGAAAGCCTTGAGGCATCCCAGCAGGTAGCGCCGGCGGTAGCCGGTGCCGCGCCACGGGTAGTGGAACAGCGCCTTGTTCATGTAGAACCGGCGGTAGTTGTGCATGACCCGGTCCAGCAGGGTCGCGCGATCCATCGCCGCCGGTTTCATGATCGGGGTGACGAAGTTGTACTTGTCGTAGTCGAATACCTCGACCTTGTCGCCGAGTTCCTTGAACAACGGCGAAAACGGCCAGGGCGTATACATCGACCAGTTCGCCAGGTCCGGATTCCACTCGCGCGCGAAGCGATAGGTTTCTTCCAGGGTTTCCTCGGTCTCGTTGTCGAGGCCGACGATAAACTGCGCCTCGGTAAAAATATCGGCCTCGCGCAGCAGCTCGATCGCGCGGCGGTTTTCCTCGACCTTGGTTTCCTTGTTGAACAGGTCGAGTTTCATCTGCGCGGCTGCCTCGGTGCCGAGCGATACGTGCACCAGGCCGGCCTTGCGGTAAAGCGGCAGGTATTCGACGTCGCGCATGATATCGGTGACGCGCGTATTGATACCCCACTGCACCCGCTCGGGCAGGTCGCGAGCGATCAGTTCCTCGCAAAACTGGATGAACTTCTTGCGGTTGATAGTCGGTTCTTCGTCGGCGAGGATGAAAAACCCGACGTTGTGTTTTTCGACCAGCTCCTCGATTTCGTCGACCACGGCTTTCGGGTCGCGCACGCGGTAGTCGCGCCAGAACTTCCACTGCGAACAGAACGAGCAGGTAAACGGGCAGCCGCGCGCGAGGTTGGGTATCGCCACGCGTTTACCCAGCGGGATGTAGATGTATTTTTCCCATTCGAGCAGCGACCAGTCCGGCGTAATCGAGTCGATATCGCTGATGGTCGGTGCCGCGGGTGTGGCCAGGATCTCGCCGTCTTCGCGGTAGGCGATGCCCTTTATTTCCTCGCGTGCTGCGGGCCAGCGGCCCTCGGCGACGCTGCGGACCAGTTCGAGAAAGATCTGCTCACCCTCACCGCGCACGATCGCATCGATCCAGGGCGCTTCCGCCAGGACCTGGTTGTACATGAAGGTGGCATGTACCCCGCCGAGCACCGCCACCGCTTCAGGCTTGACCTGCTTGGCGATCTCCAGCGCACGCTGCGCCTTGTAAATCGACGGTGTGATTGCGGTTGCACCGACGATATCGAAATCAGCGGCGGCAAGCCGGGCGGCGAGATCCTCGTCGGACAGGTGGTTAGTCATTGCGTCGATGAATTCGACTTCGAATCCGGCGGCCTTGAGCGGGCCGGCGAGGTAAGCGACCCAGGCAGGCGGCCAGTTGCCGGCAATCTCGGCGCCACCGGAATGGTAATTCGGATGAATCAGCAGGATACGCATCGTGGTCTCTCCCCGTGACGCCGATTATTGTCAATATTATATTACATATAACAGCGACAATATAGATTGACACAGGTCAATTTCGGTCCGCGCGGGCGGCGAACAGCTGTTGGCCGTGGACTGTCGAGATGCGTCTAGTGGCGATGTTGCGGGCTGGCCAGATTGCGTTCTGGGTGCGATCGGTAACGCACTGAAATCCGCGCCGCCACTGGATTTTCGGCGGCTGTTAAGCCGGATCGATCGATTGTCGAAAAATAGTCTTGACGTGAGGTTTTTGGTCCCTATAATGCGCGCCTCGTCCGGTGATCAGGCCGATGCGGCAGGACCGCAGCAGCCTGTTCCGGATGGGCATTAAAAGCTCCCTCGATTCAGGCAGATAGCATTGATTCGGCATAACTGACAAGAAATGCCGTCGAAGGCGTTGACGCGGTCGAAAAAGGGACTATAATGCCCGCCCTCGCTGCAAGAAATATGCCGGAGTTCGACGAATTCCGGCGATGCGAGGTGGGCCACTACAAGGCCCGTTTTTGCTGGGCGTTCCCCGGCAAACAGATCTTTAACAATTGATCAGGTAATTTGTGTGGGCACTCACGTCATCGATGATCTCGTATCATTGTGATTTGAGTGACCAAAACTTTAACTTACGTTAATAGTCAAGGTTACTCTCTTCATAAACCTGTTACACGGAGCTATCCGTAAATAGTTTTAAACTGAAGAGTTTGATCCTGGCTCAGATTGAACGCTGGCGGCATGCTTAACACATGCAAGTCGAACGGTAACGCGGAGAGCTTGCTCTCTGGCGACGAGTGGCGGACGGGTGCGTAACGCGTGGGAATCTACCTTGTAGTGGGGGATAGCCCGGAGAAATCCGGATTAATACCGCATAATCTCTACGGAGCAAAGTGGGGGATCTTCGGACCTCACGCTATTAGATGAGCCCGCGTTGGATTAGCTTGTTGGTGGGGTAATGGCCTACCAAGGCGACGATCCATAGCTGGT
>JASJCI010000047.1 GCA_030066085.1 Gammaproteobacteria bacterium | reverse complement strand
ATGACAACTCAAGAGGTAGAGAATTAAGTCGGAGTACGGCTTTAGCGTACCAAAACATCGTTTTTAAAAGTGTTTTTGATCAGGCGTTTAAAATATCCCGGACAGTAGTGCGCGCAAGCGGGGATCTCCAATTGAAGGCTGGAGATTCCCGCTTGCGCGGCGGTCCGACGCTTCGGGATGACGATGCTAAAGGCGCAAGACTTCTGCTTGTGCGGCGGTCCGACGATTCGGAATGACGAAACTATAGGCGTGAGGTTCCCGCAGTCGGGGTGGCCCGGCATATCGGTTTGGCGAACTCGTCGAGCGCGTCGCGGCGATGCGACCTGGAGGAACCGGTAACGGCGGTGATACAGCCGCGCCTGGTGGTCACTTTTCGGACTCGTCGTCGACCAGGTTTGCCTGCAGCGCGGCGCAATCCAGCTGGTCGCGGGTGGCACGGCGTACCTCGATCCAGCGATAGCGAATCGAGTTCTTGACGATGGATTCGTCGTGCTCTTTAAGTTCCTCGGCAATCGGTGCCCAGTAATAGAGCGCCTCCGGGCTGTGCGAAAAAACCGTGTCTTCGTCACGCTCGTGAGTCCAGTCGCAGGTCTCGATGCGTTGCAGCAGCTTGTCGCGCGCGGCGGCATAGTCCGGTCCGGCCTCGTCGGGGTCCCCCTGTTGCTCGACGATTTCACGCACCAGCGACGACATCAGCCGCCCGACCTGCTCGTTGTCGAAATGCCCGGACTGATGCAGGTTCTGGCCGACATGGATGCAAAGGTCCGACATCGCCGCAAGCCAGACGTGCCACTTGGCAATGTTGATCGATTTCAGCAGGTCCTCGTTTTCGAAAAGCTGCGGGAAACGCGTGCCGGCGCGGGTGCGCAGGTAGCCATACAGGGATGACTGTGCCACGTGGCTGGCCCGGCTGGCGAGGAAATCCGCCAGTCCCGCGCGATCGACGATCATGGCGCCGCTGCGCTTGCGCCCGAGACCGACGTAATCGGCGAGCATTTGCCAGTAGTCGCGGGTGAACAGCGGATCGATATAGGACTTTACGATTTGCAGGCTTTTCACAGGTTTGTCGGGTTTTCTGTTACCAAACGTAACAGGCTATCCGGTTTCACTTCGAAAATTGATCCAAATCAGGTTTTTCGGGCGCCAATACTAGGGGTTTTGTATGGCAAATGCCACGAATACTGGGCATATTAATCGCGCGATAAACATAATTTAACGCACAACCATAATCTTAACGTGGTAACAATTAGGGGGATGTATGTCTGATGACTCCAAACGGGCGGAGCACTGGCGGCGTACCAAGTCGCTGATGTTCGTAACGCTCACCATTTGGTTTATCTTCTCCTTCGTCATTCACTGGTTCGCTGATGCATTGAACTCGATTACCTTCGCCGGTTGGCCGCTTGGCTTCTACATGGCCGCGCAGGGTTCCGAGATCGTGTTCGTGGTCACCTTGTTCTGGTTCGCGAGAGCCCAGCACAAGATCGACAGCGAATGTGGATTCGCCGAGGAGGAATAAGCCATGTTTAAAAAGTATGCGGGCGGGGCGTTTATCGAAAACCTGCCCAAAATCTACGGCATGTACACCGGGGGCTTCCTGGTATTCGTGCTCTTGATGGCTATCCTCGAGCAGATGGGTGTCGGCGCCGACACCATCGGTATTCTGTTCGTGGCCTTCACCATCGCTATCTACGCCGGTATCGGTGTACTTTCGAGGACCATGGCGGTAGACGCCTATTACGTCGCCGGCCGCTCGGTGCCCGCCGTATTCAACGGCATGGCAACCGCGGCGGACTGGATGTCGGGTGCGTCCTTCGTCGCAATGGCGGGCGGTATCTACTTCGGTGGACACGGCTACCTCGCGTTCGTCGTGGGCTGGACCGGGGGTTACATCCTCGTCGCCACGCTGATGGCGCCGTACCTGCGGAAATTCGGCTGCTACACCGTGCCGGACTTCATCGGTACGCGTTACGGTGGCAACCTGCCGCGTTTCCTCGGCGTTATCGTGCTGGCGGTGGCATCGTTCACCTACGTAACCGCGCAGATCAACGCTACTGGTACCATCGCGGCGCGGGCACTGCAGATACCGTTCGAAGTCGGCGTCTGGTTCGGCCTGCTGGGTATCCTGCTGTGTTCCATGCTCGGCGGTATGCGCGCGGTCACCTGGACGCAGGTAGCGCAGTACATCGTACTGATCATCGCCTACCTGGTGCCGGTATTCTGGATGTCGAACAAGCAGGGTTTCGGCCTGATTCCGCAGTTCGTTTACGGCGACGCGGTTCAGCGCATCACCGAGCTCGAAGTACTGCACGGTCTCGGCACGCTGGATCCGGTAGAGGGTGCAAAAGGCGGCCTGAGGGCACTTTCCGTACCCTTCGTCGATGCGCATACCGATGCGCTGGCGGCGTGGAAGTTCGTGACCCTGGTGGCCTGCATGATGCTGGGCACCGCGTCTCTGCCGCACATCCTGATGCGCTACTTCACCACTCCGTCGGTGAAAGCGGCTCGTCAGTCCGTGTGCTGGTCGCTGCTGTTCATCTTCCTGCTCTACTTCACGGCACCGGCCCTGGCGACCTTCACCAAGCTGCAGGTGCTGGATCCGAACCTCGCCACCGGTATCATCGGTAAACCGATCGAAACCGTCATGGCGCTGGAGTGGATACAGAAGTGGGCCGCGGTCGACTTCCTGCAGATCATCGATGGTAACGCCGACGGCATATTGCAGCTCAACGAGTTCTTCATGCGCGGCGACATCGTGGTACTGGCAACGCCTGAAATCGCGGGCCTGCCATATGTCATCTCCGGCCTCGTGGCCGCGGGCGGTATGGCGGCTGCCATGTCGACCGCAGACGGACTGCTGCTGGCGATCGCCAACGCGCTGTCTCACGATCTGTACTACAAGATCATCGATCCCGAAGCGGAAACCAAGAAGCGTCTGCTGGTCGCTCGTGTCCTGTTACTCGGTATCGGTGCCGCGGGTGCCTTCGTCGCCTCGCTGAAGCTGACCAGTATCCTCGGGGCGGTGGCCTGGGCGTTCGATTTCGCCTGTTCCGGCCTGTTCTTCCCGATCGTACTGGGTATCTGGTGGAAACGTGCGAATCGCCAGGGCGCGATCGCCGGTATGGCCGGTGGTTTCATCGCCGGTACCTGGTACCTGTACATGGTCCGCTTCGCCGGTATGGATCCGTGGATCGGTATCGATCACCTGCGCTTCGGTATCATCGGCATGCCGGTGAGCCTGGTCCTGATGGTCGTCGTCTCGCTGATGACGGCACCGCCGGACGAGGAAACCCAGAAGATGGTAGACGAGATTCGTGTACCCAGAGGTGAAACCGTACTCGGAGCTTCTCACTAATAATAAAGCAGTACCGATTGGAGCCGGGACCTCGTGTCCCGGCTCTTTTTATTGGAAGACAGTTTATGCGGGGACCGTTTACTCAGTTCGCGAGCGAATTAAGTAAACTGTCCCCGGAGTATTGAGTAAACTGTCCCCGGAATAGCCAATTCCTCGGGGGGAGAACGCTAAATGATGGTAGACGGTTTCCCGATCGGCGTGGTCATTTTCGACTACCTGATGGGCATGGTGATGTGGACGCTGGTCGGACGTTTCGCGATGGGTATCTTTTTGCCGCCGGACCATCACTTTTTCTTCAACCGGTTTTTCATTCGCGCCACCGACCCGTTGATCAAGGTGTTCAAGCCGATCACGCCGGGTTTCCTGGTGCAGCCTTTCGTACCGCTCTACGTGGCCTGGTTCTTCTTCATGATCCGCTTCTACCTGATGCCGTGGCTGATGGGTTACTCGGTCATGGGTATGCTGTCGTTTCCGCTGGAGAGCGAGATCGCGCAGGGCGTGGCGGTCATCGTCGGTTACTTCATGAAATAGCTGCCATGATCGCGAGTCGGCCCTTGTTTCGAAGAGCCGTTATCGTATAATCCCGCTCCTGCTTGCAACACAAGTTATAGTCGCGTAGCTCAGTTGGTTAGAGCACCACCTTGACATGGTGGGGGTCGGTGGTTCGAATCCACTCGCGACTACCAGTTTTACTGGTTGGCGCGAGTGGCCGAGGTGCGGTGGTTCGACCAATTCGCCGGGAGCGAATTGGCGGCGCGCGCAGCGCGGTCCCGCCGAGCGGCCGCGGGCCGTGAGGAGGGGCCGAGGGCAGGATGCCCGAGCCAATCCACTCGCGACTACCACCTTTTTCGTCACCACGTGGCCTTTGGTAGGGGTCACCACTGGAGAATCCGCAATGCCCCAGATTACACTGCCCGACGGCTCGAAACGTGATTTCGAGCAATCCGTATCCGTGATGGACATCGCCGCCGATATCGGCCCCGGCCTGGCCAAGGCGACGCTGGCCGGCAAGGTCGACGGTCGGCTGGTCGATGCCAGTTTCGTCGTCGATGACGATGCCGAGGTCGCGATCGTGACCGGCCGCGACGATGAAGCTCTCGAGCTGCTGCGCCACGACGCCGCGCACGTCATGGCGCAGGCCGTGCAGGAACTCTACCCGGGTACCCAGGTCACCATCGGACCCGCGATCGAGGACGGCTTCTACTACGATTTCGCCCGCGAGGAACCGTTTACCCCCGACGACCTGGTCGAAATCGAGAAGCGCATGCACGAGATCGTCAAGCGCGATCTGCCGATCGTGCGCGAGGTCTTCGATCGTGACGAAGCCAAGCGCGTATTCGGCGATATCGGTGAAACCTACAAGGTCGAGATCATCGATGACATCATCCCCGAGGGTGAAGAGGTCTCGGTTTATCGCCAGGGCGACTGGTTCGACGTCTGCCGCGGTCCGCACCTGCCGTCGACGGGCAAGCTTGGCAATGGTTTCAAGGTCATGAAAGTTGCCGGCGCTTACTGGCGCGGCGATTCGAATAACGAGATGCTGCAGCGTATCTACGGTACCGCTTGGCCGGACAAGAAGCAGCTCAAGGCTTATCTGCATCGGCTCGAGGAAGCCGAGAAGCGCGATCACCGCAAGCTCGGCCGTCAGCTGGACCTGTTCCACCTGCACGAGGAAGCCCCGGGCTCGGTGTTCTGGCACCCGAAGGGCTGGGCGCTGTTCAACAAGCTGATCGAATACATGCGCCGCCGCCAGGAGCAGGCCGGTTACATCGAGGTCAACACGCCGGATGTCATGGACCGCAGCCTGTGGGAGACCTCGGGGCACTGGGAAAACTACCGCGAGCACATGTTCACCACCACCACCGAGGACGAGCGCGTGTTCGCGCTGAAGCCGATGAACTGCCCGGGCTCGGTACTGATGTTTGCCCAGGGGCTCAAGAGCTACCGGGATTTGCCGCTGCGCATGGCGGAATTCGGCAAGGTGCACCGCTATGAGCCCTCAGGCGCGCTGCACGGGCTGTTGCGCGTGCGTCATTTCACCCAGGACGATGCTCACATCTACTGCACCGAAGAGCAGATGGAGCAGGAGTGTATCGACGTGATCGAGTTGATCCTCGATATCTACAAGGACTTCGGCTTCGACGATGTCGTAATCAAGTTCTCCGACCGGCCGGAAAACCGGATTGGCTCCGACGAGGTATGGGACAAGCTCGAGGGCGCGCTCAAGGGTGCGCTCGACAGCATGGGGCGCGAGTACAAGCTGTTCCCGGGCGAGGGCGCCTTCTATGGACCGAAGCTCGAATTCGTGCTGCGTGACGCGATCGGGCGGGACTGGCAGTGCGGGACGCTGCAGGTCGACATGAACCTGCCGGAGCGCTTCGACATATCCTATGTCGGCGAGGACGGCAACCGCCTGCGGCCGGTCATGCTGCACCGCGCGCTGTTCGGTTCACTGGAGCGATTTTTCGGCATTCTGGTCGAGCATTACGAGGGCAAATTCCCGGTCTGGCTGGCGCCGGTGCAGGCGGCCGTGATGAATATTACCGACAAACAGGCCGACTACGTGCAAAAAGTGGAAAAAATGCTTAAAAATCAGGGTATCAGGGCGATTTCCGACTTGAGAAACGAAAAAGTCGGGTTTAAAATCCGCGAGCACACGCTGCAGCGCGTTCCGTACATGATCGTGGTCGGTGATCGCGAGGTCGAAACGGAGTCGGTTGCGGTGCGCGGCCTGGGCGGGGAAGACCTGGGTTCAATGAAGGTCGACGCGTTCGTCGACCTGGTAAATCAGTAATCCGGTTACCAGGCCGGATTTTTTTGCTGTAGCGCCGCAAGGCATAGCAGGAGAGTCACCAATCGCAGACAACAAACAGGTTCGCCTGAACGACAACATCACCGCACCGGAAGTGCGGCTGATACTTGAAGACGGCGAGCAGCAAGGGATCATCCCTTTGGAAGAGGCCCAGTCGCTGGCGGATCAAGCCGGTCTGGATCTGGTCGAATTGGTACCTGACGCTACGCCCCCGGTCTGTCGCCTGATGGACTATGGCAAGTTCAAGTTCCAGCAGAAAAAGAAGCTGCACGATCAGCGCAAGAAACAGCGCCAGGTGCACATCAAGGAAATCAAGTTTCGCCCGGGCACGGAAGAGGGTGATTACCAGGTCAAACTGCGCAAGCTGACCGAGTTCATCGAGGTTGGCGACCGGGTCAAGGTGACGGTCCGGTTTCGTGGGCGCGAAATGGCTCACATGGAGCTCGGCACGCAGTTGCTCGAGCGTGTGGTCAGGGACACCGAAGAATTCTCGACCGTGGATCAGTTTCCGCAGTCGGAAGGGCGCCAGATGACGATGTTGCTGGTGCCGAAGAAACGCTGACCCCGTAAGCGGTCGGCCCGCCCGAAGACGCGTCTCCGGCGTCCAGGGATTGTGTAAACGTAGTTAAGTAAACTGGAGCATATGATGCCAAAGATGAAGTCCGTCAGTGGCGCCGGCAAGCGTTTCAAACGCACGGGATCCGGTGCCTACAAGCGCAAGCAATCGCACTTGCGCCACATCCTCACCAAGAAATCGAGCAAGCGCAAGCGTCAGCTGGGCGAAAAGCTCGAAGTTCATGCCAACGACGTGCAGCTCGTACGTCGTATGCTGCCGTATTCGTAAGGGGGGATGAGTTATGCCTAGAGTCAAGCGGGGCGTGACCGCACACGCCCGTCACAAGAAAATTCTCGACAAGGCCAAGGGTTACCGCGGTGCACGCAGCAAGGTATTTCGCGTTGCCAAGCAGGCGGTGACCAAGGCCGGTCAGTACGCTTACCGCGATCGTCGTCAGCGCAAGCGCCAGTTTCGCGCGCTGTGGATCGCGCGCATCAACGCCGGCGCACGCGAAAACGGCATGTCCTACAGTGTTTTCATGAACGGTCTCAAGAAGGCCGCGATCGAAATCGACCGCAAGGTGCTGTCCGACATCGCTATCCACGATAAGCCTGCGTTTGCGGCGCTGGTCGAAAAGGCCCGCGCCAGCCTGGACGCAGCTTAAGGCGCGCATCAGTCGGGTGCCGGGCCCTGGGGCCCGACACCCGGACATTTTCATCGCGTGTCACAGGATCTCGAAAGCCTGCTGGAGCAGGCATCGCAAGCGATCAGCCAGTCCGGAGACATGGCTGCGCTCGATGCCGTGCGCGTCGCTTACCTCGGCAAGAAAGGCGAGATCACCGCGCGCCTGAAACAGCTGGGACAGCTGCAGCCGGAAGAGCGACGCGAAGCCGGCCAGCAAATCAACCGCATCAAGGGCGAGATCCAGGCTCTGCTCGAATCCCGGCGTACGGCCCTCAGCGAGGCTGCAATCGATGCCCAGCTGACCGCGGAAACGGTCGATATCTCGCTGCCCGGGCGCGCTGCCGACAGCGGCGGGTTGCACCCGGTCACGCTGACCATGAACCGTATCGAAAAGATGTTCGGCAAGCTCGGTTTCGACGTGGCCGAGGGTCCGGAAGTCGAGGATGACTTCCACAATTTCGAAGCGCTCAATATTCCGCCGCAACACCCCGCGCGAGCGATGCACGATACCTTTTATTTCGACGACGGCCGCCTGCTGCGCACGCATACGTCGCCGGTGCAGATTCGCGTCATGGAAAACCAGGAGCCGCCGTATCGCGTGATCGCGCCCGGTCGCGTCTATCGCTGCGACTCGGATCTGACGCATACGCCGATGTTCCACCAGGTCGAGGGCCTGCTGGTCGACGAGGACGTGTCGTTCTCGGTACTGAAGGGCACACTGCAGGAATTTCTGCGCATGTTCTTCGAGCAGGATGAGCTCGCGACGCGTTTTCGGCCGTCTTACTTCCCGTTTACCGAACCGTCGATGGAAGTCGATATCGGCTGCGTCATCTGTGGTGGCAAAGGCTGCCGTGTCTGCAGCCATACCGGCTGGCTGGAGATCCTCGGTTGCGGCATGGTGCATCCCGAGCTCTATCGCCACACCGGCGTGGACGGCGAAAAATACACCGGCTATGCCTTCGGCATGGGTGTCGAGCGCCTGGCCATGCTGCGCTACGGGGTCAACGACCTGCGCCTGTTCTTCGAAAACGACCTGCGCTTCCTGCAGCAGTTTTCCTGAGGACGTCGACATGGAAATCAGCGAAAACTGGTTGCGCGAATGGGTTGATCCGCCGGTCGACAGCGAAACGCTTGCGAGCCAACTGACGCTGGCCGGGCTGGAGGTCGGCGGGATGAGGGATGCCGCCGCACCGGTCACCGGGGTGGTGGTTGCCACGGTCGAGTCGGTCGAGCAGCACCCTGATGCCGACAAGCTGCGCGTTTGCCAGGTCGACGATGGCGAGGGCACGCACAGCGTCGTCTGCGGGGCGGCCAATGTTCGCGCCGGTCTGCGCGTGGCCTTTGCCCGGGTCGGCGCCGAGCTGCCCGGTATCAAGATCAAGAGGGCCAAGCTGCGCGGCGTCGAATCGGCGGGCATGATCTGTTCCGCGGCCGAACTGCAGCTGGCGGAAAGCTCCGACGGTATCCTGGAACTGCCGGCCGATGCACCGGTCGGCGTTACGATCGGGGATTATCTCGGGCTCGACGACCGCATCATCGATATCGACCTGACGCCGAACCGCGGCGACTGTCTCAGTATCAACGGTGTTGCGCGGGAGGTCGCGGCCATCAACGATATGCCGCTGCAGTTTGCCGTCGACAGCAGCGTTGCGCCCGCGCATGATGAAACCTTCCCGATCGAGCTCGAGGCGGGCGAACACTGTCCACGCTACGCGGGTCGCATCATCCGGGGCATCGACCCGCGGGCGAGCACACCGATGTGGATGCAGGAAAAGCTGCGCCGCTGCGGGCTGCGCCCGATCAGCCCCGTGGTCGACGTCACCAACTACGTCATGATGGAACTCGGACAGCCAATGCACGGCTTCGATTTCGACAGGCTTTCCGGCGGTATTCGCGTGCGCCTGGCCGAGGCCGGGGAAAAAGTTGCCTTGCTCGATCAGAGCGAGGTCGAGTGTGCCGCGGATACGCTGCTCATTGCTGACCATCGCGGTCCGGTGGCAATTGCCGGCATCATGGGTGGGCTGGATTCATCGGTGCAGGATCAAACCCGCAATATTTTTCTCGAAGCCGCGCATTTCACGGCGCTGCACATGGCCGGCAAGGCGCGTCAATTCGGCATGCATACCGATGCATCGCACCGATTCGAGCGCGGTGTAGACGCCATGTTGCCGCCGCTTGCGATCGAGCGTGCGACCGAATTGCTGCTGTCGATCGTCGGCGGTGAAGCAGGGCCGGTTATCGATGCCCGCAGCGACGAACACATGCCGCCGGTTCCGGGTGTCGAGTTGCGCTACGCGCGCGTAAACCGCCTGCTCGGCATCGAAGTTGCGCGCGACGACGTCAGCAATATCCTGCGACGGCTCAACATGCAGCTGGAAACGACCGACGAAGGCTGGCGGGTGACGCCGCCGAGCTATCGCTTCGATATCAATATCGAAGCCGACCTGATCGAGG
Source organism: Gammaproteobacteria bacterium (assembly GCA_030066085.1). Classification (GTDB taxonomy): domain Bacteria; phylum Pseudomonadota; class Gammaproteobacteria. The sequence goes on along the minus strand of JASJCI010000047.1, from coordinate 15,009 downwards.
AAATCGGGCGCCTGGTCGGCTATGACAACATCCCGGGCAGCCGGGAAGCCGCGCACAGCCATATGGATGCGTTCTCGGAGCAGCGGGTCGGCGTCAATCGCATTCGCGATCTGTTGGTCGACCGGGGTTACTACGAGGCTGTTACCTATTCGTTCGTGGCGCCCGAACTGCAGGAGATTATCGATCCGGGGAGGGCGACCCTGCCGCTGTCGAACCCGATTTCGGCCGATATGTCGGTCATGCGTACCAGCCTGTTGCCGGGGCTTTTGCAGGCGCTGCGCCACAACCTGAACCGGCAGCAGTCGCGTGTACGCCTGTTCGAAACCGGCCTGTGTTTCCGGCCCGGTGCCGACGGGCTCGCACAAACGCCGTATATTGCCGGCGTGATTTGCGGCGAGCGTGGTGATTCCGCGTTTCACGCGGGTAGCGAGCGTGTCGATTTCTACGATATCAAGGGTGACCTCGAGGCCATCCTCGGCCTCGCCCACGGGGCCGAGTTCGGCTTCGAAAAGAGCGCCAACCCGATCCTGCACCCCGGCCAGGGCGCCGAATTGACGCTGAATGGCGTAAATGCAGGTATCGTGGGTGCGCTGCATCCGCTAACGCTGAAAAAACTCGATATAAATCAAGCAGTTTTCGTTTTCGAGGCGGAAATTTCGCCGATCTTGGCGGCCAAATTGCCGAATTTCGTCGAACTGTCGCGATTTCCTTCCATAAGGCGCGATATTGCGGTTGAAGTGGATCACAATATTCCGGTGCAAAACCTGATAGATTGCATTTTTTCGGTAAAAAACCAATTTTTGCAGGAAGTATTCGTAATTGACGTCTATACTGGAAAGCAAGTGAGAAATAATCGAAAAAGTGTCGCTTTGGGCTTGATTTTACAGGATTTTTCACGCACTCTTGTTGACGATGACGTGGACGATCTGGTAACAAAAGTCCTCGCAGAACTAAAAATAAAGCACAACGCCGATTTGAGGGAAAGCTGATGTCACTGACCAAGGCTGATATGGCCGAGATGCTATTTGAGGAGCTTGGTCTCAATAAGCGAGAAGCTAAGGAAATCGTTGAGCAGTTTTTCGAAGAAGTAAAAAAAGCGTTGGAAACCGGCCACCAGGTCAAGTTATCCGGGTTCGGCAATTTTCTGACCCGATCCAAAGCAGAGAGACCAGGGCGTAACCCCAAGACGGGCGAGGAGATTCCCATCTCCGCCCGCAAAGTCGTCACGTTTCGCCCCGGTCAGAAGCTGAAGATTAGAGTAGAAGCTTATGCTGGAAGCGAGCAACAATAACGAGTTACCGGTTATTCCCGGTAAGCGTTACTTCACCATCGGTGAGGTTGCTGAGCTTTGTGACGTCAAACCACACGTATTACGCTACTGGGAACAGGAGTTCCCGCAACTCAAACCCGTCAAACGACGCGGCAATCGCCGCTACTACCAGCGGCACGACGTGTTGCTGATCCGCCAGATCCGCAGCCTGCTGTACGACGAGGGATTCACCATCGGCGGCGCCCGCCAGCGGCTCGAAGGCGAGGGTAACAAGGACGACATCAGCCAGAGCCAGCAAATCATCCGCCAGACGCTGATCGAACTCGAGGAACTTCTTTCCTTGCTAAAACGCTGATTCTGGCGTCAAATACACAGACTGAATTCACGGGGCGTAGCGCAGCCTGGTAGCGTACCTGCATGGGGTGCAGGTGGTCGGAGGTTCAAATCCTCTCGCCCCGACCAAATCCACAAAAAAATTGGCCTCTTACCTCCGGGTTCGAGGCCAATTTTTTTGTGGATTTAGTCGGGAGGTGGAACCGAACCAGAGGTTCACCAGTTCGCCCTCGGCGAACTGGCGGTGCGAGCGCAGGCCGCTCCCCGGAGCGCCGGACCGGCACATCCCTGTGCTTCGCGGCACCTGCGCGTCCCTGCGTAATGCGAGCAGTCCCGCCGCAGGCGGGACCGAGCTCGCAGTGCGAGCCAAATCCTCTCGCCGGGCCTTTGGTTGTGCTGGATCCCTGGATCCCGCGACCTACGCGGCCCGATCAAGCCGCGGGATGACGGGGAGCTCGAATTCGGCCTCTCGCCCCGAGCAGTTTTCTTTACAAATCCCAGGTGCCTGATGTTGCACTGGTGGCTGGTCGGGCTGGCGAATGTTGCCCGGGTTTCCTGTCGACATCAAACCGCCTTGATCTGCGGGGAGTCTTGCGTTTATTCTGCTCGTACTTGATTACGGATCATTTTTTACTCTCCCTAATGTCCAGATGACCAATCGCCCGGTTGTTTATCAACTTTAGATGAGTAAAGACCTCTCTCGTCGATATCAGGAGAACAACATGACCCAAACAACCGATATCGTAGACATCAGCAAGGCGCAAACCATCGCTGCCTTGTTCAAGGCCCGGCTCGATCGCTCTCCCGCAAGCCTGGCTTATCGTCGTTACGATGATGGCAGCGGTGGCTGGACCGAGTTGACCTGGCAGGATGTCGCCCGGCAAGTTGGCCAAATCCAGGGAGCATTGTCGGCGGAAAAACTGGTTGCCGGCGATCGTGTTGCCATTATGGCGGGCAACAGCCCGGAATGGGCTGCTTTCGATATTGCCGCTCTCGGGCTTGGCCTGGTGGTCGTGCCCCTGTATGTCAACGATCGCGCGGACAATATCCGACTGGTGCTGGAAGACTGCGGTGCCAAACTGTTACTGGTTGGTGGACAGGAGCAGTGGCAAGCACTGGAGCCGGTTCATGATGCGCTGGCACAGCGGCTGTCCCGGGTAGTTTCTTTACAGCCACTGTCAGCCTCTGGATCAGCGGTACAACCGCTTGCTTTTCAGGATTGGTTGCCCGATAGCCCGGAGCCCATGCGCGTTGAATCGATTGATAGCGATGCACTGGCCACGATTGTTTATACCTCGGGCACCACTGGGCGCTCCAAGGGTGTCATGCTGAGTCATCGCAACATCCTGTTTAATGTCCAGGGCGTGCTCGAACGGGTGCTTGCCTATCCGGATGATATCTTTCTGTCTTTTTTGCCGCTGTCGCATATGCTGGAACGCACCTGCGGCTATTACCTGCCGATGGCTGCAGGTTCAACTGTGGCTTATGCGCGTTCGGCCAAACAGCTGGCGGAAGATTTTAACAGCATCAAGCCGACCGTCATCATCGCGGTGCCGCGGGTGTTCGAACGTGTTTACGCCAAGGTGCAGGAGGGCCTGGCCGAACAGCCGGCGCCCGTCAAGTTATTGCTGGACAAGCATGTGCAAGAAGGCTGGGAGCATTTTTTACTCGAGCAGGGGCGCGGTAAATGGAATCCCAAGTTGTCGCTCTGGTCGAAGATAGACGAAAAACTCGGCGGCAAGATTCGCTACAAGCTGGGTGGCAATCTGCGGGCGGCGGTGGCCGGTGGTGCCGCCATGTCACCTGAAATCGCGCGCTTCTTTATCGGTCTTGGTCTGCCTATCCTGCAGGGTTATGGCGCCACCGAAACCAGCCCCGTGGTCAGCTGCAATACCCTGGAAGATAATGTGCCGGCCAGTGTCGGTACACCGCTGGCGGGCATCGAGGCGCGGATCGGCGAGCGCGACGAGTTGCTGACACGCAGTCCCAGCGTGATGATGGGCTACTGGAATAACGAAGAAGCAACCCGCTCTTGCATCGATGGCGATGGCTGGTTTCACACCGGTGACCGGGCACGTATCGACGCGCAGGGCCATATCTTTATTACCGGCCGCCTCAAGGAGATTATCGTCATGGCCAATGGCGAGAAAGTGCCGCCCGCCGATATGGAAAACGCCATCACCATCGACAGCCTGTTTTCGCAGGTGCTGGTACTGGGCGAGGCCAAGCCTTACCTGAGCGCGCTGGTGGTGTTGGATCCGCAGGAGTACGCCAGGCTGGCCGCAGACGAAGGCTTGGCGTCGGAGCTGGCCGAGGTGCGCCACAGTGACCAGTTGCAGGCCATCCTGGTCAAGCGCATCGCCGCGCAGCTGCATGATTTTCCGGGTTACGCCAAGATCCCGCGCGTGGCGGTATGCGCCGAGCCCTGGACAGTGGAATCGGAATTGATGACGCCGACCTTGAAGCTGCGCCGGCAGAAGATCATGGAAACCTTCCAGTCTGACATCGACGCTTTGTATGCCGGACATTGAGGATCAGCAATCCACTGGCATCTTGCCCGGCAATTACCAGCTGCCCTGAACCAACATTAAAGCGAGTCCGTTGCCAGGGGAGTTTAGCCGGGTACAGAGACTTGCAGGCGGAGTTTAGCTCAACTTTGCGGGCTAGAACCTGACCTGCAGGACGACATACGTCAAGCTTACCGACTCAAACTTGACGGGAGCGGTTATGCTGGTTTTTTCTTAATCCGGGCATTATAAAAATTCTTACGGTGCCCCGGGGGATCGATATGGCTGATTACAAAACCCTGGAAGTCGAGCAGTTACTGCGTTGGGCGCAGGATGCCAGCAGTATTATCCGTCTCAGGACCAACCGGGATATTTTGCCGGGGGGCTACATGGCGTCTTCGGCACCGGCGATGGTTGCCTGGGAAGAATGCCAGTTGCAGGGTGATGACGGCTACATCGTGTTGCGCAACGTCAACTATGGCGGCAACCCGCTGGAGCACACCAGTATGCTGCAATCTGCGCGCGTTCCCCTGGATGGTATCGAAGCTGTCGAGTTCTTGTTGGTGCCGCTGGACCCCAGCGGCACTACCCAGCACGCCAACATTCGTTTCATCTTCAACAAGCAACGCCGCCCGCAGCTGCTTGGTCTTGCTGGTTGCGGCGCTGGCGATATGGCGAGCTTCGATGACCTCGTGCTGAGCTGGGAAGCCTGGCGGCCACCGCAGCTAAAATTCGAACTCAAAGAAGCATTGAAGGAACCTGTCTACGGACTGACCCAGCGCGCCTTTGCCGGCTCACAAGTTTACCTGGAGGACATGATGCGCGGCCGGGAGTGGTACGCCTGGCGTATGCGGTTACCAGGTGACAAGGCGGGTATGCGGGAGCTGTTCAAAGTGACCCTGGCGCTGGGTGACAGTATGGCGCGTGACACGATTCGACGATTGCTGCAACAGGATGAACAAACCTGGTTATCCCATGCACCCGCTGGAGGTATCGAGTCGGAGCAGGATGCAGAAGCCTGGCAGCAGATATTGTCCCGCCTCGATACGGCCGTTCCTGCCAGCGTGGCCTCTCACAGCTTGCCTGAGCAAGAGCAGAGCTACCAGCCCATCGTCCGTTCATGCTGTACCATGGCCCGTTATGCCATCTTGCTGGCGGTCTGGCGACTGATGGAGCAGGGATATCGCGATGGCGTGAACCTGGACAAGCTGCCAAAGGCCGAATTGGGTCAGGTTGAAGGCTGGATGCCCCTGGTGGCCAGTGCGGACCTGGGCCGGGTATTCAAGACTGCGCCAACCGCCCTGCGTTTCCTGGCACGCAATCCGCAGGTTATCCCGGGCAAGATTCCGCAGCAGCTTGACGATGCGGGGCTGGTGGTTCACAAGAACGGCAAGCCCTGGAAGATCCATTATGGCCTCAAGGCGATACACCCTTATGGCATCGACGGGATAAAAGCCGTTGAGTAGTGATCCGGTAGCCGGGGCTCTTTTCCAAGATCTGTTTAAAAAAGTCACTAGAGGGGCGGAAGTCGGTATCGGTGTTAGCCCGGGTATGCCAATCGGGCTCCGCGGAGGGTTTATTTTCTTTCCCGGGTGAATCCCGCGACTCTCTCGCCCGCGAACAGCGGCCGGAGACCGCGAGAAGTGGATTTCGGGCAGACCCTGTCTCTATACTGCCGCTATGAAAATCAGGCCACCGTTCCTGGTCAGCTTTTTCCTGGCGGGTTTACTGACGCTGCTGACTATCGTATTGCAGAACTACGAGTTCCTGATTTATGCGATCACCGTCATCGTGCTGGCAATCCTGATTTATCGATCGAATCGCTACTTCGAATTCGAAGACGTGGGACTGTGGCTTTTCAACGCCTGGCTGGCGATGCATATCCTGGGCGGACTCGGTTCTTACCGCGGAGTGCGGATCTACGACATCATGCTGCTCGATCTTGTCGGACCTCCTTACCAGATCCTCAAATACGACCAGTTCGTGCATTTTTTCTGTTACATCGCGATGGCCGCACTGATGTGGACCGTGGTCAACCGGATTGCCGATTGCAACGCAAGCCGAATCGTCATCTGCGTGCTGACCGTGCTTGCCGCTTCCAGTATCGGCGCGATCAATGAAGTCATCGAGTTCCTGGCCGTCGTCTGGCTGGGTGCTACCGGGGTCGGTGACTACACGAATACCGCGATCGACCTGGTGGCCAATCTCGTGGGGGCCATAGTCGGCACCGTCTACATGCACTTTTCCCGCCTGCAGCAGTCCTCCATTCGCTGACGCGCCGGCTATCACGATCCCTTTTTCTGATCGCCAATACCGGGCGAAGATATTGCGCAATCCTCGACCGGTAGCGAACCCATTCCGAGTGGCTTGACCCGGTCACAGGCAGGCCATGCCCCCGATTCCGGGGAGGCCGTACGTGGCGAAATCCATTCCGGTAGACCCAGTGATGTTCCCGGCCGATTTTTTTTGCCGGCAAACCTGTTAAACTGCGCGGCCAGACAAAGACGCGTGGCGGCCGGATTCATCAGTTTCCGACGGAAACCCATGCCAGCCCCGGCCTGGGCGCGGTGCCGATTGCCACCGATGCGGAGCGGTCGCTGGATAATGCGGAAGCGGCACGCGCATGGACTAACGGGACTGCCCGGTACTGGCGCGTCCAATGTTGGAACAGAGAAATCAGGCTCCAGCGGGTGATACGAAACTTGAAAAGTGTCTTTACCTGTTGATATAAGGGTCTGGCAAACAGGACTTTTGGGAAATCAATCAATGCCGAATTCGTTGCGGGCCGCCGCTGACTCGCCAAAGACTGCCAATTGCCCGCAGTTGCGAACCTACGACCTCGATACCCCTGCAGGCGCAAGGTCCTTGCAAAGCGCTAATCGCGTCGATCCGCTCCGGACCTGCCGGCCTCCGGGATCGATAGATCCCCGCACCGCCGGCTGATCGGGCGAGCTGAACAGATCGGGGGATTAGCGAATGACGTCAAACCGTCAACCGGCTCCAATGTCGAGAATTCTGGTCGTACTGGCGGCGTTGATCGCTGGCTGGCTGCTTTGGTCCGGCCTGTACAAGCCGCTGCTGCTGTTCCTGGGCGCGTTTTCCTGTCTGCTCTGCTTCTGGCTGGTGCGGCGCATCGATTACTTTGACGAGCGTACCTACCCGTTGCGGTTCAGTTTCGGCCTGCTGGGTTACTGGTTCTGGCTCGGTCGCCAGATCGTGAGCTCGAGCCTGGATGTCACCCGTATCGTGCTCCACCCCCGCCTGCCGATCAGTCCGCGCGTGGTCGATATCAAGTCGAGTTCCGGGCAGCCTTTCCATCACGTGACCCTGGGTAACTCGATTACGCTGACGCCGGGCACCCTGTCGCTTGATGTTTACAAGGGGGTTATCAAGGTGCATGCGCTCACCGAGGCGGGCGCGGAAGAGCTTTTGTCCGGCGAAATGGATCGGCGCGTCAGCGCGTTGCGGTACTGAAATGTTCTACGCCGTAACGATCGCATTGCTTGCAACCATGGCGCTGGCCCTTGCCCGTGCGATCATGGGGCCGACGGTCTACGATCGCGTGCTGGCGGTCAACATGATCGGTACCAAGACCGTGCTGCTGATGTCGGTCATATCCTTCCTGTTCGGACGCCCGGATTTTCTCGACCTGGCGCTGGTGTATGCGCTGATCAACTTCATCGGCGTACTGGCCGTGCTCGAATTTTTTCGTGTTCGAGCCTACGATCGCAGCGGCGACAGCGAGGCGGACGGGTCATGAACCTGGCTTACCTGCTCGATATCCTGAGCTGGATCCTGATGACTGCCGGCGGATTTTTCGTGTTCGTCGGTGGGGTAGGCGCCCTGCGCATGCCTGATCTCTACACGCGCATGCACGCTGCCAGCGTCACCGATACGGTCGGCCCGATGCTGGTCGTTGCCGGCCTGCTGTTACAAAGCGGGCTGTCGTTGCCGAGCGTCAAGCTCCTGGGCATCCTGTTCTTCCTGTTGCTGACCGGGCCGACCGCGTCCAATGCGCTGGCAAGCGCCGCGCTGCTGGCCGGCAAGAACCCGGAGTACGCGCGGCGGATGGACGAGCCGGCGGACGGGGAGAAAGCGGAATGACGGTCGTTTTCAGCATGTTTCTGCTGACGCTGCTGCTGATCACGGCGATCGCGGTCGTGCATGCCGGCAACTTGTTCGTCGCCGTGATGCTGTCCGGAATTTTCAGCCTGTTGCTCGCGCTCAATTTTTTCCTGCTCGATGCCGCTGACGTCGCCCTGACCGAGGCCGCCGTGGGCGCGGGAATTTCGACCGTGCTGTTTCTCGGTGCGCTGTCGCTGACCACCGATCGGGAAAAATCGCCGTCGCCGCATCGCCTGCTGTCGTTGGCCATAGTCGCGGTGACGACGCTGGCGGTGATCATGGGAACTCTCGACAAGCCGAGTTTCGGTGATCCCGAAGCGCCGGTGCAGGTGCACGTCGCGCCCTGGTACCTGGAGACGACCCGGGAGGCGATCCAGATACCCAACGTCGTGACCGCGGTACTCAGCAGCTTTCGTGGCTACGATACGCTGGGTGAAGTGTTCGTCGTGTTCACCGCGGGTATCGGCGTGCTGTTCCTGATCGGCCGCCACAGCGGTACCAAGCCACAGGACATAGGTCCACCGCACGGCGAACCGAGCGGCCTGCGACATTACCTTATTCCGCGGCTGATCGGCCGCATGCTGGTCCCTTTCATCATGCTGTTTGGCCTGTACGTCCAGTTTCACGGCGAATACGGTCCCGGCGGGGGCTTCCAGGCCGGCGCCATTATCGCCGCGTCGATCATCTTGTACGCGCTGCTCGAGGGCGAAAAGCGGGCGCTGCAGGTATTGCCGCGCAGCGTGCTCGTCGGCATGATCTCGGGTGGCGCCTTGCTCTACAGCGCGGTTGGCGTCGCCGGTATGCTGATGGGTGGCAACTTTCTCGATTACTCGGTGCTGCTGGACGATCCGGTCAAGGGTCAGCAGATCGGTATCATCCTGATCGAGGCCGGAGTCGGCATTACCGTTACCGGGGTACTGCTCAGTATTTTTCACGCCTTCGCGGCGCGGGGTCGGTTCTGATGGAATTGCTCGGTCTGTATCACTACTGGGTTTTTGCAATCCTGCTGATGACCGGTTTTTACGCGGTAGTCGCCAAGGTCAACCTGATCAAGAAGCTGATCGGCCTGACCCTGTTCCAGGCCGCCGTATTCCTGCTGTACATCTCGGTCGGGATGGTGGAAGGAGGCGATGCGCCGATCTTTACCGCCGATAATGCCGATTCGCTGTTTTCCAATCCGCTGCCGCAGGTCCTGATACTGACCGCCATCGTGGTCGGCATTTCGACTACAGCGCTCGGGCTGGCAATCGTCGTGCGCATCAACGAGGTCTACGGCACCATCGAGGAAGACGAGATCCAGGAGATCGATCGCCGGTGAGCGCGCTGCAGCCGCATCTCCCGGCACTGCAGGTCATCGTGCCGATGCTGACCGCGCCGCTGGTGGCGCTGCTGCGTGAACGGCAGTTCTCCTGGCTGGTGACCACCGCCGCGAGCCTGTGCGCGTTCGCGGTTGCAATCGCGCTGACGATGGTCGTGCTCGAGCAGGGGACGATCAGTTATGAAATGGGTTCCTGGCCACCACCGTTCGGAATCGCGCTCAGCATAGACGCGGTCAGTGCATTGCTGCTGCTGGTCGTTACCGGTGCTTCCAGCCTGGCGCTGATCGCGGGCGCCACCAGTTTGCAGGCGCAGTGCGAGAGCGATCGCCAGCCGCTTTTCTATGCCGCCTGGCTGCTCGCACTGGCCGGCCTGTGCGGCATCCTGGTCACCGCCGATGCCTTCAACATCTTCGTCTTCATGGAGATATCGTCGCTTGCCAGCTACGTACTGGTCGCCGGCGGCCCGGACCGGCGCGCACTGCCGGCGGTTTTCAAGTACCTCGTCATGGGCACCATCGGTGCCACTTTTTACCTCATTGGTGTCGGCGTCATCTACCTGATGACCGGTACGCTGAACCTGGCCGACATGGAAGTGCGGATCCAGCAGGTTGGCGAGTTCCAGCCATTCCTGATCGCGGCCGCGTTCATCACCGTCGGCATGGCGCTGAAGGCGGCCATCTTCCCGCTGCACGTCTGGCTGCCCAACGCCTATACCTTTGCGCCGCACGTGGTCACGGTATTTTTCGCCGCCTGCGCCACCAAGGTGTCGCTGTACGTATTGCTGCGTCTCGACTTCGTCGTGTTTCAACAAAATGTCGGCGGTCATGACGTCCAGTTCGCCTATTTCATGTTGCCGCTGTCGGTGCTCGCGATTCTGATCGCGTCGGCCGTCGCGATCTTCGAGGCCAACCTGAAACGGCTGTTCGCCTGGTCGTCGGTGGCACAGATCGGCTATATCACGCTGGGCGCGAGCCTGATCAGCCAGGCCGGACTCACCGCCAGCCTGCTGCACATGTTCAACCACGCGCTCGCCAAGGGCGCGCTGTTCCTGGCGCTGGCCTGCCTTGCCATGTCGGTCGCGAAGCTGCGTGTCGACGAGATCGGCGGCATCGCCCGGCGCATGCCCTGGACCATGGCGGCCTTCGTCGTCGGCGGGCTGAGCCTGATCGGCGTGCCCGGTACGGCGGGATTCATCAGCAAGTGGTACCTGATCCAGGCCGCATTTGGTGCCGGTAGCGTCGGCATTGCGCTGATCATCATCATTCTCATCAGTTCGCTGATGGCGGTGGTCTATATCTGGCGGGTGGTGGAAACCGCTTACTTCGGTGAAGCTGCGAACGACGAAGCCCGCGAGGCGCCGCTGGCGATACTGGTGCCGACCTGGATTGCAGTAGCGCTGAATATCTTCTTCGGTCTGCATCCGAATCTGCCGGTCGAATTGTCCAGCCGCGCAGCCGCGGTTCTGCTGGGAACCGGACCGTGAGCGGCGCCGACCTGATCATCGCGGCTATCCTGCTACCGCTGGGCGGCGCTGTCGGCATTGGTCTCGCCGGGCGGGTCAGCGACAACCTGCGTGAAACCGTAACGCTGATCACCGCATTCCTGCTGGCGGTCACGGTCTGGAACCTGGCCCCGGGATTGATGGCCGGCGAACGACCGGGTTTCACCGCGTTCGAGGTGGTCCCCGGAATCGATATCGCGTTTCGCCTGGAACCGCTCGGCATGTTGTTCGCGGCGCTGGCTTCCAGCCTCTGGATCGTGAACTCGGTCTACTCGATCGGTTACATGCGCGGCAACAAGGAAAAAAACCAGACCCGTTTCTACATCTTCTTCGCGCTGTCGCTGTCGGCCACCATGGGCATCGCGTTTGCCGGCAACCTGTTCACCCTGTTCCTGTTTTACGAAATGCTGACGCTGTCGACTTATCCACTGGTCTCGCACAAGGGCGACGCGGCGACGGTGCGCTCCGCACGCGTCTATATCGGCATCCTGCTGACGACGTCGATCGGCCTGCTGCTGCCGGCGATTATCTGGACCTACGTGGTGGCCGGTACCGGCGACTTCAGCGCGGGCGGCATTCTCGAAGGCAAGCTTGGCGGGCCGCTGCTCGGGTTGCTGCTGGCCCTGTTCGTGTTCGGTATCGGCAAGGCCGCGGTGATGCCGGTGCATCGCTGGCTGCCGGCGGCCATGGTGGCGCCGACGCCGGTCAGCGCCTTGCTGCACGCGGTAGCGGTGGTCAAGGCCGGTGTGTTTGCGGTGACCAAGATCATCGTCTATATCTTCGGCGTCGATTACCTGTTTTCCACGCCGGGCAGCGGCTGGTTACTGTACGCGGCATCTTTCACTATCGTGGTCGCCAGCCTGGTGGCGCTGCGCCAGCAAAATCTCAAGCGCCTGCTGGCGTATTCGACCGTGGCGCAGCTGTCCTACGTGGTGATGGCGGCGGCGATCCTGAAGCCGCTGGCCGAGATCGGTGCCGCGATACACATCGTCGCGCATGCCTTCGGCAAGATCACGCTGTTTTTCGCCGCCGGCGCCATCTACGTCGCGTCGAAAAAGACCGAGTTGCCCCAGCTGTCCGGTATCGGCCGGCGCATGCCCTGGACCATGACCGCGTTCACGATCGGGGCCCTGAGCATGATCGGGGTGCCGCCGACCGCTGGATTCGTTTCCAAGTGGTACATACTTGCCGGCGCGTTCCAATCCGACAACTACGTCGCGATCGTAACCATAGTTGCCAGTACGGTGTTGAACGCTGCGTATTTCCTGCCGATTATCTACATGGCGTGGTTCGGTCGCGAGGCCACGGAAGGCCGGGTCGAGCACGGCGAGGCCCCGTGGCCGGCGGTGCTGGCGTTGACCGTTACCGCGGCGCTGACGATCCTGTTCTTCCTGTTCAACGGGCCGGTGATATCGCTCGAACGACAACTGCTGGAGGTGGCGGCGTGAATCGTCCCGAAGACGAACCCTGGCTGGTCAGGCCGCGCTCGATTCGCCTGCTGTGGCGGATTTTTTGGGCCGTGCTGGCGCTGACCGTACTGCTGCAGGTTGTCATCAAGGTCAAGGGTTATTTTATTGTCGACGGCTGGTTCGGTTTCGGTGCGGCCTTCGGTTTCCTGTCCTGCGTTGCGATGGTGCTCGGCGCCAGGGTGCTCGGCTACATGCTCAAACGCGACGATACCTACTACCAGGCCGGGGAGGGCGGCGATGACTGACTTCCTGCCGCCGGCACTGATTCTGGTCGCTGCCGCCATTCTGATCGGCCCATTGCGCGGCCACTTGCGCAGCGCGGTGGTGCTGGCAGCGCCGCTGCTGACCCTGTGGGCAATCTGGCAGGTGCCCGACGGTGTCGTTACCACGGCGCCGTTCCTGGACTACGTCATCGAACCGGTGGAGGGCAGCCCGCTGCGCCGCTGGTTTGCGACCATATTCGCCCTGATGGCCTTTGTCGGCGGCCTGTTTGCGTTTCGCCAGGCTCGCTGGTACGAGCTCGCGGCAGCCTATGCCTACGCCGCCGGTGCCGTGGGCGTGAGCTTTGCCGGTGACCTGATCACGCTATTCCTGTTCTGGGAAGTCATGGCGCTGTTTTCGACCGTCATCGTCTGGTCGGGCGGCACCCCGGCAGCGCGCGCCGCCGGGGTTCGATACGCCATCATGCACTTGTTCGGGGGTATCATACTCAAGGTCGGCATCGAGGGGGTCGTGGTGCATACCGGCTCGATCGACATCCAGCCGATGATGGCGACCAATTTCGATACCTGGCTGATCTTGATCGGAATTTTGATCAACGCCGCTGCGCCACCGGTATCCGCCTGGCTGGCGGACGCTTATCCCGAGTCGAGTCCTACCGGCTCGGTGTTCCTGTCGGCTTTCACCACCAAGACCGCGGTACTCGCGCTGATCCTGCTGTTTCCCGGTGAATCGATACTCATCTGGATCGGGCTGTACATGATCATGTACGGCATTATCTACGCGCTGCTGGAAAACGACGCGCGGCGTATCCTCGCCTACTCGATCGTAAACCAGGTCGGATTCATGGTGTGCGCGATCGGCATCGGTACCCAGATGGCGATCAATGGTGCGGCCGCACACGCTTTTGCGCATATCATCTACAAGGCGTTGCTGTTCATGAGCGCGGGCGTGGTCGTCTATCGCACCGGCAAGAGCAAGTGCACCGATCTCGGCGGGCTGTTCCGTACCATGCCGCTGACCTGCATCTGCGGTATCGTTGGTGCGCTGTCGATCTCGAGTTTTCCGCTGACTTCGGGTTTTACCACCAAGACCCTGATCTCGCAGGCCGCGATCGACGAACAGATGTTGATCGTTTATTTCCTGTTGACCGCGGCCTCGGCCGGCGTTTTCCTGCACGCGGGTATCAAGTTTCCGTGGTTCGTCTTTTTCCAGAAAGACTCGGGTCTGCGGCCCAAGGATGCGCCCTGGAACATGGCGGCTGCCATGGTGTTTTTCGCCGCCTTGTGCCTGTTCATGGGGCTGTTCCCGGAAACCTTTTATCCACTGCTGCCTTACCCGGTGGAATACGAGCCATACAGTGCCGGCAAGGTACTGTTCTACCTGCAGCTGCTGCTGTTCTCCGGGCTCGCCTTCTTCCTGCTGCTGCCGATGATGCGGCGTACGCTCACGATCAGCCTCGACTTCGACTGGTTCTGGCGCGTGTTTCTGTTTCGCGCGGGCCAATCGCTGGTTATCGGCGCCGGCAAGGTGCGCGAAGAGGTCGCGACCGCGCTGCTGGCGGGACTCTCGCAGCTGCGGGAAACCGCCCGGCGCTATCTCGGTGCCAGCGACCCGGATGCGCGGCGTGGTGTATTTGCGAGCGCCTGGGCGATCGGCACCACCGCGGGCTGGGTTGCCGTGCTGCTGACAGTCTACGTGCTGGTTTACTTCACCTGATCCCGGCCGCCGGCTTCGGCGGCGTAAAAAATGCACTTTTCCGCGCGCGTATGAAATAGTTACGGCGACCATTCCCGGGTGTGCTCGTATACTTCCCTGCCAACTAGCCTGATGAGCGACGGCGGCTGTTCGGGATATCTGCATCCGGGCAGTGCGTCGATCATGACCGGTGGCTGCCGACGGGATGGATTCCCGGTTGTTGCCGGCAACGAGTTGACTGGATTTCGACTCGTAATTACCCCTTGGGGCGGATCGAGTATCCGCCCTTTTTTGTGTCCGCATCAAATGTTCAGACCGACAGGCTGAACGCAAACCACAGGATAACGAACAGGAGCAGGAAGGTATTTGGTTGCATAACCGCTTACACTAGCTACCGGAATGGCCGGTGACGGCAGTTTTACGTCCTGAATGCGTTGCGCCGACCATAACTTTACCGAGGATTATAGAGGGAACCAGACTTGCCCGCTCGCGAAAATACCGAAACCCGGTCCGACTACCGGGAATTCCTGACCATCACGACCCGCTGGATGGACAACGACATCTACGG
>JASJCI010000076.1 GCA_030066085.1 Gammaproteobacteria bacterium | reverse complement strand
ATACTTGTTTCGAAAATAACAAAGCCAGCATGCACCAGCACAATTTCCAGACCGGTGCGGAATTCAAATACGTAGACAGGATAGCCGGCCACCTGAAGGAAATTAAAACCAAGGTGATGCACAGCAATAACTCCGGCAGCGCAGACGATTGGTTTCCAGTCACGGTAACACAGCAGGAACGCCAGTAAGGTAAAAATACCGAAGTGCGCTTCGATAACTCCATGGGACTGGTGTATGTGTAATGCGGCAAAAACCATAAATGCAGCAGCATTGGTCAAGCGTGTTAACAACGCGCCGGGTAACATTTTTACCAGAAAAGTTGTGATTAGCACCGTGGGCACACCGATGACCAACACTTCTGCCCATGTTTGATACCAGCCTGCCAGACAGACAGCGCCGACAAACAGCATCCAGTTTACCAGTAACGCAATCTTGTCGGCCTTTTTATAGAAAGCCTCAACGGTTAATTCACTGTTCATAGCTGGCTCTTGTTCACTCGCCATTTCTCTTCTCCAGAATCCAATAATGTTTTTCTAATATCAGGTTCGTACGCTCCAGTCACAGAAACAACCAATTGCTGCCGTGTTTATCTGCATACGGTTTTCACCTTGCAACAGACTATCCAGAATAGTCTCAACAAAATTACCGTTATCACTTAAACACAATGCACCGACGCTGTATGGTCCGAAATAACTGGCCTTGCCTTGCCTGTTGACTACAACCGCTGCGGGACTCGACGGAGGCGAAAATTCAGCAGGTAAATTTGCCTGATAATGAATTACTGCAGGATGTGTAAATCGCTGCCTTGCCTCGCGCAAACCCGATTTATCGCGTGTCGCAATGACAAAGTTAACGCCCATATCTCCATAATCTTGAATAATTTTTTTTACATGCGACTCATTCAGCCTGTTGCAGGGACAGTCCGGGTCCCAGAAATGCACCACTGTAGCGAGGCTGTTCTGCAACTGCTTATCTTCAATCTCTATGGCAATCTGGTCTGCAAGTCGCTGCATGCCTTGTTCACCATCAAAAAAAACAGTCTGGTTGTTTTCTCCGGGAGCGAAAGGCTGCAGTAAACGATATTCAAACCACCAGAATGCATAAAACATCAGGATCAACCATGTAATCACCATAAAGATTGCAAGCTGCGGCAGGATGGATTGCCAAACAGACTCAACTGTACTTTCTATCTCTTGGTCAGTGCCCTGCATCGTATTGAAATGGAAATTGCTATCAGCACTTTATAGCGGATGTAATGAAAAAGTCTTGAATTAACACAGACTTTCATTTGAATTATAAAAATTGCTGGTTAGTGTTGTCGCGCTGCGTTGGATCGGGCTTCTGCCTGTGTCTTCACCCATTGAGTCGCGTCTTTGAGACTGCCCTCTATCAACGTCGATTCGAACAAGAAAGAAAAAAAACCTCTCAGCTTTAAATCTGCAGAATAGATCACATCGCTTTGCTGAGTGCCGGCGACTGGCATGACACGCCAGAAGCCAACGGAATCGTCCAGGTCGGAACGATAATCATAATCAAGTCGCCACGTGCCCCATTGCCTCTTGCTCACCGGGTAGTCATGCACTGCGTACCATGTCGACGTACCAGAAGGCCAGGAGCTGGCGGTAAATTTCACATAGACCTGGCCATTGTATTGTTTGTAAATCTCTGTCTTTTCAAGGCTGTCTATCCATTCCGGATAAGAGTTGAAATCATTGATCACTGACCAGACGGTAGCTGTATCTGCATTGACACGAAAGATCGCGATACCGCGCCGTGCGTCTTGCAACTTGATTTGTTTAAACAGTGGGTTGCCAGATTCAAGTACTGATATATCAGCCTGTTCCAGCTCAACCACAGGAGGTTCATCGATATAGGGCTGAAGCAGTCCCTGGTGCTCGTGTGTATTAACAGTCTCTGCCTGGGCTTGATTGCATACAAGCTTGATAATGATTAGCAGGACAGGACCAGCCAGTCTCATGGAACTAGAGCCCTGCTGGTATCCTGTCCGGCGTCCTGATCGCGGCAATCGGGTTACGTAGATTAGACCCTACCACACGGCTGCACATCATATTGCAGGAGGAATTATCGGAGCACCGCTTTATTGCCTGCCGATCAAATTTATTCAGTATGTCCGTCAGGTTGGATTCAAGAAGGTTACCCGCATGCTTAAGGGCCAGACAGGGTGCAACGTTGCCAGAGGCATCAATGGCAATACTGTAACGACCGGCATCGCAGGCATGCAGGGGTCGGTCATTTAACCAGTCAATATTATCTTTGAGATAGTTATTAAAATAACCTGAGGGAACCAGTTCTGAATTCAGCACTTTCTGAAAAACGCTGGCCGCCATCTGTTTTTGATATTGCAGTTCATTATCCACCTTGCCGTAACGTTCGATATCCCAGTGATAGGCACCGACAACCGGAATGAAACCCTGTTCTCTGGAAAAACGCACGACATCCAGGACATCATCCCGGTTAATCTCGCTGACGATGCAAGTAATGTATTTCGGTTGCGAATAGTCACGCAGTCTTTCGATACCACGTAACACGAGGCCCAGCTGGTCCGCACCGCGTATCCGCCTGTAGCGCTCTTTATGCAGCGTATCCAGGCTTATCGAAATACTGGCCCTGACCTGTTCAAGTGACTCAATCAGTTCGGCAGTGATACGTGTGCCGTTGGTAATCAGAGTGATATCAAAACCCAGTTCTTTCAAATCGGACATGACATCCGGCAAGTCTTTTCTTAAGGTAGGCTCACCGCCCTGCAAGAAAACATAGCGCAGGCCCTCTGCATAAAGGTGTTCAAACATAGCTTGAATCTGTTCGCGACTGAGTTCTCTTCTGCCCTGATTAAGCGGCAAATCGCAATAGCCGCATTGTGAGTTACAGGTCAGGTTGATTTCATAAACAGCCATCAACGGCTTGCCAGTAGCGATGTTTATGATCGGTTTCAGGCTTGAAAAAGACATGACTATCCTTATCGAAAAGCGGTGAAAAATGCTTTTCTCATAATCGGCAACCGCAGCTCATAACAGCTCATGATGACAAAAATATCGAAAAAACTTTTGAACAAACCACGCTGTTCAAACTTGCGTGAAGAGGTAATCACTTTTTTATCGAGTAGTACCGGTCGGGTATGTTTTACTATCTCTTCGCTTATCAACACATCCTCGAGTATATCCTTCTCGGGAAAGCCGCCGACCTGCTCAAACAATTTGCGACGGATGAACATGGCCTGGTCACCGTAGATGATCCGACTACGGTTACAGCGCCAGTTATGCAGCCATGAAACAGCCTTTAAGAACCAGTGACTTCCGGAGAAACTTTGATGAAAACAACCGGCGCTGATTTCTCCAGGTAGTTCGTTAATCGTTAATATTGCATCTTCTGGCATTAACGTATCGGCATGTAAAAAAAGCAGCCATTCACCAGTAGCACTGGCGGCACCGGCATTCATTTGCTTTGCACGCCCGCGCTCTGCCAAGACAAGCCTTGCAGTAGCATGTTGCTTCACAAGCTGTTGCGTACCGTCCTCACTGCCGCAGTCGACCACGATAATTTCAGTACAGCCGGATTGAGCATCGACACTGGCAAGCGTATCCGGCAATGCTTTTTCTTCGTTCAATACCGGGATGACAATACTAATCATGTGTGCTGTACCGAAATCCAGTCAGGCAATCCTGCCTGAAACTCGTTGAGGTAATCTGCTGAATTTTCATCAAAGTAATGAAAAAGATCGCTGAGCGAATATACCAGTGACTCAAGTAGTTCAAGGTAATCCTGACTTCGCTGCTGCAAACGGTCAGGTATTGGTTGATTTTCAAGGAGAGCATCAAATCTCGCCAGACCAAAGCTGTGATGCGCATCTTCCTGGCCGAGAATCAGATGGCGGACACGCCTGCACATCGCGCCCACATTCCGATATTCAAATCCGGCACTGATATGATTGACGGCCACATCACCCAGTCCTTCCAGCATAATCTGCATACCAAGCAGACTCTCCTGCCTGTCACCTCTATCCAGCGATTCTTCAAGCAAACAGCGGTATTGTCGCACCTGCTTGAGACCTGGAATATTTGAAATACCTCGAGGGGTCAGGATGCCAACGCCGGATTGAAATACCCTGTAGTGAAACTTCTCCTGCCGCGCCTGATTAAGCAAGAACTTCCTGGAAGCCATATCTGAAAACAAGGATGCCTGTTTACTCGCACAGTCGAAAGCGAGTTTCTCTCCTTCCAGCAGGAATGCAAACAGGCGAGAAATCTGTTGTCTTTCATCCGTGGTAAGAAACATCAATAGTCCTTTAATTCACTGATACGCCGTTCAAAGACCAGTCATACTTCATATGTTTTATCCGAAATTGCTCATCTGCAAGCAGCCTGGCGACTTCCGGGTTCTCCGCATAGTTAGCCAGATATTTCTGAACTGAACCTGAGTGTTTGGAAAAATCTTCTGGAAACCAGTCGAAAATTTTTGATATCGAAGCCTGTTTTTTCTCAACATCGAACATGTTTTTACTGCCGTTATTAATAAAACTGCGCGTGTTTGTTTCCAGCTGCGATTCAAGCTTTTCAGCTGTATACGCTTCTGATATCAATTTCGGGCACGAAGCAGAAGCACAAACAATAGCGAAGTGAATCCTCGGTTCGTTAAATGGAATTATGATATCGCGTTCCAGGTCGTAAAGATTGATCTCACGACCTGCAAGCTGATAATCCGTAGATTTGAAATAGGTGATCCGTGAAAAAAAACTGCCCGGGCTAAGTCCATCAAGGATTCCTTTAATCGCCAGTGCATTATAGGCATTGATCCAGAAAGCCAGTTTCTCATCTCGGCTGCTAAATGTTTCAGGATTGGCGCTTGCCAGGTAGGTAATATAATCATTGAAACGTTGATCTTGCTTGATTGCCGGATAGTTTACTTTCCCGGCCTGAACATGGGCCTGTAACACATCATCAAAAAGCTGATGCGGATTAGCCGCAAACGCGTTGATGCTAAACAGCATCAAAATAGAAAAAATAAACTGTAATTGAATTCGCATACCCTGGTCATTCCCTGGCTTGGTTAAAATAATCAAAGCTAACATCCGTCCTTACATACTAAGAACCAGAGTAAATCAGCTTGCTGTAATCTTGGAGAAGCACAAATAACCAGTGCGTTCCAGAATATAGATGCCCTTGCCTGTTGGAAAGTTACAAAATCAGCCTGTGCCAGATGATTTAGGTTCAGAATCCGACATTTATTTCTGCTTAGAATAAAATAATCATTAATTACAGAAGCTTACATACTCTCCCGGACCTCTTCTGCTGACCTGTCATAACTTAAGTTTTTTTCCCATAAGCCGTTACTACTGGTAACGCTATTTCCGCATAGGGCCTGTTTGACCGCTGTTCAGCAGAATGAAGCATGTCAGCGCACCATGATTTTTGACCAGGCAACTATCAGGATTACGAGCGACAGGTATAACAGGTTCATTTATGAACCCTTTTTAAATTGAAAGTGAAAAAAGCACTACTAAACTTCAGGACAGCGAACAGTGACGGATTCATCGCAAAAGATTATTTACCGTGATGGTGAGTTGGAAAACCTACTCAGGGTCAGAGACAAGTTTGTTGATTTGATAGGTCGTTATGGCGAACAACATGCAGACCTTGACCGAGGCAAACTGCTAGGAACGATATTCGACACGGTATTTTTTATTGGCATTTGTAACCTGAGAGAACATATGCCTTCGATGAAAGAAGTTTATTTGAATACAAATGATTCAAGGAACCGATCTCTGCGCAACCTGGAGCTACTTGAAACAATGAACGTGATTGAACGAATAACTGATGTGACTGACACCAGGGTAAAGCGTGTCAGATTAGCAGACTGCTTCAGGGCAGATTTTGAAATTTTTGTTGAACAGTGGATCGATTCAAGAAAAACCGTTTTTGAAAATGTTGTTTGACGTTTAACTTTATTACTGGAGATAAGCCATGAGTAACAGTGCCGCTGCAGAAAAAATACAGCCTGTTGAAACAGAAATTTACGGAAATGCAAACTGGATTGAAAAAGTGTCCGATGCATTCCTCGGGCAAAAGGTTAATCGCCATCTGAAACTGGCGACACGCGTACACCCTTGTATTATTAATAACAAACGTGTCCTCGTGTACGAACGTGGACTCGCAATCAAGAATCCTGACGCATTCGATAAACTTCGCGAATATGCTGAAGTTAATGGTTTCGGACTGAAAGAGGATCAGCGTTCCGGTGTCAGTAAAAAAGTCTGCTTCGAGCGTCGTATGGCTAAAACGGTACCGCTATTGTTTCTGGCCAGTGGCATATTCATGTCCAGCGCTGCTTCTGCTGAAATTTCCAATCCGGCCAAAACCACAGTCAAAGTGCTTTCAGATGTTGAGGTCACAGGCGAATACGATAGAAACGATCGCGCCTACTCCAGTAAGGATGGCAAACGATTTATAACGAATCCTTATGGTGAAACAGAATCCATTCTGGCTGTTGCGGCAAAAACCAAATCCTTTGGCACCAAGAAACGTGTCAGTACCCGCGGTATTAA
>JASJCI010000010.1 GCA_030066085.1 Gammaproteobacteria bacterium | reverse complement strand
CAAGAGGTAGAGAATTAAGTCGGAGTACGGCTTTAGCGTACCAAAACATCGTTTTTAAAAGTGTTTTTGATCAGGCGTTTAAAATATCCCGGACAGTAGTGCGCTTGCGCGGGAATGACAGAGAGGGGCGGGAATGACGGCAGGGGCGGAAGTGCAGCTGTTGGTGTTGTTGCGCGGGTTTTCGGGCCGAAGTAATCGCTATCGAGTGACGAGGGCCCGGGTCATGGCGCTTCACAGTCCCGGGAGCGAGTGATAACCTCGGCGACAAACGTGCAAGGGAAACTGTCAATGAAGATCGTGTTGCGCAACGCCGTGCTCATGGCGTCCATGCTGGCTGTCCTGACCGCCTGTGGCGGACCCGAGGAAGAACCGCCGCCACCGCCGGTGCGCCCGGTCAAGCTGTTTACCGTCGAAGGCGCCAGCGGCGCCGCCTTGCGCCGTTTCCCGGGCGCCATCAGTGCGTCGCAGCGTGCCGAGCTTTCGTTCAGGGTCAACGGCGTCCTGCAGGAAATCCTGGTCAAGGAGGGCGACCAGGTCAAAAAGGGCCAGGTGCTGGCGCGGCTGGATCCGACCGACTACCGGATCCGGGTCAGCGATCGGCAGGCAACCTTCGATAATACCGAGAAAAACTTCAACCGGGCCAGTGAGCTGATCCAGGACGGTACCATTTCGCAGAGCGATTTCGACCAGGTCGAAGCCAATTTCCGCTCGGCCGAAGCGGCGCTGAAGCTGGCCAAACAGGAACTGGCCTACACCGAGCTGAAAGCGCCTTTCAGCGGCAGCATCGGCCGGCGGGACGTGGAAAACTTCGAAGAAATACAGCCCAAGCAGGCGATATTCCAGCTGCAGAACGTGGACCAGCTCGACGTTGCCATCGATTTGTCCGAGAGCCTGGTGCGCAGCATACGCCGGGCCGAGACGGAAGGCAGTGCCACTGAATCCAAGGCGTCGAGGGTCGTCATGTCCTACGCCAGTTTCGAAGGCAAGGAAGATACATTCCCGCTGAAAGTCAAAGAGGTTTCAACCAAGGCCGATCCGCAGACGCAGACTTTTCGCGTGACCTTCACCATGGCCCAGCCGCAAGAGTTCAGGGTGTTGCCAGGTATGACGGCCAATGTATTTCTCGACCTGTCCAAGGTAATCAGTACCGATACCGCCAAGTGGGTGCCAATCAGCGCTGTCGTTGCCGACGGCGGGCTCGATGCCCAGGTGTGGGTACTGGATGACGAGACCATGACGGTTTCGGCGCTCCCGGTTACGATCGGCCGCATGTCGGGGGCCAATATCGAAGTGAGTTCGGGCCTCGTCGGCGGCGAGGAGATCGTCAGCGTGGGCGCGGCTTACCTGGCGGAAGGCATGCAGGTTTCGCGCATGATCCAGACCGAGCAGGCCGAGCCGCGCGCGGATGATCCCAGCTGAATAACCAGCCGAGTAAAGGGCGAAGCGGATGAACATCGGGGAGTATTCCGTAAAAAGCAAGGTCGTTTCCTGGCTGATGGTCGTGATCATGGTCGGGGGCGGCGTGCTCGCCTTCGAGCAGATGGGCAAGCTCGAGGATCCGGCTTTTACCATCAAGTCGGCGAAAATCCTGACCCGGTATCCGGGCGCGACCGCGCAGGAAGTGCAGGATGAGGTGACCTATCACCTGGAGGACGCCATCCAGCGCATGGAACAGGTGAAACGGATCAAGATGTCGGTATCGCGGCCGGGCCTGTCGGACATCCTGATCGACTTCAAGGACAAGTACCGCGCGGACGACCTGCCTAATATATTCGACGAATTGCGGCGCAAGGTGGCCGACATTTCGCCTTCACTGCCGCCGGGCGCGGCGGCTCCCACGGTGATCGACGATTTCGGTGACGTCTACGGCGTGTACGTGGTGCTCACCGGCGAGGGTTATAGCTGGCGCGACCTGTACGACACCGCCGACGCGGTGAAGAAACAGCTGATCCTGGTGCCCGGGGTGCGCAAGGTGGTGATCGATGGCCAGCAAGGCGAAGTCGTCTATGTCGATATCTCGCGCGCGCGCATGGCCGAGCTCGGCATCGACCTGGCCATGATTACGCGCATCCTGCGTTCGCAAAACGAGGTCGTCAACGCCGGCAACGTGCGCGTGGACGACGACTACATCCGCATTTCCCCGACCGGTGATTTTCAGTCGGTGCAGGAAATGGGCAACCTGTTGATCAGCTCCAACGAGCGGCGGCTGGTTTACCTCAGGGATATCGCCACCATTACCCGGGCCTACGACGAAGTACCCGGAAAAATGTACTTTGTCGACGGCAAACCGGGCCTGACGCTGGGAATCTCCATGCTGGGCGGGGAAAACGTCGTCGAGGTCGGTAACCGCCTCGAGGACAAGGTGATCGATCTGCTGTCGATCATACCCATCGGCATGAAGCTGGTGCCGGTCTACAACCAGCCGCAGGAAGTGGACAACTCGGTCAGCGGGTTTCTCGTCAGCGTGAGCCAGGCGGTCGGCATCGTCATCGCCGTGCTGCTGCTGTTCATGGGCCTGCGTACCGGTATCATCATCGGTGCGGTGTTGCTGATTACCGTGGCCGGCACGCTGTTCATCATGAATCTGTATGGCATCGAGCTGCAGCGGATTTCGCTGGGCGCGCTGGTCATCGCGCTGGGCATGCTGGTAGACAATGCCATCGTCGTGGCCGAGGGCATGCTGGTGCGCATGCAGTCGGGCATGAAGGCGATGCAGGCCGCCGGGGAGGCCGTCGGCAAAACCATGTGGGCACTGCTCGGGGGTACCGCGATCGGTATCCTGGCGTTCTCCGCCATCGGCCTGTCGCCGGATAACACTGGTGAATTCGCCAGCTCGCTGTTCTACGTTATCCTGATTTCACTGACCCTGAGCTGGCTTACCGCGGTCAGTACGACCCCGCTGTTGTGTGCGCTGTTGCTGAAAGTCGGCGATGGCGGCAGCGAGGGCGAGCAAAAAGATCCCTACGCGGGCAGGGCCTTTCAGATTTATCGCGGGCTGGTAGCCAGGGCGGTGGATTACCGGTGGGTAACCGTGGCCGCCGTTGTCGGGCTGTTCGTGCTGGCCGTGATTGGCTTCGGCCATGTCAAGAGCGGCTTTTTCCCGGATTCCAACACGCCGCTGTTCTTTGTCGATATTTACGAGCCCGAGGGATCGGATATCCGCACCACCCGCGACAGCACGCTGCGCGTCAGTGAATTTCTGCGCGCGCAGCCGGGCGTGGTGCAGACGACCACGGTAATCGGGGGACCCCACCAGCGCTTTACCCTGGTCTACGACTCCAAGGAGCCGTCGCGGGCCTATTCCCAGATCATCGTGCAGACGGAGGTCCGTGATCAGATTCCGGCGGTTATGGACGCCGTCGGAGAGTTTATGCGCACCGAAATGCCCTCGCTGGATCCGATCATCAAGGCCCTGCGTATCGGCCCGGGGCGCGATGCCAAGATCGAGGCGCGCTTTTCGGGACCGGAAGCGCACGTGTTGCGAGAGCTGGCCGAACAAGCCAAGGCGATCATGCGCGCGGACAGCGAAAGCAGGGACGTGCGCGATGACTGGCGCAACCCGGTCAAGGTCGTGACGCCGGTGTTCAACGAGCAGGTGGGCCGCCAGCTCGGCGTCAACCGCCAGGACCTGGGAGCTGCCCTGCGCAGCTCTTTCGAGGGGCAGCCGGTGGGTACCTACCGCGACGGCATCCGCCTGCTGCCGATCAAGATCCGGGCGGCGGAAGAGGAGCGGGTGGATATCGATAACCTGCGCGATGCGCAGGTCTGGAGCCCGGTGCTGGGCCGGTCGGTGCCGCTGAACCAGGTGGTGTCGAGCTACGAGACCACCTGGGAAAATGCCGTGCTGCGCAGTCGCAATCGTATCCCGACGATCATCGCCTCGTGCAATCCCAGCGGTTCACTGGCTACGCCGTTGTTCCAGCGTCTGCGCTCGCAAATCGAGGCGCTGGAACTGCCGCCCGGCTACAGCCTGGAATGGGGCGGCGAATACGAGGACTCGGTTAACGCCCAGGCCGGTCTCGCCGGCGCGCTGCCGGTCGGCTTCCTGCTGATGGTCATTACCAGTATTTTCCTGTTCGGCAAGCTCAGGCAGCCCGGCATCATCTGGCTGACCGTGCCGCTGGCGATCATCGGCATTACCGCGGGGCTGTTGACCACCGGCGGCGCCTTCGATTTCATGTCGATTCTCGGCGCGCTGTCGCTGGTGGGGCTGCTGATCAAGAACGCCATCGTGCTGATCGAGGAAATCGATCAGCAGATCGAGAGCGGCAAGGATCGTTACGAAGCCGTGCTGGACTCGGCCGTGAGTCGCATGCGCCCGGTGGTGCTGGCGGCGGCGACCACGATCCTCGGCCTGATCCCGCTGCTGGCCGACGTGTTTTTCGTCAACATGTCGGTCACGATCATGGCGGGCCTCGGCTTCGCCTCGATTCTGACGCTGATCGTGGTGCCGACGCTGTACGCGATATTCTTCCGCATCAGGAAAAGCCCGGCCTGATCCCGAAGCCGTCAGAAACGGCGCTCGAAGTTGGCGCCAACGATCAGCATGGAAGCGTCGAATTCGCCGCTGGCGCGAACCCCCTGCGCGGTCTGGTCGATTTTGTTCTCGCCGAGCCAGATGTATTCGGCAGTCAACGCCCATTGGGTTTCGGGGCCTGTTTCGTGTCCCCAGGCGAACGCCAGGCGCAGTTGCTCGTCGGCGGGTAAATCGAAGGTCCGGTCCTCGTCGTCGACCGGCGAACTGTCGTAGCCGATACCCCAGGCAAAAAGATTCGGGCCGCGGCGTTTGAGTATCGCGGCCGAAACGCGCCAGGTATCCTCCCAGTCGCGGTCGAGGACTATGCTTTGCCCGAGATTGTCGACGGTCAGGTAATTCTGGTCGAATTGCGAAAAACGTTCGATATCCGCCTCGAGAAACAGCGTCGTGTCGGCATCGAGTTCGAAGCGCAGGCCGATCTCGTAGACTTCCGGCGCGTCGAATTCGAGCGTGATGTCCTGCCCGTCCAGCAGCGTGAACGGCGGTGCCGACAGGTTGCGGGTTTCGAGCTTGCCGTCGAGTTCGATCTCGGCCTTGCTGCGGTAAACGAAACCCAGCAGTGTCTTCGGGTTCAGGCGCCAGGTCAAACCGAGGGTGAACTGGGGGTCCCAGCCGTCGAGATCTTCCAGCGAGACCCGGCCATCCGGCATTCCCATCGGCTGCCTGATCGCGATATCCTGTTCGAAGGTCGTGTAAACCCCGGTCGCCCCGATGCCGACCGAAACCTCGTCGTTGATCCTGTAGCCATAGGATGCGGTCAGGCCGGCGCCGGTCAGCGTCGCCGAGATCGCCTGGTAGCGGCCGACGAAATCGCTGCCGTAATCGACACCGCCACCCATCAGCGCGGACATGCCCAAACCGACACTGTTTTTGTCATCGATGCGCCAGGCGTAGGAAAAACCGGGCGCGAAAGCGTCGTCGGCGGCATTGCCGCCGTCGCTGCCGCCGCCGGTGGCGATGTCGCTATCGAAACTCATATCGGGCGACATGATCTGGCCGCCGACCATGTATGCCCGATCCTCTTCGAGAAGCACCATCGCGGCCGGGTTGGTGATCGCCGAGGATGCATCCAGGGTATTGGTCGGGTTGGCCGCGCCCGCCGAGCCGATGCTGCCGGGGGTTGCGATTTCGGGCAGATAGAATCCACCCGCCTGCGCGCCGCCGTGGGCTAGTGCCAGCAGGCAACCGACGACAAGGCCGTGGCCGGGTCGAAAAACGGACTCGATCGAGATCATGCATGGCCCCCGGGTGCTGTGATTGCCAGGCCTGGGGCGCCGGTATTGACTGACTGATTGCGCGTCTGCGTCCCGCTGCCTGTGCGGGACCATCATAAGCGATGCGGGAACGGGCATGCAATCGCCGGGGACGGACGAGTGCGGTTTAACGCCTGCAGTCATCCGGCATCATGTCGCCCGCAATTTCGAAATCGCCGCATTCGAGGAAAAGGTAGTTATGATCGCCGATCAGGTAGCCGGCGGCGACGAACAATAATCCGATCGCGACGATGCCCGCCTTCGGTTTCCAGCCGTGCAGGTTCAGCAAATCCGGATTTGCGACCTTGATCGCGAGGTAAACCGCGAGCGGGAAACAGAGCAGGTAAGACACCAGTCCGAGCGTAAAAACCAGCGGCCGCGTGACCGGATCCTCGCCGGCGGTGCTGAAAAAGCCGATCGCGAGCAGCCACAGGCACGGCACCGCGAGCGCCAGCAGCTGCCAGTTACGGATTCCGGTCTGGTTGCGCGGCACCAGTGCGAAGCCGAGCCATACCGCGGTCACGACCGCCCAGGCCGTGATCTTGCGCTCGTAGACCAGTTCGCCGTAGGCGCCGAGCTCGAAACCGGCGCCGAACATGGGATAGGCCAGCGTCAATGCGAACAGGATGAAGGTGCGCGCCTGCGGCTGGATCTCGACATTTTCAGGACTGGGGTAACGGGACATCGCGGAACACAAACCGGGCAAAACGTGGGTGCTCAATCCTGCCGCAAACAGCACCAATAAAAAAGGGGACGGAGGGATTAAATGTTAACCACTTTACTGCGCGATAGCTGAATAAAGTCCCCGATAGACCGGTGTCTGCCGTTCGGATACGTTGTCGGGCGGAAAAAACTGGGGAAAACGAGCGAGCAAACGCCCTGTCTCCGGGCTGAGACAAAAGGTCGTACGATTCTATTCCCGAAAACATGCTCCGGGTTGGCGAAAAGTGGTCAAAAAATAATCCCTCCGTCCCCTTTTTGGGGGTCGTCCCCTTTTTTGGGGTCAGGTGGGGCGCGTCAGCAGCCTGTGCCTCATTTCGATTCTCGACAGGCGGGCTTTTTTGCTTTCATTGACGGATATCGCCCTTTCCAGGCTGTAATACGCGACGAAGGTGCGGGTTCGCATTTCCAGCTCTTCGCCACTGAACCTGGTTTCGGCAAACAATTCCCTGACGACCTTGTAGCGAATCCGGTCGGCCCGCTTGACCGCCGCCGCCGCGATCGAATTGGTTTCGGCCCAGGCCCGAACCGGGATATCGTAACGCGTTGCGTCGCTTTCGATGACCTGGCGCGCGATGAACAGCAGCTTGTCCACCGCCGGGCCGTCCAGATTCCGTACCGCGTCGGCGATGGCGTTGGTGGTTTTGTCGATCCAGAAATCCATCAGTTTTTCGATGAAGGTATCGCGGTTTTTGAAGTGCCAGTAAAAGCTGCCGCGGCTGACGCCGAGGAATTCGCACAGCTGCTGGATCGTGATCGCCTGCGGGCCCTTGCGCGCCAGCGCCTCGAGCGCGCCGTCGAGCCAGTCTTCGATGTTATACCGCGTTTCCATGACGGCGGATTGTGGAAGCTGGTGATAAATGTGTCAATTTTGAGACGGCTTTTTCGGTTTCGCGACAATTACCATGCAGCAGTGTATTTTCCAAACAAATTTGTTTGGATCAATGAGATGGCTAACGTTAGAATCGAGACTTTAAGGAAACCCACCTCAGGAGTGACTGGCATGCAACAAACACTTTGCCGAAAGTTTTTCACGCTAACCGCACTGTTGTGCGCGCCGTTGATTGCCGCCCTGGGCATGTCGACGGTGTATGCCGCCGGCGGCAAGTATACCTCGCCCAACCAGGTGGCGCCGGATCGCTACGTGTATTACCCCGGCACCGAAAAGCTGGATCGAAAGGAAATCCGGGTTACGGCCTGCGGCACCGGCATGCCCGCGGCGCGGCACGGACAGGCGGCCGCCTGCTTTCTCATCGAGTTCGGCAATGGTGACAAGCTCATCTTCGATATCGGTACTGGCTCGATGGATAATATCGCGGCCTACATGATTCCGTACGAGTACTTGACCAAGATTTTCCTGACCCACCTGCACACCGATCACATGGGCGACCTGGATTCGCTGTGGGCCGGTGGCTGGACCGCGGGCCGGCCCACGTCACTGAAGATCTGGGGCCCCTCCGGCCTGCACCCGGAACTCGGCACCAGGGCGATGGTCGACGGTTTCCTCAAGTTCGTCGCCTGGGACAAGGAAACCCGCTCCTTCCAGATTACGCCCAAGCCGGGCGAAGTCGACGTGGTCGAGTTCGACTACAAGGGAATTAACCAGGTCGTTTACGACGAGGACGGCGTCGTCGTGCGTTCGATCCCGGCGATTCACACCGGCGACGGCCCGGTGAGCTACATCGTCGAATACGAGGGTATGAGGGTTGTCATCGGCGGCGACACGGCGCCGAACAAGTGGTTTATCGAACACGCGGTTGACTCGGACCTGGTGGTTCACGAAGCCTTCATGGTGCCCGGGGATTTCGTCGCCTGGTACAATCAGCCGCCACAGCTCGCGTGGCGCGCCTGTTGTGCGTTCCACACTTCCGGGCAGGCTTTCGGCAAGATCATGAGCGAAATAAAGCCCAGGCACGGCGTCGCTTATCACTTCCTCAACGAGGAAGCCACCCGTTACAACCTCTACGGCGCGATTCGCGAAACCTACGACGGCCCGCTGTCGATGGCTACCGACAACATGGTCTGGAACATTACGCCCGAAGGTATCAGAGAGCGCATGGCGGTCATAACCGAGGAAGCCTGGTCGGTGCCGGGCCCATCGCGGCAGGGGCCGCCGGAACAGGAGGGACGCCGCCCGGTATTCAGCCAGTTCTCGAACTCGGGCTACTGGAAGCCGGCGTACGAAGCCCAGGACGACGCCATGGACAGGCACATGAAACAATTCAACCTGCAGGACCAGGACTGGCGGCCCCAGATGTACCAGATGATGGATCGTATGCAGCAGTAACAAGTCTCTGACTTGACCACGAGACCGGCGCCCGCCGGTCTCATGGTTTCTGACCCCAGGCCAGGCGCGTCAGGCAGGTCATCCACGCGCTCGTACGGTGGGATGGCAGGATTCGGACCGTCCCGGTCGAAACCCGATCGGGTAAAAAAGGGGACGGAGGGATTAAATGTTGACCACTTTACTGCGGGATAGCCGAATAAAATCACCAAAAGGCGGGTGATTGCCGGTCAGGTCCGTTGATTGGCGGGAAAAACTGGAAAAAATGAGCGGGGAGACCCTCTATCTCAGCTGAGGCAATGGGTCGTACGACTATATCGCCGAAAATTTGGCCAAGGTTGTCGAAAAGTGGTCAAAAAATAATCCCTCCGTCCCCTTTTTTTAATGTGTTTATTTTTAGACGGCTTTTTCGGTTTCGCGACAATTACCATGCGGCAGTGCCTTCGAGTATGGCCAGGGAATAATCCACCGCCAGGGCCGCGCCGTTGGAATAGCCGACCAGGTACCGATGGATCAAGCGGGCATCATTCGTGTCGGTCTTTGCCCGGATCCCAATTGCTTCACGATACTTGTTCAACTTGTAGCTATCGACGAGATATACCGTTAGGCCACGAGCCAGTGCTATGGTAACCAATCGCTCATGAAACACATTCGTCGCTTCCACTGCGAGCGCAACCGGCCCGCTGAATCCCTCCAGGAATCGATTGATCGAATCCGGATCGTTATCAACAACCCGAACAGCCTCTGAATCACTATCAAACACCTCCAGGTGCTTCTTGCTGACATCAATCCCAAGGGTGGCTTCTTCGACTTCTTTTGCCATGATGACCTCGCTAGTTAGTTCCTGATAGCCGGGGCATCACCGACGCAAGCTTGTTGGAATTGGCCTTCCATCAGCGAGATTCTTTATTGGCGTTCTGGTGATGGGGTGGGTATTATCTCACGGAGTCCGTACCGAAAGGTCGGAAGCGTAGCTTGATGTCCCTGCCACCCCGGCGCCCTTCATTCTGCCGAATTCCAGGCACAAATCACCATACAAGCGGAGCGAACGCTTTGGCTGCGGCGAAGCAATCTCCCAGATTCAGGACTAGCGTCGCGATTTGTCAGGTACATTAAGATTGCTTCGGCCCTTCGGCCTCGCAATGCACGTTTCCCGGCCTTTTCATATTCGTTAAGGGCGTTTAACGATACCTGTTCAATGAGGCTTCGGAACCGCTGACATGGGGAGGGAACCTGGCATTGCGAGAGGCTGATTGCCTTTGACGGGCTAGTTTCACCTTCCCGTGTCATCATACCCCATACAGGGCAATCCCTTTATATGACGGGTTATGGCGTCATTGCGAGCGAAGCGAAGCAATCTCCTTGTAATTCGGAATGACGGTTAACTAATTACCTAATGTCTGCAACAATCACCCAACCGTCACCGACCGAGTATTAACCAAGCGATCCTGCCAGGATGAAGCAGCCTTCAGCTACCTGTAAGTTTTTGTTACCCGTGTTATTGTGCCTGCTGTCGGCATGCGCCAGCACCAGGTTCGATATCGTGCAGGAACCCAGCTTTGCAATTCCGGCTTCGGACGGCACGAAGCTTGGCAGGTATACGATGGAACAGGCCAGCGCCCGCTCCGATCATGGATCTGCTTTCTTCCCGCTGACCGGCGGCAGCGACAGCCTCGGTGCGCGCCTGCGCATGATCGACGCTGCCGAGGAAAGCATCGACCTGCAGTATTTCCTGATGAAGGACGATATCGTCGGCGCGCTGATCTCGGCCAAACTGCTGGAGGCCGCAGATCGCGGCGTTCGCGTGCGCTTCCTGCTCGACGACATTTTCTCCTCGGTCAAGGATGTCGACCTGTTCGTGTTGAACGAGCACGAAAACATCGAGGTGCGACTGTTCAATCCCATCGCCCGCCAGGGATTCAAACTGCTGAATTTCGCGTGGGATTTCGCGCGCGCCAACCGGCGTATGCACAACAAGTCCTTCACCGTGGACGGCAGTTTTACCATCGTCGGCGGTCGCAATCTCGCCGCGGAGTATTTCAGCCTCAACGACAAAACCGAGTTCTTCGATATCGACGTGCTCGCGACCGGCCCGATCGCTGCCGAGGTGGCGGCCAGTTTCGACTACTTCTGGAATTTCCCGAAGGCGCTGGGCATTCACCACCTGCGTAACAAGCCCTCGCCGGGGCAAATGCAAAAGGCGCGGGAGGCAATCGATAATGTGTTCTCGAGCCAGGGCGCGGCCATTTACCGCGAAGCCATCGACTCGCAAATCCTGTTGCAGTTGATCAATAACGAGGTCAGCGACGTTGTCGCCGAAGCCGAACTCATTAGCGAAAATCCACTCAAGCTGAAGCTTCCCGTCGAAGACGACAGCCTGCGCCTGATAAAGGCCGTCGGCGAATATATGCTGAATGCCGAAAACGAAGTCCTGATCATTACACCGTATTTGATCCCCACCGAGAGAGGCATGGCCCTCTTCGACTCCATCCTCGAACGGGGCACCCGGATCAGACTGGTCACCAACTCGCTCGCATCCACCAACCAGGTGGCGGTGCACGCGCACTACGAGGGCTATCGCCAGGGCCTGCTGGCGATGGGCGCCGAACTCTACGAAACGCGTGCCGATGCCTTTCATTCGATAGGATTGGGCGACAGCGAGCGGCAGCGCAGCACGCTGCACGCCAAGATGATAATCATCGATCGCCGCTACGTATTCATCGGCTCGCTGAACCTGGACCCGCGCTCGGTCGCGATCAACACCGAGCTCGGGATCATGATCGATTCATCCGAGCTCGCCGAAATGCTGCTGACCGATATCGAGGGAAATTTCGAGCGCGTGGTTTACCGGCTGGAGCTCGATCCTGACGGTGTATTGTTGTGGCATGACATGACCCGGGAAGAGGTCGTGGGATACTCCAGCGAACCGCAGGCTTCCTGGTGGCGCCGCTTCTCGACCAATTTCTTCAAGCTCCTGCCGGAGGGACAGTTGTAACCGGCCGCGAGTCGCCACGCCTCCATTAGCTTTCATTGCGAGGACCGCGAGGCCGCAGGCCGCGGCCGGGCGAAGCAATCTCCATGGTAATGGGAATAGCCTTGTGCACCGCAAAGTGGGGAGATTGCTTCGGCACTTCGTGCCTCGCAATGACTTCTGATTCCGTCATCCCCGCGAACGACGGGATCGTCATAGTCGAGATGTGAGCGGGCGTGCAAATCGACGCTGCGGGGCAGGGGGGCGGGTCAAGGTCCGGAGCCGCGGCCGGATCTCGCTGTTTTCAGGCGGCAGAATAACCCTCGCACTGCCGCTTCGTCAGGGAATCCGGAGCCGAATCTACTCCTGGCAAAGGATGTTCATCTTCATGTGCGCCAACTCGAGCTCTTCCGGAGTCTCCGCCGCCAGCAGTTCCTCTTTCGCCTGGGCACACTCGTGTGCTTCCATGACGTGCTCCGCCTTGTATTGCTCGGGTATCTGTTCATTGTTTATGCAGAACTCATCGGACACCACCCGCATATTGTTGGTTTTGCCTCGTTCTACCGAAACACAATCGCCGACACGGAAGTTTCCGCTATCCATGACTACTCGCACGGTACCGCCGCCGACTAAATTTACGGTATACGCCATTTCAGTACCAGCTGAGGCCGATCCGGCAACGGCGGAGCCGAGTCCGGCAGCCACGCCCGTGCGGGCTATCCTGGTACGCGTCGATCTTCCGCTGCTGGACCCCAATCCGATGAGTCCGCCGACGACAGCACCTGAGCTTCTGGCACCGGAAGTGTCTTTTTTCTGTTCGATTGCCTCCGAGATAACGCCGTACCCGACTGCTGAAAGCTGTGCCGCCGGAGCAACTCCGGCCATGAGAAAGCTTCCTGTAATCAATCCGACGCAGGTAATTTGTCGAAACATTGCATTCCCTCCTGCTTTAACAAAATCTTAGAAGACCGCCTGAAGATATCAACGCAGCCTCTTCCTTGTCAATCATCCCCTCCCTTACGCGCAGCCCGCCGCAACGGCAAGCGAAACGCCTGTTTCTAATTCGGCCGGTGAACCCTCGACGATGTCGCGATAGCTCATCCGGCTCCAGCAATTCCGGTGCGCGAACAGCTCGCGAAGCAGGGCGTGATTGAGGCGATGACCGGGCTTGCGCGCGACCAGTTCACCGAATATCGGCAGCCCGGCCAGCGCCAGGTCGCCGATGCAGTCGAGTATCTTGTGACGCACGAATTCGTCGGCGTAGCGCAAGCCCTCGACGTTGACGATGCCGTCATCGTCCAGCAGCACCGCGTTTTTCAGGGAACCCCCGAGCGCGAGCCCGTCTTCACGCAGGCCGTCGAGTTGATGGGCAAAGCCGAAAGTGCGCGCGGGCATGATATCGCGCTCGAGTACCGTATCCAGCAGCGGCACCGACAGCCGCTGACTGCCGATATTCGAGTCGGCAAAATCGATTTCGACGCTGACCGACGGCGTCGGGGACGGCTGCAGGCGGGCGTAGTGCTCGCCCTGGCGCACCTCGACCGGTTTTTCGATCAGGATACCGTAGCGCGGCAGGCGTTGGGCGAAGAGCCCGGCCTTTTTGGCCAGGGTCACCAGCGGCGCGCTGCTGCCGTCGAGTATCGGCACCTCGTCGCTGTCGATTTCGATCGTCAGGTTGTCGATACCGCAGGTGCGCAGCGCTGCCATCAGGTGTTCGACCGTGCCCAGTGTGATGCCGTACTCGTTGCCGAGCACGGTGCACATACGGGTATCGACCACGTTGCGCCAGGAGGCGCGGATCAGAGCGTGCTCCGGATCGATGTCCGTGCGCACGAAATTGATCCCGCTGTTGGGCGGTGCCGGCAGCAGCGTCATCGAAACCCGGTGCCCGCTATGCAGGCCGATGCCGATGCAATGAACGGCCTGGCCGATGGTGTTTTGTGAGTAACCTGCATTCGTAATCGTATAAAGCATATTCCCGTCTCCAAATTGCTCGTAACTTTCGATGCATGGAGATGCTTTTGGTTTCGATTTGCAACTGATCCGAGTGCGCCAAAAGCTTATCCGACCTCCGGAGGTACCGGGGGCTGACAATCGGTTCGATCCGGGTTCGTGTGGCTATGGAAAATTGACGCGAGGATCTTGAGTCATTGCGAGCGAAGCGAAGCAATCTTTTCGAGCTGGCGCGGTGCGGAGAGATTGCTTCGGTGCTACGCACCTCGCAATGACAGAGGACCTGGAGGCGCGGAGCCTGCCTCCGCGTAGGCAGGCGCAGTCTATTGGCTGCAGTTATCGGGCAAAAAGCTGCCGCGGCTGACTCCGAGGGATTCGCACAGCCGCTGAATCGAGATTGCCTGCGGACCCTTGCGCGCCAGCGCCTCGAGAGCACCTTCGAGCCAGTCTTCGATGTAGTAGCGTGTTTCCATGGCGACGGATTTCAAAGTTAGCGGTGGACGGGACAAATTCGAAGGCTAGGTTAATCGATTTCATCTACAGATACGCGCAAAAAGGTACTTTCCATACAATTTTGTATGGAAATATAACAAAGCAAAGGTTAACGTTAATATCTAAAGGAACCCGAAATCAGGAGAGACCAAGATCACTGAATATTTCCGGAAAATTTTCGCGTTGGCCGCATTGTCATGCGCGCCATTGATTGCTGGCCTTGGCATGTCGACGGCGCAGGCCGCCGGCGGCATGATCGAGGGGCCCAATGTAATCGCGCCCGACCGCTACGTCTATTATCCCGGCACCGAGGTACTGGCCGAGGACGAGGTTCGCGTTATCGCCTGCGGCACCGGCATGCCGGACGCGCGCCGCGGCCAGGCGTCGGCCTGTTTCCTGTTCGAGTTCGGTAATGGCGAGAAGATGATTTTCGATATCGGCACCGGCTCGATGCGCAACATCAACGCGCTGATGATTCCGGCCGAATACCTGACCAAGGTATTTCTCAGTCACCTGCATACCGATCACTGGGGCGACCTCGATTCGCTCTGGGCCGGCGGCTGGACCGCGGGCCGGCCGGTACCGCTGGAAGTCTGGGGACCGAGCGGCATGCGCGAGGATATGGGCACCAAGCATGCGATTGCGGGTTTCCTGCAGGCATTCAACTGGGACTACGTCACGCGCGCTTACAAGATTACGCCATCGCCCGGCAATATCACCGTGCACGAGTTCGACTACAAGGCGGTGAACAACGAAGTCTACAACCAGAACGGTATCCGGGTGCGCACGGTCCCGGCGATACACGCCGGCGACGGTCCGGTCAGTTTCATCATCGACTATGCCGGCATGACGCTGGTCTATGGCGGCGATACATCGCCCAACAAGTGGTTCGTCGAGCATACCAAAGGCGCCGATTTCGTGATCCACGAAGCCTTCGCCACGCCCGAGTTTTTCGTCAGGGATTACAACCAGCCGCCACAGCTGGCCTGGCGCGCCTGCTGCCAGTTTCACACTTCGGGGCCCGCTTTCGGCAAGATCATGAGCACGATCCAGCCACGCCATGCGGTTAGCTATCACACCTTCGAGGAGGGCATCGATGGCGTGCGCGACGGCATACGCGAAACCTATGACGGACCTTTGTCTGTGGCGGTCGACAACATGGTGTGGAACATCACCAAGGACAAGATTGTCGAGCGCATGGTGGTGTCGACCGATCGCGCCTCCGGAGTGCCCGGCCCGACGCGTCAACCGCCGCCGGTGCGCGGCCAGGCCAACCCGATGAGTAAATTCATCGCCGAGGGCGAATGGGGGCCGGCCTTCAACGCGCAGAATCGGCTGCTCGACGCGCACTCGGAAAAATACAATCTGCAAGAACAGGACTGGCGCAAGCAGCGGCCCTGGTACGAACCGACCCAGTAACGGAAACACCAGCCCACTGGACGAGACCGGCAGCTGCCGGTCTCGTTGTTTCCGAATTCCCCGTTATTTGTCATAATCTCGGCCACGCGAGTGGCGGCCACTAACCTTGAAAAGGCACCCCATTGCCCGCGTTCCCGATAGCTGGAGACTGACACCAAGATGCTAACGATTCGAGCCGCTCTGCTGCTCACGCTGCTGCTGACCGCGCCGCTCGGCCGCGCCGACTGGATCAACCTGACCGGTTCCGAAACCGCGCCCAATATTGCCGAGATTTACATCATGGACGACCACGTCAAGCTGGTGTTCGAGGTGTATATCGGCGACCTGGAAGAGTTTTACGAGCTGGTGCCGGATACCTGGCTGGCGCAGAAGGATGAAAAGCGGCCGTCGCTGGAGGCGCGCATGCAAACCTTTGCCAGCGAGCGCTTCAAGTTTGTCACCGAGACCGGCGAATCACTGCCGGCGCGGCTCGAGCTGGTCGAGCCGCGGCTGCGCGTCGACCGCAAGTCGCCGTTCGCCGGCATGATCAATCCGCTGACGCGACAGCGCGTGCCGGATGCACCGGTGGACAAGCGTGTGCTTTACGCCGAGATCGTCTACCCGTTTACAGGCAAGCCGCGGCAGCTGACCATCGTGCCGCCCGTGGATGAAAACGGTGTTGCCGATGTCACCATCGGTTTCATCGCCTACCACAAGTCGGTGCCGGTGATCGACTTTCGCTACCTCGGCCTGCCGGCGACGCTGAATCTCGACTGGGAGGATCCTTGGTATAGCCGCTTCGACAATCCCAATCTCAAGCGCCATCACAAGTCGGCGCTGATGTCGTTCCTCTATGTCGAGCCCTACGAGGTCAGGCACGAAATCCTGACCCGGGTCAAGGACATGGAGCAGTGGATGGAGCTCGGTCTGCGCGACCCGGACTTTATCGAGATCGAAGAACTCGAGCCGCTGAAGCAGCGCATCGGCGAATTCCTGCTCGGCAAGAACCCGGTCAAAATCGACGGCAAATCGGTCAGGCCGATCCTCGATCGTTCGAATTACGTCAAGGTCGGGCTCAGCGGTATCCAGCTGCTGGAAAAGCCCGAGCGCCTCGAGGTGTCGACCGCGATCGTCGGCGTTATCATCACTTATCTCACCAGCGACCTGCCGCGCGAGGTTACCGTCGACTGGGAATTGTTCAATGACCAGATTGAGCGTATACCGGCGACCGCGACCGATCCCGCAGGCCCGTTCGTGTCCTATATCACGCCCGAAGACCGCGTCTTTACCTGGACCAATTACCTGAAAAAATACAGGGTGCCGACGGTCGAGCAGGTCGCGGTCAGGGGCAGTCTCGGCGATGTGCGAATTCCGTTGATCAGCCTTGCCTGCGGATTGGTTGCCATACTGTTGCTCGTTACGCTGTGGTTGCGCAACCGCGCGCAAAAACCGCTGCGCGCGGTCGGCGCCGGTTTCGTGGTCACCCTGGTTGCGGCCGCGGTCGCCTGGCCCTACGCTGGTCACGTGGTCGCGCGCCCGGCACTAATCGCGGCCGACCTGACCGAGGAACAGTCGACAGTGCTGCTGCAGGCGATGCTGAAAAACGTCTACCGCGCGTTCGATTTCCGCGACGAGGAAGACGTTTACGACAAGCTCGCACTGTCGGTCGACGGCGAGCTGCTGGCCGACATTTACCTGCAAAACCGCAAGTCCTTCGCGGTGCAGCGCGCCGGCGGCGCGCAGGCGAAAGTCAAAAGCGTCGATATCCTGAACGCCAGCGCCGAGCGCGCCGATGGCGACGGCCTCGCTTACCGCATCAAGGGCAACTGGACCGCGACCGGCACGGTCGGCCACTGGGGTCATGTCCACACGCGTGAAAATCTCTACGATGCTGAAATCCGGGTCGAGGCCGTCGACGGCAAGTGGAAAATCACCGGCCTCGAAATCATCGAGGAAAAGCGCATCGAACCCGGATCGGCGCGCGCCGAAGCGCCGGCCGATCCCGCGGCTGGGTAAACCGCGCGGGACGGGACGCCCGGAACAGGGCAGACGATGTTAAGCATTAACGCGCTCGAATTCGGTTACCCCGACAGCGACTTCAGGCTTGCGATCGATTCGCTCGACGTGACCGCCGGCGAAAAACTCGCGGTGATCGGTCCGTCGGGCTCGGGCAAGACCACGCTGCTGAACCTGGTTTCCGGCATCATTTCCCCCGACCGTGGCGAGATTCGGGTAAACGACACGCAGATCGAGGGTCTGTCCGATGCCGCGCGCCGCGATTTCCGCATCAACCACATCGGCTTCGTGTTCCAGGATTTCGAGCTGATCGATTACCTCGACGTGTTCGACAATATCATTCACCCGTACCGCATCAGTCGCGCGCTACAGCTGACTGCCGCGGTGCGCGAACGCGCGCGCGAGCTGGCCGCGCGCGCCGACATCGGCGACAAGCTGAAGCGCCATGCCGGCGAACTGTCGCAGGGCGAGAAGCAGCGCGTCGCGATCTGCCGCGCGCTGCTGCCGGGGCCGAAGCTGGTGTTCGCCGACGAGGCCACCGGCAACCTCGATCCGCCCAACAAGGGTCGTATTCTCGATCTCCTGTTCGATAGCGTCGACGCGCACGAGGCGACGCTGCTCGCGGTAACGCACGACCACGAATTGCTGCCGCGCTTCGACCGCGTCATCGATTTCCTCGATTTCCGCGGGGAGGGGGGCGGCTGATGCACGCGCTTTACCTTGCCTGGCAATATCTCGTGTTCCACCGCCTGCGCACGCTGACGCTGATTGCCTGCGTCACCCTGATCGCGGCGCTGCCGCTCTCGCTCGAGGTGCTGCTCGACGAAAGCGAGCGCCAGCTGCTGTCGCGCGCGCAGTCGACGCCGTTGCTGCTTGGCGCCAAGGGCAGTGCGCTCGACCTGGTCATGAACGCGCTTTACTTCGACGACGAGGTGCCGGAGCTGGTGTCGATGCGCGCGGTCGACGAACTTTGGGACTCGGGGCTGGCCGACCCGGTGCCGCTGTACGTGAGGTTCAGCGCGCGCGGTTTCCCGATCGCCGGCACCACGCTCGACTACTTCGATTTCCGCGGGCTCGAGCTCGCTGAAGGGCGGCAGGTCGCGCTGCTGGGTGAAGCGGTAGTCGGCGCCACCGTCGCCGAGGAACTCGGGCTCGGGCCGGGCGATACGCTGCTGTCGTCGCCGCAGACGGTGTTCGATCTCGCCGGCGTCTACCCGCTGAAGATGAACATCGTCGGCGTTTTCGAGCGCAGCTTTACCCCGGACGACCTCGCCGTGTTCGTCGACATCAAGACCGCGTGGGTGATCGAAGGTATCGGCCACGGCCACCAGGACGTTAGCCAGGTCACCGATAACACGCTGATCATGCAGCGCGACGAAACCGGCGTGGTCGCGAGCCCGAAGCTGTTCCAGTACAACGAGATCACGCCGGATAATATCGACAGCTTTCATTTTCACGGCGACACCGGCGCGTACCCGGTGACCGCGGTGATCGCGATCCCGCACGACGTCCGCGCGGGCACGATCCTGCGCGGGCGTTATCTCGAGTCCGAAGGCCTGCAGCAAATCATCGTACCGGAAAAAGTCATCGACGGCCTGCTGCAGAATATCTTCCGCATCAAGAACGTGCTCGACGCGGTCATCGTCATCGTCGGCGCGGCCACGCTGCTGGCGCTGCTGCTGGTGTTCGCGCTGTCGCTGCGCCTGCGCCAGCGCGAGCTGCAAACCATTTACAAGCTCGGCTGCAGCCGCGCGACCACCGCTTACCTGCTCGGCGCCGAGATCCTGATCATCGGCGCCGTTGCCGGCGTGCTGTGCCTCGCGGCTGTTTTCGCTGTCGAAGCGCAGGGCAGCGATATCGTGCGCGCACTGTTCATCAACTAAACCGCAAGGGAGATAATGCATGATGAAATCCACCGCCCGAATCGTCAGCCTGTGCCTGCTCCTCGTTTCGATGGCTCCGAGTGCCGCCGAGCGCCTGGCGGTTTACACGGTCAATTACCCGCTACAGTATTTTGCCGAGCGTATCGCCGGCGGACAGGCCGAAGTCGTTTTCCCGGCGCCGGCCGACGGTGATCCCGCGTTCTGGAAACCGGACGCGGCCGCGATCGGCGCCTACCAGCGCGCCGACCTGGTGCTGCTCAACGGCGCCGATTACGCCAGGTGGGTTGCCCAGGTCTCGTTGCCGAATCGGCGTCTGGTCGACACCTCGGCCGCGTTCGCCGGCCGGCTGATCAAAACTGAAACCGGTGTCGCCCACAGCCACGGCGCCGGCGAAGAACACTCCCATGCCGGCACCGCGTTTACCACCTGGCTCGACCCGCAACAGGCGATACTGCAGGCATGGGCGATCAAGCGGGCGCTGGTGAAGAAGCGGCCGCAGGCGGAGGCCGAATTCGAAGGCAATTT
The DNA here is from genome assembly GCA_030066085.1 of Gammaproteobacteria bacterium. GTDB lineage: Bacteria > Pseudomonadota > Gammaproteobacteria. The sequence goes on along the minus strand of JASJCI010000010.1, from coordinate 20,058 downwards.
TGCCGCCCTCGAAAGCGACTTGCGTGCGCTGGATACGGAGCTGAAAAACATCCTGTCGAACGCCCGCGGGCAGGCGCTGCTCGCCTCGCACCCGGTCTACCAGTACTTTGCGCGCGCCTACGATCTCGACCTGCACAGCGTGCTGTGGGAACCCGAGGCTTTCCCCGCCGAGGAGCAGTGGAATGAACTCGCCGGCCTGGCGGCAACGCATGCAGCGACATGGATGCTGTGGGAGGGCGAACCGCTGCCCGAGTCGGTCGCGCGGCTCGAGCAGATGGGTATAGGCTCGCTCGTGTTCGACCCCTGCGGCAACGTGCCGGAGGCGGGGGATTATCTCGACGTGATGCAGGCCAACCTGGCGCGCTTGCGGCAGGCGCTGACGGGCGGCGCGCAGTAGATCCCTGCGTTCGACGGAGTCTTGCCGCTGCCGGGGCCGTTCGATATCCGCCGCCGGAGCGCGAGCCTGCGTGCATGGCACGAACAGGGGATAGCCGCCTTACCCGGGCGGATAGAGTTGCTTCTCGCCGGCAGGCCGTGTCCTTAATCGCCGGTGGAACCACAAATACTGATCCGGCGCGGCGCGAACCTGCCGTTCGATCGCGCGGTTGATTCGGGTCAGGTCGGCGACATCGTCGCCGCTGGGAAAATCCCCTGGCTGCGGCATCACCCTGGTCAGGTAACCCTGCGTGCGGGGCAGACGCTGCGAGTAATACGGCAGTACCGGCGCCCCCGACACCCCGGCGAGACGAACAGGTTGATATTTATCGACCGTGACGATGTCGTGTTGCATACCCCCCTGCCCGGACCGGTCGCCATAGGCGTGCACGGCCCCAGGCCCAAGCTTAATCCTGTCAACGGTGAAGTACTTTTAGTTCAAGCCTGGCAGCCTCGAGCAAAACCCGCGCTAATTGCACTGCGGGTGAATGGCCGGGGGGATTTTGTATCCGCCTTGCGATTGCGTCTCAACGGTCGATCGGAATCGAAACCGTAACTCCGATTGCCTCGGTGCCGGGATTAGTGCCGTATACTTTGCCGTTCGATAAATGAAATATCGACAAACCAGCGCGGGCGTTGTTATCGAACTGACGGCTGATTTCCAGGCCCGCCCTGAACTCCAGCGACCCTCCCAGGTCCACTTCGCTGTCCCGGTCGTAAATGCCGACGCCATAGCTGGGTATCAGTACCCAGTTGTCGGAAAACCAGTAATCGTAGCGCAAATCAAGGAATACATAATGCGCGCCGCCATCCTTGTAAACGTAACCCAGCGCCGGAATCAGATTCCATTTCGAAAACGGCACCGAGCGGTAGTCGATGCCGACAAAGGTCGGCCTGTCCAGGTCATCGTCCACGCCAAAGTCGCCCGCCGAGAGAATGATCAAGCGCCCGGGGAATCGGTCGCTGTCTTCTGACGCCTGGGTGTTGACGCAAACAAGCGACAGCAGACCGATAGCAAGAAAAAGAAACGCCCTCGAATTGAATATTTTCATTATTTTTGTCCCGCCGATTTACCCGGGTCAGCATGGCTCTCGACCAGCGGCATCCTGTTGCTCGGCTGGATCAAAAGTTTGCAACCAGGTGTCTTTACCTTTGATCTTTAGTTATTTTTTTATTCGATGAAGCGATGCGGGATCAGCCCGCTCGGCTCACTCGAATTTGTCCCCCGGGGGACATGGTGCAACATTAACAGGCTAATCAGCCGGCATCAATCCGGCTTGCCCGGTTTTTGAATTTATCGCCCCATTGCATGTCGCGCTCCCCGGCGAACAGGGCAGGAGCGAACCGGCGCTGGAACCAGGCCGGTGTGCGGAGCCGTTGCTGCACGCGACTCGTACTACATTCGCTGCCGGGCGAACCCCGGCGTCGTTTTCACTAACGGCCTGCAACCGAAGTCCAGGCCCGGTTAGCTGTCGTGTCGTCTGTCTCAGTCCGATGCCGCATCGGCGTCCTTGCGTGCAGCGATGGCCTGCAGCACGGCCTCGTCGGCATCGGCCGCGGAGGCCAGGGCCACCAGCAGGCAACTCTCCGCATATTCTTCGGCAAGCTCGGCGCGCATCACCAGCCGATCCTGCTCACGGTTCGCTTTCCACTGCGCAACCTGCGCCTCGATCTCGGCCTTTTTGGTTGCGACATAATCCGTGATGCGAGAGCGGGCCGCTTCGACTTCCTGTTGCCTGGTTCCGATCTTCGACCTGGCCGCATCCAGCCGGGCGCGTATCTCGGTCTCGGCCTCTTTTGGCGCGGCCTCGAGATTGTTTTGTGCGGCGCTCAGCGCGTCGACGACATCATCCAGCCTGGCGTGCAGGCTGGCGCGCATTTGTTCCAGTTTCTCGCTCATGATTCCAGTTCTCTTGAAATTAAAATCGGACGCGGTCGTCCTCGATGTGAGCCCCTGGCTCGTTTCGATAAGATGATCGGCAGGTTTGCAAGATAGCGCCCGGGGCAGTTACCCGGTGCCGGTCGGTGAACCGGTAACCGCGACTGCGGGTGCAGTCGCGGTTACCGTTTTCGCATAATCGCTTTACCGGTTGGTGCCGGCAAAGCGAAGCCCGGTCAGCCAGATCCGTATCCGACCGGGTTCACTAGATGGCCGATATCACCACAGGAAGCGATGACCGATTTCGAGCCTCCAGTCGAGATCTCCATCGTTATCGTTGTTAACCCCGGGACCACCCTTGAGGTACCACGCGCCGCCAGGCGGTTCGGTGGGTCGCAGGGATGATTCCAGCTTGGGCGGCCGCTTGTAGACGTAACCGATCTCCGGCAGGATGTTGGCGGTGAACTCGTCGTCGTCCAGGTCCCAGACGACCTGTACTTCGGGCAGGACATAGACACCGTTCTTCCAGGCGTACTGGTAAAAAATTCGCCCGCGCAGCCTTTCCACGTCATCGGCCCCGGACTTGTTCTCCAGGCTGTAGTCGTAGAAAAAGATGGGCGCGAAAAACCAGTTCGGCGAGTTACTGATGATCGGCCCGTAACCCGGTGACAGAATGGTCTGGTCACTGGTTATGCCTTCTTCACCCGACGGGACCGTGGTCTCGACGAAGAAAACATGCGAGGCCTTCATGTTTTCGCCCGGGAAGTCGGTTACCGCGGGCTTCAGAATGAGCCGCATGGTCCAGTCTGCCGTACCCGTTTCGTCGACGACGTCACCGACTTCCAGATCACGCACGAGAGGCGATTCGAAGGTGAATGCACTCGGCGTGCCCGAGCCCGGAAAGCTGAACGGCACCATGAAGAACAGGTTGTAATCGGTAGTCTCTATATCGCCCCTGCGCTTGTCGTAGCGAAGGTACGGGGTTACCTTGTGAGCAAAGTCGCGCGGATCGTTGCCCGTTTTGACCGCCGATTTAACCTCGTCGGCCGTTGCCGTCGGCGCATGCCCTGCCGCGGCAATGGCAAAGGCGGCAGCACAGAAACCGGCAAGTAGCCCCCGTTTGCATGCCCTGGTGTCGCTTGGTTTATGGTTCATCGTCATATCCTCTTTACGTCTTGTTGTCTCGTCCCCCCGTGATGCGGGAAGCACTCACAGGATTCCTCTTTTCCGGCCCGTTTTGCCTGCTGTCGTATCGGATCAACAGGCAAAGCAGCGCCTGAACTCGCTTGCTCGGCGTCCGCGTCTGCTACGGATCGAAACTGTCGAACACCCAGTTGACGCCCTTGATATCGGGCAGGTAACTGCCGTCATCGTCGCCAACTTCATCCTCGATCACCTTGTTCAGCTTTTCGTTCATCGCCATGATGATCTCGCCGTGCTTGTTTTTGTCCATCGCCAGGTTGTTCACTTCGTGCGGATCTGTTTTATGGTCGAAAAGCTCCACGTCGTTTACCTGGAAAATCTGTTCCATGGTGGTTGGCCGGTTGTGAGATTCCATATTGAAATAGCGGTTGAACTTGTAGCGGCCGTCGAAGATGCTGCGAATCGCCGAGCGCTTGCTCGTGTCGGGTCTTTGCATCGTGTCGATGGTCAGTTTCTCGCCGGCGGCCCTGGCCTTGAAGATCTTGCCAAGCCAATCCGCATCCATGTAACACCACATGCCGAAGTTATACAGCGCTCCGACTCTGGCGGCGTCGAGGGACGCGGTCTCGGGGCTTTTCAGCAAGCCCGAAACATCGTGCCCGTGCAGCTTGTCGAGAACCCCCGACGGCTGTTTTGTATCCGCGCCGGTCATCCCGAGGATGGTCGGAATGACGTCGACGTGGGAGGTGGTTGCCTGGCATTCCTTGCCGCCGTCGACATCGGGATGATAAACGATGAAATTGACGTTGTTCTGCTCGCGGTAGGCGGTGGCGCCCTTGCCGTGCATGCCATGCGCGCCGTTCAGCTCGCCATGGTCGGCGGTGAGAACCACGATCGTGTTGTCCAGCATGCCCAGGTTGTCGAGCTCGTTGAGGATACGCTCGATCGAGCGGTCACAATCGCTGATGCAGTTGAAGTAGTAATTTTGCAGGCGCCGCCAGCGCGCTTCCTCGTTCGGAAAATCGCCGACCAGGAAACTGCGGCACTTCTGGTATTCCCGGTGTGCATTGGGGCGGCCGGGGTCGTCCCAGCGCTGATGCCGGCTCGCAGACAGCGGCACATCCCACGTTTTCTTGTAAATCTTGTCGTCGGGATCGCGGTTCAGCGGGAACGCGGTTCTGCGGGCGGTTTGTACCTTTTCACCGGGTGCGTCCGTGTTGTAGAACATCACGTCATGCGGGTTGACCAGGCTCAGGGTCATGAACCAGGGCTTGCCGTCCTGGTTCAGCGCCTTGCCCTTGCGGCGCAGCCAGCCTTCGGCGGTCGCGGTCACCAGCTCGTCGGTGTGATAACCGCCGAGCGTGTTACCGACAATATCGCCGATGCCGGTGAAATCGGAGAAACCATACTTGTCCATCAGGTCGTGCCCGACCAGCTGCAGCCCCTCGTCCTCGGTGAAATGCTCGTGGATCTGGCCGTGCAGGTGCCACTTGCCCTGGTAGGTGGAGTAATAGCCGGCATTGCGCATCATGTGGCCGATGGTCGGGATATCGAACGACAGGTTGTCTACCCACGGAAAATTCGTGTTGTCGAACATCCGGGTGTGCTGGATATGCTGGCCGGTAAATACGACGGAGCGTGTCGGCGTGCATACCATCGAACAGACCTGGTGATTGGTGAAGGTCGTGCCCATCTTCGCCAGCCGGTCGCGGCCCGGCCAGTGGCCCTTGCCGAGCAATTCGGGGAGGTAACGTTCCTGGTCGGTGAAAATAAACATGACGTTGTAAGGTTTCGCGGGCAGACTGCGGGTTGCCGCCTGGGCCGAGCCGGCATCGAAGACCGACGGGCCGAGACCCAGGGCCATGGCGCCGATTCCGCCGCTGGTAGCCTTGATGAAATCGCGCCGCGAAACGCCATCCGGTTTATCGGTATCGCTTGCCGAGGTCGAAGCGTTATTCGATTGGTCGGTATTTTTTTCTGACATTGCAGTTCCCCCTCCTTCTGGTTGGCTTTTTTAATGCAGTCACTGACCCTGATAACTATCTTACATTTATCGTGCCAAGGTGACAGTACTTTGCGGAAACGCTGTCAAGTTATTCAAATCATGAGAAAAAATCAACAGGGCAGTGCCCGGGATTGTTGTACCGGCCGATGTGATGGAAACGATATTTCGTCACTCGAACGAAATATCGCTAATTGTCCGCTTTGGCCGCGGTGAAACCAGTTCATGTCCACATTATTGCGATTGGAGATTCAGCGCCAAAACGAGTACGGGGGTCTCGTTTGGCTGCTTCGATCAGCGGACATTGATGATATCGATCGGTAAAACGAAATATCGTGACTTCGATCGACGGTCCTTCCAGGGAGATATATTCGTGCTGGCCGCCCGGATCCCTCGGTACCGGTTGCCCGGGTATCCGTGCTGGCGCATCCGTTCCCGTGTCGGTTCGAGACATTAGGATTATACTGACTATAAGAGTTTCCGAGGAACGTGCCCATGAGCAAGGTTTTTCCACCGGCGGCGCAGGGAGTGATCATCGCTGCCTCGGTGGTCATCATCATCGCCGGAATGAAAGCGGCCGCATCGCTGCTGTTACCTTTCCTGCTGGCGCTGTTTATCGTCATCATCTGCTTCCCGCTGACCAGCAGGCTGCAACAAAAAGGGATGCCAAGGGGGTTGTCGATCGTGCTGGTGATATCGCTGGTGATCGTCATTGGCGTCGGCATGATCGTGTTGATCGGTAATTCGCTGTCGGATTTCAGTCAAACGTTGCCGTTCTATCGGCAGCAGCTCACGAGCCAGTGGAACCTCGTCATTCAGTGGATGAGCGATAACGGCATAACCGCGGCGGACAAGATCAGGGATGCGATCGATCCGTCGTCCGCGGTCGGCCTGGTGTCGTCGATTCTGAACGGCTTCGGCAACCTGTTGAGCAAGGCCTTCGTGATACTGCTGGCGGTCAGCTTCATGATGACCGAGGCGGCGGGTTTCGCGCAAAAACTGGCTGCCCTCGAAGCAACCGAAGATGAATCCCGGGCGCCTGGCGAGCGGGCGGTTTCGCAGGTTTTTGCCGGGAAATTGCGCAACTACATCGGCATCAAGACCATCTCGAGCCTGGTCACCGGTGTCATCATCGGCCTGGCGCTGTGGCTGATCGGCGTCGATTACCCGGTGCTGTGGGGTTTGCTGGCTTTCATGCTCAATTTTGTCCCCAGCATCGGCTCGATCATCGCCGCGATACCCGCGGTCCTGCTGGCGCTGGTGCAGCTCGGTTTTGCGACCGCCCTGGCGGTCGCGGCGATTTATCTCGTCGTCAACATTGCGATCGGCAGCGTCATCGAACCCCGTTTCCTCGGCAAGGGCCTGGGACTGTCGACGATGGTGGTGTTTTTTTCGCTGGTCTTCTGGGGCTGGGTGCTCGGGCCGGTGGGCATGCTGCTGTCGGTCCCGCTGACCATCATCGTCAAGCTTGCCCTCGACAGCAATCCGGACACGCGCTGGATGGGGCATTTACTCGGCCCGGTGGAAAGCTGACGCCGACCGCAACGAAAGATTTGTTCATGCCTATGCGCGCGTGCCTGGCAACATCCGGCGGACGCCGGGGCGATAGAGTCCCCGGCTGATCGCGCGCCGGCAAGGACTACAGCCGATTTTCCGGGGCGATTTGCAGGCCCCGGGCCTTGAAGTGCCGCCGGGACCATGTCCTCGGCGCGTGGAATTCGACCGGCGGACGGGTCCGCGGCGAGCATATCGAAATCGAAAAAATGATCGTTCTGTCTCAGCTGCGAAGTTTTTCTCGGCGATATCGCGTCCGCCGACGATCGAAAGCTCGCTGTCGACGGTAAAGGATTTGTCGCGCATTAAATTCCGCTGTCGACCAGTGCCGAGCTTTTGCAACTTCGGCAGGTCGAGCGCAACGCTGGCGCGGCTTGAGCGCAACAGGCCGGCCGGCACCGGTATCGTGTTGACCGGGCTTTTCAGGCGCGGCGTGGATCGATACCGATTACGCCAGGTACAGGCTGCCGTCGTCCATTAATCCGGGAACATCGATTAACGGTCCACGGGCATGGGTGTCGATGTCGCCGGTTCAGAGCGCGGCGGAAAATTCGTCGGCGATGTCCCGGCTCAGCTTGAGCACGGCTTCGCTCATTGCCTTGGCTATGGCACCGGGATCGCCGGCGTCGGTCGCCTGGGCCTCGTAGCGGGCGCGCCGCGGTTTGACCACGGTTTCCGCTTCGACCCTGGCAATGCCCCACTGGATCTCCAGCACTACCAGGCCCGAGGCATCCGCGTCGAATTTACTGATATCGCCCAGCATGCGGTAACCCACCCTGTCCTGGACGATCGAATCGAATGGAAAGGTAACCGCCACGACGCCGTCCAGCAGCTTGTCGACATTGATCGCAACCGCCTGGTGCAGGGCCGTGCCCAGTGGCTCCGCCCAGCGGTTGAAGTCATCGACAATCAGCTCCGAGCCGGCGCCGCGCGTAACGATTTGCGATCGGTCGAGATAGTCCGGCAGGTTCAGCGGCCCGATACCGAGTACCACCGCATTCTCCGGGTCTTCCAGCGCGGCGGAACTGTCGGCAGAGAGCGTATAGTAATTGACCGGGGGAGAGGAGGTCGCGCAGCCTGCGAGAAGCAGTGTGCCAAGGGCGCAGACGATACTCGCGCGGATTATCACGTTCATGTTGGAACCTCTTTTCATTGCTGTTTGCCACGGATGAGTGCTTCCGGATTGCGCTCCAGGAAATCGAGGAATTCGCGCAGTGAGCGCATCGCCGCCTTTACTTCGCGCAGGGTTTCACCCAGCTCGTGGGCTCCTTTCGAGTCTCCGCGGAGTGTCGTCCTGGCGGCGGCCAGGGCCGCTTCCGCTTCGCCCAGGGCGCTGTTGACCTTGTCGATCGTCGGCTTCAACGATGCAATCTGGCTGTCCGCGTTTTGCAACAGGCCACTGGCGTCGTTGGCCGCGGCGCGAATCTCCGCCAGCGTTTTCTCCAGCGAGACCGTGAGCTCCTGCGTCTCCTTGCGGTTGACCAGGGTATCGACCCCGGCCAGCGTCTGCTTCACTTCCGCGGAGTTGACGATAGCGTTGACGCCGGCCAGGATCTGCCTGAGGTCCTCGGAGTTGGCGAGCTCGCTCAATCCATGCAATCCCTCTTCGAGGGACTTGCCGACCTTGTTCACGTCCAGGCTTTGATCGAGTTTCGAGAAAAAGGTCTCGACCCGGTCCTGCACTTCCTGCGAAAACGACGGCGTTGTCGGAATTTCGAGGTAAAGCGCGCGTTCGCCGCCCCTGAACACTGCCTCGGATTCGGGGTGGAACGACAGCTCGACCGAAAGCTGGCCGGTGACGAAACTGTCGACCTGCAGCGTCGTGCGCAGCCCCGACTCGATCAGGAATTCGTGGCTCACCGTTTCCGGCAATCCCTCGGAAAAAGTGTCGCCGTCGCGGGTGACGATGAAGTTTTCGCCCAGGATCTCGAAGGTCACTTCGGACAGGGTCTGGTAATCATGGTAGTCGATTTGCAGCGCGACGGCCGTCACCTGCCCCACGCGCACGCCGTTCATGACGACGTTGGCGCCGACGCGCAGGCCTTTCGTATTCTCGTCGAAATAGGAAACGTAAACCTGGCGCTTGGCGAAAATCTCGGAACCGCCGAAGGCTACGATGCCAATGGCGAGCAGTGCGATGGCGCCCAGTATGAAAGCACCGATGCGGGTTGGATTTGCCTGTTTGCTCATGCCGCTTCTTCCTTCGCCTTGCCGCGTTGCAGGAAATTTCGAACTTCGAAATTGGGATGATGATCCCTGAGTTCCGCGGGATTGCCGGTCGCCAGCTGTGTTTTGGTCACCGGATCGAGGAACACGGAGTTATTGCCGATCGCGAAAATACTCGCGAGTTCGTGGGTAACGATCACGACCGTGGTGCCGAGGCTCTCGCACAGCTCGAGGATCAGATCATCGAGCAGCTTGGCGCTGATCGGGTCGAGGCCCGCCGACGGCTCGTCGAAAAACAGGATCTCCGGGTCCAGCGCCATCGCGCGCGCCAGTCCGGCGCGCTTCTTCATGCCGCCGGAGATCTCGTTCGGGTAGTAATCCTCGAAACCGGCCAGGCCGACCAGCATCAGCTTGTAGGCCGCGACCTCGCGTATTTCCGCCGGCCCAAGGTCGGTGTACTGGCGCAGCGCCAGGCCGATGTTTTCCGCCAGCGTCATCGAACTCCAGAGTGCGCCGGACTGGAACAGGGTGCCGAATTTGCGCTTGGCGGCGTCCTGTTCCGCGAGCGACGAAGACCAGTACATCTTGCCATCGTAGGAGATATCGCCCTGGGCCGGGGGCTTGAGCCCGATCATGACTTTCAGCAGGGTGCTTTTGCCGCAGCCCGAGCCGCCCATGATAATGAAAATATCGCCGCGGTTGATGGTGAAGTCGAGGTCCTTCTGAATCAGGAAATCGCCGTAGGCCATCGTAAGGTCGTGTGCGACGATGTGTGGTCGGGCATTTTCCATGTCAGATTCCCAGGTTGATGAAAATGATGGTAAGAACAGCGGCGCTCAGGACGATCAACACGATTCCCATGACCACGGCGCGGGTGGTGCATTCACCGACCGCCAGCGCGCTGTTGCCGCAGGCCATGCCTTGCTGGCAGCCCGCCAGTGCAACCAGGCTGCCGTAGACGATGCTCTTGAACAGCCCGCCGAACAGCGAGTTGAGACCGACCGATTGCGCGGTCTGTGTCAGGTATTGCATAAGGCTTACGTCCAGCATCGAGAGCCCGACCAGCATGCCGCCGGCGATACCCATCAGGCTGGAGTACAGGGTCAGCAAGGGCATCATCAGGACCAGCGCGAACACCCGCGGTGTCACCAGGAAATCGACCGGGTTCACGCCCAGGGTAGTCAACGCATCGACTTCCTCGTTGACTTTCATCGTGCCGATTTGCGCCGCGTAGGCGGCGCCGGTGCGGCCGGCGATGATGATGGCGGTCATGATCGCCGCCATTTCACGAACCATCGCCACCGCCACCAGGTTGGCGGTATAGATGCCGGCGCCGAAGAGTTCGAGCTGCATGACCCCGACGAAGGCGAAGATCATGCCGATCAGGAAGCTGATCAGGGAGACGATGGGCAACGTTTCGGCGCCTGCTTCCTGGATGTACTGCACCAGGTCGGAGCGTTGATAGGTGGCCTTGCCACGCAGGAAACGCCGGGTCGAAAGCGCCAGTTCCCCGGTGAAAGTGAGTAGCTCGCGCGCGTCCTTGGCCAGCGCCAGGAACGATTCCCCCAGCTGTTGCAGAAATTTCTTCTTTTCGAACTGGCGGCGGGCGCCTTCGCGTTCCTCGACCGCGAAGGCCAGGGCGACGAGCCGCCGCGCGCCAGCGGGCAGGCCGGCACTGTCGACCTCGAGTCCGTTGGCCCTGGCATTGCGGTAAATCGAGACCAGCATTTTTACCAGCCCGGTATCCCACTCGCCCAGCGCCTCGGCATCGAAGGCGAGCGCGCGGGATCCGCCCGATGGCTGCATCTTGTGCAGCACCGGGTCCGGAGTCGGCAAATCATGGCCGAGCAGCCAGTCGCCCGAAAGTTGAACCAGCAGTGCGCCCTGGCCGGGTTCGGTAACAGCTAGCGTGGCATTTCCCATTTCAGTGATCGACGTCGCGAACCTAAAGCGTTGCGGGGGTCACGGCAATACCCGCGAACCGATCGCCATGTCTTTGCGATGCGACGATCCCGACCGCGATCCGTGATAATCCGCCTGACATTGCCTGGTATCCCCCTTGTGCTGATTCTCTAGCATATATTCTCTGCCATGTATCGTGCCAACCGACCGATAACTCGAAAGATCATTTTTATGCCACTCAATTCCTACACAATAATCCTTGCGGCGGCGCTTGTCACGCGACGACTTGTCGGGTGAATATTAACCACATAGCGGCTGTGTGAGCGAAACATCGTTGTTTGCTGAAACCGGAGCCGCGGCTGTAGCAGGGCGGTATCGTCCCCGATGAATTTCTCCGATCCGCGCCGGGACATCGCTGACAGACTCTAAGTACGCCAGCGTCCCGTAACCGTGCGCCTTGTCGGGCCAACGCCTGGTGACAGTCCGCGGTATCAGACTCGATACCCTTTTGCGAGCTGTTCCTGTACGGTGCCGTCCCGCGTCTAATCATGCGTTTTGAAACCGGTGACCTGCGGTCTCGAAATCATCCCGCTCATGCCTGGGATTCTGGTCTCGATCCATCGAACCGAGGTTAGATGCTGACGGCTGGATCGGCAAATTTACCAGCCCGTAAGCCGGGCCTGGCGCTGATCCTCGCTCCTGCCCGGCCCGTTCGCACTGTTGCCAAGACTTTGCTCCTGGCGGTATACATCCCGCTAGCTGTACGGGATTGATACATATCATTTTTTTGCATTTCCGGCATGTTAAATTTGGACTACAGACGTCGTTATTAGCTATCGCAACGGGATCCTGAAAGGGCTATCGAAATCGAGTCGCTTGCACGGCATAATAGTCGATTCAGGTCGATCTGCGAGGGCTATAACGAGGCGAAAAAGGCAACTCTGCATTGGGCATCGGAGTAACACAACAATTCAAAATCAGGGGATGAGTTCAACCTGCTGGCCAACGATCTCGGTAGCGAGGCGCTGGAATACCTGGATCGGATTGCCGGGGACCAGGCCGCTGAACGAGGCGGCGCAGGTGTCGGCTCCGGGCTGTATTAGGGTAAGGGAATTTAATGCAATTTGAAGAAGTAATAACGACCTTGACGGCGGAAATCGTCGATTTGCCGGAAGCCGGGGTCGAAGAGAAAATCGACAAGATCATGCGCGTGATCGGTGAATATACCGATAGCGACGAAATGCTGCTGGTGCGCTTCCCGGCCGCGGCCGGAGATCCCGTGATCAGCCACAGCTGGTTTCGCGACGATAAAATTCGTGATTTCGAATTCGACTTTACGCAATTTCTCGACCATTTTCAGTGGACGGCCGAGAGACTCCGGCAGGGCCAGTTCGTCAAGTTCGGTACCCTCGACGTAGTGCCGGCGGAGGCCGTCGCGGAACGCGCTTACCTCGACAGCAAGTCTATCCAGGCAGCCGTGGTCATACCGCGGATGGACGGTACCCGGCTCGCAGGGCTGATGATCGTGCAGCGCCTCAGGGAACAACCCTGGCCCGATTATCTGGTGGAAGAACTGCAGCTGGCCACGCTGGTATTTTTCGGCGCGTTTAAACGCAGGGCGGCCGAGCGGGAACTTCAGTCCGCGCTGGCCGAAATCGCGCAACTGAAGGAGCAGCTCGAGATCGAAAACGCCTTGCTGCAACAGGATATCAAAACCCTGTCAGAGCATGTGGAAATCGTCGGCGGCAGCCCGGCGCTAAAAGAGGTGATCAGCCAGGCGGAACAGGTTGCGCCGCTCGATTCCATCGTCCTGATCCAGGGTGAAACCGGGTCCGGCAAGGAGCTGATTGCGAACCTGATCCACCGCGAAAGTGCGCGCGCGGGCAGGAAAATGGTGCGCGTCAACTGCGCAACCCTGCCTGCCAGCCTGATCGAAGCGGAATTGTTCGGCCGTGAAAAGGGCGCCTATACCGGCGCGCTGTCGAAGCAGGCGGGGCGCTTCGAGCTGGCCGATGGCTCGACCCTGTTCCTCGACGAGATCGCCGAGCTGCCGCTGGAGCTGCAGCCGAAGCTGTTGCGCGTGCTGCAGGAGGGCGAGTTCGAGCGGCTGGGCAGTACCCGCACGATGAAGGTTGACGTGCGCGTGATTGCCGCGACCAACCGCGACCTGCGAGAACTGGTCGAACAGGGCGGGTTCCGTGAAGATTTGTACTATCGCCTGAACGTATTCCCGATCGCGATACCGCCGCTGCGCGACCGACGCGGGGATATACCTGCGCTGGTCTGGTCTTTCGTCAACGAGTTCAGTGATCATATGGGCAAGACGATCGACGGCATCAGCAAGCAAACGATGAAACGCCTGCAGCAATACGACTGGCCCGGCAACGTGCGCGAGCTGCGCAACATGATCGAGCGCTCGATGATCCTGAGCCGGGGCAGCCGGCTCGAGGTCGAACTGGTCAAGCACGACGTTGAGCGCCCCTGCGGCCAGACGCTGCTGGAGCTGGAAAGCCGCCATATACGCTCGGTGCTCGAGCAAACCAACTGGCGCATCCGCGGCGAGGGCGGCGCCGCGGAAATTCTCGACCTGCATCCCAACACGCTGCATTCACGAATGAAGAAACTGGGTATCGCCAGATCCGTCGCCTTGTCCGGTGATCGGTAGGTACGGAATTTGGTTGCACTTGACCTGGATCAGTTAGTTTCGTCGATCGAGATGCCACATTGGGATCTTGGGTCAACTTGATACAAAAACCAACGTAAGGAAAGGCATATGAAGATTTTCAACCCAAAACTACTCGTCGTCGCCGGGCTAATGCTGATGGTCATGCCCGTCGGATTGCTGACCTCCGGTACTGCCAGCGCGGACGCCACGGGCAACGACCCCAGGGATTTCAGCAGCAAGTTCATGCCCTACCAGCGCTACATGGAGCTGGAAAATGACGTCGAGATCAACTCCTTCACCCTGTTCGGATTTTATGCCTTTAGCGGTCGTTTCGGTATGACCTACGAGCTTCCCCTCGCGCAGGAGATCGACTATAGCGACGTGGACGAATTCAAGGCGCTCGGGTCCGGGACTTTACCCCCTTCCGGTCCCAATCCCGGTGCCCCCGGGGGACTGCCGTTCCAGGACCTCGAGCCTGACGGCAACGTGACCGGCATGGGAGACCTGGGTTTGCGCTTCTTTCTCAGGCCCGAATCGTGGGAGACGACCTTCGGCAAGAATAATGACAAGGGTTTTTCCGTCATGCCCGTGGTCGAGTTTACGGTGCCCACGGCCACCGATGATCTGATGGGTGGCGAGGCCCTGATCGCATCCCCCGGTGTCGTGCTGGTGTTCGACGTGCCCGCCGAGAGCCCCCCGCTTAGCCTGGGTTTTGTCGCGATGATGAATTTCTATGACTTCGATGTCTTCAGCGACAATGACCGCGAGCACACGAGCAAGTACCGCGGCCGCTGGTTCTGGATGCAGCCGCTGTCCAAACCGGCCTTCGTTAGCAACCCGGGCGACAAGAGCTTTCACGTTTTCGATTCGACCGGGTTCTACCTGTTGCCGGAATTACAACCGGTTTACGATTTCAAGGAGAGTGAATTCAGCCTGTGGTTCGCCCCGGAAATCGGCAAAATCCTGCGCGAAGGCACCATTGTCTACGCCAAGCCGGGCTGGGGGATAGACAACGACGAAGACGGCGACCGCGAGTTCACCTTCGAGCTCGGATTCCGTTACTTCCTGTGATGAAACCTGTCGGGGCAAGCGGGCAGGGTCGTGTCCGCCCGAGCGTTTGAGAGTGGCGGGACGGCGGGCCGTTCCTGAAACGACATTTCGTTCAAATGCCGAAATGTCGTTAACTTTCACCCGGGCGATGGCGGCGCCGCTGGCGCCGCCCCGCGGATTTTTTCATTAGTATTCAATAAGCTGCGCGCGAATCCGCGCGGTAGCGGAAAGTTGGCACGATATATGGAAGATATTTTGGTAGTCAAAAGGGGAATAGCAGGCAGTGTCCGACGAGCCGTTACAGGTCACGATCACGATCATCGCGCCCAAGGGACGCAGCGAACAGGTCGCGTCCACGCTGCGGCCGATGCTGGGGTCGGTCAGGGCGCGCTCGGGCTGCCTTGGATGTCACATCTACCGGGACGTCGAAACTCCGGAGGAAGTGGTACTGCTGCAGGAGTGGGAGAATGAAAAGGCGTTTTCCGAACACGTCGAATCGAGGGAATACCGCTACATCCTCGAATGGATAGAAATGTCGTCGACGAGACCGAAGGTCACCGTTTACCGCCGGCCGAGCGCCAGCGGGCTCGAGTACATCAAACGGCTGATCGCGGGGAAGTTAACGGCTGACAGAACCTGGACTAACTGAATACAAAAAACCCAGGTAAGGTAAAGACAGGTGCCGTTACCTCCCCTGACGAAATGTATCGAGGCAGGTAAGACACTAAAAGCATGATGAAAAGAGGCATGTTATGAAAGGAGACACAGTAATGAAGCGTATAACTCTGGTCCTCGCGGGACTGGGTCTTGTCCTGGCGGCAGGCTCGCCGGCGCTGGCGCAGGACAAGAAATCGATGCCGAACATGATCGACGGCACCTTGTATCCAAAAGGGTATACGCCGATGCCGATCAAGAACGGCAATTATCCGCGCGTTTACTCGCCCAATACCGAGCAGCTCGGCCCCGACGAAATGCGCGTAATCGCGCTCGGCACCGGTATGCCGAATGTCACCACGGGCAAGCAGAAAGCCTCCGGCTGGTACGTCGAGCTGGGTAACGGCGAAAAATTCCTGTTCGACGTCGGCAACGGCACGATGGAAAACCTGGCCAAGCTGCGGCCGGACTGGCACAAGGTGTACCGGGTTTTCGCGAGCCACCTGCATGCGGATCACGTCGGCGGCTTCGCCGAGCTGTATATCGGCGGCTGGATGAACGGTCGCTATCGCCCGCTCGAATTCTATGGTCCGTCGGGATCCGAGCCGCGCCTGGGCAGCAAGGCCTTCGTCGAAAACCAGGTCAAGACCTGGGCCTGGGATACCGAGGGCCGGCGTACCGGTTTCCCGATCGAGGGCGGCAAGGTGATCGCGCACGAGTTCGACTTCCGCAACGAGGGCGTGATTTTCGAAGAGAACGGGGTCAAGATCAGTTCGTTTCCGGCGATTCACGTACTCGACGGCTCGGTGAGCTATCGCCTCGACTGGAAGGGGCGCAGCTTCGTCTTCGGCGGCGACACTTACCCCAACAAGTGGTTCATGAAATATGCGCAAAACGCCGAACTGGTCGTGCACGAGTGTTTCTTCACTCCGGAAACGCTGGCGGAACTGCTCGGCACGCCATACCCGCAGGCCGTGTTCATCACGTCCTACATCCACACGCCGCCCGAGGCTTTCGGCAAGATCATGTCCGAGCTCAAGCCGCGCCACGCGATCGGCTATCACTTCTGGACCTGGCACGACGTGCTTCCCGCCAGCATCGAAGCGGTGCGCAAGACCTACGACGGGCCGTTGACGCTGGCGCACGACATGATGGTCTGGAACGTTACCGATGAACAGGTCGTCGTGCGCGAAATCTTCGCCGATGAAAATGTTGCGCCGACGAGCACGTCGATCGCCTATCGCAAGGCGAAGCGCGAGCCGCCCGAGGTCGCCACGAAGTGGATCTCGCCGGATATCAACGCCGGCAAGTGGGAAGGTTACCAGCCGCCGCCGCTACCCAAAAAACAGTAGCGCCGGTTGCCAGCGGAAGCGTGATGCCGCTTACCGACGAATTCCCGAGTCGGAGTCGATCGTACTGAGTCGATCCGGCCCGCGGAATCGGTTTGGCGAGAAATCCGGCTTGTGCTGGTTGGGTCGGCGGTGCCGTATGGTACCGCCGTTACCAGCCCGGCGCGGCCTTAAGTGAACTGGTTTTTCTCGGCCAGAAGCCGGGCTCGACGGGCGGCCAGGCGTCGAGCTCGCAAGAATACGGGGCGGTGATTTAGCTGGCTGATTACCAGCTGATGGACCGCTCGTGGCTAGTGAGTGCTTTGCTGTCAGTAGCTTGCATGGTCGAAACCAGGCCAGGGGCGCCACTGCGTGGAATTGCCGGCCCGCGAGCTGACGGAGCGGTATGGTAAACAGGAATGCGGTGACGACAATTACCTCGGTGTAAGGAAGCAAAAGTGGCAGGGTCGGTTCGACATCTAAAAAAACAGGCAGGCCTGTTGCTGGCGGCGGTTATCGTGTGTACCGCCGCGACCGGTGTGGAAGTACCGGGCGCGACCGGCGCGTTCGTGGATGACGCGCTGTCCGAACTGGGATTCGATCCCGCGCAAAAGGATGATCTCGAAGCGGGCAAGATCATTTCGGTCGGCTTGCCCAATATCGAACGACAAGCCAACGAACTGGCGGTCGGCGCCGCGATGATGCTGGTACGCAGACCCCTGCCGGCGGTTACCGAAGCGCTGCTCGACGACCGCACTTTCCGCATCAATACCGATATTCTCGATTTTCGCCCGCTGGGCGACGGCAGCGCGAGCCGCGAGCAAGTGACCGCCATCTTCGCCGACGTCGGTTATACCGAGGCGGAATCCGCGGAGGTGACCGATCTGCTTCGGGCCAGGCCCGGCAGCAGGTTTAACTTCAGCAGCGATGAAATCGAGCGCTTTCGCGCGGTCGAGGAATCCGGCGATCGCGCGCGCGTGCAAGTCTCGGGCATCATGGCCGATTTGCTGGAGCAGCGTTTTATCGCTTATCTGCAGGGGGGGCTGGCCGCGGTCGAACCCTACGCGCGCGGCGGGCGCAAACAGGCCTCTCCGCGGGACGAGCTGGAGACGGCCTTCACCTCGCTCAAATTGTTGCAACAGTACTTTCCGACTTTCTTTGGCAGTCTCTCCGGTTTCCCCGCGAAACTCCCCGCGGACACCGTCGACCGGTTCTACTGGACCAAGCGAATCGCCAGCGATCGTCCTTCTTTTGTCCTGTCGCATCGTATGCAGGAGAGCAAGCCGGACTACACGATTGCGATGGAGCTGCAGTTTTACGCGCAGCGTTCCTACAATTCGATGTTGACCCTGCTGGCCTGCGTCCCCACGGAGCAAGGCACCCTGGTAATAACCGCGGTACGCGTATTTACCGATCAGATCACGGGGATCGGCAGCAGTATGAAACGGGGCATCGGCAGGAAGCAGGTGGTCGAGTCAATGAACGAGTATTTCGACGAAGTGCGCCAGGAGCTGGAACGTCAGCCGGCGAATTCAGGGTAGAGCACCGGATGTGCTGCCCGGTGTCGCGGCTAACAGCGGCAAACCAGCTCGCCGGCAGCGTAACATAGCCCCGCCAGGGCCCGCGCGAAAACCGCGCTAGCATCGTCCCGGCAAGCAGTGCCGGTGGTCTGGATATCGGGCAGGCATCCAGCGGATCCTGTGCGGGGCAGGCTGGCTACTGGCTCGGGAGCGCCTCGATGAATTCGCAGCGTTGTTTCACGTCCGCGTGGCCGTGGGTCTTGCCGAAACCGGAAACCAGCATCTTCAGCACGCGGCTGTCGGTTTCGTACTCGGTGTGTGCTGTCTCGGGATTGGCGACTTCCTGCAGGCCGAGAATGCTCGTGATCGGTGCAACCTGTATCGATACGTTGGTAACGCTCGGGCACAGCCTCGAATCGACGTGTCGATTGATGTACCCGGGGGTGACGGCATAGCTGAACAAATCGTTCGGGTCGCTGAAAGCAACCACTTGCAGTTGCTGCAGGAAACGCTCGTCATAACGTTCGCCGTCTTCCCGGCAGTAGGATTCCACCTGGTCGTGAATTTCCGGCAGCGGCTGCCCGACCTGCAGCAACGGCAGCTGGTTCGACAACATGTACAGGTATACCGCACTGGCTTGCGCACTGGCACTGATTTCGCGATAGTTCGGCAACTTCGATACCTGTGATACCAGCGTTTGCAGGGCATCGATACTGATACGGCTACCCAGGCTGTGGCTGATGATCGCGAGACCGGTGGCATGGGCCTTCGACACGTAGTCTTCCCGTTTGCCGGCGCAACTGGCACTGCCGTCGGCCGGCAGGTTTTCCCATTTTTCGCTCAACATCCAGCAAATCGCCTGGCCAATCGACAGCTGGATCGGTTGGCGGAACCTGGAATTATACATCAGCGCATCGGGTAAAGTCGCGTTGGAGAAGACTTTGAGCGTGTGGTTGAATGGCACCCTGCGGGCCGATGATTCCGCCGTGTTGTCGAAGTCGAGCAGCTTTTTTTCCTGTTCGACGATAGGATCCCAGGTCAATTCGTAAAACAGCATTTCGCGCGCGCGTTCGGGGTCGAGGTAACGGTGTATGCGCAGCGTGCCCAGGTTGCCGTCGTAGTTCGCGTGGATCATCGATATCGTTTTCACGGTTTCGTCCATCGCGGTGAAACCGAAGTTCTCGATAAGGCCGTTTTGCAAACGCTGCGAATAACCCGGCGTATGGGTGCCGATGCCGTGCACCTTGAGGATTTTTAGCCGCGCGATATCGCTCCCGTCGGCACGCTCGAACAGGCGATCCATGCCGTCGAATTCGCGCCCGTTGATCCAGCACTGGCGCGTGTCCTCGGTGTTTCGATCCAGGATCGCCTCGGTGACCCCGCGGGAAAAACTGGCGCAGCCGGACAGCAGGCTCAGTACGATCACGAGGCCGAAAACGTGTCGCGTTTTATTGCACATTATCGTGATCGCCTCCAACCTTTGCCGCCTGCCTTGTTCTGATTCTGCTTGCCGGAATGTTAAGCCAGTATAACGTAACGACAGGTTGAAATCACCGCTCCCGTCCATCGCGGTGTTCCTGCTCATCGTTACCGGTGTCATCGGCGCTGCCTTTGGCTCGGCATGTTCTCCGGCGGCGGCGACAGCGACAGGGGCGTCGGAATCAGGCTGGCCCGGCGCGTAATTCCGCGCCGTCCAAAAAGGGGACCGTCCAAAAAGGGGACGGAGGGATTAAATTTTGATCAATATCGGCCGTGGGATG
>JASJCI010000046.1 GCA_030066085.1 Gammaproteobacteria bacterium | reverse complement strand
GCCGCGGGATGACAACTCAAGAGGTAGAGAATTAAGTCGGAGTACGGCTTTAGCGTACCAAAACATCGTTTTTAAAGTGTTTTTGATCAGGCGTTTAAAATATCCCGGACAGTAGTGCGCGAAAGCGGGGATCTCGCAACAATGGCACCCTCAAGAGACCCCGGGACGCCGTAGAGCATCCACTCAGGGATCGAGCGCGATGCCGGCCTCGCGCAGCAGTTCACGCGCGTAACCGGCCGGGATGCCGAAGTTGGACCCACCGTACTCGGGAATGATCGCGGTGTTGACCGCGACCGCGTTGCCGTCGATATCGAGCACCGGGCCGCCGCTGCCGCCCGACGTGGTCTCGGCGTCGTAGACGATCACGGCCTCGGTCCGCTGGCCGACGATGCCGCGGCTCGCGAGCGGACGGATCAGTTGCGACTGCGCGAGGCGCTCGGCTACCTGCCAGAAATCGAGATCTTCGTCGATTTCGAGTTCGGTGATGAAACCCTCGCCGGATTGCGCCAGCATCGAGCGCAGACCGGTCGGGTAACCCATGACGATGACCTCGTCGCCGGGTGCGGGCATCCGCGCGGCGAGTTCGAGGTAAGGCAGGTCGCTGACCGCGTCGCTGCAGGCGAGCACGGCGAGATCGGCGACCTCGCTGGCCCTGAGCAGTTCGACCGGGAACGCGCTCGCGGTGTCCGGAATATAGCCGAGGAACCGCATCAGCACCGGCTCGAAGCCCTGCTCCAGCATCGCCTCCAGACTGCCGTGCTCTTCCCACGGCAGCGCGACGTGGCGGTTGGTCAACAGCGCGCCGCTGCTGCTGACCAGGAACGCGGTACCGGTGAACTCGAGCAGCGCTACCCCGCCCTCGCCTTCGAGCGACAGCAGCGGCTGGCCGCGCAGCGAGAACAGCGGGTCGCCGTCCGCGTCGACCTCGTAACGCAGCATGCGCTGGCTTTCGCTATCGCGGTAACCCCAGGCACCCTGCAGGAACACCACCGTGCGGGTAGCGTCGGCGATTACGCGCCCGGCGGCGGCGCTGCGCTGCTCGAGCGATTCGAGCCGCGCGGCGGTGTCGGTCAGGTTCTCGCTCAGTTCCTGCCGCAGCTGTTTCAGGTCGGCGCGCCGGATCGCCTCGCGATCGGTGCGCATCAGCGTGCGCGCGAAGTTCTCCATCTGGCTCGCGCGCCGCTCGGCCTGCTGCTGCAGCAGTTCGTAGGAGCGGTACTGCTGCCAGGACAGGAACGCGAGCGCGGCCAGCGCGAGGATCACGGCGACGCGGAACAACAGCGTCGTACGCAGGGTGAAGTCGTGCAGCAGGCCGCCAGTGGCGCGCTGCAGGCGGGCGAGCGTCGGCCGACGGCTGAAGCGGGTGTAATCGATGCAGTCGGCGAGCATGTCACCGAGGTCGCGTTTCAAAAGATCGCCCTGGTGATGGACGCGGAAGCGCGACAGCGGACCCGTATCGCCGAACTCGATCAGGTCGCGCGGCTCGAGCTGCTTCGACTCGACTCGCGCGCCGTTGATCCACAGCGGGTTGTCGTCGAGCGCTTCGATTTCGTAGCTGTCGCCGGAGCGATGCAGGCGCGCCACCAGGCCGTTTTCGAGCGGTTCCGAGCCGGCCTCGCTGACGCGAATCATCTCGTTTTCGTCGAGCGACACGTCGAGCGTGGTCGCGGTCAGCCACGAAGCCGTGCCGCGCGCCGGGCCGGTCAGTATTTCGAGCGACGCGGTGGCGGTGTGCTGGCCGTGCCTGCTGCGTTCGGATAGGTCCATGACATCGTTCCCGGCGCCATTGTAGCGCCATTCGCGCCGCGGGGGTCTATCCCGTTGCCGCGGGCGGGCGCCTGCAGGTGTCATACCGGACCCGGAGGGCATGGCAGCGACGGCGGGAGCGTCGGCTTGATTTCGGTCAGTGCCGAATTTCAACGAGGGTCTAATATATAATCGTAAAGGTTCGCGCCATTGTTTCCTGTAAACCCGATAACGGTCAGCCATGCACTCGATCGAACCACGCATTCCCGACGTTGCCACCTTGCGCCGCATCGACGCAATCGGCGGGCTGTCGGAAGGCCACCTGATCGCGATCGCGAACCGGCTGCAGCTGATCGACGCGAGGCCAGGAGAAGTTCTGCTGGATTTCGATTCGACCGACAGCAAGAGCCTGTACGTGGTCACCGGCAAGGTCTCGCTGCGCGCGCGTGACGGCCGGGTCAAGTTTGTCTCGGTCGGCCAGGACGACCCGATCGACCCGATCGCTCAGTTGCGACCGAGCGTGTACCGGATCACCGCGATCAACCACGTGACTTACCTCCGGATCGATCGGCAGACGCTGATCGACTACGCCGAGCTATCGGCCGCCGATGCCGACGACATCAGCGTACATTCGCTGTTCAGCGACGACGACGCAACGGATTGCTCGGTGATCAACCAGCTCTACCGCAACCTGATGAACAACGAGATCAAGCTGCCGTCGCTGCCGTCGGTGGCGGCGCGGGTGCAGCGGATCTACCAGGGCGACGACACCGATATCGACGCGCTGTGCCACGTACTGGTGAATTATCCCGACGTGGCGCAGAAGCTCGACAATGTCGCGCGCTGCGCCAAGCGCGACGATCTGAACGCGCTGCACAAGCTCAGGCTGGCGATCGACCGCCTCGGCCTGCAGCCGACCTATTGCCTGGTCATGACCTACGGGGTCGGCAAGCTGGTCAATCGCCTGTCGCGCAAACACATGCTGCGGGTCAGCTCGTTCTGGGAGCACAGCGTCAACGTGTCCGCGATCGCGCGCATCCTGTCGCGTAAACGCAAGCCGTTCCCGCCCGACCGCGCCATGCTTGCCGGCCTGGTGCACGGTATCGGCGTGCTGGTGATCGACGACAAGCTGCTCGAGCACCGCCACCTGATGCTCGACCATCTCGAGATCGACCACGCGATCCAGGCGATGCGGCCGGAAATCTCCAGCCTGTTGCTGCGCAAATGGGACTTCGAGGACGACCTGATCGAGGTGGCCGAGGAATGCGGCGACTGGTCACGCAGTCACGACGGTCCGCCCGACCTCAGCGACCTGGTGCTGGTGGCCAACTACTACGCGCTGCTGCACAGCGACGTCGACCACGTGCTGCCGCGGGCCGATGCGATCCCGGCGATCGAGGCGCTCGGTGTCACCGCCGACGAAAGCATCGCCGCGATCCGCGAAGCGCCGAAGGTGGGGCACAATATCCGCAAGCTGTTCCGCTAGCGCCCGCTCGGCGCTGGCCGCTTGCCTTGTCCTTCATTCACCGCGCAGGCGGTGAGCCAATGCTCCAGTCACTACGCCTCATCGTCATCCCGCTTCGGCAGACCGCCGCGCAGGCGGTGACCCACCGTCTCAGTCACTACGCCTCGTCGTCATCCCGCTTCGGCGGACCGCCGCGCAAGCGGGGATCTTGTGCGTATCAGGAGATCCCCGCTTGCGCGGGGATGACGGGATGCGCCGGGATGACGGGATGCGCGGGGATGACGGGATGCGCGGGGATGAAGATGAGTGCCAGCCCCGGCGATGCGGCGGTCTGCCGGGTTCCGGCCAATGAGGGCACCCTGGTTGTCGCGTTCGTTGGTTCTTCGGCTGTTTAGCCGGACCCCTACTCCGGGATCAGCGTGATGTCGTAGCGGCCGAACAGCATGGTTTCGCCGTCGACAGTGCCTTCCTCGAGGAAAATCGAGTCGGGGTTGTCGGGGTCGGCCTTTGGATCGCGCTTGAAGTAGAACTCGGTATCGAGATACTGGAAACCGTCGTGGCTGACGTAGACATGCACGTGGCTCAGGCGATGGCTGTTGCCCGGCACCACCGAGCCGAACTGGTAAACGCCCTTTTCGTTGGCGACGACGTCACCGAGGTAATAACTCCAGTCGAGACCCTCGGCATCGGCGTGGCGGAAAGTGATGACGACGTTCGGCACCGGCGTGCCGTCGAGGCTGGTGACGCGGCCGCGAATGCGCATGCGATCGCCCGGCTCGCCCGGCGACCACAGGTCGACCAGCCTGGGTTTGCCCTCGTCCGCGGTAGCCTGTGCCGGCACGACCGCGAACGGGCCGAGCAGCGCCAGGACTGCAAGGGCCGGCAGGCTCCGCCGGCAGCGCGCGAATAGCGTTTCAATCTTCATGTTCCGTTTCGTTCGGGCCCTGCCCGATCGCTCCACTTTACCGGGCCGCAGTCGCCGACCCGCAGGGGCTTATCATGCCGCCGCGCCGAAAAGATGACAACCGCGCCCCGGGCAGGGATATTCGGGCCCGTGAATTCGCCAGCAAACATGTCACCTAACAGTAAACTGTCACCCCGCGGTTTAACCGCGGGGTCCAGTACTGCGCCACGATCCTGGATACCGCGGTTAAACCGCGGTATGACAGGTTCAAGGGGCAAGGAGCTCGAGGATTTGCGGAGATTGCGGTGACTCGGCGATCTTCCCTGCATAACGGGGATTCTGCACGTAAAAAAGGCCGCTTGTTCGGGCCCGTGATTTCACCAGCAGCCATGGCACCGACCAGTAAACTGTCACCCCGCGGTTTAACCGCGGGGTCCAGGACTGCGCCACGATCCTGGATACCGCGGTTAAACCGCGGTATGACAGGTTGAAGGGGGCAAGGAGCTCGAGGATTTGCGGAGATTGCGGTGACTCGGCGATCTTCCCTGCAAAACGGGGATTCTGTGCGCAAAAAAGGCCGCTTGTTCGGGCCTCCCGGCACCGGTTTGATTTATCGCGTCGGTATTAATAGTATTGATCGGGCTGCAAACCGATCTGGCGAGGTGCCGACATGATCGACAAAGGATTCAAAATTTCCCTGGCGGCGGCCACCGCCGCCCTGTTCCTGCACTCACCGCTACAGGCTTCCGAACAGCTCGCCGCAACTACCGCGCCGGCGCAGAAAGCCAGGCTGGTCGATCTCTGGCGTCCCGGCGACAACGGCAAGCGGATGAACATCCGCGGCCGCGTCACCAGCGTGGACGGCTCGCCGGTGGCCAACGTCGCGATCGAAATTCGCCAGCCCGACGGCGACGGCGACTGGACCGAGCAGTACCGCACGACGCTGACCACCGACGCGCAGGGCCGCTACCAGTTCGGCTCCGTGGTACCGGTGGCGCGCTATTGTGGTGCGCCGGCGGTCAACGTCACGGTTTACCAGGACGGCTGGGAATACTACGACGCCAACCTCGTATTCGACGCCGAGCACGACATGAGTTCGTACGAGGACGAAGGCACCCCGGTATTCCTGGAGGAATCCACCGTCAAGGGCGAAACCATCCTGTTCGGGCGTCACGACATCGTCCTGTCACCGGAGTAATCCGCCTTGTTCCGCCCGGGATCGAAGTTTTCCCTGGCAAGCGCACCTGTCGCCCTGCTGGGCGCGCTGCTGATCGCCTGCGCGCCGCCACTGGCGGCCCAGTCCGCCGATGAAAGCGCCGCCGGCGACAAGCCGCGGCTGGTCGACTTCTGGCAACCCGGCGATCCCGGTCAGCGCATGAACATTCGCGGTCGCGTCACCAGCCTCGACGGTACGCCGCAGCCCGGCATCGAGATCTCGATTCGCCAGGCCAACGGCGCCGGCGATTACACCGAGCGCTACCGCGGCGTCGTCGTCACGGATGACAGGGGCCGCTACCAGTTCGCTTCGGCGGTGCCGGGCAACTACGGCGGCGCCAAGCACGTGCACGTGACGGTCTACCAGGATGGCTGGGAGTATTTCGATACCACCATCCTGTTCCAGGGCGATCCCAACCTGGGTGGCTACGAGGAAGGCACGCCGATATTCCTCGAGGAATCGACCGTGAAGGGTGAAACCATCATGTTCGGGCGCTTCGATATCGTATTGACCCCGGAGTAAATCGCATGGATTGCCTGTCCAACCGCTGATACCAACGCGCGCTGCTGTAAAACCGAGATGAAACCTGCACTATCGCTCCACCGCCTGATCCTCCTGTGCCTGTCGCTGGCACTCGGCACGGCAATGCCGGCAACGGCACAGGATTCGGCCGAGACGGTGCAGCCGCCGACCGAACCGCCCGGCAATTCGCACGAGTTCTACTTCGCGCGCGGCATCTACAGCGGTGAGTTCGACGACTACGACGAGGGCGGGCGCTGGGCGATCGACTACCCCAAGGCCGACCGCCAGTTCCTGGTCGCGCTCGAGCGCCTGAGCCTGGTCGACGCCTACGACGAGGACCACGCGATCGAGTTGACCGACCCCGGCCTGCGCCGATTCCCGTTCCTGTACACGGTCGAGGTCGGCTCGATGTCGCTGAGCGAGGCCGAAACCCTGGCGCTGCGTAACTACCTGCTGGCCGGCGGTTTCCTCGTGATCGACGACTTCTGGGGCAGCTGGGCCTGGCAGGAATTCAGCGCGCAGATGCAAAAGGTACTGCCCGACCACACCATCGTCGAGATCCCGCCGGAACACCCGGTGTTTCACGTGTTCTACAACATCGACGAAGTGGTGCAGGTCCCCAACCTGCGCCTCGGCTGGGGCGCCGACGCGGGCGGCCCGACGCACGAGTACGACGGTTTCACCCCGCACCTGCGCGGCATCTTCGACGACGACGGCCGCCTCATGGTGCTGATCAACTGGAACACCGATCTCGGTGACGCCTGGGAATGGGCCGACCACCCGCGCTACCCGCTGCGCTTTTCGACCTACGCGCTCGAAATGGGCATCAATTTCGTCATCTACGGCATGACGCACTGATCCGTCGCGGCGCCCGGCATGTTCGAATTCCTGTTCAAGTACCCCGCCGCCGACTTCGCCGCGGGCAGGTTCGTGTCGCTGCTGGACAGCTGGCAATGGCTGCTGCTGCCGCTGGCCGCCGCGCTGGCGGTGTTTATCCTGTTCGGCACCTTCCGCCTGCGCGCACGCACGCGTTTGCTCGATCGCGCCGCGCTGGCGCTGTTGCGCGGCGGCGCGCTGGCCGTGCTCGCGTTCAGCCTGTCGCAACCGCTGCTCGAGGTCCGCTCGCGCACGCCCCAGCCCGGCGTGGTCGGTGTACTGGTCGACAATTCGCTGAGCATGCAGCTGGCCGATACCGATGACGGCACGCGCGCGGATTTTGTCCGCGCCGCGCTCGATGCGGCCGACGGCGACCTGCTCGCCGAGCTGCGCCGGCGCTACGACCCGCGCCTGTTCGCTTACGGCGCCGAAACGCGCAGGGTGGAAGATCTCGCCGCGCTCGATTTCACCGATGGCGCGAGCAACCTGGCGCAGGCGCTGGCGAGCGCGCGCGCGGCGCTGGCCGGCGAACCGCTGGCCGGGCTGGTGATCATCGGCGACGGCGCCGCGGCCGGCAGCGCGGCGCTCGACGAGCAGCTGCTGGCGCTGCGCGCCGACGGCATCCCGGTCTACCCGGTCGGCGTCGGCGAAACCCGTTACCGGCGCGATCTCGAGATCAGCCGCGTGAGCCTGCCGAAGCGCGTGCTGAACGGCAGCCGGGTCACCGCCGAGGTTGCGCTGCGCCAGCAGGGTTACGCCGGCGAGACGGTCGAAATCCTGGTCGAGGACGACAGCCGCATCCTGCACAAGCAGACGGTAACGCTGGCCGCCGACGAGCAGTCCGTCAGCATCCCGCTGGCGACCGACGAGGCCGGTGCGCGCCGCCTCGAGTTCAGCGTGACACCACGCGACGGCGAACAGCTTGGCGCCAACAATCGCCGCGCGGCCGCGCTCGCGGTCGACAACCGCCGCCTGCGGGTGCTGTATTACGAGGGCGAACCGCGCTTCGAAATGAAGTTCGTGCGCCGCGCCGTCGCCGCCGACGACAACCTCGGCGTCACCGGCCTGATCCGCACCGCCGACGCCAAGTATTACCGCGTCGGCGTGGATAATCGCGCACAGCTGCGCGACGGTTTCCCCAACGAGCGCGACGAACTGTTCGCCTACGACGCACTGATTCTCGGCAGCGTCGATATCACCCTGCTGACGCGCGCGCAGCAGCAGATGATCGTCGACTTCGTCAGCGAGCGCGGCGGCGGCCTGCTGCTGCTCGGCGGGCGGCGCGCGTTCAGCGAGGGCGGTTACCGCGACTCGCTGCTGCACGCGATCTCGCCGGTGGTCATGCCCGCGCAGGCGCGCCCCGATTTCAGCCGCAGCAGTCGTATCCTGCCGACCGACGCGGCCTGGGTGCACCCGGCACTGCAGCTCGCCGACAGCCGCGAGGATTCGATCGCGCGCTGGCAGACGCTGCCGCCGCTCGACATCGTCAACCCGATCCGGCAGCTCAAGCCCGGCGCCACGCTCCTGCTGGCGGCCTCGGCGGCGGCGGAAGACGAGCCGCTGGTGGCGATGGCCTGGCAACGCTACGGCCGCGGGCGCGTGGTTGCTTTCCCGGTACAGAACAGCTGGCTGTGGCAGATGCACCACGAGATCGAGCTCGAGGACCAGAGCCACGAGCGCCTGTGGCGCCAGCTGCTGCGCTGGCTGGTCGAGAGCGTGCCGCAGCGTCTCGAGCTGACCCTGTCCGCGCAATCGCTGCCGACCGGCGGCACGCTGCGGCTGCGCGCCGAGGCGCTCGGCGCCGATTTTACGCCGCTGACCGACGGCGAACTGGTCACGATCGTCACCGCGCCCGACGGCAGCGAGCAAAGCCTGCCGATGGCACCGCACCCGACCCTGCCCGGTATCTACGAGGCCAGCCTGCGGGTTACCGCCAGCGGCGACTACCGCGCCCAGCTCGAACTCGGCACCGACGAACAGATCCTGCGCGGCGCCGAAAATCGCTTCAGCGCGGCCCCCGCCGGCGACGAGCACTTCGCCTCGGAACTGGACCAGGCGCTGCTGCAACGCATCGCGGACGAGACCGGCGGGCGCTACTTCGCCGCCGAAGACGCCGGCAGCCTGCCCGGCGCGCTCGACAACAGCCAGCGCGGCGCCTGGACGCTCGCGCGCCACGAACTGTGGGACATGCCGATCCTGTTCCTGCTGCTGGCCACGCTGCTGTCGATCGAGTGGGCCTGGCGGCGCTGGCGAGGGTTGCCATGATGCGCGCCGTATTGGTCTGCCTGCTGCTGTGCGCGGCGCCGCTGGCGCAGTCCGCGCAGCACCACCTGCTGATCGTGACCGGTCTCGGTGGCACCGACGAGTACCGCGAACAGTTCGCCAATGCCGCCGTGCGCCTGCACGCGGCCGCGCGCGCGGCCGAGCTCGACGCCGGCAACATCGTCGTGCTCGCCGCCGAACCGCTGCCGGACAGCGCCGCTGTCGACTACCAGCCGTCCACGCGGGAATCGCTGTTGAGCGCCCTGCGCGCGATCGGCGCGCGTGCCCGGCCCGGTGATCGCGTATTCGTGGTGCTGATCGGTCACGGCAACGCGCGCGGCGACGGCGCCGCGTTCAACCTGCCGGGGCCCGATATCACCGCCAGCGGTCTCGCCGCCGCGCTCGACGAACTCGGCGACCTGCCGCTGGTGGTGGTCAACACCGCGTCGTCCAGCGGACCCTTCGTGCAGGCGCTGTCGGCGCCGGGACGGATCGTGATCACCGCCACCGCCAGCGGACGTGAGTTCCACGCGACCCTGTTCGGCGAGCACTTCGTTGCCGCCTTCGCCGAGCGCGGCGCCGACAGCGACAAGGACGAGCGCGTGTCGCTGCTGGAAGCCTTCGACTATGCCCGGCGCGAGGTGCGGCGCGCGTACGAGAACGACAAGAAAATCCTCACCGAGCACGCGCTGCTGGACGACAACGGCGACGGCGAGGGCAGCCGCGCACCCGGCGCGCTCGAGCCCGACGGCGCGTTCGCCAGCCGCGTGTTCCTGCAACAGCCGCCGGCGCTCGAGCTCGGCGCATCGCCCGCGCTGGTAGCGATGATCGAGCGGCGGCAGGCGCTGGAAGCCTCGATCGACGCGCTCAAGCGCCGCCGCGACACGCTCGCACGCGACGACTACTACGCGCGCCTGGAAAAGCTGCTGATCGATCTCGCCCGCCTCGGGCGCGAGATCCGGGCGCTCGGGAGCTGACAGCCGCATGCTGCTTCGCCTCGCCATCATCCCGTTCGCCGCCCTGCTCGGCCTGTCGTCGCCGCTGCCGGCCGCCGCCGACACCCGCGTCGACGAAATCGACGCGTTGCGCCTGGCCGGCGACTACGAGCCCGCGATCGAACGCACGCTGGCTGAACTCGAGGCCGATCCGGCCAACGCGGTGCTGCTGAACCTGCTCGGCGAGCTGCGCCTCGAGACCGGCGCGCTGGATGCCGCGGCGACGCGCTTCGACGCGGCCCGCCAGCTGCCGGCGCCGAACCCGGTGCAGCTGCTGGCCACGCTGAACCGCGCCGAGGTGCACCACCAGCGTGGCGAACTGGCGGCCGCCGAGGCGCTGTGGCGCGAGATCCTGGCCGCGCGCGCAACCCGCGATGCGCTCGGCGCGCGCGACCTGTACGCGCTTGCCGGCGCCACCCGCCAGCTCGGCCGCGGCGATCCGGCGCTGTTCCAGGACGCGGTCTGGCTGTACGACCAGGCCGCGCGCAAGGATCCGGCGCTGGTCGACGCCGGTATCGCGCTCGGCGAACTGTTGCTCGAGAAGTACAACAACCGCGAGGCGCAGGCCGCGTTTAGCGAAGTGCTCGAGGTCGACGACGATCATCCGCGCGCGCTGCTCGGCCTCGCGCGCAGCCAGCACTTCGATTACTCCGCCGAGGCGGTGGCGACTACGCTGACCGCGCTGGTGCATAACCCCAACCTGGCGCCGGCGCGGGTATTCCTCGCGCGCCTGTTCATCGAGCTCGAGCAATACGAGGACGCGCGTAACGAGGCCATGCTCGCGTTGTCGACCAACCCGGCCTCGCTGCCGGCGCTAACCCTGCTCGGCGTGCTGGCACACCTCGAGCAGGATACCGGGGCCTTTGACCGCACCGAGGCCGAGGTACTGGCGCTGAACCCGCGTTACGCCGGTTTTTACGCCACCCTGGCGGACCTCGCGGCGCAAAACCGGCTGTACGAGGATGCCGCCGGCTTCGCGTGGCAGGCGGTCGAACTCGACCAGCAGTCCTGGCGTGCCTGGGGGCTGCTCGGGCTCAACCGCCTGCGCCTCGGCCAGATGGAAGCCGGGCGCGCCGACCTGGAGCGCTCCTTCGCCGGCGATCCGTACAACGTCTGGATCAAGAACACGCTGCAGCTCGCCGACACCTTCGCCGATTACGTCAGCAGCGAGCGCGAGCAGTTTCGCGTCGTGCTGCACGGCGACGAGGACCGGCTGCTGCGCGACCAGGTGCACGCCCTCGCCGCGGCGGCCTGGCGCGACCTGGCGCGGCGCTACGATCACCGCCCGCGCTGGCAGGTGCGAATCGAGTTCTACCCCGAGCACGACGACTTCTCGGTGCGCTCGGTCGGGCTCGCCGGCGTCGGCCTGCTCGGCGTCGCCTTCGGCCCGGTAGTGGCGATGGATTCACCGGCAGCGCGCCCGCTCGGTTCGTTCAACTGGGGCTCGACCCTGTGGCACGAACTCGCGCACGTGTTCCACCTGTCGATGACCCGCAACCGCGTGCCGCGCTGGTTCACCGAGGGCCTCGCGGTACACGAGGAGCGCCGCGCGCGCCCCGGCTGGGGCGCCGACGTCGACCCGGGCTTCCTGCTCGCCTACCTCGACGGCCGGCTGCTGCCGGTGAGCAGGCTCAACAACGGCTTCGTGCGCCCGACCTACGACGAACAGGTCATCCACTCCTATTTCCAGGCGTCGCTGGTATTCGAGTTCGTCGAGTCGCGCTGGGGCTTCGACGTGATTCGCGAGGCGCTCGCGGCGTTTCGCGACAGCCCCGACCCGGACGCGGTATTGCCGCGGCTGCTGGGGCTCGACAGCGCCGCGCTCGACGCCGCCTTCGACGCCTGGTTGCGCGACAGGTACGCGGCTGCACTGGCCGCACTGAGCGCACCGTCGTTACCCGGCACGCCGCCACGACCGGCCGATCCGAACGCAGCGGTCTCGCCCGATTCGGCGCAGCCCGACAAGTATTTCGACCAGCTCAAGGTTGGCCAGCAACTGCTCGAACAGGGCCAGCTGGAGGCGGCCGAGCAGTACCTGTTGCGCGCGCAGCAGCTGTTTCCGGAATTTGCCGGCGACGGCAGCAGCTACCAGCTGCTGGCGCGGATGTACCTGCAGCAGGAGCGGCATGCCGAGGCCGAGGCCCAGCTCGCGAAACTGGTCGCGATCAATGGCGAGAGCTACGGCGCACAGCTCGAACTGGCGCGCCTGCGCGACCGCCGCGGCGCCGGCGAAGCGGCGGCCGCCGCGCTCGAGGCCGCGCTGTATATCTATCCCTACGAAGCCGAACCCTGGGCCGACCTCGCACGCCTCTACCGCGCGCGCGCGGACTGGCCGCAGGTCGCGCGGGTGCGGCGCGCGCTGCTGGCGCTCGACCCGGTCGATCGTGCGGAGGCGCACTTCCAGCTCGCCGACGCCTACTGGCGCGCGGGCGATCGATCTTCCGCGCGCGAGCAGATACTATATTCGCTCGAAATTGCACCCAACTACGTCAGCGCGCAGGAACTGCTGCTCGCGCTGGTCGACGGCACACCGTCCAGCGAGGCGCAGTAGCCGTGACCGCGTTCCACCTCACCGGCGCGCCGGCGCCGGCCACAGCCCACAGGAGATTCATCGATGGATGACAATGCGCCCCCGGCCGACGCCCTCGAGGCCGCCGACGACCTCGCCCTCGCCGAGGACCTGGGCCGGCGCTACACGCGCCTGCGCGAAGAACTCGGCAAGCTGATCGTCGGCCAGGACGCCGTCATCGAGCAGGTCATCCTGACCGTGCTCGCCGGCGGCAACAGCCTGATCGTCGGCGTGCCCGGGCTGGCCAAGACCCTGCTGATCCACTCGATCGCGCAGGTGCTGGACCTGAAATTCTCGCGCATCCAGTTCACCCCCGACCTGATGCCGTCGGACATCACCGGGACCGACCTGGTGCAGGAAAACCCGGAAACCGGCAAACGCGAGATGAATTTCCTGCCCGGCCCGATCTTCGCCAACATCGTGCTCGCCGACGAAATCAACCGCACGCCGCCGAAAACCCAGTCGGCGCTGCTGGAGGCGATGCAGGAACACCGCGTGACGGTGCAGGGCGAGACCTACGATCTCGAGGAGCCCTTCTTCGTGTTCGCCACGCAGAACCCGATCGAGCTCGAGGGCACTTACCCGCTGCCGGAAGCCCAGCTCGACCGTTTCATGTTCGAGATCGTGATCGACTATTTATCCGCCGAGGAAGAACTCGAAGTCGTGCGCTCGACCACGTCGCTGCGCGAGATCGCGTTCGAACGCGTCATGGATGGTCCGCAGATCCGCGCCTTCCAGCGCCTGGTGCGCAAGGTGCCGGTGTCGAGGCCGCTGTCGCAATACGCGCTCGACCTCGTGCGCGCGAGCCGTCCGGGCGGCGCCGACGCACCGGACTTCGTGCGCGAGTGGGTCGACTACGGCGCCAGCACGCGCGCCGCGCAGTACCTGCTGCTCGGCGGCAAGGCGCGCGCGCTGCTGTCCGGCCGCTACCACGTCGATTTCGAAGATATTCGTGCACTCGCCGGGCCGGTGCTGCGCCATCGCGTACTGCGCAACTTCCACGCCGAATCGGAAAAGGTCACCACCGACGCGCTGATCGAGCGCCTGATCGAGTCGGTGCCGCGGCCGGGTTCGAACATGTAGGGGTGACGACGTGCTGAGAAGCAAGCAATCCCGCGGCCAGGCGCCCGGCGAACGCTTCATCGATCCGGCGGTGCTGACGCGGATCGACAACCTCGAGCTGATCGCGCGCGGGGTGGTCGACGGTTTCATCAGCGGCCTGCACCGCTCACCGTCGCTCGGCATGTCGGTGGATTTTGCCGAGCACCGCAGCTACATGCCCGGCGACGACGTGCGCCGGGTCGACTGGCGCCTGTTCGCGCGCACCGACCGCCTCTACGTCAAGGAATTCGAGGCCGACACCAACGCCAACCTGCACCTGCTGCTCGACGTGTCGGGCTCGATGAACTACGGCAGCGGCGCCGTGACCAAGCTCGAGTACGGCAAGATGCTGGCGGCGAGCCTGGCCTACCTGTCACAGCGCCAGCGCGATCGCATCGGCCTGATCGCGTTCGCCGACGACATCGTCGAGCGCATTCCGCCGTCGCTCAAGCACTTCAACCAGGTGCTGCACGCGCTCGACCGCCTCCAGGCCGCCGGCGCGGGCCGGTTCCACGAACCGCTGGCGAAGGTTGCGCTGCAGCTCGGCCGGCGCAGCGTGGTGGCGCTGATCTCGGACCTGTACGACACGCCGGAACGTTTACTGAGCGCGATCGACCAGTTGCGCGTGCGCGGCAACGACCTGATCGTGTTCCACCTGCTCGACCCGCTCGAGCGCAGCCTCGAGCTCGGCGATGTCGCCAGCCTCGAGGACCTCGAGACCGGCGTGCGCCTGCCGGTCGAGACCGGCTTTTACCGCGAGCGTTACCGCGAACTGGTCGACGAACACCGCGCCGCGCTCGAACGCAGCTTCGGCGCGAACCGCATCGACTACATCTTCGCCGACATTTCGCAGCCGCTCGACAACCTGCTGTACCGCTACCTGTCGGACCGCCAGCGCCAGACCCGGACACGCTGATGGCAGGACTGGCCTGGATCAACCCGCTGTACCTCGCCGGCCTGGCGCTGCTGGTAATCCCGCTGCTGATCCACCTCGCGCAG
Organism: Gammaproteobacteria bacterium; assembly: GCA_030066085.1. Classification (GTDB taxonomy): domain Bacteria; phylum Pseudomonadota; class Gammaproteobacteria. Next base: position 8,864 of record JASJCI010000046.1, on the reverse strand, counting down.
AAGCAGCACGACAGTTCCACGCGCTTCCCGTCGCTGATGTTCCTCGAGCGCATTCCGCGCCGCGAAAAACGCCGCTTCGAAATCCGCAACTGGCTGCTGTTGCTGCTGCGCTGCCTGCTGCTGGCACTGCTCGCGCTCGCGTTCGCGCGCCCGTTTTTCAGCGGCGCCGGCGAAGCCGCAGCGCTCGATCCCGAACGCAGCGACAGCGTGGTCCTGCTGGATCGTTCCTACAGCATGCGCATCGGCGATGGCTGGGAGCGCGCGCGCGCAGCGGCGCTCGAACTGGTCGACGCGCGCGGCACCGCGGACCGGGTCGGCCTGATCCTGTTCGACGAGGAAACCCTGCTGCTGAGCGACCTGACCAGCGACGCCGCCGCGCTGCGCGCGCTGCTGCGCGAATCCTCGCCGGGCTACCGCGCGACCCGGCTGGCGAGCGCGATCGAGCAGGCCGCGCGCCTGCTCGAGGGCAGCACCGCCGGGCGCAAGCGTATCGTCATGATTTCCGATTTCCGCGGCGAAGCGGCGCCGCGCGTACCGCGCATCGCGCCCGATATCGAGTTCGAGACACGCTTGATCGAACTCGCGGACAACGCCAACGCGGCGCTGACCGCGGTCGAAATCCTGCCGGCGTCGAACGGCGCGGCGGACGAGTTCGCGCTCGCGGTCGAAATTTCTAATCGCGCCGACGATACCCTGCAAACGACGCTGGCGCTCGAACTCGGCGGCCGCGTGCTGAGCCGCCGCGCGCTGGAGCTGCCGGCGGGCGGCGCGGTGAGCGAAACCTTCGATCGTGTGCCGGTCAACGCCGACCTGCAGCGCGGCCTGCTGCGGCTGGGCGATGACGCGCTCGCGGCCGATAACCGACTGCACTTCGTCTACTCGCGCACGCAGCAACTGCCGGTCCTGGTGGTCGAGCGCGATACGCCGCGCGCCAACCAGGCGGTATACCTGAACAATGCGCTGCGCCTCGCGCGCGCGCCAGCATTCCACGTCGAGCGCCGATCGGTCGACGATCTCGAACCCGCCGACCTGCAAAATCGCGCCGCGATCGTGCTCGACGACGTCGCGCTGCCCGGCGGTGAACTCGGCGACGCGCTCGGCGCTTTCGTCGCGGCCGGCGGTGGCCTGCTGGTCGCGGTCGGCGACACCGCCCCGGTTTACTGGCCGGCCGGCGACGACGGCTTTCTGCCGGGATCGCCCGACCGCCGCGTCGACGCGGCGCGCGGCACTGCTTTCGAACTTGCGGGATTCGCGCCGGCGCATCCGCTTGCGGCCGCGCTCGGGCCGCGCCAGGTCGCCGATCTCGCGGGCGCCAACGTGTTCAGCTACCGCGTGTTCGAGGCGAACGACGGGGATCGCGTGCTGGCGCGCTTCGACGACGGCGGCGCCGCGCTGCTCGAACGTGCGGTCGGCGACGGCCGCGTGCTGGTACTGACCACCACGCTCGACCGCCACTGGAACGATCTTGCGCTGCAGCCGGCGTTCGTACCCCTGCTGCAGCAGGCGCTGCGTTACCTCACGGCTTACCAGGCGCCCGCCGGCGATACCCGCATCGGCAGCGTGGTCGACGTGCTGCGCCACGCGCGCGCGCTGGCCGGCGCGGACGCGGTGGTGGCCGCCGCCGACCTCGGCCCGCTGGTGATCGAGTCACCCTCGACCCGTGCGCTGCGCCTGCAGCGCGACGCGGCCCTGCTGACGCTCGACGAACCGGGCTTTTACCAGGTGCACAATGCCGCGCCGGGTGACGTCGAAATCGTGGTCGCCGCCAACGTCGATCCCGCCGAGTCCGCGCCGGGCGGACTTGACCTCGAGCGTTTTGTCGAGGACATTAGGACCTCGGCCGCGACACCGCGCGCGGATGCCGCGCCGACCCTGCGCCAGGCGGCCGCGCGCGAGCGCGAGCAGCGGCTGGCGTTCGCGATCCTGGCGGCCCTGCTGGTGCTGTTACTGGTGGAGGCCCTGTCGGCCAACTGGCTCGGCATGCGGCGATCCGCGCGGCGAAAGGAGGCCTGACCCAGATGGACACGACATCGAACAACAACGCCGGCTGGCTGGCGCTGCTGAAGCCGGCCACCGGGCGCGCCCAGCCCGACCTCGACGACGTCATCGCGCGCATCCGCGGGCGCTGGCGCCTGCGCCTGCTGCTCGACGGCTCGTTCTGGGCGCTGGTGTTTGCCAGCGGCGCCTTCCTGCTCGCGGCCTGGCTGGTCGACTGGTTCCACTTCGCGCCGCCCGCGGTATGGCTCGCGCGCGCCGCGCTGCTGCTGACGCTGCTGGTGCTGACACTAGGATTCTGCCTGCGGCCGCTGCGGCGCGAGGCCGACGACGTGCAGGTCGCGCTGTACCTCGAGGAACACGAACCCGAACTCGCGTCGATCGTGCTGAGCGCGGTCGATGCCGGCCGGCAACAGGACGCGGCGCTGTCGTCGCAAATGATCGAACAGCTGCGCGCACGCGCGCTCGAGGCCTGCGCGCGCATCGAATACGGCGACCGGGTCGAGCGCGAGGGTCATCGCCGCGCGTTCGCCAAGCTCGGCGTCGCCGCGCTGCTGCTGATCGCGCTCGCGCTGGCGCCGCCGGCGTTCCTCGAGCGCGGCGCACCGGCGCTGCTGCAGGCCTGGGCCAGCGTCGAACGGGTGTCGCCGTACCGTATCGAGCTCGCACCGGGCGATGCCGAGATCGCGCGCGGCGCGGATCAATTGATCAGCGCCACCATCGACGGCTTCGACGGAGACGGCGTCGTGCTGCTGACGTCGACCGACGGCGGTCTCAGCTGGCAACAGGCGACCATGGACGCGATCGACGATGCAGGTCGCTACCAGGCGTTCCTGTTCGACGTCGGCGCGGATACCGACTACTACGTCGCCGGCGCCGGCCGCGAAACACCGGTGTATCGCCTGACCGTGACCGATATCCCGGCGGTCGAAACCATCGGCCTGCGTTATCACTTTCCGTCCTATACCATGCTGCCGCCGGAAACGCTGCTCGATACCGGCGATATCGCCGCGCTGCGCGGCACCCGCGTCGAAGTGCTGGTCGAGCCGAGCATACCGATTCCGGGCGGCGTGCTGGAGCTCGACGACGGCGAGCAGATCGCGCTGACCCGCGCTGCGGACGGCCGCTGGCAGGGCGAACTCAGGGTCGAGCGTGACGGCGCCTACCGCGTCCTGCTGCAGCGCGCGAGCGGTACGCTGGTGGCCACCGTGCCCGAATACGGCATCGCCGCGATCGACGACCAGCATCCGAGCGTGTCGATCCTGAGCCCCGGGCGCGATACCCGCGTCAGCATGATCGAGGAACCGGTGCTGCGGGTCAGCGCCGCCGACGACCAGGGCGTCGCCCGGCTGGAACTGGTGCTGTCGGTCAACGGCGAGGCCGAGCAGCGCATCGCGCTGCTGGCGAGCGATGTCGAACCCGCCTCGCTGCGCAGCGTCGAGGCCGAGCACGTCGTCTACCTCGAAGATCTCGGCCTCGAGCCCGGCGACCTGATTTCCTATTACGTCAGCGCCGACGAACTGGCGCCGGCGGACGCGACCCGCACCGCTACCAGCGACATGTTCTTCTACCAGGTGCGTCCTTTCAGCAATAACTTCCGCCGCGCCGAGGGTGGCGACGGCGGCGGTGCTGGCGGCGGCGGTCAGCAGGGTGGTGAATCGCAGGGCCAGCTGGCCGAGCAGCAAAAACAGTTCGTGGTCGCAACCTTCAAGATGATCCGCGACCGCGACAGTTTCAGCGACGAAACCTGGCGTGAAAACCTCGACCTGCTGGTGACCGCGCAGGCGCGCATCCGCGACCGCGTGGAAGCCATCATTCGCCGCATCGAGAGCCGCGCGGTCATCCGCACCGATCCACGCTACCGGGCCATCCTCGAGGAATTACCGCAGGCTACCGGGGCCATGCGCGAGGTCGAGCGCGAACTCGGCGAGGCCGAGGTCGACGCGGCGCTGACCGACGCGCAGGTGGCGCTCAAGCACCTGCAGCGCGCCGACGCGGTGTTCCGCGACATCAACGTGTCGCTGTCCAACCAGGGCCAGGGTTCGGGCGATAGCCAGGGTTTCGAGGACCTGATGAACCTGTTCGAGCTGGAGATGGACAAGCTGCGCCACCAGTACGACACCGTGCAGCACGGCGGCGAGCGCCAGCCGCCGGCGGAAGAGGTAATCGACGAGACGCTGGAAAAGCTGCGCGAACTCGCGCGCCGCCAGCAGCAGGAAATCGAGCGCCAGCTGCGCCGCCAGGGCCAGCCGTCGAGCGCCAGCGCGAGCCGGCGCCAGCAGGCGCTGGCCGAGGAACTCGAAGAAATGGCGCGCCAGCTCGAACGCCTCACGCGGCAGCAGCCGAATCCGCAGCTCGAGCAGTCGGTCCGGCAGATGCGCGAGGCCGCCGAGGCCATGCGCCAGGCGGCGGAAAATTCCGGCGGCAGCGGCAACAACGTCGACCAGGCGCGCCAGGCGGCGGAGCAGCTGCGCGAGGCGCAGCGCCTGCTCGACCAGGGCCGCGTGCGCCAGTTCAGCGAGGCGGTGGAGCGCAGCCTGCGCCGCGCCGAGCTGGCCGAGCGCCGACAGGCCGAGATCGCGCGTGATACCGCGGGTTTCGACACCGAGCGCGACGCCGGTTTCGAAGACCGGCTGGACCGTCTGCAACAGAAGAAACAAACGCTGTCCGACGATCTCAACGAACTCGAGCAGGAAATCGGCGAGTTGCTTACCGAGGCGAAGGAAGACCAGCCGCGCGCCGGCCAGGCGCTGCGCGAGGCATTGCGCGCCGGGCGCGACGCGCGCCTGCAGGATCGCATCGGCCGCACGCGCAAGATGCTGCGCCACGACAACCGCGAGCTCGCCGAAGACAACGAAAACGAGATTCGCCAGGGGATCGCGCGCATTCGCGAGCAAATCGCGCGCGCGCTCGACAGCGTCGACGCCGACGGCGCGCGCGGACAGGAACGCGCGGTCGAGCAGCTGCGCGACCTGGCGCGCGATCTGCGCTCGATCCGCGACCGCGGCGCCGCGGATTCACGCGGCCAGCGCGGGGCTACCGGCGGCTTCGGGCCGAGCGACGGCGAGAGCCGCGGCGGCCCGATCCTGCGCCCCGGTGAACTCAGCGAGATCGCCGAGCGCGCCAGGGCGGTCGGCCGCGGCCTGGTCGAGGAAGGAATACCGCCCGGCGACGTCGAACCGGTGCTGCAAAGCCTGGAGGCGCTGGCCGGCGGCAGCGGCAATGCCGACCCGGCCGCGCAGGATCTCGCGCTGCAGGCGCTGATGGAACTGGAGTACCGGCTGCGCAATCAACTCGTAACCAAGGACAGTTCCGAGCTGCCGCTGTCGGACCCGACCGAGATCCCGGACGAGTACCGCGACATGATCGCCGACTACTACCGCAGCCTCAGCGAACAATAATCCAGATCGGGGACGTACCCCGATAATCCCACCCGAGGCCCCATCGTCATCCCCGCGTAAGCGGGGATCTCCAGATGCACCCTCATCACAAGATCCCCGCTTGCGCGGGGATGACGATGAGAGATGATACGGGTGCGTCCGGAGATCCCGGGACGCCAGGCCTCGCGATGACGAGGGGAGTCAGGCGGCGGCTTCGGGGTCGCCGGCGTGGCTCTCGGCGCGGGCTTCGCCGACGATCCAGTCGCGGAACTGGAGCGTTTGCAGGTGATCGTTACGATCTTCGCGCGTGATCACGTAATAGGCATATTCGAGCGGCAGCGCAATATCGAACGGCACCACCAGTCGACCCGCGGCGATGTCTTCGCTCGCGAGCGCGTGGATACTGAGCACGACACCCTGCCCCTCGGCCGCGGCGGTCAGCGCGAGGTTGACATGGTTGAAGTGGATGCCGTGCTTGTCGTCGATATCGTCGACCCCGGCGGCCGCGAGCCAGGTCGCCCAGTCGGGCCGGCCTTCATAGGCGGTATCGTCGTGCAGCAGGGTGTGGTGGCGTAAATCGTCGGGACAGCGCAGCGGGTGTTCACCCTCGAGCAGCCGCGGGCTGCACAGCGGCACCGCGGCCACCGGGAACAGCTTGTCGACGCGACAGCCCGGGTAGTTACCCTTGCCGAAACGCACCGCGACATCGACATTGTCGCGCGCCAGGCTTTCCGCCGAGATACCGCCCGGCGAGGTCTTGCTGTCGATCAGGTTCTTGCTCGCGGTGATGGTCAGGTCGATTTCGGGGTGCACGTCGTAGAAGCGGTTCAGCCGCGGTACCAGCCAGCGCGCGGCAAACGACGGCGCCATCCACACGGTCAGCGACGCCTGGCCATTTTCCTCGCGCATGCGGTTGACCGCCTCCACCAGCTGCTCCAGCCCGCCGGTCAGCGCCGGCAAACCCGCCGTGGCCGCGTCGGTCAGCGACAGTCCGCGGCTGTGGCGGTGAAACAGTTGCACCCCAAGCTGGTGCTCCAGCGTCTTGATCTGCTGGCTCACCGCCGCCGGCGTGATGAAAAGTTCTTCCGCGGCGCGCTTGAAACTGAGGTGACGAGCGGCGCTTTCGAAGACGCGCAGCGCGCTGAATGGCAGGTTCTCGATCATCGGCGGCTGGGGTTAGCTGTGCTTACCTGGCGATTAACAATTTCTCGTTTGTGACCGCTGCATGGCGTTCCTATTATCAGGTTCATCCGGCGCATACGATCACAACTCGGGCGAGCTGTGAAACGACGCCAGCTAGATTAGATGAGTCAAGCCATGATTTCCATGAACAAAGTCTGCAAAATCCTCGAACGCTATTTCGAAACGGTTTCCCGCGCACGCGTCAACGCCGTCATGATGACGCTGGACCGCGATCCCTGGGCGCTGACGCTGGTGCCTACCAACCGTCACGTGGGACTGTTGCCGACGCAAAACGCGAGCGAACGAAGCGCGAATATGCAGCTCGACCGCACGCAATCGGGGCACGGGCCGGCGGCCGCCGACCCGGTCGAACTGCAACCGGCGCAACACGCTGCAGCTGTCGCTGCGTCCACCGAAACCCACCGTAGCGCGGCCTGAAGCGCCGGGCCCGTAACGGCGCTCGGCCAGCGTGGGCGAGCTCGGCTTCAACCGTACCGGAGAATCGAATCATGCAACGCAAACCATCCGCCCCGTCGTTCGGCAGGCGCTTCTACCAGGCCTGCGTAAGCGCCTGGAAAGACGCCGCGGTTATCAGGCGCAAGCTCTACTATTGAGCAACGGCCATGATGTCCGGCAACGACAATAATTGCTTGCGATATCGGTCGGCCAGCGCGTCGAGGAACCACATGAGTGCATGGAAATTGCACGCTAGCGGGGCAAATGATCGTGGCCAGGGGCTTTGCGGGGCGTGCGCTTGTAAACCCCGGCATGACCAACCATTATCTGATGATGCAGCGCAGCATGCCCTGCAGCGAATGCGCCCGCCGTCGTTCCCGGCGGCTGGGCCGCGGAGAGGTACTCGAGACCAGGTGATTATGGAGCATCCGAGCATGCACCGAGTAGTCGAAGCCCCGATCGCGGGCTTCGAGGACCATCCACGCCGTGCGTTACCCGCAGCGGGGTGCACGGCCCGCGCCCGCGACGCCCGGTGATCCCGACGATGAACCTCGCCAGACCCAATGCGGCCCTGCGCCGCGTACTCGACGGCCGCGGCCCGCTGGTTGCGGCGGGCCCCGCTGCGCGCAGCGAACCGGGCATGGCCCTCGACCCTGCAATGCTCGCCGAAAGCTGGCATCTCGCCAGCGGTAGCCAGATCGACCTGCGCGCGATTGCGCCCGGTGACCGGGTCGCGCTGCGCGAAGACCTGTTTTTCAAGCTGGGCGCCGACTCGCTGCGCAACCGCTTTTTCTGCACCAAGCTGGATTTGAGCGAGGATGAACTCACGCGCTTTTGCCAGGTCGACTTTCTCCGGCACGTCGCGATCGTCGCCGAATCCCGCGTCGGCGACAGTCGGCGGCTCATCGGCGTCGGGCGCTTCGTGCGCGCATGCGCCGCGTCGACCTGGGCCGAGGTTGCGATCACGGTACAGGATGATTACCAGGGCCGCGGTATCGGCGGCCTGCTGCTGCACAAGCTGACCGACTGCGCGCGTAACCTCGGCATCGAACGGCTCGAAGGTTCGATGCTGGCACAGAACTTTCGCATGGCCAAACTGATGCGCGGTTTGCGTCTGCCCTGCGCCAGCCGCCTCGAAAACGGAATCAGCACGCTGTCGCTGGACCTGTGCAAGGCGCCCGCGCCGGAACCGCTGGCGCAGTTTCGCAGGGTCCCGCCGATGCGAATCCCGCCTTCCATCGCGCCGCCGCCAGACTGACCTGGCACCGTCGAACCTAACGAACCAGGCATCATGAACAGGAGTTACGCCAGATGAAACACAGGGCCATCCTCGGCGAATCGACCGCCGTGCCGCTACCCGCGGCGCCGTCAACGGAGCGCGAGCCAATCGACGATGTCGGCCTGACCGGCGCCGACTGGGAGCGTCGAATCATACTCTCGCGCATGCATCAGCTCGAGCAGGAAAACCGCGAACTCAAGCGCGCCAACGAAATCCTGCGGCGCGCGGCAGCCTATTTCTCCCGTCCGGCCGCGGACAATCGCTGAACAAAGTATGGCCAATCTGCCTTTTCACATCGTCATCCCCGCGCCGTTTCTCCGTCATCCCGCGGCTTGACCGCGGGATCCATAGCGGCCTGGGAAATTGGGGTACGTCCCCCTATTGCGGGCTGTCTATCGAAACCCCATCGTCATCCCGCATCGGCGGACCGCCGCGCAGGCGGGGATCTGGTGCGGACCTCTTGAGATCCCCGCTTACGCGCACTGCTGCCCGGAATAATTTTTTACAGCACTGTTAACACCTGTCACCCCGCGGCTCGACCGCGGGGTCCAGTGATGAGCCAAGGTTTTCTG
>JASJCI010000045.1 GCA_030066085.1 Gammaproteobacteria bacterium | reverse complement strand
TCCCGCGGTCGAGCCGCGGGATGACAACTCAAGAGGTAGAGAATTAAGTCGGAGTACGGCTTTAGCGTAGCAAAACATCGTTTTTAAAAGTGTTTTTGATCAGGCGTTTAAAATATCCCGGACAGTAGTGCGCTTTCGCGGGGATGACGATGTGGTCCAGGTCGACTGTACCATGTCCGATGATGGGGCCTCGATCGATGGTCTTCGGATCGGATGCCAGATCCGATTAATTTAATTAAATGAAGGGCTTAACTTCCGCATTTTTATCTGTTATAGTGCGCGCCCTTGCGGCTCGATACGGCATTTCGTATCGGGCCGCACGTTTGAAAAAGAGCGGTTAATTAGCGAGATAACGACACGTCGTTGTCTGCCGTAGAAGGATCTGCGGGCGGGTTCTCGGGCAAGCAAGTCCCTGAAAACGAAAGAAAAGTGCAGAAGGCTTGCACTCTTCGTCATTTGAAAATTCGTGGACGAATTACTCAAATGCGACAGCTACTGTTTGTTTAGAGGTTTTTTACGATGTCTCTCGGTTTGGTAGGGCGTAAGGTCGGTATGACCCGTATTTTCTCCGACGAAGGCGCTTCGATCCCCGTTACGGTGATCGAAGTCGAGCCCAATCGGGTGTCGCAAATCAAGACCGTCGAAAACGACGGCTACAGCGCCGTGCAGGTGGTTACCGGGACGCGTCGTCCCAACCGGGTCACGAAGCCGATGGCTGGCCACTACAAGAAAGCCGGTATCGAGGCCGGACGTGGCGCCTGGGAATTTCGCGTCGATTCCACCGACGACATCGAGCTCGGCAGCGAATTCAAGGTCGACGTGTTCGAACAGGGCCAGATCGTCGATGTCGCCGGTATTTCCAAGGGCAAGGGCTTCCAGGGTGGCGTCAAGCGGCACAACTTTCGCACCCAGGACATGTCGCACGGTAACTCGCTGTCGCATCGCGCCAACGGCTCCATCGGTCAGAACCAGACCCCGGGCCGTGTCTTCAAGGGCAAGAAAATGTCCGGTCACATGGGCGCCGCCCGCACCACGACGCAGAACCTCGAAATCGTGCGCGTGGACGCCGAGCGCAACCTGCTGCTCATCAAGGGCCCGGTACCCGGGGCGAGGAGCGGCGACGTCATCGTGCGCCCCGCCTCCAAGCAGCGCGACAAGGCCTAACCGACAGCCAGTTTCCAGAGAACGCAAGCCATGGATATAACCATTCATAACTCGAAAAAGACGGTATCCGTTTCCGACGATGCTTTCGCCGCGGGTTTCAACGAGGCGCTGGTGCATCAGCTCGTCGTTTCCTATCTCGCCGGCGCGCGTGCCGGCACCAAGGCGCAGAAGAGCCGCAGCGCGGTCCAGGGCGGCGGCGCCAAGCCCTGGCGGCAGAAAGGTACCGGCCGTGCGCGTGCCGGCACCATCCGCAGCCCGCTGTGGCGTTCCGGTGGTGTTACCTTCGCCGCGACCCCGCGTGATTACAGCCAGAAGCTGAACAAGAAAATGTACCGTGCCGGCCTGCGCAGCCTGGTTTCGGAACTGGTCCGCCAGGAGCGCCTGGTACTGATCGACAAGCTCGGCGTCAGCGAACCGAAAACCAAGTTGATGCAGGCTCGCCTCGACGAGCTGGGTGTCGACAAGGCGCTGGTACTGACCGACGGGCTCGACTCGGCGGTTTACCTCGCGGCTCGCAACATTCCCAACGTCCACGTCATGGACGTCGCGATCGTCGACCCGGTCAGCCTGGTCAAATCCGACAAGATCGTCATCGACGAAGCCGCGCTGAAGAAGCTCGAGGAGCGCCTGAAATGAACCCCGAACGCATGTACCAGATCATCAAGCGCCCGCACATCTCCGAAAAATCGGCTTTGCTCGGCGACGCCGCCAACCAGGCCGTGTTCCAGGTTGCGACCGACGCCAACAAGAGCGAAATCAAGCAGGCGGTCGAACAGCTGTTCAACGTCAAGGTTGCCGACGTACGCACCGTCAACATGAAGGGCAAGTCCAAGCGCATGGGGATGCGCAGCGGCCGCCGTTCGGACTGGAAAAAGGCATACGTTTCACTCGAACAGGGTCACGAGATCGACCTTGCAAGCTTAGGTGGTTAGAGTCATGGCCCTGATCAAAGCAAAACCGACTTCACCGGGACGCCGTTTCGTCGTCTCGGTCAAGACACCCGGCCTGCACAAGGGTAAGCCCTACGCGGGTCTGCTGGAAAAGAAAGCCAAGTCCGGCGGGCGTAACAACGCCGGCCGGATCACCACCCGGCACATGGGTGGCGGCCACAAGCAGCGCTATCGCAAGGTCGACTTCAAGCGCAACAAGGACGGTATCGAGGCCGTGGTCGAGCGTATCGAGTACGATCCGAACCGCACCGCGCACATTGCGCTGTTGAAGTACATGGACGGCGAGCGTCGTTACATCATCGCGCCCAAGGGCCTGAAGGCCGGCGATCGGCTGCGCTCGGGCGACGATGCCGGTATCAAGCCGGGCAACTGCCTGCCGCTGCGTAACATCCCGGTCGGTACCGTCGTACACAACATCGAGCTCAAGCCCGGCAAGGGCGCGCAGATCGCACGCTCGGCCGGTACCTCGGCCCAGCTGGTCGCGCGCGAAGGCGCTTACGCCACGCTGCGCCTGCGCTCGACCGAGATGCGCAAGGTGCTGGCCGACTGCCGCGCGGTTGTCGGCGAAGTCGGTAACGGCGAACACAACCTGCGCTCGCTCGGCAAGGCCGGCGCTTCGCGCTGGCGCGGAATCCGCCCGACCGTGCGCGGTGTCGCGATGAACCCGGTAGACCACCCGCATGGCGGCGGCGAGGGCCGCACCTCAGGCGGCCGTCACCCGGTATCCCCGTGGGGAACGCCGACCAAGGGTTACAAGACCCGCTCGAACAAGCGCACCGACCACCTGATCGTGCGTCGCCGCAGAAAGCGGAAAGCATAGAAGAGGATAAGCTAGATGCCCCGTTCACTGAGAAAAGGTCCGTTTGTCGATCAGCACCTTATGAAGAAGGTGCTCGAAGCGGTCGAGACCAACAACAAGCGTCCGATCAAGACCTGGTCGCGGCGCTCGATGATCATCCCGGAGATGGTCGGGCTGACGATTGCCGTGCACAACGGCCGCCAGCACGTGCCGGTGCTGATCAACGAGAACATGGTGGGGCACAAGCTCGGCGAGTTTTCGCTGACGCGCACCTACCGCGGGCACATCGTCGACAAGAAAGCGAAGAAAAGGTAAGACATGCAAACCAGTGCTAAACATCGTTTTGCGCGGATCTCGCCGCAGAAGTGCCGCCTGGTCGCCGACCAGGTCCGCGGCCTGTCCGTGGACAAGGCATTGACCCTGCTGACCTTCAGCAACAAGAAAGCCGCGGTGCTGGTGCGCAAGGTGCTCGAATCCGCGATCGCCAACGCCGAACACAACGACGGCGCCGACATCGACGAGCTCAAGGTCGCGTCGATTTACGTCGACCAGGGCCCGGTCCTCAAGCGCATGCGCGCGCGTGCCAAGGGCCGCGGCAACCGAATCATCAAGCGTACCAGTCACATCACCGTGACGGTCGCGGACAGCTAAGAGTCAAACCATGGGACAAAAAGTACATCCGACCGGTTTTCGCCTGGGCATCGCCACCGACTGGACCTCGAAGTGGTATGCCGACAGCGACTCGTTCGCCGATTTTCTCGACGAAGACCTGAAGATCCGGGACTTCCTGAAGAAAAAGCTTGCGCAGGCCGCGGTCAGCCGCATCCAGATCTCGCGTCCGGCCAAGTCGGTCGCGGTCACGATCCACACCGCGCGTCCGGGCATCATCATCGGCAAGAAGGGTGAGGACATCGAACGGCTGCGCATCGAAGTTGCGTCGCTGGTGTCCGTGCACATCAACAACGTCAAGATCAATATCGAGGAAATCCGCAAGCCGGAGCTCGATGCACAGCTCGTTGCCGAGGGTATCGCCTCGCAGCTCGAGCGCCGCGTCATGTTTCGCCGCGCGATGCGCCGCTCGGTCACCAACGCCATGCGTCTCGGCGCCGAGGGTATCAAGATCAACGTTTCGGGTCGTCTGAACGGCGCCGAAATCGCGCGCAACGAGTGGTACCGCGAGGGCCGTGTGCCGCTGCACACGCTGCGTGCCGACGTCGACTACGGCTTTGCCGAAGCGCTGACCACCTACGGCATCCTCGGCGTCAAGGTCTGGATTTACAAGGGCGAGGTATTCGGCCTCGAGAGCAAGGATTCCGACGGCAAGCAGGCGGCCAAGTAAGAGTAGTCAACCATGTTACAGCCAAAACGAACCAAATTTCGCAAGCAGTTCAAGGGTCGCAATCGCGGCCTGGCGACGACCGGCAACAAGGTCAGCTTCGGTGAATACGGCCTCAAGGCGGTCGAGCGCGGCAAGATGACCGCGCGCCAGATCGAGGCCGCGCGCCGTGCGATGACGCGCCATATCCGCCGTGGCGGAAAAATCTGGATCCGCGTCTTCCCGGACGTACCGGTATCGAAAAAGCCGCTCGAAGTCCGCATGGGCAAGGGTAAGGGCAACGTCGAGTACTGGGTGTGCAAGATTCAGCCGGGTCGCGTGCTGTACGAAATGGAAGGTGTCGCCGAGCCCGTCGCGCGCGAGGCATTTCGCCTGGCCGCGGCCAAGCTGCCGTTCAAGACCACTTTTGTCAGCCGGAATGTAATGTAATGAATGCTGCCGAATTGCGAGCCAAATCAGACCAGGAATTGCGCGACGAGCTGATCGCCCTGCGCAAGGAACAGTTTAACCTGCGCATGCAGCGTGGCGTGAATCCCGACGCCGTGCGCACCGATCAGATCACGCGCGTGCGCAAGGACATTGCGCGCGTGAAGACCGTGATCAACGAAAAACGCGGTGGTGAAGCGTCATGAGCGAAGAAAAGGTTTTACGAATCCAGACCGGTTCGGTCGTCAGCGACAAGATGGACAAGTCCGCGGTCGTGCTGATCGAGCGCCGGGTCAAGCATCCGATCTACGGCAAGTTCGTGAAGAAGTCGACCAGGTTGCACATTCACGACGAAAACAACGAATGCAGCGTCGGCGACACGGTGCAGATCTCGGAGTGCCGTCCGATTTCCAAGACCAAGTCCTGGACACTGGTCAAGGTCGTCGAGAAAGCGAGCTAGGTGACGTCATGATTCAGATGCAAACAGTTTTGAATGCCGCGGACAACAGCGGTGCGCGCAAGATGCAGTGCATCAAGGTGCTGGGTGGTTCCAAGCGGCGCTACGCTGCCATTGGCGACATCATCAAGGTCAGCATCAAGGATGCGATTCCGCGCGGCAAGGTCAAGAAAGGCGAGGTGTACAACGCCGTGGTCGTGCGTACCGCCAGTGGCGTGCGCCGCCCCGACGGATCCTCGATCAAGTTCGACGGCAACGCGGCGGTCATCCTCAACAACAACCTGCAGCCGATCGGTACCCGTATCTTCGGCCCTGTTACGCGCGAACTGCGCGGCGAAAAGTTCATGAAGATCATTTCGCTGGCGCCGGAAGTGCTGTAGGCAAAGGAGACCAAGGTCATGCAAAAGATCAGGAAGGGTGACGAAGTCATCGTGATTGCCGGGCGCAGCAAGGGCCAGCGCGGCAACGTGCTGCGGCGCCTCGACGACGGGCGCCTGCTGGTGGAAAACGTCAATATCGTCAAGAAGCACGTCAAGGCCAACCCGCGCAGCGGCGAAGCCGGCGGCATCATCGACCAGGAAGCGCCGATCGATGCTTCCAACGTGATGCTGTTCAACCCGCACACGCAGAAGGGTGACCGGGTCGGCATCAAGACGCTCGAGGACGATCGCAAGGTGCGTTTTTTCAAGTCCAACGGCGAAGTCGTGGACATCTAGGATTCGATTATGACCCGATTAGAGCAACATTACCGTGACACCGTGGCCGGCAAGCTGCAGGAGCAGTTCGCCTACCAGTCGCCGATGCAGATTCCGCGCATCACCAAGATAACGCTCAACATGGGCGTCGGTGAAGCCTCGCAGGACAAGAAAGCCATCGAGGGCGCGCTCGAAGACCTGTCGCTGATTGCCGGCCAGAAGCCGGTGATTACCGTGGCCAAGAAAGCAATCGCGGGCTTCAAGATCCGCGAGGGCATGACCATTGGCTGCAAGGTTACCCTGCGGCGTGACCGCATGTACGAATTCCTCGATCGCCTGATCAATTTCGCGATTCCGCGGATTCGTGACTTTCGCGGCCTGAGCCCGAAGGGTTTCGACGGCCAGGGTAACTACAACATGGGAATCAGCGAGCAGATCGCGTTCCCGGAGATCGACTACGATCGGATCGACAAGCTGCGCGGGCTGAATATCAGCATCACCACCAGCGCTGGCAGCGACGACGAAGGCCGTGCCTTGCTGGCGGCTTTTCAGTTCCCGTTCAGGGGTTAGGAAGAGAAGAGATTATGGCAAAGAGTTCCATGGTACAGCGCGAATTGAAGCGGAGCCGCCTGGCGGCTAAATACGCCAACAAGCGCAGCGAGTTGAAGGCAATCATCAAGAGCCTCGACAGCAGTTACGACGAAAAAATGGCCGCGGTAGAGAAGCTGCAGAAGTTGCCGCGCGATTCCAGCACGGTGCGCAAGCAGAACCGTTGCCGCGTGACCGGAAGACCCCATGGCGTTTACCGTAAATTCGGCCTTTGCCGCAACAAGATTCGTGAAGCCGCGATGCGTGGCGACATTCCCGGCCTTGTCAAGGCAAGCTGGTAAGAGAGACTGAAATGAGTTTACAAGACCCAATCGCAGATATGCTGACCCGCATTCGCAATGCGCAGAAGGCGCAAAAGGTCAGTGTCGAAATGCCGTCGTCCAAGCAGAAGGTTCGCATCGCGAACGTGCTCAAGGACGAGGGATATATCAGTGATTTCAAGGTAGCCGAAGAGTCGCGACAGACGCTGGTAATCGAGCTCAAGTATTACCAGGGTAAACCGGTCATCGAGCAGCTGCGCCGTATCTCGCGCCCGGGGCTCAGGATCTTCAAGTCGAAAGACGACCTGCCGTCGATCAACGGCGGCCTGGGTATTGCGATCATTTCGACCTCGAAAGGCGTTATGACCGATTCCCAGGCGCGTGCCGCGGGACACGGTGGCGAAGTCATCTGTTCGGTGGTGTGACATGTCGAGAATAGCGAAGAAACCGATCGAATTACCCAACGGCGTCGAGTTCAAGGTCGACGGCCGCGAGGTATCGGCCAAGGGCCCGAAAGGCGCCCTCAGCGTCACCCTGCACGACGCGGTCGAGCTCAAGCAGGAAGACAACGTGGTTACGCTGGCACCGAAAAACAACAGCCAGTCCGCGCTGGCGGTCACCGGTACCATGCGTTCGGTCATCGGCAACATCGTCGAGGGCGTGGCCAACGGCTTCGAGAAGCGCATGCAGCTGGTTGGCGTCGGTTACCGCGCCCAGGCCCAGGGCAAGCAGCTGAACCTGTCGCTGGGACTGTCGCACCCGGTCAACTACGCGGTGCCGGACGGTATCGAGATCGAAACCCCGGCGGCCACCGAGATCGTCGTGCGCGGTTGCGACAAGCAGCAGGTGGGCCAGGTCTGCGCGGAAATCCGTGCCTACCGCCCGCCGGAGCCCTACAAGGGCAAGGGTATCAAGTACGCGGACGAGCAGATCGTACGCAAAGAAGCGAAGAAGAAGTAGGTTCGAGATGGACAAGAAATCATCCAGGTTAAGGCGTTCGCGCCGCGCCCGCGCCAAGATCGCGTCGCTGGGCATCAATCGCCTGAGCGTGCACCGCACGCCGCGGCATACCTACGCGCAGGTGTTCTCCGGCGAAACCGGCAAGGTTGTCGCCGCGGCTTCGACCCTGTCGGCCGACGTGAAGAAGGAAATCAAGTACTCGGGTAATGCCGAGGCTGCGGCCGTGGTTGGTCGAATCATCGCCGAAAAGGCAAAGGCGGCCGGGATCGAGGAAGTGGCCTTCGATCGTTCGGGCTTCAAGTACCACGGCAGGGTCAAGGCGCTGGCCGACTCCGCGCGTGAAAACGGCCTTAAATTCTAGGCGGGTCGGGAGAGAGAGATGGCAGAACCGAGAAACAACCAGTCCAACGACGACCTGATGGAAAAGCTGGTCGCGGTCAATCGCGTGGCCAAGGTGGTCAAGGGTGGCCGCCAGTTCGGCTTCACCGCGCTGACCGTGGTCGGTGACGGCAACGGCAAGGTCGGCTTCGGTTACGGCAAGGCGCGCGAAGTGCCGCTGGCGATCCAGAAGGCGATGGAGAAAGCGCGTTCCAACATGATCAGCGTCGCGATCAAGGACGGCACGCTGCAGTACCCGCTGAACGCCCGTCACGGGGCGGCCCGGGTTTACATGCAGCCGGCCTCCGAGGGTACCGGCGTTATCGCCGGCGGTGCGATGCGCGCGGTTTTCGAGGCCGTCGGCGTACACAACGTGCTGGCCAAGTGCAACGGTTCGCGTAACCCGATCAACCTGGTGCGCGCGACCATCAACGGCCTGAAGCAAATGCAGGCGCCGGAACAGATTGCCGCCAAGCGTGGCAAGTCGGTCGAGGAAATCTTGGGTTAATACCATGGCGGACGAAGAGAAAACCGAAAAGAAATCAGCCGCGAAGGCTGCGGCCAAAAAAGCGGCGCCGAAGAAGGCAGCGGCCAAAAAGGCAGCGGCCAAGAAAGCGGCGCCCAAGGCGGCGGCGAAAAAAGCCGCGCCGAAGAAAGCGGCGGCAAAAACCGAGGCGGCGAAGCCCGCGGAAAAGCAGGCGGCCGCGGCAAAAGTGGATGCCGGTGTCAAACGCCTGCGCGTGACGCTGGTGCGCAGCAAGAACGGTCGCCTGAAGTCGCACAAGGCCTGTGTTGCCGGCCTTGGCCTGCGGCGGATGCACCAGACCGTACAGGTGATCGATACCCCGGAAAACCGCGGCATGATCAACAAGATCCAGTACATGCTGAATGTCGAGGAAGCGTGATGTACCTGAACACGATTAAACCCGCCAGGGGCTCGAAGAAAGCGGCCAAACGCGTCGGTCGCGGCATCGGTTCCGGCAGCGGCAAGACCGCCGGTCGCGGTCACAAGGGGCAGAAGTCGCGCTCCGGTGGCGGCGTGCGCGCCGGATTCGAGGGCGGCCAGATGCCGCTGCAGATGCGTCTGCCGAAGTTCGGCTTCACCTCGCGCAAGGGCCGCTTCTCCGCCGAGGTGCGCCTCGACGAAGTGGAAAAAAGCGGCCTGGACACGGTCAGCCTGCAGGGGCTTCGGGAGAAGGGACTGGTGCCGGCGCAGACGCGCCAGGCGAAGATCATCCTGTCGGGTGAGATCAAGCGCAAGGTCGCGGTCGATGACAGCGTCAAGGTCACGCGCGGCGCACGGGCCGCGATCGAAGCGGCCGGTGGCAGCGTAGCACAGGTGTAACGTGGGAAAACCCTCCGCCCAACAACTGGCCAACAGTCTCTCCGGGGGCTCGCTGAGCGAACTGCGCAAGCGCATCTTTTTTGTCATAGGCGCGCTGGTCGTTTTTCGCATTGGTACCTTTATCCCGGTACCCGGCATCGATATCGCCGTCATGCGCGAGATCTTCGATCAGCAGCGCACCGGTATACTCGGCATGTTCAACATGTTTTCCGGGGGCGCGCTGGAGCGCATGTCGATCTTCGCCCTGGGCGTCATGCCCTACATCTCGGCGTCGATCATCATGCAGCTGCTGACTGTGGCGGTGCCTTACCTGGAACAGCTGAAAAAAGAAGGCGAGTCCGGGCGACGCAAGATCACGCAGTACACGCGCTACGGCACGGTGGTGCTTGCTACCTTCCAGTCGATCGGTATCGCGATAGCGCTCTCCAGCCAGAGCGGCACCGGCGGCGCGGCGCTGGTGGTCAATCCCGGCCCCCCGTTCATTTTCACCGCGGCGGTGACGCTGGTGACCGGCACCATGTTCCTGATGTGGCTTGGTGAACAGATTACCGAGCGCGGCATCGGCAACGGTATCTCGATCCTGATTTTTGCCGGCATCGTCGCCGGCCTGCCGTCGGCTATCGGCGGTACCTTCGAACTGGTGCGTACCGGCGAGCTGAACTCGCTGATCATCCTCGCGCTGTTTGTCGGCATCCTGGCGGTGACTTATTTCGTCGTGTTCGTTGAGCGCGGTCAGCGTCGCATCACGGTGAACTACGCCAAGCGCCAGCAGGGGCGCAAGATGTATGCCGCACAGAGCAGCCACCTGCCGCTGAAGCTCAACATGGCCGGCGTTATCCCGCCGATCTTCGCCTCGAGCATCATCCTGTTCCCGGCGACGATGGGCAGCTGGTTCGGCCAGGCCGAGGGTATGCGCTGGCTGCAGGACCTGTCGGCGACACTGGCCCCGGGACAGCCGCTGTACGTGATGTTTTATGCCGGCGCGATCATCTTTTTCTGCTTTTTCTACACCGCGCTGGTGTTCAACTCGAAGGATACCGCGGAAAACCTGAAAAAGTCCGGTGCATTCATTCCCGGCATCCGCCCCGGTAACCAGACCGCCAGTTACATCGACGGGGTCATGTCGAGGCTGACGCTGGTGGGCGCGATCTATATCACCGCGGTCTGCCTGCTGCCGGAATTCCTGATCCTGTTCTGGAACGTGCCGTTTTATTTCGGCGGTACGTCCCTGTTGATCATCGTCATCGTCGTCATGGATTTCATGGCGCAGGTGCAGGCGCACCTGATGAGTCACCAGTACGACGGGCTGATGAAAAAGTCGAACTTCAAGGGGTACGGCGGCGCCGGCGTGGTGCGCTAGGGCCCGATAGGACAAGGCTATGAAAGTAAGAGCTTCGGTAAAGAAAATGTGCAAGAACTGCAAGGTCATTCGCCGCAACGGTTCGGTGCGCGTTATTTGTAAAGATCCCCGGCACAAGCAGCGCCAGGGTTAATTGATATTCGGGTCGACGGCCGCTAGAATCGGCGCCCGTTTTGCCCATGGTACAGGAACAAGGCTAGATATGGCTCGTATTGCAGGTGTAAACATACCGGATAACAAGCATACCGTGATCGCGTTGCAGTCGATTTTCGGCATCGGTCCGACGCGGTCGGCGGCAATTTGTGCCGCCACCAGCATCGATCCGGCAACCAAGGTACGCGATTTGTCCGAGGACCAGCTCGAGGCGATCCGCGCGCAGGTCGACACCTTTACCACCGAGGGTGACCTGCGGCGCGAGGTGTCGATGAACATCAAGCGCCTGATGGATCTCGGCACCAACCGCGGCATCCGTCATCGGCGGGGTCTGCCCGTGCGCGGTCAGCGCACCAAGACCAACGCGCGCACCCGCAAGGGCCCGCGTCGCCCGATCAAGCGATAATTCAGGAATAGTTCAATGGTCGATAGATCTCGTTCGAAGAAAAAAACCAAGCGCGTCGTATCCGACGGTGTTGCGCATATCCACGCAACCTTCAACAACACCATCGTGACGATCAGTGATCGCCAGGGTAACGCGCTGACCTGGGCCACCGCGGGTGGTTCCGGATTCCGTGGTTCGCGCAAGTCGACCCCGTTCGCCGCGCAGGTTGCTGCCGAGCGGGCCGGGCAGGCGGCGCAGGAGCTCGGAATGAAGAACCTCGAGGTCATGGTCAAGGGCCCCGGACCGGGCCGGGATTCAGCGGTACGTGCGCTGAATGCCATCGGTTTCAAGATTTCACGCATCGACGACGTAACGCCGATTCCGCACAACGGCTGTCGGCCGCCGAAGAAACGTCGCGTATAGGCTGGACACAGACATGGCAAAATATATCGGACCCAAATGTAAACTGATGCGTCGCGAGGGCTCGGACCTGAGCCTGAAGTCGACTCGCCGCGCGGTGGATACCAAGTGCAAGATCGATAATCCGCCCGGCATGCACGGCGCCGGTACGCGCAAGCCCCGCCAGTCCGACTATGGACTGCAGCTGCGCGAAAAGCAGAAGCTGCGCCGCATTTACGGCGTACTCGAGCGCCAGTTCCGCAACTACTACAAGGAAGCCTCGCGTCTCAAGGGTTCCACCGGTGAAAACCTGCTGCAGTTGCTCGAATCTCGACTCGATAACGTCGTTTACCGCATGGGATTCGGCTCTACCCGCGCCGAGGCGCGCCAGCTGGTGAACCACAAGGCTATCCTGGTGAATGGCCAGGCCGTGAACATCCCGTCCTACGTGGTCAAGCCGACGGACATCGTCAGCGTGCGCGAAAAGTCGCGTAAGCAGGCACGTATTCTCGAGGCGATGGCGCTGGCCGAGCAGATCGGTCATCCGGGCTGGGTCGAGGTCGACCCGAACAAACTGGAAGGCACTTTCAAGGCCATGCCGGAACGCGGCGAGTTGCCGCCTGACATCAACGAACAGCTGGTCGTTGAACTTTACTCCAAATAGTAGCGAGTTATATATGTCAAAATCTTACTCAGATCTTCTGAAGCCGAAGCACGTCAAGGTCGAAGAGCAGTCGACTTACCACGCCAAGGTCTCGATCGAACCGCTCGAGCGCGGCTTCGGTCATACCCTCGGTAATGCGCTGCGCCGCATCCTGCTGTCGTCCGTGCGCGGCTGCGCGATCGTCGACTGCCGCATCGAGGGTGTTCTGCACGAGTACACGACGATCGACGGCGTGCAGGAAGACGTGATCGACATCCTGCTGAACCTGAAGGGCGTCGGTATCATCATGCATGCGCGCGACGAAGCCACCCTGACCATTGCCAAGAAGGGACCCGGCGTCGTGACCGCGGGCGACATCCAGCTCGACCACGATATCGAGATCGTCGATCCGGATTACGTCATCGCGACGCTGACCAAGGGCATCAACTTCGACATGTCGCTGCACGTCATGAAGGGCCGCGGCTACCAGCCCGCCAACATGCGCCAGACCTCGGAAGAAGATGCCGCGCTCGGCCACCTGCAGCTGGACGCGTCTTTCTCGCCGGTGCGCAAGATTGCCTACAGCGTCGAGGCCGCGCGCGTCGAGCAGCGCACCGACCTGGACAAGCTGATCATCGACATCGAGACCAACGGTACCATCGATCCCGAGGAAGCGATTCGCATTGCCGGCAGTATCCTCAAGGATCAGCTGTCGGTATTCGTCAATCTCGAGGGATCCGAGGAAGAGGCCGAGACCGAGCCGGAATCGCATATCGATCCGATCCTGCTGCGCCCGGTGGACGATCTCGAACTGACGGTCCGTTCAGCGAACTGTCTCAAGGCGGAAAATATTTACTACATCGGCGACCTGATCCAGCGTACCGAGGTCGAACTGCTCAAGACCCCGAACCTGGGCAAGAAGTCGCTGACCGAAATCAAGGACGTGCTGGCATCGTACAGCCTCTCGCTGGGAATGCGCCTGGAAAACTGGCCGCCCGCGAGTATCGACAACGACAAGCTGGCGAGTTAAGAGGGTTAACCCATGCGTCACCGTAATTCAGGGCGGCAACTGAACCGCAATTCCTCGCATCGCAAGGCGATGTTCCGCAACATGACCGCGTCACTGTTCGACCACGAGGTGATTCGCACCACGCTGCCCAAGGCCAAGGAACTGCGTCGCGTCGCGGAACCCCTGATCACGCTGGCCAAGGAAGACAGCGTCGCCAACCGGCGGCTCGCGTTCGACCGCATTCGTGACAAGGCCGCGGTTGGCAAGCTGTTCAGTGACCTGGGGCCACGCTACAAGGAGCGCCCCGGCGGTTACCTGCGTATCCTCAAGTGCGGCTACCGCCAGGGTGACAAGGCGCCCATGGCCTACGTCGAGCTGGTCGATCGCCCCGACGCCGATTACGACGACGAGTAACGGGATTCGCAAGACAGGAAAAGCCGGCTTAGCGCCGGCTTTTTTTTGCCCGGGGGGCGATGACTGGAGGAGCGCGTGATCCGAAGGGATTCAAGCTTGCTGGTCAGCGTTGCCAGGTTGGCATCGCGTGCCGATAGCCGCCGCGCGCAAACGCAAATTCGGGCTTTCGCTCGGCTACGGCAGTAGCGTTGGTAAAACTCTTGTCGGCGGAGGGGATTGCTCGCGCGAGAGCCGAACTGGACCAGGGAGAAAAGACTGCAACGATTGCGCACAGCGTGAGCAGCGACGGGATCAGTACTTTTTTCATGGCGGATGCCTCGGTTCGTTAGCTTCGTGTCATCCTAGATAAATAGTTTCAAATCACAACTAATTAGAAAAAAGTATTGTTATTCGGGCTTCAGGGTCGCTAAATCCAGTTTCTCGATGAGGTTTGGTTGGCCTGGCGATGCCGAACCCTGGCCTGTTCGCTGGCAGCACTGCTGGTATCCGCACAATGCTATCGAGCCGAGCCTTGATTCGGCGTAGCGCTGACTCGGGCAAGCAAGACGGGTTTATCCGGCAGTTGAACAGATCGCCGCGGCTACCGGCGGCGCGCGGTCGAAGTCTTCAGGCGGGTGACAGGTCGCCCACCCTGCGGCCGGGCGACTGGCGTCGGTCGAGGCCGGTCAGCCTGGCGCTGACCCTTGCCAGTTCGACGCGTCGATCGCTACCGCTGCGCCGGTCCGCTTCGAACAGGTAGTGACAACTGCAGCGGCTCTCGGAACAGTAGGCCAGCGGCAGCACGGGAACCTCGCGCGCGAGAAACACCTGGCCCTCGAGGCTCTTGACCATCGCACAGCAATTCAGCCCCGGCCGAATGCGCGCCGAGCGCCACTCGGTATCTTCCTCGGGGCGTAATTTCGTCTCGCGCGCGCCGATCCTGAACAGTTTCGGCGCGCCGGAACCGTAGTCGTAGGGCCGAAACAGGAACCACATGAGCGCGATTGCGGCACCCATGCCGATGGCGGTTATGACGATGATATTCAT
Source organism: Gammaproteobacteria bacterium (assembly GCA_030066085.1). Classification (GTDB taxonomy): domain Bacteria; phylum Pseudomonadota; class Gammaproteobacteria. The sequence goes on along the minus strand of JASJCI010000045.1, from coordinate 8,548 downwards.
GGCGCGCGGATTACGTCCCCCGGGCCTGGCTGGTCTCGCGCGTCGTTAGTGTGCTGGGCGCAATTGTGCACGATTCGCGGCCTGCCGCTGCCAAAATAAAGGGTTTAACAGATATCCTGTTTGACCCTCAACCCCCATATGGGTGAATTTTGGCGTAAATCAGGCCTCGCTGATCAGCTGCAGCAGCTGGTCGCGGCGGGATTCCATCGCCGCGTAGTCGCCGCGGGTTTCGACGTTGAGCCGCAGCAGCGGCTCGGTATTGGAGGCGCGCAGGTTGAAACGCCAGGTGCCGAAATCCATGCTGAGACCGTCGATTTGCCCGAGTTCGTGCGGCAAATCCGCGAACCGGGCCTGCACGCGTTGCTGTACCGCCAGCGGATCGTCGACGGTAACGTTGATCTCGCCGCTGACCGGGAAGCGCTCGATGCGTTCGTCCACCAGCTCGGCCAGTGATTTGCGCTGCGCCGAGATCATTTCCGCCAGCAGCAGCCACGGGATCATGCCGCTGTCGCAGTAACCGAAATCGCGGAAGTAATGGTGCGCACTCATTTCGCCGCCGTAGATGCCGTTGACCGCGCGCATGGTTTCCTTGATGAAGGCGTGGCCGGATTTGCTCTGCACGGCTTCGCCGCCGCTTTCCTCGACCAGTTCGATCGTGTTCCACGTCAGCCGCGGATCGTGCACGATGCGCTCGCCGGGATGCTGGCGCAGCATTTGCGCGCCGAGCAGGCCGACGATGTAGTAACCCTCGATGTAGCGCCCGTTGTGATCGAACAGGAAGCAGCGGTCGAAGTCGCCGTCCCAGGCCAGGCCGAGGTCGGCGCCGTGCTCGCGGATCGCGTCGATGGTGGCGCCGCGTTTTTCCGGCAGCAGCGGGTTGGGGATGCCGTTGGGGAAATCGCCGTCGGGTTCGTGCTGGATGGTGATGAACTCCAGCGGCAGGCGCGCTCGCAGCCGGTCGATCACCGGCCCGGCCATGCCGTTGCCAGGGTTGCTGACGATACGCAGCGGCTGCAGCCCGGCCGGGTCCTGCAGGTAGCCGAGCAAGTGGTCGACGTAGTCGTCCATCAGGTCGACCGCCTCGATGCTGCCACGCTTGTCGACCGGGTCGAACTCGCCGGCCTCGGCCAGCGCGTGTATATCCTTCAGCCCACTGTCGCCGGAAAGCGGGCGCGCGCCCTCGCGCACGAACTTCATGCCGTTGTAATCGATCGGGTTGTGGCTCGCGGTGATCATGATGCCGCCGTCGAGCTCGAGGTGGAAAGCGGCGAAGTAGACCATCTCGGTGCCGCAAAGCCCGAGATCGAGCACGTCGACACCGCTGTCGCGCAAACCCTCGGTGAGCGCAGCGAACAGCGTTTCGCTGCTGTGGCGCACGTCGCGCCCGACCGCCACCTGGCGGGGCGCTATGAAGCGGGCGTAGGCGCGACCGACGCGGTAGGCAACATCGGCATCGAGCTCGTCCGGCACCTTGCCGCGCACGTCGTAAGCCTTGAAACAGGTGATCTCGCGCATCATGCGGACTCCTTGGCCACCGCGGGCAGGATCGGTCGCAGGTACTGGCCGGTATGCGAGTGCGCCACCAGCGCAACCGTTTCCGGCGTGCCGCTGGCGACAATTTCTCCGCCGCGGTCGCCGCCCTCGGGACCGAGATCGATGATCCAGTCCGCGGTCTTGATCACGTGCAGGTTGTGTTCGATGACCGCGATCGTGTTGCCGTGATCGCGCAGGCGGTGCAGCACGCCGAGCAGCTGCTCGACATCGTGGAAGTGCAGGCCGGTGGTCGGTTCGTCGAGAATGTACAGCGTACTGCCGGTGTCGCGCTTGGACAGCTCGCGCGACAGCTTGATGCGCTGCGCCTCGCCACCCGACAGCGTGGTCGCGTTCTGGCCGAGGGTAATGTAGCTCAGGCCGACGTCCATCAGGGTATCCAGCTTGCGCTTGATCACCGGGATCGCGCTGAAGAACTCGCAGGCGTCCTCGACGGTCATTTCCAGCACCTGGTCGATCGACTTGCCCTTGTAGGTGATGTCGAGCGTTTCGCGGTTGTAGCGCTTGCCCTTGCACAGATCGCAGGTCACGTAAACGTCGGGCAGGAAGTGCATTTCGACCCGGGTTACGCCGTCCCCCTGGCAGGCCTCGCAGCGGCCGCCCTTGACGTTGAAACTGAAACGACCCGGCTTGTAGCCGCGCGAGCGCGCTTCCTGGGTGCCGGCGAACAGCTCCCGGATCGGCGTGAACAGGCCGGTATAGGTTGCCGGGTTGGAGCGCGGCGTGCGCCCGATCGGGCTCTGGTTGATATCGATGACCTTGTCGAACCGGTCGAAACCGCCGAAGGACTCGTAATCGCCGGGCGCGTGCGAGCTGCCGTAGATCTCGTTGGCCGCGAGCTTGTACAGGGTTTCGTTGATCAGCGTCGACTTGCCCGAGCCGGATACACCGGTAATGCAGGTAAACAGGCCGATCGGCAACTCGAGATCGACCTGCTTGAGGTTGTTGCTACTGGCGCCGTGAATACGCACCATCTTCTTGTTATCCGCCGGCGTGCGCCGCGGCGGAATCTCGATGCGGCGCTTGCCGGCGAGGTACTGGCCGGTCATCGAGTGTTCCTGGCGCGCGATTTCGGCGGCGGTACCGGTGGCGACGACTTCGCCGCCGTGCACGCCGGCGCCGGGGCCGATGTCGACGATGTGATCGGCCGCCTGGATCGCGTCCTCGTCGTGTTCGACCACGATCACCGTGTTACCGAGGTCGCGCAGGTAGGTCAGCGTGCGCAGCAGGCGGTCGTTGTCGCGCTGGTGCAGCCCGATCGACGGTTCGTCGAGGATGTACATCACGCCGACCAGGCCGGCGCCGATCTGGCTCGCGAGCCGGATGCGCTGGGCTTCGCCGCCGGACAGGGTCTCGGCGCTGCGCGACAGCGACAGGTAATCGAGGCCGACGTTGACCAGGAAATTCAGGCGCTCGCGGATCTCCTTGGTGATCTTGGCCGCGATCTCGCCCTTCTTGCCCGGCAGGTCGAGATTTTCGAACAGCGCCAGCGCTTCGCCGATCGGCATGCGCGCGATACTCGCGAGGTTGCGCTGGTCGACGAACACGTGGCGCGCGGCCTCGTTGAGCCGGTCGCCGCCGCAGGCCTGGCAGGGCTGGTCCGACAGGAACTTGGCCAGTTCCTCGCGCACCATGCTCGACTCGGTTTCGCGGTAGCGCCGCTTCAGGTTGGGCAAAATGCCCTCGAACGGGTGGGTCTGCACGCGCTGGTCACCGCGCTCGTTGCGGTAACTGAACTGCACCTCCTCGGGTGATCCGTTCAGGATCACGTCCTGGATGCGCGGCTCGAGTTCGCCGAAGGGTTGCTCGACGTCGAAGTCGAAATGCGCGGCCAGCGACTGCAGCATCTGGAAATAATAGCCGTTGCGCCGGTCCCAGCCGCGAATCGCGCCGCCCGCGAGACTGAGCTCGGGCGACTTGACCACCAGCCGCGGATCGAAAAACTGCATCGTGCCGATACCGTCGCACTCGCTGCAGGCGCCGATCGGCGAGTTGAACGAAAACAGGCGCGGTTCGAGCTCGGACAGCGCGTAACCGCACTCGGGACAGGCGAAATTGGCCGAGAAGCGCAGTTCCTCGAAATCCGAGTCGGCATCCATGCTCGCCACCTTGACGATGCCGTCGGCCAGCTGCAGCGCGGTTTCGAGCGATTCGGCCAGGCGCAGCTTGAGATCCGGGCGCACGCGGAAACGGTCGACCACGACGTCGATGTCGTGTTTCTTGCGCAGTTCGAGCCTGGGCGGATCGTCGAGCTCGCACAGTTCGCCGTCGACCCGCGCGCGGATATAACCCTGGCGCTGCAGGCTCTCGAACAGCTGCACGTGTTCACCCTTGCGATTGCTGACCACCGGCGCGAGCAGCATCAGGCGCTCGTCGTCGGGCAGGGTCATGATCTGGTCCACCATCTGGCTGATGGTGCTCGCTTCCAGCGGCAGGTCGTGGGTCGGGCAGCGCGGCGTGCCGACCCGTGCGAACAGCAGGCGCAGGTAGTCGTAGATCTCGGTGATCGTGCCCACCGTCGAGCGCGGGTTGTGCGAGGTCGTCTTTTGCTCGATCGAGATCGCCGGCGACAGGCCCTCGATGTGGTCGATATCGGGTTTCTCCATCATCGACAGGAACTGACGCGCGTAGGTCGACAACGATTCGACGTAACGACGCTGACCCTCGGCGAAGATGGTGTCGAAGGCCAGCGACGACTTGCCGGAGCCGGACAGGCCGGTAAACACGATCAGCTGGTCGCGCGGCAGCGTGAGGTCGATATTCTTGAGATTGTGGGTGCGGGCGCCGCGTAAAGTGATCGATTCCATGAACAGCGTATGTGGGGACCAAAACCGGAAATTATACCGTCTCGAAGTTAAATTTTCGCGCTAATCCTCGAATTATCCCGGGCCGGTTCCCATCGCCGGGTCGAACCGCTAGAATCCCGCGTTTGCACTGCCCGTGGCATCGCGCTCCATGCTCGACACCGAGAAAAGAACCGCCTTTTCACTGGCCCTGGTGCAGGGCTTCCGGTTGCTGGGCCTGTTCATGATCCTGCCGGTCTTCAGCCTGCACGGCAGCGAGTATGCCGGCGCTACGCCGGTGCTGATCGGCCTTGCGATTGGTATGTACGGTCTCACCCAGGGACTGTTCCAGCTGCCGTTCGGGTTCCTGTCCGATCGCATCGGCCGCAAGACCGTGATCGTGGGCGGGCTGGTCATCTTCGGCATCGGCAGTATCGTCGCCGCCGAGGCCGAGAGTATCCACCAGGTCATCGCCGGGCGCGCGCTGCAGGGCATGGGTGCCATCGCTGCCGCGGTCATGGCGCTGGCGGCGGACCTGACGCGTGAAGAGATGCGCCTGCGCATCATGGCGATCATCGGCATTTCGATCGGTGCCAGTTTCATGCTGTCGATGGTGCTCGGCCCGATCGTGGCCGCGCAGTACGGCATGCGCGCGCTGTTCTGGCTGACCGCGATCTTTGCTTTGCTCGGCATCTTCATTGTGCTGTTCGTGACGCCGAAACCGCTGGTGCAGGGCTTTCACCGCGATGCGCAGGTTTCGCTGCGCGACATCGGCGGCGTGCTGGCCGATGCCGAGTTGCTCAAGCTCGGGTTCGGCGTGTTCATCCTGCACATGGTGCTGTCGTCGACCTTCGTCGTGTTTCCGCTGGTGCTGGCGGGAGAGCTCGCGGTTGCCGAGGAGCTGCACTGGCGCACCTACCTGCCGGTCTTCCTGCTGTCCGCCGTATTCCTGCCGCCGATGGTGTTGCTGGCTGAAAAGCGCAACCGCAACCGCGCCATGTTCCTGGTCGCCATCGCGCTGCTGGTAATCGCCGAGGCCGGGCTTGCGCTCGGCGGATCCTATGCAATGGCATTCGCCCTGCTGGTGGCTTACTTCGTCGGCGTGAATTTTCTCGAGGCGATACTGCCGGCATCGGTGGCGCGGGTAGCGCCGGCCGGCATGAAGGGCACCGCCATGGGGCTGTACTCGAGCGCGCAGTTCATCGGCGCGTTTTGCGGCGGGCTGTACGGCGGATTTCTTTTAGGGGGAGGGGATTTGCGCGCCGCGTTCGCCTGGTTGCTGATTCCCCTCGGCCTCTGGTTCGTGGTCGCGATGACGATGCGCGCGCCGGAGCCGGTCAGGTCGCGCATCGTGTCGCTGAAAAGCCTGGAGCAGGACGCGCTGCGCCGCTTCGTCGACGAGGCCGGCAGGATCGAGGGCGTGCACGAAATCGCGATCTACGAGTCCGACCGGGTTGCCTACCTGAAGGTAAAAAAGGACTTCGACGAACGCGCGCTCGAGGGCTTGCTGGCGGGGTGAGCCGCGCCTTGCCGGGCAACCATGTTCCGGCTTTCGAGACAAAACCTCACAAAACAGTTGCAATTCAAAACCGGATCGGTATGCTTGTCCTACAGACTGACAGTCTGTAAGGGAGCCTGACGGATTCAGGCTAAGGGAAAACGTTCGAAGGAATCGAACCGTTACAAGGAGTAACCATGAAAACCTTCAAAATCCTCGCAGCATCCGCTGCACTCTTCTGTTCCACCATTACCGCGGCCGCACCGGTCAACATCAACACGGCCAGTGCGGAGGAAATTGCCGCCGCGCTCAATGGCGTCGGCCTGAGCAAGGCGCAGGCCATCGTCGACTATCGCCAGGCCTATGGCCAGTTCGGCAGCGCCGACGAAATCGTGTTCGTGCGCGGTATCGGCGATTCGACCTACGAGAAGAACAAGCAGGACATTCTCGTCGACTGATCGGTAAGCAGGGATGACACCACGGCAGGGACGCCGTACTGAAACCAGGCTGCAGGGAGGCAGACATGGGCAGGGGAATCAACAAGGCGGTAATCGTCGGCACGCTGGGGCGCGACCCGGAGATTCGCTACAGCAACAAGGGCAACGCGGTGGTCAATCTCAGCGTGGCCACCAACGAGGTCTGGAAGGACCGCCAGACCGGCGAGCAACAGGAGCGCACCGAGTGGCACAGGGTAGTGATATTCGGCAAGCTCGGCGAGGTTGCGTCGCAATACCTTAAAAAGGGCGAGCAGGCCTACTTCGAAGGTCGGCTCAGGACCAGCAAGTGGCAGGACCAGTCCGGCAACGATCGTTATACGACGGAAATTGTCGCCAGCGAGATGCAAATGCTGGGGCGGCGCGAGGTCGCGGACAAGGCGTCGTGAGGTCAAAACAGGCTCGCCTTAATCCGGTGCAGCCAGTAGAATACGCGCTTCGGCAGGCAACCCCGTAATCTGGAGCGAGACATGGCGAGAGGTGTAAACAAGGCGATTATCGTGGGCACTTTGGGGCAGGATCCCGAAGTAAGGTACACGGCAAATGGCAGCGCAGTTGCAAATCTCCGTGTCGCGACTAATGAAACCTGGAAAGACAAGCAGACCGGCGAACAGCAGGAACGCACCGAGTGGCATAGCATCGTCATGTTCGGCAGGCTCGCCGAAATCGCGCAGCAATACCTGAAAAAAGGTTCGCAGGCCTACTTCGAAGGCCGTATCCAGACGCGCAAGTGGCAGGACCAGAGCGGTAACGATCGCTACAGCACCGAAGTCGTCGCCAACGAGATGCAGATGCTCGGCGGCCGCGGCGGCGGGGCGCCGATGGAGTCTGGCGGCGGCCAGTCGCAGCCGAAACCGGCTTCGTCGCCACAGCCCGCACCGATGGACGACGGCTTCGACGACATTCCGTTCTGAAAAGCCTGCAGCAGGGCCATTCCATGCTAACTGTCATCCCGCGACTTGATCGGGCCGCGTAGGTCGCGGGATCCATAGCAGTCGAGACTACCCGCGTTGACCTTCTACGACGTCTTCAACGGTGACGCAGACGGTATCTGCGCCCTGCAGCAAATGCGCCTGCAGCAACCTCGCGAGTCGACGCTGGTCAGCGGTCTCAAGCGCGAAATCGACCTGCTGCAGCGGGTCGATGCCGGTATCGGCGATGTGGTCACGGTGCTCGACATCTCGCTCGACAAGAACCGCGATGAATTGATCCGACTGCTCGACGCGGGCGTCGAGGTATTTTACGCGGACCACCATTTTGCCGGCGACATTCCCGAGCACGAGATGCTCGATTGCCATATCGATCTCGCCGCCGATACCTGCACCAGCCTGATCGTCAATGCTCACCTCGACGGAGCGCAGGCGCGCTGGGCCGTGGTTGGCGCCTACGGCGATAACTTCGACGCGTCGGCGGCCGAACTGGGTCGCGGCATCGGCCTCGAAGACGACGCGCTGGCCGAAATGCAGCAACTGGGAATCTGCCTCAACTACAACGGTTACGGCTTCGAGCTCGACGACCTGCTGTTTCACCCGGTCGAGCTGTATCGCAAGCTGCAACCGTACGCCGACCCGCTCGAGTTTATCGCCGCCGATGCGGCCTATGCCGGGCTGCTTGCGCAGTACGAGGACGACATGCACCGCGCGGCCGATGCCGTGCCGAACTACGAGTCGGACGCGGGCGCGGTATTCCTGCTGCCGAACCAGTCCTGGGCGCGGCGTATCGTCGGCGTCATGGGTAACGAACTCGCCAAGCGGCATCCCGCGCGCGCGCACGCGCTACTGGTGGATATGGGCGACGGAAATCACCGCGTTAGCGTACGCGCGCCCTATAATACCAAGTCGGGCGCCGACGACCTGTGCCGCCAGTTTCCGTCAGGAGGCGGGCGCAAGGCCGCGGCGGGCATCAACGCGCTGGCCGCGGCATCGCTGGACGAATTCGTCGCGTGCTTCGACCGGCAGTTCGACGGGTAAACACCGCATGGAACACGAGAAGAGCAGCAACGTCGTGTGGCACAACGCCACCGTCACCCGCGAGCGACGCGAACAGCAAAACGGTCACCGCGGCGGATTGTTCTGGTTTACCGGCCTGTCGGGTGCGGGCAAGTCGACTCTCGCACATACAGTCGAAGAGCAACTCCACCAGCAGGGTTTTCGTACCTTCGTGCTCGATGGCGACAACGTGCGCCACGGCCTGTGCGCCGACCTGGGTTTTTCGGAGGAAGA
>JASJCI010000002.1 GCA_030066085.1 Gammaproteobacteria bacterium | reverse complement strand
GAACAGCGGCGGCGTTTCGAACAGGACAACAGTTCGCGCCGCGAACGTGGACTGCCGGAATATCCCGTCGACGAACGTTTACTGGCAGCGCTCGAGTCGGGTTTGCCGGAATGTGCCGGCGTCGCCCTCGGCCTTGACCGGCTGCTGATGGTGCTGCTCGACCTCGACGATATCGACCAGGTCCTGACCTTGCGCGACTAACCGACTGACCTGCGAAAGTTCTCGCCAAGCCGCCAACAACGCGAAGGGCTTGTGTTGTCATCCCGCGGCTCGACCGCGGGATCCAGCGCTAGTGGATATCTTGCCGAAAGTCTGAACCCCGCGGTCGAGCCGCGGGGTGACAAACGAAAATCCTGGCTTTCTTCGCGCCTTGGCGAGAACCAGCGTGAGATTTAGCTACTGGTTTTGGGAAAGTGGCCGATCATCTGCCCCATCTTGACCGCGAGACCGGCCTGCACGTGCGGCAGCCACTCGACGTTGCCGGGCATCAGCAGGATACAGGTCGAGCCCATGTTGAAGCGCCCCATTTCAGCGCCCTTGGCGATTTCCTTGCGCGTGTGGCTGAAGTCGAACTCGTTGATCTTCTTCGCACCGGGCGGCACGATCTGGCCGGTCCAGACGGTTTCGATCGCGGACACGTTGATGGCGCCGACCAGCACCATCACCAGCGGGCCGTTTTCGGTCTGGAACAGGCAGGCCAGGCGCTCGTTACGCGCAAAAATGCGCGGGATTTCGGCGACCGTCCACTCGGCCACGCTGAACAGGCGCCCCGGGATGTGCAGCATGCGTACCAGGTTGGCGGCGAGCGGCATGTGCAGACGATGATACTGGTGCGGCGCGAGGTAAATGGTCGCGAACTTGCCGTTGGCGAAGGGTGCCGCCATTTGCTTGTCGCCGCCAAGCAGTTCGAGCACGCTGTATCCGCGGCCCTTGGCCTGCAGCACGGCACCGGCACGAATCGGACCGGCCTGCGATATCGTGCCGTCGCAGGGACAGGCAAGCGTATTGTCGCCGGGCGCTATCGGCCGGGTACCGTCGCGCAGCGGGCGCGTGAAAAACTCGTTGAAGGTCTGGTAAAAACCGGCCTCGGCTTCCGCTGCCTCGCTCATGTCGACGCCGTAACGCTCGATGAACCAGTTGATCATCGGTTTGACCTGCGGACCACGCAGGCGCGTGGCGAGGTAAACCACGCGCGATACCGCGTGATGCGGCAGAACCTGGAACAGAAACTTGAGGAATTTTTGTTGTCGGGTGAGTTCCGCCACGAATTACTTTTTGACCGTCATCTGCAGTGACTGGCGACTGCCGTCACTGAACTCTAGCACAAGCCCGACGCGATCGCCGGCACGAGTTGTCTCGCGCGGCATCATCATCATCAGGTGGTAACCGCCCGGTGCGAGCCGGAACTCGGTGTTAGCGGGCAGCTCGATGCTGTCTACCGGGTCCATGCGCATCATGCCGTCCTGCTCGTAGGAGCGATGAATTTCGACCCGCTCGAAGACGTCGCTGCTGGCGCCGGTCAGCAACATCGTGCTGTCGCCGCGGTTGTAAAGGGTCAGGTAGCCGGCGCGCATGGGTACCGTCGGGGGCAACTGCTTGATCCAGGCGTCGCGCACCTCGACCTCGGCAACAGCAGCCAACGGCCACAGCAGGACAATCAGCAAAAAACGTTTCATGATATTGGTCCGGGCTAGTTTCGTTCGACGATGCGCGTCATGTCGCGCGCCATTTTCTGCGCATCCTGCGGCGCGCCGAACAGGCCGCTGTACCTGGCATCCGGCCCGATCAGTACGATCGAGCCACTGTGGTCGACGTCGTATACCGGGTTGCCGTCCTCGCGGTTGCGAAACTCGTGCGCGATACCGAGCGAGCGAGTCAGCACCCGCAGGCCCTCGAGGGCCGTTGTCGCGCCGATAAAATCCGGGTTGAAATAGGTAACGTAGCTCGACATGAGTTCGGGCGTATCGCGCTCGGGATCCACCGAAATGAAATACACCTGGATACGCTCGCGCACGTGCTCGTCATCGATCGACGACATCATGTCGGCCAGGGTCTGCAGGCTGATCGGGCAGATATCCGGGCAGTGGGTGTAGCCGAAGAACAGCAGGCTCCATTTGTCGGCCAGTCGTTCGGGGTCGACGGTGTCGCCGTTGTGATCGACCAGCTCGAAAGCGGGCAGCACGCGTGCCTGCTCGCCGAACCACAGGCCGGATTCGAGTTCGATCGGACGGGTGTCCGCCAGGTACCAGGAGGCGCCGAAGCCGATTAGCAGGGCGATCAGCGCAATGACGATAATACTCGATTTATTCATGTTCGGAATGGTGTAAAATCCGCGGCATTATATTTCAACTGTTTGCAAACTCAACGTGACCATCCCCGATTCCCTGCGGGTGCTGGCGACCATTCGCGATTTCATTCGCTGGGGCAGCAGCGAATTCGCGCGCGCTGAACTCACCTATGGTCATGGTTTCGTCAGCGCCCTCGACGAAGCCCGTTACCTGGTCCAGCACGCCCTGGCGCTGCCGCCCGACTGGCCCGATACCTATCTCGACGCGGTGCTGACCGAGGCCGAGCGGGAAAGCGTGGTCGAAATCCTGCAGCTCCGGATCGGTACGCGCCAGCCGGCAGCCTACATCACGCGCGAGTCGTGGTTTTGCGGGCTGCCGTTCTACGTCGACGAACGCGTGCTGATCCCGCGCTCGCCGATCGGCGAACTGGTCGGCAACTATTTCGAGCCCTGGGTCGACAGCAGCCGCGTGCGCCGGGTGCTCGACCTTTGCACCGGCAGCGGCTGTATCGCGGTTGCCACCCAGTACGCTTTCCCGGAAGCCGAGGTATGGGCCTCGGATATCTCGCGCGACGCGCTCGAGGTGGCGGCTATCAACCTCGAGCGACACGACCTCGCGGGGCGCGTGCGCCTGCTCGAATCCGACCTGTTCGACGCCATGCCGGGCGAGAGGTTCGACGTGATAACCTGCAATCCGCCCTACGTCGATGCCGAGGACATGGAAGCGCGCAGCGAAGAGTTTCGCTACGAGCCCGGGCTCGGGCTCGCGGCCGGCACGGATGGACTCGAGGTCGTCGACCGGATTCTCGATGCTGTCGGCGAGCACCTCGCCGAAGACGGCGTGATTTTCATCGAGGTCGGCAACTCGCAGGGCGCCATGGTTGACAAGTATCCGCAGCTGGCGATGACCTGGGTCGAATTCGAGCACGGCGGCGACGGTGTCTGCTGCATTCGTGGCGAAGACCTGCAAACAGTTGCCGAACCCCGGGCCGAGCGCGCGTGAGCAGTCTGCCGGAACGAGTGGATTCGCGCGAGGTTGGTCTCGTGGCCGGCCTCAACCTGTTGCATTTTTTTCTCGGCACGCGCGACCTGCACTACGGTTTATGGGGTGACGACCTCGAGGTCGAGGTAAAGAACCTGCCGGTGGCGCAAAAGCGTTATTCCGAGTTCCTGCTGGGCCATGTTCCCGACGGTGTCGAGCGTGTGCTCGACGTCGGCTGCGGTGCGGGCGGCGTGGCTACCGAACTGCTCGCGCGCGGTTTCCGTGTCGAGGGCGTATCGCCGAGCCTGCTGCTGTCGGCCGCGGCGCGACGCCAGGCCGGCAACGATTTTGTTATACACGAGGGCCGTTTCGAGGACGTGGAGTTTGCCGCCGATGATCGTTTCGACCTGGTCCTGTTCAGCGAGAGTTTCCAGTACATCGATCTCGATTGCGTACTCGAATATGCCAAGCGCCGCCTGAACCCGGGCGGTTACGTGTTGATCTGCGATTTTTTCAAGATTCCCGCGACCGGCCGGTCGATCATCGGCGGCGGGCATCCGATCGAAAAGTTTCGCGCCGCGCTCGAAGCTTCCGGGCTCGAGGTACTCACGGATATCGACATTACTGCCGAAACCGCGCCCAACCTGGATATAGTCGCGCAAATGGAGCGGGAGTTGTTCCTGCCGACCGCCGAACTGGTCGGTTACGCCTTCGATCGCAATCATCCCTGGCTGTCACGCCTGCTGCGCTGGAAGTACAGGAAGAAACTGCGCAAGATTCGGCGCAAGTATCTCAGCGGCGAGCGCAACGGCGATAATTTCGCCCGCCACAAGGTGTACCGCCTGCTGCTGCTGCGCCTGCCGGAGAGCTGACGTGGCCTGGTGGGGAAAAGCGCTTGGCGGAGCCTTCGGCTTCATGGTCGGTGGACCACTCGGCGCGCTGATGGGGATTGCCTTTGGTCATACCTTCGATCGCGGTATGAGCCAGGTCGACAGTGCCGACCGGGAAGCTGACCAGGAGCGCATCCAGGCGGCTTTTTTCACCGCGACTTTCTCCGTCATGGGCTACATCGCCAAGGCCGACGGTCGCGTCACGCGTGACGAGATCCAGCTTGCCGAGGCGGTGATGACGCGCCTCGGGCTGAGTGCCGAGATGCGCGAGTCGGCCAAGAAACTCTTCAACGAGGGCAAGGCGGCCGACTTTCCGATCGACGAAGTCATGCAGCAATTTCGCAAGGAGACCCATCGCCGCATCACGCTGATCCAGATGTTCCTCGAAATCCAGCTGCAGGCGGCTTATGCCGATGGCGTCATGCACCCGGCCGAACGCGAGGCGCTGCACGGGATTTGCCGCCACCTCGGGGTGCCGACCGGGCTGCTCGAACGACTCGAAGAGATGCTGCAGGCCGGCTTTGGCAAGGGCGGCCAGGGGCCAGCCGGCGCGGTCGATTCACTCGACGCTGCCTACCACATTCTCGGGGTGGACGCTGCGGTCAGTGACGCCGAGCTGAAAAAGACCTACCGTCGCCTGATGTCGCAGCATCACCCGGACAAGCTGGTGGCCAAGGGCTTGCCGGAAGAGATGGTGCAGGACGCAACCGAGAAAACCCAGCAGATCAAGGCGGCCTACGAGCTCATTCGCAAGTCGCGCAGAGCATGAAAAAGCTCTACACGCACGAGAACAGGATTATCCTGTTCAACATCAGGAACCTGCTGCGGGAAGCCGGTATCGAAACCGTGTTGCGCAACGAGTTCGCGGGTGGCGGCATCGGTGACCTGCCGGCTTTCGATACCTGGCCGGAGCTGTGGCTGGAGGACGATGATAATTACGAGCGGGCACGCGCGATCCTGCACGATATCGAGCATGGCACTGCCGGCAGTGACTGGTACTGTCGCGGCTGCCAGGAGCTCAACCATGCCTCCTTCCAGTTGTGCTGGCAATGCGGCCGGCCGATGGACGATAGCGACGACTAGCATGCGCAGATATGTTGTCATGGTGTTTTGCCTGCCTTTGATCGCCGTCGCCGGCGAGGTGACCATCGTCGATGTCAGTGTCGAGTGCCCGGGTCAATGCACCTTCTCGGTCACGCTCGAACATGCCGACGAGGGCTGGGATCATTACGCCGACCGCTGGGACGTGGTTACGCTCGAAGGTCAACTGCTCGGCTCGCGCGTGCTGTACCACCCGCATGAAAACGAACAGCCCTTCACTCGCTCGCTGGCGGGAGTAGCAGTGCCGGAAGGTATGCAACAGGTCAAGATACGCGCGCACGATTCGCGCCACGGCTACAGCGGGCAGGAGTACGTCGTCGATCTGCCAGGTCGCTGAGGTACGTCGGTCAGCCTTATCAGCCCTCGCGCCACAGCAGGCTCAGGCCGAGAAATATCAGTACACTGCCCGGTATCCAGCGCTGTAGCCATGCGGCCATCGCGCCACGGCTGCGCCTGCTGCCGACCGCGACCAGCCACGCCAGCGAACCGTTCACCAGCGCACCGGTGACCAGGAAAACCGAACCCAGCATTACCGACAGCAGGAATCCGGGCTGATCGATGCTGTGCAGAAACTGCGGAATGAAGGCGAGAAAAAACAGCGCTATCTTCGGATTGAGCGCATCCACCAGCAGACCTCGACGAAAAAAACGCCAGCTCCCGCCATCGGTACTCGACGCATCCGGTTCCGTTACCGCGGTACGATGACGCAACAGGTCGATACCGAGGTAGACCAGGTAGGCGGCTCCCAGGTACTGGATCGTGGTGAACGCGAGCGGCGACGCTGCCAGCAGCGCGGCCAGTCCGCTGGCAGCGAGCAGCACGTGCAGGAAAGCGCCCGCGGTCATGCCGAATACCGCGCACAGGCCGGCGCGAAAGCCGCGCGCGGCGCTGATCGATCCGACCAGCGCAACCGAGGGTCCGGGTGACAGGTTGACCGCGAGACAGGCCGCGATCAGCAGCACGAACTGGTCGATGCTCACGTTGTGCCGGGCAGTGAATTTCGCGCCGCGACCAGGGCCCGCACCGAGCGGGTAACGTCGGCCTCGGTCGTGGCCCAGGAGCAGACGCTGATGCGGATTGCGCGCCGCTGGCGCCAGTTGGTGCCGCCGACCCAGCACTCGCCCGAGCGTTGCACGGCCGCGAGCGTGGCGTCGGTTGCCGTATCGTCACCGCAGGCGACCAGCACCTGGTTGAACACGACGTCGTTGATGATTTCGAAATCCTCGGCCGCGAGTTCCGCGGCGAACTGGGCCGCGCGCTGGTGCAGTCCCAGCACGAGCTCGTCGATACCGCTGCGCCCGAGGTATTTGAGCGCAGCCCAGAGTTCGAATACACGCCCGCGACGTGACATTTCCGGCGTGTGCTGCATGCCGTCACGCTGGTCGCCGTACTCGATGTAGGCACCGGTGGCCTGCAGCGCGTCGACCAGCGCGTCGCGGTCACGGCACAGCAGTACGCCGTTGTCATAGGGCGTATTCAGTGTCTTGTGGCCGTCGAACGACCAGGAGTCGGCGTGCTCGATGCCGGCCGTCAAGTGGCGCAGCCCGGCGCTGGCCGCGGCCCACAGGCCGAAGGCGCCGTCGATGTGCGTCCAGGCACCCTGTTCCCGTGCGCGCGGGCAGAGGGTCGCAAAATCGTCGAATGCACCGCTGTTCACGTTGCCGGCCTGCAGTACCAGGATACAGGTCGAATCGAGCGCGGGCAGCCCGGCCGGGTCGATCCGGCCCTGGTCGTCGGCCGCCACCCACTCGACCCGGTCGAGGCCGAACCCGAGCAGCGCGATGGCCCTGCTCACGGTTGCGTGCGCCGCGCGGCTTGCGATGATGCGCAGGCGCGGCGCACCGTCGAGCCCGCGCCGCGCAACGTCCCAGCCGAGACGGGTTAAAATACGCTGGCGCGCCGCTGCCAGTGCACAAACGTTGGACAGCGAGGTGCCGCTGACGAAACCGGCGACGGTTTCGGGCGGCAGGCCGAACAGGTCGCGCAGCCAGCCTTCGCAGACGGATTCGAGCCTGGCAGCAATCGGCGAAGTCAGGTATAGCGGCGTATTCTGATCCCACGCATCGGTCAACCACCGCGCGGCGAGGCTGGCCGGGACCACGCCACCGTTGACGAAGCCGAAGTAGCGCCCGCCGATTTGCGCCACGGTTGCCGGCGCGCCGGTCTCGTCGAGTTCGCGAACCACGGCCATGGCATCGCCGGGTTCGTCGGGCAGGGGGTGATCGAAACGGTCGAGCGCCTGCAGCGCTGCCGGCGATGGAAACACGGGTCGGTCGGCGATGCCATCGATATAGCGACAGGCCGCTTCGTGCGCGGCCTCGAGCGCTTGCTTGTTGTCCAGTTCGGCAAACATTCGGCGGCGGATGTCATCCGTCATGGCGATGATCTCCCAGGATCTGGTTGATGCGCGTTTGCAGCGCCGGCAGCAAGTCGGCGGCAAACCATGGATTTTGTTTCAGCCAGCGGTTATTGCGCGGGCTCGGATGTGGCAAGGGTATCATTGCCGGCGCGTAGCGGCGCCAGTCAGCGACCCGCCGGGTGACCGGGTCACGATCGTTGGGGAAGTGATAACGGTGGGCGTGGGCGCCGAGCACCAGGGTGAGTTCGATGCGCGGCATCTGCGCCAGCAGGCGCTCGCGCCACGCGGGCGCGCACTCGGGGCGCGGTGGCTGGTCGCCCGTGGACGAGCTGCCTGGAAAACAAAATCCCATCGGTAAAATGGCGATGCGCTCCGGATCGTAGAAAGTTGCGCGCTCGATACCCATCCATGCGCGCAGGCGATCACCGCTGGCATCGTCGAACGGAATCCCGGATGCGTGCGCCCGCTGTCCCGGAGCCTGCCCCGCGACGAGCACGCTTGCCCGTGAGCCGCACTGCAGCAACGGGCGCGGTCCCAGCGGCAACGACGCCGCGCACAGCTCGCATGCGCGTACACCGCGCAGCAGGCTGGCAAGGGATTCGCGAGCTTTCAATGTGTCACAAAGCGCCCGCTGCGTGACCCCGTCGCGCCGTTGTCGTTCCAGGCCTGCTGGCCGTTGACCCAGACGCCGTGGATGCCGTCGCAGACGCGCGTGGGATCGGAGAAGGTCGCGCGGTCGATAATACGCCCGGCGTCGAACAGGACGAGATCGGCACGGGCCCCGGTACGAATACGGCCCCGGTCCCGCAGGCCGAAGCGGTCCGCGGCAAGCCCGGTCATCTTGTGCACCGCGGTTTCCAGATCGAACAGTTGTTTTTCGCGCACGTAGTGGCCGAGCACGCGCGGAAATGTACCCCACAGGCGTGGATGCGGTTTTTTCATCGACGGAATACCGTCGGAACCGATCATACCCGCCGGGTGGGCGAGGATGCGCTCGAGATCCTCGTCGGCCATCTGGAAGTAAATCGCGGCCGCCGGGTAGAGACGTTCGCAGGCCTCCTCCAGCGAGCAGTTCCACTCGGTGATGATGCGCTCGAGCAGCTTGCCGTTGTGTTCCGGGTGAGGTCGGGATTCGGCTACCAGTACCGACTCGGCGTCGCGCACGAAGCGCGGCAGCAACGAGGTCGAACTCGCGGTGTAGGGATAGACGTCGAAGCCGACGGGCCGGCCGGCCGCGCGCGCGGCGTCGATGCGCGCGAGCGTGTCGCGTGAGCGCCCGTAATTGTTCGGTCCGGCGCACTTGTGATGCGAGATGATGACCGGCACCTGTGCGCGTCGGCCGATTGCGAGGGTTTCTTCGACCGCTTCGAGTACGGCATCACCCTCGTCTCGCATGTGCGTGGCGAAGACCGCGTGTTCGTACTCGTTCAGTACCCGCGCGATATCGACCACCTCGGCGGTGGAGGCGGCCGCGGCCGGCGGGTAGTCGAGGCCCGTGCTGAGACCGATACAGCCGTCCTGCAAGGCTGCGCGCAGGCGTTCGGCCATTTGCCTGCGCTGCGATTCGTCCGCGTCCGCGTCGAGTTTTTCCGGCATTACCCCGAGCCGCAGGCTGCTGTGGCCGGCGAGCAGCGCGAGATTGGTCGCTGGCCGAGCCCGTTCGAGCTGTGCGCGGTAAGCGCGCACGGTCGGGAAGCGAAAAGCCGCCGGGTCGCCGAGCAAGGGAAACGGCGGCGGCAGCCGTTGACCGGTTTCGAGTGGTGCGATACTGATGCCGCAGTTGCCGGCAACAACGGTGGTAACCCCCTGGGACAGCTTGCAGGCCAGCTGCGGGTTTTCGATCGCTTCGAGATCGTCGTGCGTGTGGCTGTCGATGAAGCCGGGCGCAAGCGTCAGGCCCCTGGCATCAACCCTGGTATCGGCGCGCCACTGTCGGCCGTCACCGACGTCGACGATGCGGTCGCGATCGATCGCAACGTCGAGGTAGCTTGCCGCGCAGCCGCTGCCGTCGATGACGCGCGCACCGCTGATTAGCAGATCGCAGCTCGCCACCGGGCAACCTAGCTGGCCGCGGTTTGCGCGTTGCGGTCGGTAAACACCGCGGTCTGGTTGCGGCCGTTGGCCTTGGCCTCGTAGAGTGCCAGGTCGGCGCGCGCGAGCAGGTTATCGAGGCTTTCGTCGGACTCTGGATCGAACGAGGTCACGCCGATGCTGGCGGTATACTCGATGAGTTTGTCGCCGTGCTTGAGCACGGCCTTGTGGATTGCGTCGTGCAGGCGTTCGGAAAACTCCAGCGCTTCCGGGGTGCCGGTCGAGGGCAGGATCATCGCGAATTCCTCGCCGCCCAGGCGGCCGACCAGGTCACTGCGGCGGGCAACACTGTTGACTACGTCGGCAAACAGCCGCAGAACGGCATCGCCGGCCGGGTGGCCGAACTGGTCGTTGATCGATTTGAAGTGGTCGAGGTCGGCGATCAGCACCGAGAACACGCTGCGATCGCGGCGCGCCAGCGATACGTAGTTGTTGGCGCGGTCGAAAAAGGCGTGGCGGCTGAGGAGGCCGGTAAGGGCGTCGTAGCTCGCGAGGCTGCGCATTTCTCCCTCGAGGCGAGTGATGTGGAGCATCAGGCCGACCAGGTACCAGGTCAGCGCGGGTGCCACGATCAGCGGCACGATCCCTGCGAGTGGTATGGCAATATCGTAGTTCATGCTGATGCCGAAGCTGCCGAGTACAACCCCGGCAATCGCGACCACTGCTATCGAGGCCGCCGAGGCGGCAATACTGATCACCGCGACGGTCCTCGGCCGTCCGGCGCTGGCTATCAATTTGATCATCCCCGGGCCCTTTGGTTATGTTTTTTCGGGTGGTTTGTCTTGTTATCGTGATCGCCCACAGGGTAATTCTATCCGCTAACGGGTTCAAGCCCTGCCAGCCGGTCGATGGGCAGCAGGCCTGATTCGGGCCAGCAAGGCCGGCGTATGGTGGTTGCCACTTGCCACCCGGGAGTTTCGACGACCCGACGAGCGCACTGTTATTGATCGCCCACGGCAGTCGCAAGGCGGCCGCCAATGGCGGGATTGCCGCCCTGGCAGAGCGTATCGCCCGGCTCGGCACGGATGAGTTCGAGCGGGTCGAGGCCGTTTTCCTCGAACTGGCGGAAGCGGGTATCGAGCAGGGTGTCGCCAGCCTGGTCTCGACCTCCGGCTCGCGCCCTGCGTCGCGCGCGCCGACGCGATGGCCGAGGTCGCCCTGTCTTGCGCCCGGCAGATTCCGCTGTGCGGGGCGAACGGCGGGTAGCGCGGCAGCTGCGGCCCGGTAAGGCGCAGTATCGGACAGGCCTCGCCGGCATGCGAGCATAACGGAGACGTGCGCACGGCACCGGCCCGGCGAGTCGCGTGGTGCGGTATTGCGGCAGGAATTCCTGTTTTCGCGCGCGCAAGACCTTATAATGGCGGCTCCGCGCAACCAGCGCGCATTTCCCGGAAACGCGAGACGACATCGATGAATGCTCCCCTCAGTAACAGCGCACTGATCGAGAAAGACCAGGCGCACATGATCCACCCCCTGCATCAAAACGCCGCGCACGAACATGGCAAGGTCTGGGTGCGTGCGGAGGATTCCTATCTCTACGACGCCGATGGCAACCGCTTCATCGACGGCCTGTCCTGCCTGTGGAACGTCAGCTGCGGTCACGGTCGGCAGTCGATCATCGAAGCGGTCAACCGCCAGATGCAGGAACTGGCATACTGCTCCAGCTACAACGGCAGCTCCAATCGACCGGCTATCGAACTGGCCGAGCGCCTGTCCGAGATCTGCTATCCGAGCATCAATAACTTTTATTTCACCTCGGGGGGCGGCGAATCCACCGACAGTAATTTCAAGCTCGCGCGCTACTACTGGAAAGCGAAGGGCAAGCCGGACAAGACCAAGGTCATCAGCCGTATCTGGGGCTACCACGGCGTAACTTTCGCGGCCATGTGCGCGACCGGTATCGCGCCTTACTGGGCCGCGTTCGAACCGCGGATCCCGGGATTCAGTCACATTCCCGCGCCGGATCCGTATCACTATCCCGAACCGGAGGACGGCAGTTCACTGGGCGTCGCCGCCGCCAACGAACTGGAAAAGGAGATCCTGGCGCAGGGAGCGGACACCGTCGCGATGTTCATCGCCGAGCCAGTGCAGGGTGCCGGTGGCGTCATCGTGCCGCCCGACGACTATTTCCCGCGTATCCGCGAGATTTGCGACAAGTACGAAGTGCTGCTGGTTGCCGACGAAGTCATCACCGGTTTCGGCCGCACCGGCAAGCTGTTTGCCCTCGACCATTACGGCGTCGAGCCGGACCTGGTGCAGTTCGCCAAGTCGATTACCTCCGGCTACCTGCCGCTCGGCGGCATCGGCGTCAGCGACGAGATCGCCGAAACTATTCGCGGCGGAGACAAGCCGTGGATGCACGCCTATACCTACAGCGGCCATCCGACCACCTGCGCCGCCGGCCTGGCGACGCTGGACTTCATCGCAGACGAAAACCTGGCGGGGCAGGCGGCAGAAAAAGGCGCCTACCTGCTCGACCGCCTGCATGCCGAGCTCGACGGCCACCCGCACGTCGGCAACGTGCGCGGCAAGGGCATGATGTGCGGCGTCGAACTGGTCGAGGACAAGGCAAATAAAAGCTGGTACCCGCCGGAGTGGGGCGTCGGTCCGAAGATGACCAGGGCGTTGATCGACCAGGGTATCTTCACCCGCATGCGCAACGAAGTCATGTGCATCGCGCCGCCGCTGACCACTGACGTCCCGGTGCTCGACGATTATATTGCCGGCGTGCGCGCGGCGATTGTCGAGGTATTCGGCGAGTAAGCACTCACCAGCGACAGGTCAGGCGTCGTTCGCGCCTGGCGCCTGCTTGATGTAGAGGTCGTGTTTCGAGTACGGGATCTCGATACCGTCGGCGTTGAAACGCTTGTACACCGCGCCCAGCAGTTCGTGCGTGACCAGGCCGCGCAGCGCGGGTTCCTCGACCCAGGCCAGCAATTCGAAATCGAGGCTCGAACCCCCGAAGGCACGAAAACGCACGCGCGGCTCGGGGTCCTCGCAAACTCCTGGATTGGCCGTGGCAATTTCCATCATGATCGCCTCGACCTGGTCGATGTCGCTGCCGTAAGCCACGCCGACCTTGACCCGGATGCGAAATTTCTGGTGCGGGCCGCCGGACTCGTTGATGATCTTGGTGTTGCCCATGAGCGCGTTCGGCACCGTGACCTCGACGTCGTCGCGCGTTTTCAGGCGCGTGCTGCGAATGCCGATATGCGTGATTTCGCCGCGTTCGCCGGTATCGAGCACCACGTAGTCGCCGATCTTGTAGGGCGCGTCGGCGAGGATGAAGACCCCGGAAAACAAGTTCGCGAGCGTGTCCTTGGCGGCGAAGCCGACCGCGATACCGACGATCCCGGCCGACGCCAGCCAGGCCGTCATGTCGACGTTCCAGGCGCTGAAGATCACGTACACGGCGAGCACCACGATGACGATCATTGCCAGGTTTTCGAACAGCGGCAGGGTTTGCGGATGCAGTACCGGGACATGGCGTTCGTCCTGCGCGACGAAACGCAGCAGCGAACGGATGACGCGCAGCAGGAAAAGGGTCCAGACGAAGTAGGCCAGCGTCTTTAGAATCGAGTTGAAGATAAAGTTGAACGGCTCGGGCACCGCCAGCAGCAATACCGCGAGCGCCAGCCCGAGCAGGATCACGCTGAAGTAAACAGGTCCGTGCAGGTGATCGATCAGGTGGTCGTCGAACTTGAAGCTTGTGCGGCGGGCCATTGCGCGCAGGATCGCGCTGATGAAACGATCAAAAACCCAGGCCAGCACCAGCGCCAGCAGCAGGACCATCGCGGCCTGCAGCCACGGGTTTTCACCGAACAGCGAAAGCTGCGGTTGCAGCCGGGTAAGCAGGTCGTTCAGCATTCGATGATGTTGACCGCCAGCCCGCCGCGGGCGGTTTCCTTGTACTTGGTTTTCATGTCGGCGCCGGTCTCGCGCATGGTCTTGATGACCTTGTCCAGCGATACGAAGTGCTGACCGTCGCCGCGCAGCGAGATACGCGCGGCGTTGATCGCCTTGACCGACGCCATTGCGTTGCGTTCGATACAGGGTACCTGCACCAGTCCGCCGACCGGGTCGCAGGTCAGGCCGAGATTGTGCTCCATACCGATCTCGGCCGCGTTTTCGACCTGCTCCGGGGTGCCGCCGATGACCTCGGCAAGTGCACCGGCGGCCATCGAACAGGCGCTGCCGACTTCACCCTGGCAGCCGACCTCGGCACCGGAAATCGACGCGTTTTCCTTGTACAGGATACCGATTGCGCCGGCGGTCAGCAGGAAACGCACGATGCCGTCGTCGTCGGCCGCGGGGAAGAAGTGCTGGTAGTAGTGCATCACCGCGGGGATGATACCGGCCGCGCCGTTGGTCGGTGCCGTGACCACGCGCCCGCCAGCGGCATTTTCCTCGTTGACCGCGAGCGCCCACAGGTTGACCCAGTCGAGCGAGGTCAGCGGGTCCTTGTAGGTCAGGCCAGGCGTGCTGTTGAGCTTGCGGTAGAGATCGGCGGCACGGCGTTTGACTTTCATGCCGCCGGGCAGGATACCCTCGTTGCGGCAGCCGTTCCTGACGCAGGTCCGCATGACCTTCCAGATCTCGAGCAGGCCGCTGCGAATTTCTTCCTCGCTGCGCCAGCACTTTTCGTTGGCGAGCATCACGTCGCTGATCGCCATGTCGTGATTGGCGCAGTGGATCAGCAGATCGACCGCGGTGCGAAACGGGTAGGGCAGAGGCGTATCGTCCGCGACGATCCGGTCGGCGCCGGCGGCGCTCTCGTCGACGATGAAACCACCACCAACCGAGTAATAGGTGGCTTCGCACAGCGTGGCCCCATCGGCATCGAAGGCCGTGTAGGTCATACCGTTGGAGTGGAACGGCAGGCTCTTGCGCCGGTGCATGACGAGGTGGCTTTTTTCGTCGAACGCGACGGGGTGATCGCCCAGCAGCTGCAGCTGACGCGTAGCGCGGATTTGCTGCAGGCGGTCGCCGACGCTGTCGGTGTCGACCGATTCGGGCAGCTCGCCTTCCAGCCCGAGCATTACCGCCTTGTCGCTGCCGTGGCCCTTGCCGGTGGCGCCGAGCGAGCCGTAAAGGTCGGCACGCACCTCGGCGACGTGATGCAGCAAACCCTCGTCGCGGAGCTTTTGCGCGAAGCCGTTGGCCGCGCGCATGGGCCCGACGGTATGCGAGCTCGAAGGCCCGATACCGATGGAAAACAGATCGAATACGCTAATCGCCATCGTGCAATGCTACTCCACCCCGTTGGCCGTGACTAACGCCAGATTATGCGAATCAATGCGCCAGCCGGAGCGCTGGATGCGCCGCGAACCTGCCTGATTACGCTGTCTGGATGTCGCTAACCCGGCCAGTTTGCCTGCCCGCCGGGCGGCGTTCAGTCCTCTTCCATGTAGGCCGACAGCGGCGGACAGGAGCAGACGAGATGCGTATCGCCGTAGCGGTTGTCGACCCGTCCGACCGGGGACCAGTACTTGTTGGCGCGCAGGGATGCCAGCGGGTAGGCGGCCTGTTCGCGACTGTAGGGATGTGGCCACTCGTCGGCGCAGACCATGTCGGCGGTATGCGGTGCGTTCTTGAGCGGGTTGTCGTCCGCATCCATCCGACCTTCCTCGATCTCGCGAATTTCGGCGCGGATCGCGATCATTGCATCGCAGAAACGATCGATTTCCTCTTTCGACTCAGATTCCGTCGGTTCGATCATCAGCGTGCCGGGGACCGGAAAGGACATGGTGGGTGCGTGAAAACCGTAATCGATCAGGCGCTTGGCGATATCGTCGACGCTGACCCACTCCTTCACCACGCGCGTGTCGATGATGCATTCATGCGCGACCAGGCCGTTGGGTCCGGTATACAGGATCGGAAAGTGGTCCTCGAGGCGGCTGGCGATGTAGTTTGCGTTCAGAATCGCGGTAGCGGTTGCCTTGGGCAGGCCGTGGCGGCCCAGCAGGGCGATGTAGGCCCAGCTGATCGGCAGGATACCGGCACTGCCGAAGGGTGCCGCCGAAACCTTGTTGATGCCGCCGTTCATCTTGACGTTGGTCGACGGCAGGAAGGGCGCGAGGTGCTCCTTGACGCCGATCGGCCCGACGCCGGGACCACCGCCGCCGTGCGGGATGGCGAAGGTCTTGTGCAGGTTCAGGTGCGACACGTCGCCGCCGAACTTGCCCGGCGCGCACACGCCGACCATCGCGTTCATGTTGGCGCCGTCGATGTATACCTGGCCGCCGTTCTGATGCACGATCTCGCAGACCTCGGTCACGTCTTCCTCGAACACGCCGTGGGTCGACGGGTAGGTGATCATGATCGCGGCCAGGTTGTCACGATGTTCGCCGCACTTGTCGCGCAGGTCGGTGAGGTCGATGTTGCCGTTCTTGGCAGACTTGACGACCACGACCTGCATCCCGGCCATGTGCGCCGAGGCCGGATTGGTGCCGTGCGCCGACTCGGGCACGACACAGATGTTGCGATGTCCTTCGCCGTTGCTCTCGTGGTAGGACTTGATCGCGAGCAGGCCGGCGTACTCGCCCTGCGAACCCGCGTTGGGCTGCAGCGATATCGCATCGTAGCCGGTGCAGGCGCAGAGCATTTGTTCCAGTTCGATGATCAGCTGCTGGTAACCCTGCGCCTGGTCGAGCGGTACGAAGGGATGGATCCGGGCGAATCCGGGCCAGGTAACCGGGATCAGCTCGGTCGCCGAGTTCAGTTTCATGGTGCAGGAACCGAGCGGGATCATGCTGCGGTCGAGCGCGAGGTCCTTGTCCTGCAGCCTGCGCATGTAGCGCATGAGGTCGGTTTCCGAGTGGTGGCTGTTGAACACCGGGTGGGTCAGGAACTCGCTGCTGCGGATCAGCGCCGGCGGCAGGGCCGGCTTGATCCGGCTGTCGAGATCGTCGACCGACACATCGCGGCCGTGATCGTGGGTAAAGACGTCGTACAGGCGCATGACGTCGCCGCGGGTGGCGGTCTCGTCGAGTGAAATACCGATAGTGTGCGCATCGACCTTGCGCAGGTTCATCTGCTTCGAGCGTGCCGCGGCCATGATGAACTCGGTGGCATTGCCGGTATCGACCGTGATGGTGTCGAAGTAATGCCCGGTTTTGACCGCCACGCCGAGTTCGCGCAGGCCCTCGGCGAGCAGCACGGTCAGGCGGTGCACACGCTGCGCGATGCGGGTGATTTCCGCGGGCCCGTGATAAACCGCGTACATGCTGGCCATGATCGCGAGCAGCGCCTGCGCGGTGCAGATATTGCTGGTCGCCTTTTCGCGGCGGATATGCTGTTCACGCGTCTGCAGCGCGAGGCGCAGCGCCGCTTCCCCGCGACTGTCCTGCGACACACCGATCAGGCGGCCGGGCAGCGAACGCTTGAAGGCGTCACGCGTCGCCATGAAGGCCGCATGCGGACCGCCGTAACCCAGCGGCACGCCGAAACGTTGCGATGAGCCGACCACGATATCGGCATCCCATTCGCCAGGCGGGGCCAGCAGGGTCAGGCTCAGCAGGTCGGCGGCGACCGCCACCAGGCCCTTCATGGCGTGCACCTTGTCCACCAGTTCGCGGTACTCGTGCACTTCACCGGTGGAACAGGGATACTGCAGCAGCACGCCGAACAGTTCCGGGTTGTCGGCGGCGGCGAAGGGATCGCCGATCACGCACTTGATGTTCATGTGCCGGGCGCGGTTGGTCACGACCTCGATGGTCTGCGGGTGGCAGGTATCGGCGATGTAGAAAACGTCGCTCTTGCTCTTCGACAGCCGGTGGCACATGGCCATGGCTTCGGCCGCGGCGGTGGCCTCGTCGAGCACCGAGGCGTTGGCCAGCTCCATGCCGGTCAGGTCGCTGATCATGGTCTGGAAATTGAGCAGCGCTTCCAGCCGGCCCTGTGAAATCTCGGCCTGGTAGGGCGTGTACGAGGTATACCAGGCCGGGTTGCGCAACAGGTTGCGCTCGATCACGGTCGGTGTCTGCGTATTGTAATAACCCATGCCGATAAAAGACTTGTAGAGCTGGTTACGAGCCGAGATTTCGTACAGGCGCAGCAGCACCTGGCGTTCGCTGAGGCTGCTCTTGACCTCCAGCGGTTTGCGCCGCCGGATCGATTCCGGCACGACCTGGTCGAGCAGTTGATCGATGCTGTCCATGCCGAGTTCAGCCAGCATCGATTGTTCTTCTTCGCTGCTGTTGCCGATGTGGCGGCGAATAAAGCCGTGAAAGATATCGAGATCCTTGAGTTGCAGGTCGAGATTCGGCATGGGGTAGATCCTCGGGGTCGGTTGGGGCTTCAGCCGCGGTAGTAACGTTGCGGCACGAACGGCATTTTGGTCACCGTCATCGGCTGGGGTTTTCCGCGCAGCAGCGCGTTGATTTCGCTGTCGACGACGGCATGGGCGGCGTCGACGTAGGCCATCGCGACCGGCGCGCCCAGGGTCGGTGCGTAGCCGCCGCTGGTAACCGTGCCGATCGAGTTGCCGCCGGCATCGACCAGCTCGGCGCCGGCGCGCACCGGCGCCCGGCCCTGCGCCACCAGGCCGATGCGCTTGCGGGTCGGGCCCTCGCTTTGCTGGCGATGGATGATGTCCGCGCCGGGATAACCGCCGGCGCGTTCGCCATCGGCACGCCGCGCCTTCGACAGGGCCCAGTTCAGGCCGGCCTCGACCGGCGTAGTAGCGGAGTCGAGGTCCTGGCCATACAGGCACAGGCCTGCTTCGAGCCGGAGCGTATCACGCGCACCGAGGCCGATCGGCAGTACCTCCGGAAACTCCAGCAAGCGGCGCGCGATACGATCCGCGTCCGCCGCCGGCAGCGAAATTTCGTAGCCGTCCTCGCCGGTGTAACCCGAGCGGCTGACGTAACAGGCGGTGCCATCGATGTCGAGTGGCTGCGCGGTCATGAACGGCATCGACTGGCAGTCCGGCGCGAGCTGGGCGAGCACGCCGGCTGCGGCCGGCCCCTGCAGCGCCAGCAGAGCGCGATCGGTCAAAACCCGCAAATCGATTTCGTTACCGATCGTGGTTTCGATCCGCTCGATGTCCTGTGCCTTGCAGGCGGCGTTGACCACGACGAACAGGTGGTCACCGGCATTGGTAATCATCAAATCGTCGAGAATCCCGCCGTCATCATTGGTCAGCAGCGCATAACGCTGCCGCCCGTGGGCCAGATCGACCACGTCGATCGGCACCAGCTTTTCCATCGCTGGCGCACGTCCCTCGCCGCCTATGTGTAACTGGCCCATGTGGGAAACATCGAACAGACCGGCCTGGTTACGCGTGTGCGCATGTTCACCGATCAGGCCAAGCTTGTACTGCACCGGCATCGAGTAGCCGGCAAACGGCACCATGCGGGCACCCAGTTCCAGGTGCAGGTCGTTCAGCGGTGTGAGTTGCAGGTCGGACATGATATCCCCCGGAAGCGAAGCGCAAGTACCGGCCGGGAATGACGGAACGCGTCCCGTCCGGTGCGGAACAGGGCATAGGTTAGAGACTGACAAAGCATTAATCAAATTTATTGTTGTAATATAATCATTTACAACGTAAATTTTATTCCCGATGAATCTCCCCACCGACCTGTTGCGCTCCTTCGTTACCGTGGCCGAACTCGGCGGTATTACCCCGGCCTGTGAACTGCTCGGTCGTTCACAGCCGGCGGTCAGCCTGCAGATCAAGCGCCTGGAGGACCTGGTGTCGATGGCGCTGTTTCGGCGCGGCAAACGCAAGCTCGAGCTCACCGAAGCGGGCCAGCGCCTGTTCGACTATGCACGGCAAATGCTGTCGCTCAACGATGAGGCCGTCGCGCGACTGATCCGTCCCAAGGTCAGCGGCAATGTCCACCTCGGTATTCCGAACGAGTTCGCCGCCTCGTTTCTGCCGTCGATACTGCGCCATTTTGCGCAGGCGCATCCCGAGGTCACGATCCAGGTGACCTGCGACCTGTCGGTCAACCTGCTGAGCCGCCTGGCCGACGGTGAGTTCGACCTGGTACTGGCGCTGCACGACCGGCAGGCGACCGACTCGTCGGGCTGCGCATGGATGGAAGACGTGGTCTGGGTCGGCGCGCAGGGCGGTTCGTTCGGTCGGGACGGACCCGTACCGCTGATCGTGGCGCCCGAGGGTTGCGTCTATCGCGCGCGGGTTCTGCGTGCGCTCGACGCCATGGGACAATCCTGGCGCATCGTTTACACCAGCCCCAACTTCAGCGGTATTCGCGCCGGCGTTGCGGCCGGCCTCGGTATTACCGCGGTCGCGCGCAGCACGGTTGCCGACGGGCTCAAGATTCTCGGTGCGCAGCACCGGTTGCCGCGGCTGCCCGATGTCGAAATGGGATTACACTACGATCCCGCGCGTATCTCGTCGGCGGTGTATCGCCTGGTCGAACACATCGCCGCGCATGCGGGCCCGACCGCTACCCAGGCGCCCCGCGGTGACGACACGCGCAAGGGGACGCTCGATTCAGGCATGAATCGAGCGCAGCAGGCCGTCGCTGACCCACTGGCGTAACAGTCCTGCACCGACCAGCGGCGCCTGCGCTGCGTCGATCCACTCCAGTATGCCTTCGCAGAGTTCGCCGAAATTGCAGCTGGCGGCGGCCTGTTCGATGGCCCAGGCTTCGTGCACCGCGAGCGAGCGCCAGTGCGTTTTCAGATCGCGCCGCCACAGCAGCCAGCGCTGCGCGATTTCACTGCGCTCGCGCGCTGGCGCGGTCGTCTCGTTTTCCAGCGCCTGTTCGATTTGCGGCACGTTCCAGTGCAGGTCCACCCAGCGCAGCGCGGGCTTGAACTCGAAGGTCAGCAGCGGCCACTGTGCGGGTGCTATCTCGGCCATGTCTTCCAGCGCAACCGTGGCGTCGCTGTCGGCGGCATCGAACACCATGGTCTGCGCCCATTCCCAGGTGGCCATCTCGGCCAGAAACTCGCGCGCCTCGCCGCGATAATCGTCACGCAGGAACTCCGGCAAGCGGCGGCCGAACCAGCGCACCGATGGATGGCTGGACGGATGGCGCGCGAGGTAATCCAGCGCCAGGTTTTCGAAATCCTCGCGGCCGATCGTTTTTGCCAGCGCGGGGAAATCAGTGGCAAGGCAGTCGATCAGGCGTATGCGATACGCGTTGTAGTAGACCGCAAGGCGGTGAGCGGCGCGCGCGTCGCTGGAGCCGACGATATCCTGTTCGATTGCCTCGTCGCCCGTCTCCAGGTAGGCCTGGAAGCGGGCTTGCAGATCGCGCAGATGGCTCATCGACATTCAGGTTCCGTAGTGCGGCTCGGCGATGGCGCGTGCACGATCGAGTTCGGCCAGCAGCGAATCGAGCGGCGGTATGTTGCCGTCGCGCTCGATCATGGTCGACACCGGTCCGAGCCGCTGCGCGGTTTGCTCGTACAGCGCCCACACCGGGTCGATCACGTCGTGGTCGTGGGTGTCGATGATCAGGTTGCCTTCGTTGCTGTGACCGGCGAGGTGGTGCTGCCAGACCCGTGCCGGATCGATGCCGTCGAGGTATTCGAGCGGATCATAGTCGTGGTTGTAGCTGCTGACGTAGATGTTGTTGACGTCGAGCAGGAGATAACAGTCGGCCTTGTGCGCAATTGCCGACAGGAATTCCCACTCCGGCATGGCGTCTTCGCAGTAAGTGATGTAACTCGACAGGTTTTCGATCAGCATTTGCCGGCCGATGAAATCCTGCACGCGCATGACGCGCTCGGCGACATGGTCGATGGCTTCCTCGGTATAGGGTAATGGCAACAGGTCGTGCATGTTTTTATGGTCGACCCCGGTCCAGCAGAGGTGGTCGGAGAACCAGTGCGGCTCGATACGCTCGACCAGGGTCTTCAGTCGATCGAGATAGTCGTAATCGAGCGCGTCGGTACTGCCCAGCGATAGCGATACGCCGTGCATGACCATCGGGTAATCGCGGCGGATCGCATCCAGGAAATACAGCGGCCTGCCGCCGTCGACCATGTAGTTTTCGCTGATGATCTCGAACCAGTCGACGCCGGTCGGGCCGTGCTCGAGCACGTCCTGGTAGTGCTCGCTACGCAGCCCGAGGCCGAAGCCGAGAAAGGGTTTTTGCGCTGCCATCCTGCCTGCCGCCGCGGTTGCCTGTTCACCGGCCAAAAAAATGCACCGGCGAGGCCGGTGCATCCTGGCTGGCGGGGCAGGGATCAGGCTTCGAACTTGCCGCCCGCGTCTTCACACTCGGACTTGGTGCGCTTGACCCAGCCCTTGCCTGCGCAGGAGTTCTGGCCCGCACAGCTCGTGGTGGCAGTGGCACAGGCTCCGGTGCCCTTGCAGGAATTGACGTTGAAGCACTTGCCGGCCTTTTCACCGGCCGACGCGCTCATCGGTGCAACGGCGAACATGGCTGCGGCTGCAGCGGCAAGCGCGACCCCCGTGGTTTTCTTTGCTGTACTCATGACTGGTTCCTCAAGTGTTTTATACGTTTTTCTGTACCGGTTTGTAACCCCGATACGCTGGCTTAGAGGAGCGGTGCGGGCATAAAGTTCAGGGAAAATTGTTGGCCCCGGCCCGACAGGTGCCGAACATCGGCTGGCGTAACAGCAGCAGTGCCCGCTGGTTCACTGCTAGGGCTGGGTGCGAATGATCAACTCGTTGCCGCGCTGCACCAGCTCGAAATGCTTGAGTACGTTCATGCCGAGCAGGACTTCGTCGACCCCCATGCCCGGGATGATGGTAGCCTGCACGTTGTTGAGTACGATGCCGCCGATCGCGAGTTGATCCAGGCGGGTGAGGTAGGCGGTGGTGCGGCCGTTGGCGGTCGAAACCGTCAAGGGCGCGCCCGGCTCGAGGCCGAGGGTTCGCTGCAGTTGGCCCGGGATCGCGGTCGTGGTTGCGCCGGTATCGACCAGGAAGGTCACGGGTCGATGGTTGATCTCGCCATCGAAAACGTAGTGGCCGGCGCGATTGCGCTGCAGCGAAACCTCGAGCGAACCGCCGGACTGCAGCGTTGCGACCTGCCGATTAGGATTGGCCTGGCGATCGAGAATGCCGGAAAACACCAGCGCCAGCAGCAGGAAGCCGAGGATCCACGCGGCGGTGGTGAACATCATGCCGAATTTTCTAGTAGAATCAGCCATACACGGATCTACTTAGTGTTTTTCCAGGCTAAATCAACTTCGGGCATGGCGGATGTCGGGTAACAGTATTGGCAAATCCTTTGTCGTGACCTCGTTCGGCGAGAGTCACGGCAGTGCAATCGGCTGCATCGTCGACGGTTGCCCGCCGGGGCTCGAACTCAGCGAGGCCGACCTGCAGCGGGACCTCGACCGGCGTAAGCCGGGCACGTCGCGTCATACCACGCAGCGACGCGAAGACGACGCGGTGCAGATCCTGTCAGGCATCTTCGAGGGCCGCACCACTGGCACGCCGATCTGCCTGCTGGTGCATAACAAGGACCAGCGCTCGAAGGATTACAGCGAGATCATGGACAAGTTCCGCCCCGGGCATGCCGATTATACCTACGACCAGAAGTACGGCTTTCGTGATTACCGTGGCGGTGGACGCTCGTCGGCACGCGAGACCGCGATGCGGGTTGCGGCCGGCGCTATCGCCAAGAAGTATCTTGCCGAGCGCTGCGGCATTCGCGTGCGCGGCTACCTGGCGCAACTGGGCCCGCTGAAACCGGAAGGTTTCGACTGGGACGAGGTCGGACGCAATTCGTTTTTTTGCCCGGATGCGGCACTGGTGCCGGAACTGGAAAGCTACATGACCGCGCTGCGCAAGGAGGGTGAATCGGTCGGTGCGCGGGTATCGGTGGTCGCGAGCAACGTGCCGCCCGGTCTCGGCGAACCCGTGTTCGATCGCATCGACGCCGATATCGCGCACGCGATGATGAGCATCAACGCGGTCAAGGGTGTCGAGATCGGCGACGGTTTCGGCGTGGTCGAACTCAAGGGTACGCGGAACCGCGACGAAATCACCCCCGAAGGATTCCTGTCCAACCATGCCGGCGGTACGCTCGGCGGTATCACCTCTGGCCAGGACCTGCTGGTCAGTATTGCGCTCAAGCCGACCTCCAGCATTCACCTGCCGGGGCAGACGGTCGACGTCGATGGCAATGCGGTCGAGATCCGCACCAAGGGACGTCACGATCCCTGCGTCGGTATACGAGCGACGCCGATCGCCGAGGCCATGCTCGCGATCGTGCTGATGGATCACTTTCTGCGCAACCGCGCGCAAAACGCCGACGTCGATTGCAGGACACCGGTTATCCCCGCCAGCCCGAAATCCTGAATTCCGCGCAGTCGGGGACACAGCCAGCCGCCAGTCGATCCGGCTACCCGCTGAAGTTCGCCGGCGAGATGGTTGCGGGTAGCTGATCCTGATTGCGGCTCGTTCTGTCCCCGACTGCGGGAGGGCCTGCAAGATAGACGGCGGCTATTCCAGTAGCTGGAATATTTCGCGATAGATCTGGCGTGCGTGTTCGGTTTTTTTACCGTCGGAGCCGGCGTGCTCGAAGTTGCGCAATAGCTGACGCAGTTTCTGGCGGTCGGCCGCGGGCAATTCGTCGAGCAGCGCGTCAATTGCACTGTTGCCTTGCTCGACGATCCGGTCGCGCCAGGCCTCGGCGCGGTGGTGGCGCTGGATCGATTGCTGACCTTCGCGGTCGATGTCGGCCAGCGCCGCGCGAATCGGTTCCGGATCGCGTGCTCGCAGCAGTTTGCCGATGTACTGGAAATGCCGTTTCAGGGCACTGCGCTTGTTGCGAATCCGGTGCGCGAGTTCGATGGCCTCGCGCAGTTGGGCATCCAGCGGAATACGCGCGAGCTGGTCCGCCGACAGTTCTGCCAGCCGCTTGCCGAGATCCTGTAACGCCAGGCTGTCACGCTTCAACTGCGACTTGCTGACGTACTCGATTTCGTCGATATCTGCATCGTTTTCCATGAGCGACTGCGATAAAATGCGCGGATGAAACCGACAATCCACGATAGCTTACCATTTCCCGATGACGACTCGCTGAAAAACCTGGTCGCCGAGACGCTTGCCATGGCGCAGGCCGCGGGCGCCAGCCAGGCCGAGGCTGGCCTGTCGGTGTCGCAGGGCCTGTCGGTAGGCAGCCGAATGGGCGAGGTCGAGACCATCGAGCACCAGCAGGACAATGGCCTCGGCATCAGCGTTTACTTCGGCCGCCACAAGGGCAGCGCAAGCACCTCCAACCTCGATCCCGATGCCATCCGGCGCACGGTCGAGGCGGCATGCAACATCGCGCGCTACACTTCCGAGGATCCGTGCACCGGGCTTGCCGATGCCGCGCTGATGGCAACCGAGTTTCATGCGCTCGATCTTTATCATCCCTGGAAGCTGGAACCGCAGGCGGTGATCGATCTTGCGCTCGAGTGCGAAAACGCGGCGCTGTCGCACGATCCGCGCATCGTCAACTCGGAAGGTGCGGCGGTAGACCTGAATGCCGGGGTCTCCGTGTACGGTAATTCGCACGGTTTCCTGCAGGCCCAGCACAAGACCCGTCATGGCATCAGCTGTTCGGTAGTCGCCGAATCCGGCGGCAATATGCAGCGTGATTACTGGTACGACGTCAGCCGCAACCCGGACGCGCTTGCCAGTGCACGCAGCGTCGGCGAAAAGGCGGCCGAGCGTACCGTGCGTCGGCTCGATGCCAGCAAGCTCAAGACCACCCAGGCGCCGGTGCTGTACGCGCCGGAAATGGCGCGCGGCCTGGTCGGCCACCTGACCTCGGCGATTGGCGGCGCGGCGCAGTACCGCAAGGCGAGTTTCCTGCTCGACGCGCTCGGCGAACAGGTATTCCCGGACTTTGTCCAGCTGCGCGAGGATCCCTTTTTAGCGCAGGCTCTCGGTTCGGCAAACTATGATTCCGAGGGTGTTGCGACCCGGGCGACCCCGCTGGTCAGCGATGGTGTCATCCAGCATTACCTGCTCGATTCCTACGCCGCGCGCAAGCTTGGGCGGGAATCCACCGGTCACGCCAGCGGCGTCCACAACCTGATGCTCGATTCCACCGGCAAGACCTTCAGTGAATGTCTCGCGGCCATGAATCGTGGTTTTCTCGTCACCGAGCTCATGGGGCAGGGTATCAATACCGTCACCGGCGATTACTCGCGCGGCGCGGCCGGTTTCTGGGTTGAAAACGGGCAGATCGACCGGCCAGTGGAAGAAGTCACCATCGCGTCCAACCTGCGCGAAATGTTTCGCGGAATCGTCGAAATCGGCAACGATATCGATCAGCGTGGCAGTATCCGCTGTGGATCGATCCTGATCGAAAACATGACTATCGGTGGAGTCGACTAGTGATTCGGCGCGGCCTGGCTATTGCCTGTTGCCTGCTGCTGGCTCCGGCGGTGGTCTCGGCCAAGGGCGACGACACACCCAGCGGCTACGTATTCAGTGTCACGGTCGAATCGGCCGAGCAACTCAACGTGGTGCTGAACCGCGCCGAGGATTTACGCGAGCTGTTCGATCCCGAACAGCACAGCAGGATCGCGGTAGTGTTGCATGGTAACGAGTTACGCCTGTTCCAGAAGGGGCAGGCGTCGTTGAACCAGTCGGTGGTGGACCGGGCGAGAATGCTCGACCAGGACAACATCATCGATATCAAGGCCTGCCAGACGATGATGCGCACCCTGCAGATCGAGCAGGAAGAGTTGCCGAGCTTCATCGAGCAGGTGCCGTTTGCGCCGGCCGAGGTGCGGCGGCTGCAAAGCGAACAAGGATTCACCAGCCTATAGCTGCCAGTCGACCGACTCCAGTTGCAGGATTGCCGGGGTATCGCCGGATTCCTGCCTCTCGACCCTCAGTGGCAGCATCGGATTGTCCACGTCGTAATAAAGGCGCAGCCTCGAGCTGCTGCGCTGGGTCCACTGCGTGAAAATGTGGCTATCGTGTTCCTCACCGTCGATGGCGACGATACCGCGGCCGCGGTAACTCAGGATCGAATCGACCAGCTTACCCTTGCGATATAAGGTCACGCTGAGACTTTTCTGCTCGCGCTCGAGCATCGTCGCCGCCAACCAGTGCAGGGTTTGCTGGTCGTACACGCCCCCTTCCAGCGGCAGGGTGCGGCGCTTGCCCTTGCGATGCACTTCGACTTCGCCGTTGCTCCAGTCGAAGCTGGCCGATTCGCTGCTCTTGCCGTTGCCGGCGTCGCTCACCGTGATGCGATGCAGGCGAATGCTGTCTTCCCCGGGTGCGAACAGGGTTTCGACCAACGGTTGCTTGCGGGTAAACAGTGAGTAGAAACCGCGTGCCCGCACTCCCATGCGCCAGTGCCAGTAATCGCCGTTGCGCGCCAGTTCGATACTCGAATTGCCGACATGCATGCCACCTTTGTAGAGCCGATAGGTGGCATTATAGGCGCGCAGGTCGACGGCCCGCGCCGGCAGTGCCAGCGCCAGCAGCAGCGCCATTGCCAGCAGCGCGACGCTAGGCCGGAAACTGGATCGGCGCCTGTAAAGGTTGCTGATCATAACAAGCCTGGCCCTCGTGAATAGTCAGGCGGCCCTCGGCTAGCCAGCCGATGAGGGCCGGGTACATGCGGTGCTCCAGGACGTGGCCTTTTTGCGCCATTCGCTCGGGATCGTCGTGCTCCTCGATCGGGTAACTGCCCTGCAGCAGCACCGGCCCGTCGTCGAGCCGGGCGGTTACCAGGTGGATGCTGACACCGTGCCGGCTCTCGCCGTGATCGAGTGCGCGCTGGTAGGTATCGAGTCCTTTGTAAGCCGGTAACAGCGACGGGTGAATGTTGAGAATGCGGTGCTCGTAACGAGCGACCAGCGCCGCGCCCAGAATGCGCATGAAACCGGCCAGCACGATGAAGTCGGGTTCGACCGTGTCGAGCGCGGCCGCCAGTTCGGCATCGTAAACGTTGCGATCGGCAAAATCCCGGTGGTCGATGATGCGGGTCGTCAGCCCGTGCCTGCGCGCGCGCTCGAGACCGTAGGCGTCGGGCAGGTTGCTGACGACAAGCGCGATCCTGGCATCGATGCGACCGTCCTCGATCGCATCGATGATGGCTTGCAGGTTGCTGCCGTTGCCGGAGATCAGCACCGCCAGCGTCAGCGGCCGTTTCATCCGAATACCACGCCCGCATCGTCGCCGCGCGCTACGATTTGCCCGATTTGCCAGGCGGTTTCCCCCAGCTCGCGCAGGCGTGCCAGGCAATCGTCGACCACGTCGGGCGCGACCGCGATGACCATGCCGACGCCACAATTGAAGGTGCGCAGCATTTCCTGCTGTTCGATGCCGCCGGCCTGCTGCAGCCAGGCGAACACGTCCGGGAATTGCCAGCTCGACAGGTCGATCGCAGCGCTGCAGTTGTCCGGCAGTATACGGGGCAGGTTATCGACCAGGCCGCCGCCAGTGACGTGCACGATGCCCTTGAGCGGGCAGGACGTCGCCAGCGCCAGCAGGGTCTTGACGTATATCCGCGTCGGTATCATCAGGGTTGTCCCGAGCTTGTCGTCACCACAGGCCTGGTCGAAATCGGCGCCGCTGATTTCGACGATCTTGCGAACCAGTGAAAAGCCGTTCGAATGCACTCCGGACGAGGCCAGCGCGAGCAGGCGGTCGCCGTGACCAATCGAACTGCCGTCGATTACCCGGTCGCGCTCGACGATCCCGACGCAAAAGCCGGCGAGGTCGAAATCGCCGGGCGCGTAGACGCCGGGCATCTCCGCGGTTTCGCCACCGATCAGTGCGCAGCCCGCCTGCCGGCAGCCCTCGGCGATACCCTCGATCACCTGCTGTGCCTGGTCGAGCTGCAGCTGGCCGGTGGCGTAGTAGTCGAGGAAAAACAGCGCCTCGGCGCCGAGCACCGCGATATCGTTGGCGCACATGGCCACCAGGTCGATGCCGATGCCGTCGAACCGGCCGAGTTCGCTCGCCAGCTTGAGCTTGGTGCCGACACCATCGGTGCCCGAGACCAGCAGGGGATTCCGGTAACGCTCGAGCGGCAGTTCGAACAGGCCGCCGAAACCGCCTATGCCGCCGATACTGCCCTCGCGTCGGGTAGAACGTATCGCCGGCTTGATCCGCTCAACCAGTTCGTTGCCCGCGTCGATATCGACGCCTGCCTCGCGATAGCTCAGGGAGGGTTCAGCAGTCATGTTTGTCTGTTCAGGAAATACAAAGCCTGTGGTATTTTACACGCCTCGTCGCCAATTGTCCGGGTTAGCGAGCCCCCTGATCATGAACGTAAAACGGTTTTTACCCTGGCTGCTGCTGTGCCTGGGCTGGCAGATGCCGGCGCAGGCGGTGATCGTCGAAGACCTGTTCACCGTCGAACTGCCGGTGGCCGACCAGACAACCAGCCTGCGGCTGGAATCCTTCAACCAGGCCTTTCGCCAGGTCGTGATCAAGGTCAGTGGATCGGACGGACCCCTGCTCAGTCCGGCCTTCGAGCGCCCGCTGGCGCGCAGCGCCCGCTACGTAAAGCAGTTTCGCTACATTACCCGCAAGTCACCGGACGACGCCGAGTTCGATGCCGGGCGGCTCTACCTGCGCATCGATTTCGATCAGCAGTTGATCGAAGGCCTGTTGCGCGAACATAACTTTCCGATCTGGGGACGTGAGCGGCCCAGCAGCCTGCTGGTGATTTCCTACGACGTCAACGAGAACATCCGGCTGGTATCGGACGACAGTACGCCTGACCTGGTCGAGTCGCTGGACCAGGCGGCGGCGCGTTACGCGGTGCCGGTGCTGTTTCCGCTGATGGATCTGCAGGACATCTCGCAGGTTGGTATCGGTGACGTGGTATCGCGCGAGATCGACCAGATCCAGTCGATGGCCGCGCGCTATGCGCCGGATGCGTTGGTGGTCGGCCAGATCATCGGGCGCAGCGGGCAGGGCTGGCAGGGTGACTGGGAAGTGCGCTTCGACGAACAGGTGTTTCGCTGGCAGCACCAGGCCTCGTCCAAGCAGGCGGTGGTCGACCAGGTTATCGGCCACCTGGCAAAAGTCCTCGCGCTGGAGTTTGCCCTCGAGGATCATCGACGGGTGGAGGAATCCTTGCTGATGAGCGTTTCGTCGCTGAACGGTATCGAGCAGGTGATCAAGGTGCAGCGCTACCTGGACTCGCTCAATGCGGTCGACAACGTGCGCGTCGCGACGATCGACCAGGGCGTGGTTACCTATCGACTGCAGCTGCGCAACGATCCGGAGGATCTGCAGCGGCTGATCGAGTTCGGCGAAGTGCTGGAACAGGAGAACTTTCCGCGCGTCAGTACCCAGGGCGAAAACCAGATCATTCTCAACTACAGCTACGTGGACCGCGGGAGCTGATAGATCAAACAGATCCCGTTACCCCTGCAGCTGGATCGGCATTTCAGCCTGGATAATTTTTTCGGCGAGGGTGCCGGGCTGATCGTCGCCAGCCTGCGCGAGCAGGTGGCCGGTAACGGCGAAAGTCAGCTGGGCCTGTACGGCGAGCGCGGCAGCGGCAAGACGCACCTGCTCAATGCAACTGCCCGGCATGCCCGCGACCAGGGTGTTCGTATGCAGGTTTACGATGCGCTCGAACTGGTCGGTTTCGATGCGGAATCCTTCGACGGTTACGAAGACTGCGCACTGCTTGCGGTCGACAACCTGGACGCGCTGGCCGGGCACGCCGACTGGGAAGCGGTGTTCTACCGGGTCATCAATCGCTGCCGCACGGGCGGGCTTCGCCTGCTGTATTCGTTGTCGACGCGGCCGTCCCGACTCGACCTGGCGCTCGACGACCTGCGCTCGCGCCTGCAGTGGGGGCTGATGCTGGAGCTGCCGCGGCACGACGAGGACAGCGTCCGCGATATCCTCGCCCGGCGTGCGCGGCTGCTCGGACTGGAACTGTCGCCCGAAGTGCTTTCGTACCTGCTGACCCACCATGCGCGCGGTCTCGATGCGCAGATGGCAATTCTGCATCGGCTCGACGGCGCGTCGCTTTCGCGCCAGCAGCGCATCACGATCCCCCTGATCAAGCAGACGCTGGCCGAAACCGGTTGCTGAGAGTCAGGTCAGTCGCCGGCCTGGCGCAGAAAACGCGTGTAGTAGATTGCCGCGAGGAACAGCGTAACGCTGCCGAAGGTGGTGCCGAGGCCGTAGACCAGCAGCGCCGGGTTGGCCATGGTTTCACTGACCCCGACGCAGAAGTAAATCAGCGTCAGAAAACCCACCCACTTATAGGTGTAACGGCGCCCACGCAGCAGTCCCGGCAGCGGCACCAGCAGCGGCAGGCAGGCCAACGCCACCCAGTAAAGATCGATTTCGAGGGTCGGCCATAACAAACCGAGCTGGCAGCCGAACAGCAGCAGCCAGCTGGCCAGGCTTACGATCTTGAGCGGATGCAAGCGGACTCCTTCAGTCAAGTTTGCGGGCCAAAGCGGCTACGCGGCTGCCGAGTGCGCGACAGGCGGCGATCTCGTCCTCGCTGAGTTCGCTGCCGTCGCTGCCGGCGACATGGCTGGCACCATAAGGGGTGCCGCCGGTGCGGGTCCGGTTGAGCGCCGGTTCGGCGAACGGAATGCCGCAGACGAGCATGCCGTGATGCAGTAGCGGCAACATCATGCTGGTCAGCACGGTTTCCTGGCCGCCGTGCTGGCTGGCGGTAGCGGTGAAAACGCCCGCGGGTTTACCGATCATCGCGCCGGACAGCCACAGCGCGCTGGTCTGATCGAGGAAGTACTTGAGCGGCGCGGCCATGTTGCCGAAGTAGCCCGGGCTGCCCATGATCAGACCGTCGCAGGTTTCGAGATCGCGCGTGCGCGCGTAGGGCGCGCCCTGCTCGGGGACGGCGGCGGTGCTCTGTTCGCTGCTGGCGGACACCGGCGGCAGGCAGCGCAGGCGAGCTTCGCAGTCTGCCTGCGCGTCGACGCCGAGCGCGATCTGCTCGGCCATGCGCGCGACACTGCCGTGTCGGCTGTAGTAGAGGACCAGGATGTCAGGCAATGATTTCGAGCACCCTGGCCGGCGGGCGGCCGATCACCGCGCGCTCGTTCGCGATCACGATCGGTCGCTGCAGCAGGGCCGGGTACTCGCAAATCGCCTCGATGAGTTCGTCCTCGGTGAGCGTATCGTCGTCGAGTTCCGCATCCCGGTAAACCTGCTCGGTGGTGCGCAGCAGGTCGCGTGCACTGACGCCCAGCAGGCCGATGATGCGGCGCAGTTCGTCCTCGCGCGGCGGATTTTCGAGGTAATCGACGACTACCGGCTCGCGGTCATTGTCGCGCAGGATTTGCAGGGTCTCACGCGATTTACTGCAATTCGGGTTGTGGTACATAACCAGGTTATCGTTGCTCATGGCAGGGTCCCTGCGACCGGGTCTGGCGAATTTGTACAACAACCATCGCGGCTTGGCAACAGGTATCGGAACGCGTTCGGCAGGCACTATTTCGAGCTGAATGAAATGCCGACTGGAAATGTTGCGTATCTGCACTACAATCCCCTTCAAAGTGAGTAATATTTACATGAAAAACTTGCTCTAAAGGGTTGATCCATGTAGTCTTCTGGGCACAATGGGCTCTCAAATATAAGCACTCTTACCACCTTACAAATATAGTTCTCGGAGAAAACAATAGATGAAACCTACAGAACTCCTTAAGGTTGCTGCTGTTGCGTTCATGACCTCCGGTCTGATCGTGGGCTGTCAGCAGTCTTCCGCACCCGAGCCAGCGCCGACTGAAACCGCAGAGGAAGAATGTCAGGGCGCGACTCCCGAGGTTCGTAACGCCATTTACGCCGCCAAGCTGAAGAATGCCCGCGCGCGCAATCTTGGTGCCGACTGGGAAGAGAACGCGAAGATCATCGAAGAAGCCGAGCAGGCTGCCGAGGATTGCCAGCACGTGCGCGCCAAGATCCTGGCCAACAAGGCCGAGGATGCTGCCGCCGAAGCGATCGCCGCCCTGCAGAGCGAAACTACCGAGGCCGTGGCTGCTCCGAGCGAAGAAGAATCGCCCTACATGGGTGGATACCTGGTCGTCGCCGGCGACAGCCTGTGGACTATCGCTGGCCAGGAAACCATTTACGGTAACCCGTATCAGTGGCCGCTGATCTACAAGGCAAACTCGAGCCAGATCAAGGATGCCGACCTGATCTATCCCGGCCAGTACTTTTACATCCCGAAGGCGCGCGGCCCGGAACGTGCGGCGGCAGTAGAGCACGCCAAGAACCGCGGCGCCTGGACACTGGGTGAAACCGAGGCTTCCGACCTGGATTACCTCGCCCAGTAAAAGCTTGTCGATCCGAGAAAAAGCCCGCTTTCCGCGGGCTTTTTTTTGGTTACCGAACCAATCACGAAGGACTGCATCGAAGTAACATGTTCGCCCGGATCACAGAAATGCGCATCCCCGGATTGTTATCCGTGGCGCTGTTGGC
The DNA here is from genome assembly GCA_030066085.1 of Gammaproteobacteria bacterium. Lineage (GTDB taxonomy): Bacteria > Pseudomonadota > Gammaproteobacteria. The sequence continues at coordinate 8,125 of JASJCI010000002.1, read as the reverse complement.
GATGCTCTGGCTGCCAGTGCCCGCGCAGGCCGTCGACATGTCGCTGACCGACGTCAACGGCAACCTGGTCAACCTGCAGAGTTACCGCGGCAAGTGGCTGGTGGTGAACTACTGGGCTACCTGGTGTCCCCCCTGTATCGCCGAAATGCCCGAGCTGCAGAGCTTCCACGACGATCACCACGAGCACAGCGCGCTCGTTATCGGTATCAATACCGAGCACATCGGCAAGGGCCAGCTCAGCCGTTTTCTCGACGACTACTTCATTACCTACCCGGTCTTCGTGTCGGAGCCGACCGAACGCTCGGAACTGGGGCTGATCCCGGGACTGCCGACAACCTTCCTCGTTACCCCCGAAGGCGAGGTGGTCGCGCGCCAGGTCGGTCCGGTTACGCGCGACATGATCGAGCAGTTCATCGCCAACTACGAAGGCTGAATCACTCGCCGGCGCGAGCCGGTGCAAGTCGCCGAAATCCTGCTAATATGCTTTAAAACCCCTTAAGGCACGATCGTGGCGAATCCCGTCTGTACCCTGGAAAACATTCTCGAGCAACTGGTCGAACAGGAGATCGTCGAGCAGGACAAGGCCAGCATGATTTCATCGCTGGTATCGGCGCAGGATCGCAAGAACCTGCACCCGCTCGAGATCATCGCCACCCGGCAGTGGACGCATCGCTCGAATCCCGACCAGTTGCTCACCCTCGACTGGCTGACCGACTGGCTGGCCGAGCAGTCCGGGCAGCAGCGCTATCATTTCGATCCACTGAAGATGGACGTAGGCTCCTGCACCTCGGTCATGTCCTACGCCTACGCGTCCCGCTTCAATATTCTCGCGGTCGAGGTAAGCGATGATGAAGTCGTAATGGCCGTAACCGATCCGTGGAATCTCGAGTGGATGGATGAGCTCGACCGGATCGTCAACAAGCCGATTTCCACCGTGGTCGCCAACCCGCGCGAGCTCAAGAACTACCTCGTCGAGTTCTATAGCGTAAGTCGTGCCATGGAGGGCGCGGGCAACAAGTCCGCCGGCGAGATGCCGAGCAATATCCAGAACCTTGAACAGCTTATCGAGCTCGGCAAGGCCGGCAAGGTTGATGCCGAAGATCAGCACATCGTCAGTATCGTCGACTGGTTGCTGCAGTACGCGTTCAACCAGCGCGCCAGCGACATCCATATCGAGCCGCGCCGCGAGCAGGGCAACGTGCGCTTTCGGATCGATGGCGTGATGCACCAGGTTTACGAGATACCGGCCAACATTACCGCCGCTGTCGTCAGTCGAATCAAGATCCTCGGCCGGCTCGACGTCGCTGAAAAACGCAAGCCGCAGGACGGACGCATCAAGACCCTGACCCCGGAGGGTGCCGAAATCGAGCTGCGTCTCTCGAGCATGCCGACCGCGTTCGGGGAAAAACTCGTGCTGCGGATTTTCGATCCCGAGGTGCTGGTCAAGAATTTCGCCGCCCTCGGTCTCGAGAAAAAGGAGTCGGAGCTGTGGAATTCGATGATCGAGCGGCCTTACGGCATTATCCTCGTTACCGGTCCGACCGGCTCGGGTAAGACCACGACGCTGTATACCAGCCTCAAGTACCTGGCCAAACCGGAAGTCAACGTGTGCACCATCGAGGACCCGATCGAACAGGTCGAGGCGAGTTTCAACCAGATGCAGGTGCAGCACGGTATCGGCCTCGATTTCGCCGCCGGTGTCAGGACGCTGTTGCGCCAGGATCCGGATATCATCATGGTCGGTGAAATCCGCGACCAGGAAACCGCCGACATGGCGGTGCAGGCGGCGCTTACCGGTCATCTCGTGTTGTCCACGCTGCACACCAACGATGCGCCCTCGGCTATTGCCCGCCTGAACGAGATCGGCGTGCCGTCCTACCTGATCAACGCAACGCTGATCGGCGTGGTGGCGCAACGCCTGGTGCGCACGCTTTGCCCGCACTGCAAACATGAAACCGGTTTCGACCTGCACGACTGGCAAGCGCTGATCAAGCCCTGGACCACGTCGCCGCCGGAAAAAATCGCCGCTGCCGACGGTTGTCTCGAATGCCGCCAGACCGGTTTCAAGGGACGCGTGGGTATCTACGAAATGTTGCCCATTACCGATACCCTGAAACAGGAAATTAGCGACGATTTCGACCTCGTCAAGTTCCGCCGCGCGGCGATTCGGCAGGGCATGAAACCGCTCAATCTCGCCGGCGCGCAGAAGGTTGCGCGCGGGCAGACGACGATCGAGGAAGTGCTCAAGGTTGCGCCACCGCGATACGATGGTTAACGCCGACCGCGGTACCCGGTATTACGTGCCGAGAGCGATCCCGATCCTGCTGCTCAACGCGGTACTGGTGGCCTGCTCCGGTGACAGCGGCAGCCCGGAAGACGCGCTACGCGACCTGATCGACCGTGGTGTCGAAGCAGCCGAGCAGCGCAGCGTCGATGATCTGCGTGAGCTGGTGCACGCCAGCTATCGCGACCAGCGCGGCCATGACAAGCAGCGTCTCGGCGGTCTGCTGCAGGGGTACTTTTTCCGTCACCGTAACATCCACCTGTTTACCCGTGTTCAGCGGATCGAGTTGCTCGGCGACAACCAGGCCGAGGTCGACCTTTACCTGGCCACGGCTGGCAGCGTGATTTCGGATATCGATGCGGTCAGCCGGCTCGCGGCGCGTGTTTTCCGCGTCGAGCTGGAGCTGCTGCTGGAGGACGAATGGCAGGTGCGCCACGCTCGCTGGACGCCGGCATCACTGGGCGACCTCGAGTAATGCCTACTGCTTGAACCAGTTTCGCCGCAGCGCGCGGATTACCTTGTCGGGGTAGACAGTCTTGCCGAGGCTGCCGTTGTAACGCGCCAGCGCACGGCCGAGATCATCGGGCTCCATGTCGACGTAGTAACGCAGGATGGTGCAGCCCATGCGCAGGTTGGTGCGGATCTTGAACAGGTTATGATCGGAAATGCCGATTTCGTCGAGCCAGAACGGCATGACCTGCATCAGCCCGCGGGCGCCGGATACCGAGATCGCGAACTCGTCGAAGTGGCTTTCCACCTCGATCACCGCGAGCACCAGTTCGGGTTCGAGCCCGACCCGTGTCGCCTCGTAATGAACCCGCTTCAGGATTTCGATGCGGGTTTGCGTGTCGGCGACAAACTTTTCGAGCCGCCGCGACATATCCAGCAGCCAGACTTCGGCTTCGAAACGATCCTCGAAACCGTTATCGATCTCGATGGCCTGCTTGAGCAGGCGGCGTAACTCGGGATCGGGCTGGGTCGACGCAGGCAGCGGTTGGCAAAACAGCGCGATCGCGAGCAGCAGTGCAGTCGAAATCGGGCAGGTGCGCACGCTTTACTCGCGTTGCAGGTTATCGAGAAACGCCGACAATTCCTCCAGCGGCAGATCGCGTGATGCCTCGTCGCCGCGAGCGCGGCATTCGAACTGCGACTGCTGCAGGCCGCGATCGCTGAAAACGACTCGCTGCGGCACGCCGATCAGCTCCATGTCGGAAAACATCACGCCGGGCCGCAGTCCGCGATCGTCCAGCAGGACCTCGATGCCGCGCTCGAGGCAGTCCGCGTGCAGGCGATCGGCGGCTTCGCGTACCGCCTCCGACTTGTGGTAGTTGATCGGGCAAATCGCCAGCTGGAACGGTGCCAGCGCGGTTGGCCAGATGATGCCGGCATCGTCGTGATTCTGTTCGATCGCGGCCGCGACCACGCGGGTGACGCCGATACCGTAACATCCCATGTAGGGTGTGACCGATTTGCCCTGTTCGTCGAGCACGCCGGCCGACATGGACTCGGAGTACTTCTGGCCGAGCTGGAAGATATGGCCAACCTCTATACCGCGCAATATCCTGAGGCTGCCCTTGCCGTCGGGGCTCGGGTCGCCGTCGACGACGTTGCGCAGGTCGATCGCGTCGGGTTCGTCGCAATCCCGCCCCCAGTTGGCGTTGACGTGGTGGCGATCGTCGGCATTGGCCCCGCAGACGAAATCGGCCACCTGCGCCGCGGCGTGATCGACATAGGTCCGCAGATCGAGGCCGATCGGTCCAATCGAGCCGATATCGTTACCGAGTACCTCGCGGATTCGCTCCCGGTCCGCGAGCCGCAGCGGGTCGGCGACACCTGCCAGCTTTGCCGCCTTGAGCGGATTCAGTTCGTGGTCGCCGCGCAGCACCAGTGCCACCAGCGAATCGTCTTCACCCTCGGCAATCAGGGTCTTCAGGCATCGAGCGGGATCCACGTCGAGTCCGCTGGCCAGGGCTTCGATGCTGTACATGCCCGGCGTATCGACGGTCGACATGGCCGCCGAGGGTTCGGCGCGAGGCCCTTCGGGCGCCAGGGTTTCGGCCATTTCGACGTTGGCGGCGTAGTCACCGTCGTCGGCAAAGGCGATGGCATCTTCGCCGGATTCCGCGAGCACGTGAAACTCCTGCGAGGTGGCGCCGCCGATGGCGCCCGAATCCGCGCTGACCGCGCGGTAGTCGAGGCCGAAACGATCGAAGATACGCACGTAGGCTGCGTCCATGATGTCGTAGGAACGCTGCATGCCGGCCGGGTCGAGGTCGAAGGAGTAAGCGTCCTTCATGATGAATTCGCGGGCGCGCATGACACCGAAGCGCGGCCGGATCTCGTCGCGGAACTTGGTCTGGATCTGGTAAAAATTGATCGGCAACTGGCGATAGCTGTTGACCTCGTGGCGAAAGATGTCGGTAACGATTTCCTCGTGCGTCGGCCCGACGCAGGCGTCACGATCGTGTCGATCCGTGAGTCGCAGCAACTCCGGGCCGAACTGATCCCAGCGCCCCGATTCCTGCCACAGTTCGGCCGGCTGAAACGATGGCATCAGGAGCTCCAGCGCTCCCGCGCGATCCATTTCTTCGCGGATGATCTGCTCGACCTTGCGCAACACGCGCAGGCCCAGCGGCAGCCAGCTGTAGACACCGGCGGTGTGGCGCCGCACCATGCCTGCGCGCAGCATGAGCTGATGGCTGACTACCTCGGCGTCTGCCGGGGTTTCTTTGAGGGTTGCCAGGTGGAAACGGGAAGCTTTCATAGCGGACGGGAACGGGGCTGACCTGTTTACAGACCGGCCGCATTATAAAGCATTGCCCGGCGAAGTGTTCCGGGGAGCGCGAGATTAATCGCAGAATCGATCGATGTCGGCTTCCGCCCGCTGCTTGCGTTCGGCAATTTCCTCGGTGCTGAGGAAGCGTTCGCTGCCGTCGGCGCCGCGCAGCTTGATACGACTGCTGCGATTGATGACCGCGAGGTCTTCCTGCGCCTGTTCGCAGGCAATCCTGGCCTGGTCCGCCGGGACCGTGTCGTCAGATGCGGCGGCGGCAGTGCCAGCGGCGGCGTTTTCGTCGCCGCCACTACCGCCGAGGCGCGGCAGCGCGCGGCCCGGATTGCTGGGCGCGGACAGTACGCGCACGTTTTCGGTCTTGGCTGAAACCGGCGGTGCGTCGCCGTAATGAACATTGCCGTCCTCATCCACCCACTTGTGGATCGATCCGGCATGCACCGCACCGGCCAGCAACAGGATCGGGACTAGAGCAAAACGCATGATTTTCCCTGTCGACACAAAGATTTAAACAGTTTACGAATCCAAGAATAGTTGTCATGCAAATATTTACCAGCTTTTTCTAAGGTGAAGCCTGAAGGCCGGCAGCGGTCGACGGACCGCTGGCGGGGTTCATCAATTGAATTTATCCCTTCTGGGCTGGCCCATAAAAAGGATATATAATAGGTTATCTTTTTTTAATCGCGTCGGGACTGGTAGTGAGCGACCGAAGACTCAAGGTTTTTCATACCGTGGCGCGACTCCTGAGTTTCACCAAGGCAGCGGAAGCCCTGCACATGACCCAGCCCGCGGTCACCTTCCAGGTGCGCCAGCTCGAGGAGTATTTCAACACCCGCCTGTTCGATCGCACGCATAACAAGGTCAACCTGACCCCGGCCGGCGAGCGGGTGGCGGAGTTTGCCGAGCGCATTTTCGACCTGTACAGCGAGATGGAAAACTCGGTGCGCGATCTGACCGGCGAAATCAGCGGAGCGTTGACCGTCGGCGCGAGTACGACGATTGCCGAGTACATGCTGCCCGCGCTGCTCGGTGAGTTCAAGATCAGGTATCCCGACATAAACCTGCGGCTCAAGGTTTCCAATTCGGAAGGTATCGTGTCGATGGTGGAGCACAACGTTATCGATCTCGGCGTAGTCGAATCGCCGGTCAGTAACAAGAACCTGATCGTCGAAGTCTGCCACGACGACCGGCTCGTGGTCATCGCCGCGCCGGATCACGAACTCGCCAGGCGCGGCGGCAAGGTCAGGGCCAGGGATATCGTCAAGTATCCCTTCGTCAGCCGCGAAGAGGGGTCGGGTACGCGCGATGTTATCATCCAGTACCTGATCGACCAGAAGGTCAATCCGACCGATATGAACTTTTCCCTGGAGCTCGGTTCACCCGAGGCGATCAAGGGCGCGGTCGAGGCCGGTATGGGTATCACGATCATCTCGCGCTCGATCATCGGCAAGGAACTGAAGCTGAATACCCTGTGCGAACTCGAGCTCGATCCGCCGCTCAGCCGGCCGTTTTCGTTTGTGCGCCAGCGACAAAAGTTTCGCGTCACGGTCATGGAAGAACTGCTAGAATTTGCCCAGGCATATTTCAAAGATCATTCCTGACGGCCAGGCGCACGGCGCAGCCGAATCCGCCCATGTTCGACATCCTCCAGCAGTGGTATCAACGACACTTCACCGACCCGCAGACGGTGATCTTCGCGTTTATCCTGATCGTCGGTGTGTTGCTGATCGTGTTTGCCGGCACGCACGTCATGCCGATCCTGGTCGCGATCATCATCGCCTACCTCTGCGAGGGACTGGTCGGCGTCATGGCGCGCTTCAATTTCGGCCGCACGGTAGCGGCCAGCGTGGTTACGACCATCATGGTTGCGACCATCCTGCTGGTCATCTTCGTCCTGCTACCGCTGCTGTCGAGGCAGGTGACCGAACTGATCCGTGAACTGCCGAACATGCTGGGCAAGGGGCAGCAGCTGTTGTTGCGGTTGCCCGAGGAATACCCGGATTACGTATCGGCGGCGCAAATCGAGGAGATCCTGACCCTCGCACGCACCGAGCTCACGTCGATGGGACAGCGAGTGGTCAGCCTGTCGCTGTCCTCGGTGGTCGGCGTCATTACCTTTTTCGTCTACATGATCCTGCTGCCGCTGATGGTGTTTTTCTTTTTAAAGGACAAGGACCAGATCCTGACCTGGCTGGCGCACTTCCTGCCCGAGGAGCGGCGCCTGCTGCACACCGTCTGGGCCGAGCTGGACGTCAAGATCGCCAGCTACGTGCGCGGCAAGTTCATCGAGATCGTGATCATCTGGGCCGCGAGCTACATCGCCTTCGCCCTGATGGGGCTGGATTTTGCCATGCTGCTGGGGCTCGCGGTGGGGCTGTCGGTGATCATCCCCTACGTGGGTGCAACCATCGTCACGATACCCGTTGCCCTGATCGCCTTTTTCCAGTGGGGCTTTACCTCGCAGTTCGGCTGGCTGATGGCAATATACGCCTTTATTCAGTTTCTCGACGGTAACCTGCTGGTACCCCTGCTGTTCTCCGAGGTCGTCAACCTGCACCCGGTGGCGATCATCGTCGCGGTGGTCTTTTTCGGTAGCCTGTGGGGCGTCTGGGGCGTGTTTTTCGCGATTCCGCTGGCGACCCTGATCCAGGCCATTATCAAGGCCTGGCCCACGGAAGAACTGGTCGCAGACTGACATCGCCCCCCAAAACGGGTAAAAAAACCCGTTTTGGGGGGCGATGTCATCCCGGACGGTGCGCCGCACCGATCCGGGATCTCCGGAAGGCCGGCCCAGTCCAATCATGTCTCGGCGTTGCGGTTGGATCAAGCGGGTAAAACCCGTTTTGGGGGGCGATGTCATCCCGGACGGTGCGCCGCACCGATCCGGGATCTCCAGAAGGCCGCGCCAGTCCAATCATGTCTCGGTGTGGCGGTTGGACCAAGCGGGTAAAAAAACCCGTTTTGGGGGGCGATGTCATCCCGGACGGTGCGCCGCACCGATCCGGGATCTCCGGAAGGCCGGCCCAGTCCAATCATGTCTCGGCGTTGCG
>JASJCI010000044.1 GCA_030066085.1 Gammaproteobacteria bacterium | reverse complement strand
CGCGGGATCCAGAAAACCTTGGCTCATCACTGGACCCCGCGGTCGAGCCGCGGGGTGACAGGTGTTAACAGTGCTGTAAAAAACTATTCCGGACAGCAGTGCGCTTGCGCGGGAATGACGATGGGGCCTGGTGATTGCGCCGGCACCGCGGGGATGAAGATGTGGGGTAGACAGGTCCCGCCGGGGCTCGCGGGCTTGTGCTCGTTTCCGCGCTTACCCGCCCGGGGCAATCAACACTTTTCCTGCGCAGGTGGTTGCCGGATTGAACCTGTTCACAACAATTTCGCGTCGGAAAGAATATCCTGCCCTGGTGGCTGAAAAGTCCAGTAACCGAAGGGGATCGCGGGTTCCCAAACGATAATAATCCCGGATACACATGAGCAGGAAAGAATACAAGGTACTTCGGTGTCGATCGATCGCCGAACTCGAGCAACAGCTCAAACACTACGAAGCGAAGGGATGGGCCAGTGCCGGACGCACGGATGCATTCGACGGTATGCATGTTCATACCATCAGCATCGAAAACGAGAGTGACGAAGCAGAAGACATAACCCGGCCCCCGGGTTAGTATCAAACCACCCTGTACGCCTGCCGTTTCTCGATAAAGGGCGCGTTCGAGCAATTCTCGAACGTCGACCCGCGGTCACTTCCCGCCGCCCAACGCCGTCATCCCCGCGCACGCGGGGATCTTGCAATGGCGGCGCGTTACAAGATTCCCGCTTGCGCGGCGGTCTGCCGAAGCGGATTGACGCTTTATCGGTAGCGCGAGAGCCGTATTCGGGTCGGCTTCTGCCGCTCAGCACAAATTCAGGGGCTTTCGCTTTGCCTGACTCGCCAGTGAACAGTTGAGCTCGAAGGTTACAGAAAATAACTGACCTGGAGGCAGGCTGGGGGCAACCAGGGCTCGTATTAATGTATAAAGCCCTAGTATCAGATAGTTACATGGTTTTTGGGTAGCCGCCGTCTCCACCAACCCCGAACCCTGGCCGGGCTCGAGGCCGGTTTCCTGTCGTTGCCACACCCGCTTATCGCTTGTTACCTGCCGGTGTCGCTCAAATTGACTAGCACAGGCCCTATGTAATAATCGTTGCCGCACCACGACACAACCGAACCATGAATAAAACAAGTTGCGCGATCATGTTTGTCGATATCAGCGGCAGCACCCGGATGTATGAAAAGCTGGGAGACGAAATCGCCAAGCAAGCCATCGACAAGTGCCTCGCCCAGTTGAGCGATATCGTCGTTGCGCAAAACGGCAGCGTCATCAAGTCCATTGGCGACGAACTCATGTGCCGTTTCGACAATGCCGATTCGGCTATCGCGGCCGCCGTGGCCTGCCAGGTCGAAGTCGGCACCCTGACCTTTTCCGGGCTTGCCCGTATCTCGATCCGCGCGGCGGTTCACTTTGGCCAGGTCATCGAGGATGAAAACGATATATTCGGCGATGCGGTAAATGTTGCCGCGCGCATGACGGGAATTTCGCGCGCCGGCCAGATCCTGACAACCGAGGATACCGTCAACACGGTATCGGAAAACCTGGGCGTGAGGGTCCGCCAGATCGACCTTGCCCAGGTGAAAGGTAAAGAGAACAAGATTCCGGTCTACGAAGTGCTGTGGGAACAACAGGATCGCGTAACCCGGATTTCGCAGGACCTGCTGGCGCGTATGCAGGAAGGCGATATGAATCTCAGGTTAACCCATGGCGCGGATGCTCTCGAGCTGAACAACCAGAGAAAATCAGCCAAAGTCGGGCGCAGCGAAGACTGCGATTTTGTTGTCGACACCGCGCTCGCTTCGCGCGTGCACGCGATAATCGAACTGCGACGGGACAAGTTTTTCATTACCGACCAGGGCACCAACGGAACCTACGTCAGCACCAATAGCGGCCAGGAAGTCTATTTACGCAGGGAAGAATTTATCCTGCACGGCAACGGAAAAATCAGCCTGGGGCAACCCTTCGCCGAGTGTGACGGTTCCGAGCTGGTTTACTTTGAATGCCGCTGAGATGATTGATTCGGCACCGGTTATTGCCTGAAGTCCATGGATCCGAAAAAACATCACAATGCGCTTGATCCGAACGCCCGCCTGCTCTGGTACGAAATCAAGTCGATTCTCGGCCAGGGCGGATTCGGCATCACCTACCTCGCCTACGACACCAACCTGAAACACCAGGTCGCGATCAAGGAATACCTGCCGGTCGAGTTTTCGACCCGGGATGCGTCGAAAACGGTGCAGCCAATTTCGGAAAATCAAACCGAGATCTATCGCTGGGGGCTGCAACGATTCCTGGAGGAAGCACAGACCCTGGCTCGCTTCAAACATCCCAACATTATCCGGGTACACAGTTTTTTCGAGCACAACAATACCGGCTACATCGTCATGGACTTCGAGAGCGGGATAGACCTGGAAACGCTGATCGACAAGGGCGAACATTTCGGCGAGCAGCGCCTGCTCGGCATACTGCTGCCAATCCTCGACGGGCTCGCGCAGATACACAATGCCGGGATTATTCACCGCGACATCAAGCCGGCCAACATTTTTATCCGTGACGACAATAGCCCCGTATTGCTGGACTTCGGTTCGGCTCGACACGCGATTGGCAACCAGACAAAAACGATAACGAGCCTGGTAACGCCGGGTTACGCGCCGTTCGAGCAGTATCACCAGGCGGAAGGCAGGCAGGGCCCGTGGACCGATATCTACGCCCTCGGGGCAACCTGTTACTGCGCGTTAACCGGTAAGCCGCCCCCTGATGCGCTGAAACGGGGAATGGTGCAATTCGAACACAACCTCGATGTTTACCTCGAACTCGCGGACATCAAGGCCGGCAAGTACTCGCCCCACTTGCTGGCCGCAATCGATTGCGCGCAGCGTTTCAAGGAGCGCGACCGGCCGCAATCGATTAGCGAATGGCAGCAGATGCTGACCGGCGAACGGCCGGTTCCCGGAGCCCGGGCCGTTCAGGAAGCGGGCACGGATACTCCACCCGCGCAGCAACCACCTGCAAAAGCACCGCCTGAAAAGGCCAGGGATCGGGTCGTCCACCCGGTCCGGTCGGCGCTGAGATATGTCGCCGTGCTGGGTTTACTGGCCGCGATGGGCTGGTATGGCTATGTTCATCAGCAGGATATCCTGGTTTGGGTGACCGCGCGGATCGAGGAATTCAAAACGGAGCAGTTGGCCAGGCAGCAACAGGCCGAGCAGGCGCGCCGCGAAGAGTTGTTGCGCCAGGAGGTATTGAAGGAGCAACTCGCCGCCGAAGCCAGGGCCACTGCACTGGAGCAGAAAAAGCTCGAACAGCTGAGGCGCGATCAGCGCAAAAAAGAACTCGAGGCCGAGCTGGCGCGCCTGGAATTTGAATCGGCGCAAGCGGGCGGTCAGTCGCAAACGGTCGAAATCGAAGAACTGCAAAGGGAAAAAGAGCGCCTGGCCGAAATCGCGACCCAGGAGGCCGAGCAGCGTAAACGGGAAGAACTGGCGCGGCAGGAGGCGGAACGAAAACTCGAGGAGGAACGGCAAAGACTGGAGCAGGAAAAGAAACGCCTGGCGGAGCTGCAAAAACTGGCCGAGGACAAGGCGCAACAGCAGGCCGAGGCCCAACGCCAGGCGGAGCTTGCCCGGCAGCAGGAGGAGCAGGTGCAGGAGGTCGAACAGGCGGAAAAACGCGCTTCGCTGGCGCGCCTCGAGGCGCAACAAAGACGCCAGACCGAACTCGCCCTGGCGCTCGTCGAAGAGCTCGAGATGTCCGGACTATCTGCCGAAGGCGGGGTTGAACGCCTCCGGGAAGTACTCTTGCTCCAGCCCGGTCAACCGGAACAGGTAATCGACGATGCCGTGCTGGATGAAATCGTGCGCCAGAAAATGGACCAGCTCCGCGCCGAGGAGGCGGCGCGACTCAGGGCCGAAAACCTGACGGTGGCGAAACGCCTGCTGCAACTGGCGCAGGAGTTTTCCGGCAACGACAGGCTGGAGGAAGCGTTGATCAATTACCGTAACGCCTACGACCTTGGTGCCTCGACGGAAACCCGCGATACCGCGGTGCAGGGGATAATCGCGACGATGGCGCAGCTTTACGCCGACGGTAACAGCGAAGTCTGGCAGCTTTTGACGGGCAATCGAACCAATAACCTGAGCGGGGAGTATGACGGAACTTACACGATCCGGGACCAGGGGGATGAGCCGGAGATATCGCTTGCGGCCTCCACCATAGTTGCGCACAAGGATGGTCAACTGACGATGGCCGCGGTAGACCAGGGTATCGTGGTGATTGCCAACATTTTGGATGGCAAGGGTGATTTGTCCTTTCATGACACGAAGAACGACATCCATGGTTCGGGCACAATCATCGCGGATTCGTTCAACTTCGGCCTCGGAGTCGAATTGAGTAACGCCGAAGGTCTGATTATCGGCAGCTGGCAGTTACAGAATCAGAAATCACTTTGGCACATCGATCTGAATGGCGAATACGTCGCCAGGCTTACCAATACCGATGTCAGGCTATTCCGCAGAAAGACGTTTAACTTCACCCTCACCGATCGGACTACGCCAGCGTCGGCGGGTAATCCAGGCGATATAGTCGGTATCTCCGAGGATGGAAGTATCATGCTCTCGGGACAGAAGGTCGCGGTAAATCGAATCAAATTCGAATTCGTGACAAAACCGAACGAGATACCGGGTAACGGCTGGTTCAAAATTGCCGATGTGCATGGGGATCTGCTCGAAGGCACCTGGGAAGCCCCGGGCTTTGGCGTCGCGGGATTGAGCGGGGATTGGGTTTTGCGAAAAGTGCAACAGCCGTAGCGCCTTTGTTGGCAGATACTCCGCACCGCGACCGCTGTCTTGTTCAACGCTTGCTGGCAGCTCGCCAGGGCTGCTCGCAGCCCCGACCGGGCCCGCTCCAGATAGAGCAAGATGGCCTGGCGGGTTATCGTTGAGCTCGCAAAGATAACGGATTCGATCGATTCGACACCTTCGAGCTATCGATGTTTGCCAACGAATCGGCTTCAGGTACACCGATCCGGGGTTGCAAAGTCGAGGCAAGTTCAGATTGATTTTTACCCAGGACTTCATAATAAGCTTTACATTCCGGATATAACTCATTAAATTTAAAGAAATTAATATTTCGATTTCGTAGGATGCCCGGGGGAGGGCCCCGCAATTGTCTTATCCGGACGGAATGATGGATCGGTTTGTTTCGAGGCGTGAAGAGTGCCTTTCCGAAGTCGGAAGCCCGTCCGCTGTCCCGTTTTCCGACAAAGCGCGTCGGACCAATCGGCGAATGCACCAACGAACCTGTCAATCCTGGTCACGCACAACGGGCCCCGGATCGAGCGCTAATTCATGCCTTTACCACGGCAACTTTTCGATGTGCGCCGACAGATGCGGGTGCGGCCTGTCTCCTCGCCAGGTAACGGGTTGAAATGGAGCGAAGATGAGTAAACGACAGTTACCCCTGGGACGCAGTTGGTTGCGGCGTTATCTTCGCGATCAACTGAAGCTGCAGGTACCACCGAACTCGAGCGAGGACGAGTGGCAGCATATCTGTGACAAGATACCGGCCAGGGACTGGTGCCAGCTGAAAAAGGCCTGGCGTCGGCATCAACTCGATGACGCACCTCGCTACACGCGATTCATCCACGCGGATAACGAGGAATGCAAGCGATTGGGCTTTTTCTGGCAGCGGCTGATCGCGCAGGATTTTGTCACCGAGGAGGACGCGCTGCTTTTGGCCGAGCATTTCCTGCAGGGACCGGGTGGCTACAGTGACGAAATGGCGAAAGACATAATCCGCAAAATCCTGCACGGGGTCGCCGATCGTTACCGGGCCGAAACAACCATGTCCCGGACAGGCTGAGTCCTTCCAGGCGTCGCGGTATATCCCTGCGTAGTCACCAACCTGGCGCTAAATTCGATAGTAACGCAGCGCCGATAAATTCGAACGCCGCTCTCGCCCGATTCCAGTGGTGGATCCGGGGCGAACCTTGCCCTCCGAGCATTCAAATCATGCGCCCACGTTCCTGTCAGGAACTGCCCGCAGAATTATGCTGACAGTTACCCTGATTCCGAATCAAGTCAACGATCAGCATGATTCTACGAGGCCGCGAGGTCGACGGACGGGGCCTCGACGTCGACGACGTTGAACGCGGCCACCGGTTTGGGGAAGCCCTTCAGGGTCAGTTCGCCGACCGCCTCGACCTCGAATTCACCTTCGATCTCGCTGACGACGCGCTGGTGCACCAGGATCTCGTCGTGCTTCGCCATGTCGGACAGGCGCGCGGCGAGATTGGCGACCGTGCCGATCGCGGCGTAGTGGAACTGGGTCTCGGTGCCGAGCTTGCCGAGGGTGGCGAGACCAGTGCCGATGCCGACCCCGAAGCCCATGTCGATACCGCGCTGCTGCCAGTCCGCGCGCAGGCGCTGCATGCCGCGGCGCATCGCGTCGGCCATCTGCACCGCGCGCAGGATGTGCTCGGGATCGGGTACCGGGTCATTCAAAAACGCCATCACGCCGTCGCCGGCGAAGTGCTCGAGCGTCGCGCCGTATTCGAAGATCAGCGGGCAGATCACGCCGTGGTATTCGCGCAGCACGCGTAATTCTTCCCGCGGATCGGCGGTGGTCGAGAACTCGGTGTAACCGCGCAGGTCGCAGAACACCGCGCTGATTTCGCGGCGGTGATCCTCGAGCGTGGTCGGATCGCTATCGGACAGGATCGCGTCGGTCAGCTGCGGCGGGAAGTAGCGCTTGAGCTGTTCGACGCGCTGCAGTTCCTCGACCTGGCGCTCGACGCGCGCCTCCAGATCGTGATTCCAGGCTTCGAGCTGTTGCGACTGCTCGACCAGCTCGGTGATGTCCGAGTACACCGCCACGGTGCCGCCTTCCTCGGTTTCCGCCTCGTCGATCTGCAGCCAGCGGCCGTCGCGCAGGCGCTCGCGCTTGGGCCCGCTGCGCCGGTGGAAGCGGCGCATGCGTTTTTCGACCCAGGCGTCGATATCGGCGTCGGCGACGTCGAACAGTTCCGACTCGGCCGCGCGCCGGACGATGGTTTCGAACGGCGTGCCGGCGTCGATCACGTCGGCGATCGGCGCGAACAGTTCGCGGTAACGGCTGTTGCACAGCACCAGGCGGTCGTCGCGATCGTACAGCGAGAAGGCCTCGTCGATCGATTCGATCGCATCGGATAAACGCTGGCGCGCGGCGCGGATTTCGCGCAGGTTGCTTTCGCGCACCTCGACCGCGGTATCGCGGAACACCACCAGCGCGTCGGCCATGCGGCTGATCTCGTCGCCGCCACCGGTCGGAATCGCGGCATCGAGGTCGCCGCCGGCGATCGCGAGCATGCTGCGGTTGAGCCCGGTCAGGCGGCGGATCAGGCTGCGGCCGACGTACAGCCAGCCGACCAGCCCCGAGCACACCAGGCTCAGCCCGACCACCAGCAACATGATCGTGGTAGCGGTCTGCTGCACCGCCTGCGCCTCGCGGTTGGCGGCGCGAATTTCTTCGTTGGTCGCGGTCACCAGCCGGTCGACCGCCGTGGTCAGCTCGCGCGATACCCGCGAGTTCTGTTCGAGGAGGCCGTCGATCAGCCCGAGCTGCGCGAGTTCGAGCCCGCGTACGTGGGTCAGGCTGTTGTTACCCGAGGCGTAACGACGAAACTCGTCGAGGCGCTGCTGCAGGCGTTGCGCGAGCAGCGGTTCCATGCGCGCAATCGATTGCGCCAGCTCGTCGAGCGAGCGCCTGAGCGGAAAGCCGAGCACCTCGACGTCGGGACGGGTAGCGGCGGACGCGATCTCGATCAGCGTATCGTTGATCGCGGCCACCTGCGCCTGCGCGGCCTGCACCGGCGCGAGCTCGATGATCGGCCGCGCCAGCGCCTCGATTTCGGCGGGCTGTCGATTACCCGACCCGGCCGGCTGCAGCTGCTTGCGCGCCTCGTCGAGCTTGGCATCCATCACCAGCAGGCCGGGCGCAAGCAGGCGGCGGGCGGAGACATCGGTAAAGCTGAGCTCGCGCAACAGGTCGGTGCGACGTTCGGCCAGCACGAGGTAATTGAATACCATGGTGTCGACCGTGTTTAGGTGGATGCGCATCAGGAATACCCGGTTCTCGATCGGCTGCAGGTGCTCGGCATCGACATCGAGCGTCTTCAGCTCCGCGAGCTGCCGCTCCAGCAGTTCCAGTTCGGCGGCGATGCCGTTCGACAGTTGCGCGTGTTCGGCGTAGTTGTTGACCTTCGGCAGGGCCGGCGCGATGGCGACGATCTTCTCCGCCTGGCGCGAGAGCTGCTGTGACGCGATCGTGGCCGGCACGCGGTCGAGGGTGATGCGCTCGAGTGCGTTGCCCGCGGCAATGAACGAATACATCGCCGCGACCGCGGCCACCACGGCAAAGCCGCTGATGCTGAAAAAGGCCAGCAGCAGGCGACCGCGCAGTCCCAGCACGGCGCGCATCCTAGGCGCTCCGGGCGCGCTTAGAGCGGTTGATCATTGCCCGCGGTCTCCGCCAGCGGCACGTACTGTCCGCTGCGCCACTGGTACCAGACGTAAGCGGGTGCGTCGATGTCGCCCTTGTCGTCGAAGTCGATGCGACCGAGCACGGTGTTGAACGATCCGCGCCGCAGCGCCGCGATCACGCTGCTGCTGTCGAGCGAGCCCGCGAGCGTGACTGCCTGCGCCCAGGCCTGCAACGCGGCATAGGTGTGCAGGGTGTAACCCGACGGCTCGAAACCACGCGCACGCAGGCGTGCGACCGCGTCGGCCGCCGCCAGCCGTTCGCGCGGATCGGGATCGAAAGTGCCGCGCGTACCCTCGCCGGCGGCGCCGGTGATCAGCCAGAACTCGTCGTTGGTAACGGCGTCGCCGGTAACGAATTGCGCGCTGTAGCCGCGATCGCGCGACTGGCGCACCAGCAGCCCGGTCTCGGCGGTGTAGCCGCCGACGTAGACCACGTCGATACGCGCGGCCTGCAGGCGGTCGATGACGTCGGCGTAGTTGCGTCTGCCGGGCTCGATCGCCGCGTAAATCCTCGCCTCGACGCCGCGCCGCGTGAGCTGCTTGCGCGTCTCGGAAGCGAGTCCTTCGCCGTAGATCGAACCGTCATGCAGAATCGCGATGTTGCGCTCGGCCCAGGCGTCGGCGAGGTAGTCGCCGGCGACCACGCCCTGCTGGTCGTCGCGCCCGCAGACGCGGAACACATTGTCGCCGCCCTCGTCGGTCAGCTTCGGGTTGGTCGAGGCGGGTGAAATCATGATCACGCCGTGCTGTTCGTACACGCGCGAGGCCGGGATCGACGAGTGCGAACAGACGTGGCCGGCGACGAAGGCGACGCCGTCGTTGACGAACTTGTTCGCCACCGCAACCGCCTGCGCCGGATCGCAGGCATCGTCGGCGATCGCGAGCCGCAGCGTCTGTCCGAGTACCCCACCGGCGCGGTTGATGTCTTCCACCGCGAGCTCGGCGCCGTGCTGGATCTGCTCGCCGCGAAACAGGTTGATGCCGGTAAAGGGCCCCGCGGTCGCGACCAGGATCTCGGCATGCGCTGGCGCTGACATCAACAGTGTGCCCAGCAGGAGCAATAACGCGCGCCGCGAAGCTGTTCCAGTTGCCATCTTCGTCCAGTACCAATCGATCGATGCTGCAAAGATAGGCAACCCCCCGCCCGGCAACATGATAAACGTCAACAAAACCCCATTTACCGCCCGCGACGCGGCGCTACGCTCACGGCGAAGCAATCCGCGGAAGCCGGCAAGTCTGACTCACGTCAATGCGCTGCCCTGCCAGGGGTGATCAACTACGCCTGCGCTAAAAGGAGGTTGCTATGGAAAACATCGATAAGCTGTTCGACAAGGCGGTGACAGAGATCGAACGCATGCTCAATACCAAGACGGTGGTTGGCGAACCCATCCAGCTCGAAGGTACCACGCTGATCCCGCTGGTCTCGGTCGGGTTCGGCTTTGGCGTCGGCAGCGGCCAGGGTTCGGAACCGGAGAAGGGCAGCGGCCAGGGTGGCGGCACCGGCGGCGGTGGCGGCGTCAAACCGATCGCGGTGGTGATCGTCGATGCCGACGGCGTGCGCGTCGAGCCGATCAAGTCAGGCACCGCGTCGGTCCTCGAGAAAGTAGTCGATTCGGTCAGCAAGGTGGCCGCCGCGAAAACCGGCAAGGACGAGCAGGAAAGCAAGGGCGACGGTTGATCGACCTGCGCTCCGATGTCGACCGCGGCGCTCATCATCCTGCTGCTACTGCTGGCCCTGCTGGCGGTGCCGGTAAGCCTGGATTACCGCTTCAGCTGGCAACGTAAACTCGAGGGCCGGGCGGTGCTGCGATGGCTGTTCGGCCTCGTGCGGGTGCAGCTGCTGCCTTGCGCGGAGCGGCAGCCATTCCCGCCGCAAGTGCCGCCCGCGGGGCCTTCTGTCGAGCAGGCGAAAACCAGCGGCGAAAAATACAACCCGCTGCCCGCGTTGCGCCAGAAAGACTTTCGCCAGCGGCTGCTGCGCTTTGCGCGTGATCTCTGGCGCGCACTGCACAAGCGCGACCTGCGATTGCGGGTGCGCATCGGCCTTGGCGACCCGGCCGACACCGGGCAGCTATGGGCGCTGTGCGGGCCGCTGTCCGGCTGGCTGCAAACCGTCGAGGACGCGTCGATCGAGCTCGAGCCGGAATTCATGGACGCCGTGTTCGAAGTCGACAGCAGCGGCAGGCTCAGCGTGATTCCGCTGCGGCTGCTCTACCTCGCGCTCGGACTGCTGGTCTCGCCGCCCTTCTGGCGCGGGCTGCGGCAGATGCGCTGGCCCGCGTGACGCAGCCCGGGCGAAACCTGCGGCGCCTGCGCGCCAGCGAGATTCACGCCGGCGCGCAGGTCCGGATCATTGCGATCGAATCGGTACGCTGCGACGCCGGCAGGCACGGGTCACTGTATCGCCTGTGCGCGCGCATCGAACCGACGGCGATGGTGGTGAGCGAGGGCGGCGAGCACCGGGTCATCAGCCTGCTGCCGGGCGAGCCTTCGCTCGATGACCTGCAACGCGATGTGCCCGGGCTGCGCGACCTGCTCGCGCGGAATCGGCCCTAACCCGGCTTATGGTCGCGCGCAAGGGTCTGCGACCTGCTGTAAGTTTTTGTCGGCTTCGGGATGCCCTGGTCTTTTCACGGCAGGCGCCAGTCATCGATCCGTTAGAATCCAAATGGTCGCCGACCGTGCCGACCTGCGAATGGTTCCAGGGCGCAACCGCTATAATTGGGGCCTGACTCGACGCGCGGGGCGTCTTTGCCCGCGATATTCCAGGCGGGGGATTTGGGCTGGATCATTTCGATTCGGCTGGGTTAATATTCCGCAGACAAACAATGCGGCGGGCGGGCAAGAATAATAGTCGCCAGAATAAACGAACAAGAGGGATAAAAATGATTCGCTACGGACTTCTGGCGCTTGTCGTTTTTTTTGCACCATCCATTCACGCGGAAAACTGTGTACCGGAAATCAAGGACAAAAGGGTTGTCATCGAGTATTTCGATGGCAAGGGAAATCTTGTCAGGTTGGAAACACACAGGGTCCGGTCGAAGAAAAAGTACGATGGGATGGTTTCCAACAGGTACGCACTGGATAGACTGAAAAAGGACAAGACTGGCAAGATAAAAGTGAAAAGTGGCAAGTTCGATCTGAAAAGCGGTGGCATTACCACCCGGATATCGAGGAAAGACGGGGGCATTCTCGCGAAGATCGGCGGCTGCCCGGTTTCAAAGCTGAAATTCTATGACAGAATCGGTAAGGAGAAGTCACCGTTCATCCACAGGAGTATCATCGCCGCGGCCACAACGACGGTAGTTGCGCCAGTCGCGAGCGAATCCGTCAAGCCTTCGCAGCAG
Organism: Gammaproteobacteria bacterium; assembly: GCA_030066085.1. Classification (GTDB taxonomy): domain Bacteria; phylum Pseudomonadota; class Gammaproteobacteria. The sequence goes on along the minus strand of JASJCI010000044.1, from coordinate 11,177 downwards.
CCGAAGACGGCAGCGACCGAACCTCAGCCCGAAGAGATCAGGCAAAGCACTTCGACCAGCCAGGCAACCCCAACCCCGAAAGCAAAGCCAGAGCCTGCCGAGGTCACCAAGCCAGCCACCAATAAACAGTATATTCCCGGGAGTACGCCGCAACTGGTGCAGGACTCCGTCCAGACTCAACAGGGTTACATGGGGTTAGTGATTACCCAGGACGGGTTTTGTGATAGCAACACGAAAATAAACGTTACGTACAAGCTGAAACGCCACCAGACCTTGCCTTTCGAGCATTTCCCGAAGGCCATCAAGCGCGGTGTCGAAAGGATGCGTGCCCGCTGCCCCGCAGCCCGGACGGTTGATGTATTACTGGGCTCGAACAACTGGACCCTGGGCAGCCATTATTTCCGGGCCTCGGCAGCGGAGGGCTGGCGGCACCGGCCATTGAAGCAGGACGAGTTGTTCGGCATGGCGGAGTTGCCGGCCATGCCGGAAGAATTCGAACAGTTTGTCGAGGGACATGAAAGCCTGGGGATCTTCCGCCCAAAAAATCCTCGACGGTTCGTCCAGGCCTATCACACGGCGGTTTGTTCCGAGCGCATGGGCGTCTTGCTGGTTTTCTGGGATTTGAATAAAGGCTATTCGCAGGCCGACACCAGCATCATCAATGATTACTCGCACGACGTTATCCCGGCACTCGTCAACAAGTGTCCGCAGGTCAAGGTCGCCGATGCCCGTCTTGTCGGCCCGGATCTGAATCCGTTGACGAGCCAGGCCTTTTCGAAAGCCAGGGGCTGGAAGCGAGACCCGCAAGCCGACCTGGGTCGCAATGCGCCGTTTTCGTTCCAGTTCGAAGGTGGTCGCGAAGCGGGGCTTATTGGTATTTACCAGGACAGGTTCCACGGTGAGTACTGGGGTATACAGTGGGGCAAACTCGAAGGCACGCTGGCTTACCCGGCGCGTGATTACAAGGTGCAGGGTGTGCGCTTCAGCGGTAACTGGTATGAGCACGGGACGACAAAGCAACGCTGTGAAACCAGCCGAGAGGGTTTCGCTTACTGGGGCAAACTCCAGTTCGACGTCGAGAAAGACGGTTCGACAGGCGTAATCAAGCGTACGGCCTGCGGCGACGCCGACGACCTGGCCGTAAAGGGCGAGCCGTGGCTGCAAATCAGGGGGGTGCGCGGGGCCGAGCATGCGCAGGAGTTCGTGCGCGTATCGAACCTGGCGCAGGCGCAGTTGCAGCAGGACCAGTTGAAACTGCAGGCAGCCAATTCGGGGGCAATACCCAAAACAGGCCTCAACCCGCTGGCGCATTTCGGTTATCCGGAATCGAAGCAGGTGTTTCAACACGAGGGGGTTGAATATTACGTTACCTCGAAGGGAAATTTCGCCGCGGTCAAGGATATTGGTGACGATGAGCCAATTCTCGATCTCGACCCGAAAACGCTGGAGTACGACGGTAAAAGCCTCGTCGGATACAGTCTGAGTGAGAAGGCGCTCGAAGAGATGCAGTCGACCATACTGCCTGCCCTGCAGGAACATGCCGGCACGGGCAGCATGCTCATCATCAACTACTATACCGGCAACAAGGACCTGAAAAGTTCCAAAGAAATGCAAAGCAGTAATCGCCTGCGGGTCGAGCCGCCAATCAGGGTTGTTTTTCGTAACTACGAGGGCAGCTGGAAGCAGGAGGTTCATTCGAAAAAGCGCCCCTGGTCGAATTACGTGGGCTATGCGAACACCGTCCGCCAGGCCATGGCGATTCGCGCCGAGCGAGATGTGATCTGGAACGAACGGGTACGTGTTGCGAATTTGACCCCGCAACAAAAGGCGCAGGAAACACTGACCAGGCTGGATGGCAGGGACAATAAGCTGCGCGACGCAGCGGCAAAGTCAGGTACGGTTTTCAGGGACTGGAGATACTGGCATCAGTACAACAACGGCAAGCACCTGGCCGGCATCTTTTTTGGCGATTACGATGCCGAAACCTGGGCCGGCCTGTTTCCCCACCTGTACCTGCGCTTCTTTGGCGCATACAGCCTGCATTGCAAAGCCTTGATACCGAAAGGTTCACCGGGCTACGACTATTACACGACTACTACGACCACGAGTTACGGCAGTTCGTATTTCAAGGACGAATTCACCCGCTATGACGGTTCGATCCGGGTAAAGCAAAAGTACTGGCCACCCTTCGAACGCTATCACCAGGATCCACCCACGGGCCTGGCGGGCCCGGCCATGCAGGCAGGACTCAGTGGCAACCTGGGACAAATGTTTCGAAGTATCAATAGCATGGTGAACTTTTACACGGCTATCAACCAGGACTTCGATTTGATGTTCAGGGTCGAGCGATGTGATGGCGGTTTCATTCGGCAAATGGCGGACAATCTCTACCATGCCGCCACTAACTCGGCTTACGTGCAAAAGCAGGGCAAGAAAATGAACTATGCGGCCGGCGATACGGGCGGAAAATCGACGGTCAGCTCGTTTTACATTTCCTGTATCGTTTCCGAAGGGCTTACCGACGACAAAAAACGCTGGTGTAAATGCCTGGACAGAGGTTCGAAAAAAGCCTTTTCACGGGACGACAGGGCCAGGTACGCGAACAATTACCTGCTGTTGATCGAGGATACGCGCTACACACCACGCAGTACGGGAGGTGCGGAATGGCGACGCTACGATATGGTTCAGCAGTGCAAGAACTGACGCTGTTTCGCTGCGCCCGCAATGACGTGCGCACGTCTGCGGCGCGATAGTAAAGGCGGTACCGTCGTCTCTACGCGGCTGCTTTCGCATTTCCGGCAGCCCCTGTTCGGTAAGCGGACTTCTGCCGGTTGCCAATGAGGCAAGGTCGGATCGGCCGCAACAGGCCGACTGGTTTGCTTACCAGCTGGTTTCGCGTCGGATCGTGAATCTCCAGCTGGAAGCATCGATGTCCGATTGCGAATAGTCGAAGTAGCCGATCGAGACGAAGTGTTCGAGGCCGGTTTGAATGTTGATTCCCACTCCCCATGAAGCACCGCTGTCCTTGTTGCGGTAGGTCGTGTCCGAAATACAGTCGAAGAAGAAGCACAGGGTAATCTGATCCTCGAGTTCGACCTCGCTATAACCGACCTGGGCAAAACCCCAGACCTTGTCACCCAGTGGTTGGTCATACCGCAGGTAATACGTCGCGCTGTACAGATCGAGGTCGTCGTCTTCTCCGCGTGACACGTCCGTGCTGAACACGCCGTCATACATGAATCCGAGTTCGAACGAGGGACGCCCGGGTTCGTCATCGAAGTCGAAACGAACGCCAATATCCAGCAGCAGCGAGTTGCCGTCCCCTTCGAATATGTCGTCTTCGAATTGCGCGCGACCCAGGCCGCCGCCCAGGAAAATCGAGCTGTCGGCGAGTGCCTCCTGCGCAAGCATACCTGCGAGACAGAGACCCGCCAGCAGGACTTTGCCGCGATACGATTTCGCCTGGCCCATGATGCTTCCCCCCGGATTGTTATGTTTCGGCCAAGTGTACGAAGCCGGGCTTCGACTGCACCGGATTAAGCAATAGTGCTGTATTTCGTTACCATCGGGGCCGCGGGCAGGAACATTTACGGCTTTTTACCCTGTGAGGTTCGCATCCGCCTGCTAATATCAGGTAAACAACGCAGTCCTGGTTGATCAACATGTTACACGCCAATTCGAATTCGACTAAAGTCGAGATCTCCGGTGCAGTGCTGGAATTCCGCACCAACGCAAGCAACTGGTGCCAGGTCGAGCTGGACGTAGGTGAATGCGTCCTCAGGCTCGGTGCGGAAAAGTCGGACTTTCTCGAACCGAAAATCGTCCATGCCTTTACTTCCCTGAGTAATTCCGCGGAACCCGAGTGGATGCTCTCTCTCGCCGAGGAGCATTGCAGCCTGTACCGGCAGAACGTGGAAGGCAAAAACTATTTTTTTTGGCAAAATGCGCGCGCCGAACGCATCTGGGAGTCCGACCTGGTCGATCCGTTAGACGAGGCGCTGCTGCAGATAAGCCCGGCGGTATCCGCCACTCGCCGAGTGGATGCATAGCCCACCCCCTGCCTGCATCACTTTCTGTTACCGATAACGAGCTTCCCCGGCTGCCTTCATGGCGGTGAGCTGCGGCCAGTTGCGGCCATCGGGTTGTGGGCGACTGGCGTAGGACCGATCCTCGCGTGCTGGCAAACGTTTTTCAGAAAGCGGACAGTCCCGCCCACGCCAGATAGAGCAGGTTGACGATCGCAAGACCGGTAATGCCCCACAGCGTGATCTGCATCCCGCGCACGCGCAGCCCCAGGTCGTTCGCCAGCATTGCGCGTGCATGCAGCGCGCGTCCCGCGAGCAGGGCGATGCCGAAGGCGTGCACCAGTGCCGCATGGGCGCCGTTGTATTCGAGCGTGAACAGCAGTATCAGCGCGATCGGTATGTATTCGACCGCGTTGAGCTGGGCGGCGATAGCGGCGGTCAGCTGCTCGCAACCGCCGTCGCCGATGTTGACCTTCTCCCGGTAGCGCAGCTTGATGACCTGCAGTGACAGCCAGACGATCATCAGTGCGCCGAGCGCGGCGTAAACGGTAGTAATCACGGTTTTTGCTCCTTTTTATCGCGGTCTACGGGCCTGAGCATCGCGCGCGTGCCGTCTATGTTGGCCAGGCCCCAGTCGGCCAGCGCCTGCAGCACCGGGACCAGGGTCTCGCCCTTCGCTGTCAGGCGATACGCCTGGCGGCCGGGTTGCAGGGTCGACGCAAAAGTTTCGACCAGTTCCAGCGCCTGCAGGCGCGCCAGGCGCGAACTGAGAATGTTGGTTGCGATCTTTTCCGGCGACTGCATGAAATCCTTGAATTGCGACTTACCGCAGGCCAGGTCGCGAATGACCAGCAGCGTCCACTTGTCGCCAAACAGGTCGAGCGCGCTTGCCAGCGGACAGATCGAGCGGTGCTGGAGCGGCTTGTTCAATTCGAGTAAGCCGCACTGTTGCCGGCGAGATATTCGAGCGCCTCGTCCCAGCCGAGGGGCAACGACGAAGCCGGGACCTCGAAACGCGAAAACCTGACCGCGGCCAGCTCGCCGGCACTGCTGCGGATTGCCTGCTGGTGCGCGCTCGAGCGGACGAAGCGTTGCAGCGACTCCTCGTCCCGCCAGACGGTCATCGTCCAGGCCTCGTTACCGAGTAATTCCTTGCGCAGCGAGTAGGCGATCAATCCTTGCTGCGAGGGCAGGGTATCGGCGACGAGGCCCACCTGGCGATCGAAAGCCTGGCGCCGTTCGCCGAGCACCGCATGGGTCAGCGCGACGATCACGCGCTCGTCGGCCGCGACCGCGGTGACGCCCCGTTCGCGGTCGAAACCGGGGCCGCCAAAGGGTGTGCTGATAGCGCAGCCGGTAGCGAAGACAGCCATGGCGAGGCCGAGTGCGGTCAGTGCGAGTAACGAGATTTTCATGTTGGGCACCTTAGAGTGAATACTTGCAAAATGCAAGTGCCGTGAAATCTACGCGCCATCCCGCACTCCGGATCACGGGGATTTAACGCAACTGGTCAGGTTGCCGGTGCGTGTGACAGCGCTGGAGAACGTCCGTTAGCCTGCCAGATCGAGCTCGAGCAGGGCCGCCGATCGGTTTTGCGCAAGCCAGTGCCGGTCATGCTCTCGACCGGGCAGGCCGGGTCTTCACGGCATGTAGAGCGGGAGAATTTCCAGGTCGAAAACGTAGCGGAACAGGTAGATCTCGTAATAGATCACCAGGATGTAAACCACGCAGAAGCCCTTGAGCACATGCTCGACGCTGACGGTGCCGAAAAACTTGCGCCGGGCAGTCGCGACCAGGATCAACAGCGGAAAGGACGTCAGGCACAGCTTGCCGACCAGGAACACATCGATGCCCCTGACCAGCAGCGAGGCCATCACGGCATTCGCCTCGGTGGCGCCGGCGGCGAGCAGGTTGAGGGTAAACAGCGCATCCGTGCAGCTCAGAATCAAGACGCACAGTGCCAGCATGAAAAGGCGGGGTTCGTGCCAGTCGAACAGGAAAACGTGCGCGTCGGCCTCCCGTCGGCTCGATCGGCGCCGCGGGCGAAAATTGCCGTAAACGAATGCCTTGAGGTAGCTCTGACGCCGATTGTCCCCGCCGCGTCGCTCCATGGGCAAGTCGTAAGCCAGGGCCCCGGCCCCTGTCTCCGGCCCGGGCAAGACATCCACAGCATCGGTCGATGCTATCGTTTCGGGATCACCTGCTTGCGATCGATTCGTGCGGTAGGTTTGTGCCATGCAGTATCCTTGCTACACGTTATTTTTTAGCTTGTCGGCCGAGCATACCGCATGATGCCCGATCGGCAAAATGACCGGGTTGGCACTTTTTTGCGATTCCCGGTAACCGATCACGTTTTGCGCGATTGCCCGAAACCGGGCTCCCGGCCGGTACAGGGCCTGCCGCCATAGCGGCCAGGAACGTATGCAGCCGTGGAAAAATCCCGCGATAAAACCTGCTCTCGGCCGGTCACCGCGTGCAGCTCGTGCCGCGAAACGGTGCGAGATAACGGCTGCGCGCCTGAATCGACTGCCCTTGCCGGCTGGCTTATGATGGCGCTTGACGTGATTGCGGGAGGCCGTTATGCCGATAGCCAGATTCGAACCGACGGCGAGTGCCGGGGCCATCGTCGATGCGCTGCAGCGCGACGGTGCCGCGATCGTGACCGGGCTCGCGACGCCCGCAACTGTCGACACTATCCGGACCGAACTGCGCCCGCACCTCGACGCGCGCGGGCTGGAGACCGAGAGTGATTTCAACGGCTCGCGGACGCTGCGCGTCTACTCGAGCCTGCTCGGCCTCGCGCCCACCGCGGCCATGCTGGTCGATCACGATCTCGTCATCGCGGTGGCGAACGAGGTGCTGCTGCCGCACTGCGCGACCTACCAGGTCGGCAGCCTGACCGGCATCGAGATCCTGCCGGGCGAGGGTGCGCAGGCGTTGCACCGCGACGACTCGCTCTACCCGATCGAGATCTCCGGGTTAGAGCTGCAGATCGGCGTGATGTGGGCGCTCGATGATTTCACCGAGGAAAACGGTGCCACGCGCGTGGTGCCGAAGAGTCACCGCTTCCTGCGCTCGTGGCACCTGCCGGGGCTCGACGGCTGGGAGTCGGCGGTGATGCCGAAAGGCTCGGCGCTGTTCTACCTCGGCTCGACCTGGCACGGCGGCGGCGCCAACGACAGCGACGACCCGCGCATGGGCCTGATAAATACCTACTCGCTGGGCTGGCTGCGGCAGGAAGCGAACCAGTACCTCGAAATGCCGCCCGAGGTCGCGCTGCAGTTCGGACCGCGCCTGCGCGCGCTGCTCGGCTATACCGCGCACGGCGCGGGCGACGACCTGATCGGCAAGTTTCGCGGCGAATGTGCGGCCTGGGTCGATACGCCGCCGGAGCCGGCCTGGCGCGACGACCGCGGGCAGGTGGGCAATGCGGTCGACGTCCGCGCCCAGGCGGGCGTTGGCGCCAAGGATCGGGACTGAAGTCGCGCGCGCCTTGTCGCGTCATCCCCGCCTGCTTTCCAACGTCATCCCCGCGCAAGCGGGGATCTTTTGCAAGTAGCGTGGAGATCCCCGCTTGCGCGGGGATGACGGAGTGGCGCGGGGATGACGGAGTGGCGCGGGGATGACGGAGTGGCGCGGGGATGACGGAGTGGCGCGGGGATGACGGAGTGGCGCAGGGATGACGGAGTGGCGCGGGGATGACGGAGTGGTGCGGGGATGACGGCGTAGGCGCGGTGGTGACGATGGTGGCACGAAGGCGACGATGGATCCGCGGGATTGCTTCGTTGCCGCGCGGAGCGGCTATACTCGAATGATCATGGTGAGAATCGCGCTCCTTCTCCTGGCAGCATCGACGCTCGGCGCCTGCGCAACCTACGAGCCGTACGGCGAGGCGACGACGGCTAAAGAGTACGTCGTGCAACCCGGCGATAACATTCACTCGATCGCTTTCGTGCTCGAGACCACGCCGGCAGCGCTGCAGGCCGCCAATCGCTGGATGCAGCCGGATCGCCTGGCCGCGGGCATGCGTCTCGAGGTGCCCGGCAGGACCGCGGCCGTTTCAACCGCTCCTGCGGCGAACAGCAGCAGCGAATACACCGCCGATGCGGGCCCGCTGCGCGAGAGCGGCTACATCTGGCCGTTGCGCAGCTACAAGGTGTCGTCGGGTTTCGGCCGCCGCTGGGGGCGCCTGCATGCCGGCATCGACCTGCGCGCGCCGAAAGGCACCCCGATCCGCGCCGCGGCGGACGGGCGGGTGGTGTTTGCCGGGTTCAGGAGCGGCTACGGTCGCATGGTCATCCTCAGTCACGGCCAGGGGATCGAAACCGTGTATGCGCACAACAGTCGCAACATCGTGCGACAGGGGCAGCGCGTGCGGCGCGGCGAAATCATCGGCAATGTCGGGCGCTCCGGTAACGCCACCGGCTACCACGTGCATTTCGAGTTCCGCCGCAACGGTCGACCGCTCGATCCCGTGCGCCAGATCCAGGCGTCCCTCTAGGTAAGCGCGCCCCAAAAACAGGGGACAATAGAAAAAGGAACGGAGGGATTAGTGTTTAATCCCTCCGTTCCCTGTTACTGTTCTGGAGTGTTGTCGGGTGCCTGCCGGTCAGGCAAACATCTTGACCAGGAATGTCGCTATGGTAACCAGCACCGCGGCCTCGATCGCGATGAGGTGCAGGGGCATCGGCTTCGTTTCGCGCAGTATCTCTGTCTTGGCTTCCAGGTAGTTCATGGCTTTCGTTCCTTCGCGTATTACTACTGTATATACAATGTAGACCCTATTTCAGGACTTGCAAGGCATCTACCTGACTTTTTCCGGCAATTACCCGCAAACATCCAAAAAATAGGGGACGTACCCCGGTTTTGGGGACGTACCCCGATTTTGCTGGTTTCATCGAGACCGGGGGAGTACGCGGTCGATAAAGCGCTCGATTCCCTCGATATATGCCTCACCGCTGACGAGGAAGCCGTCGTTGTGGCCCCCGCGGATGTCGAGGAACTGCTTGTCGGCCGGCGCCGCGTCGAACACCCGGCGACCCTCGGCGTAGGGGATGATTTCGTCATTTGGGCTGTGCACCACCAGCAGCGGGAAGGAAATTTCGCTGACGTACTGGCGCGTATCGTAACTGAATTTCGCCAGCCACCGGACCGGCAGGAAGGGGTACAGCCGCTGCGCCATCGATGGCACCGAGCTGAAGCTCGATTCCAGGATCAGCCCGGCGGGCTGCCGGCTTTGCGCGAGCCAGGCGGCGATCGATCCGCCCAGTGAGCGGCCGAAGACCACGATCTCGTTCGCGTCGATACCGCGGGTGTCGACCAGGTGCGACCACGCAGCCGCGGCATCGCGGTAGGTGCCGATCTCGCTGACCTCGCCTTCGCTCTGGCCGTAGCCACGGTAGTCGATGATCAACACGTCGAGATTCATGCGGTTGAAAATCGCTATCGAATCCAGCCGGTGCGAGATGTTGCCGGCATTGCCGTGAAAGAAGAGCAGGGCACCGCGAGCATCGTCACCGGGAATGAACCAGCCGTGCAGGCGCACCCCGTCCTCGGTCAGCAGTGCGACGTCGTCGTACGCGAGGCCGATCTGCTGCGGCGTCGCACCGAGGTGCCTGCCCGCGATATCCGGGTAGTAGAGCAGGCTCGCCTGGCGAAAATAGACCAGCGCGCTGATGCCGGCATACACACAGACCGCGGCAAGCAGGAACTTCCAGACCGAACTCATGCACTCATCCCGGGATCCATTGCGCGGACAGTTTACTAAATTCGGCTCGAAGCGGTCAGACCGAACCGAACCAGCGGACCGCTATCGACTCTATTCGATATCCCGCGGAAAACTCCGCGGCACGAGCTAGAATAAAAATGCGACAGGACATGGCATGAGCTACGACATCATCGGTGACATCCACGGCTGCGTGGCGACGCTCGAGCGCTTGCTCGAGCAGTTGGGGTATACCCGCGACGCGGACGGCGTCTACAGCCATGCCGAGCGGCGCGTCATCTTTCTCGGCGATTTCATCGATCGCGGCCCGCAACAGCGCGAGGTGCTCGCGCTCGTGCGCGCGATGACCGACGCGGGCACGGCACTGGCGGTCATGGGTAACCACGAATTCAACGCGATCGCCTTCGCCACGCCGGACCAGGCCCGGGGCGGCTACCTGCGCGCGCACTCGTCGAAGAACCTGCGCCAGCACCAGGTGTTTCTCGACGCTTACGCCGACGATCCCGCGGCCTACGCGGACACCATCGAATGGTTCAAGACGCTGCCGATGTGGCTCGACCTCGGTGACCTGCGCGTGATCCACGCCTGCTGGGATGCGGAAATAATCGACCGGCTCGGCACGCCCGAGCTGACCGACGCGGTGCTGCACGCGGCCTGCGAGTACGGCAGCTGGGAATACGAGGCGACCATGACGATCCTCAAGGGTCGCGAGATCCCGCTGCCCGACGGCCACATGTTTCATGACAAGGACGGCAATGCCCGCCACGATATCCGCATCCGCTGGTGGGACCGCTCGGCGCGAACCTACGCCCACGCCTTCCTCGGTCCCGAGAACGCGCGCACGCACATCCCCGACGACGAGATCGCGGGTGACCACCTGATCGATTATTCGCACCAGGAACCGCCGGTGTTCCTCGGCCACTACTGGATGGAAGGTATCCCCGAACCGCTCGCGCCCAACATCGCCTGCCTCGACTACAGCGTCGCCCGGCCGGGCGGCAAGCTCGTGGCATACCGCTGGGACGGCGAGCACGCCCTGGCGCGCGACAAGTTCCTCGCAGTGGAGCGGGTCGAGCAATAAATCGGGGACTGTCCCCATTTTGCGATGGGTGCCAGTATTGAAAACATGCCGCGAGACCAGTTGCTGATCATCGTTGTGGTGCCAACGCTGCTCGTAGTCGCAACTATCTTGTACTGGATAACCAACCTGGCGTTTTTGCCGGCAAAAGGTTTTCGGATAAAACCGGGCGACCTGGCAAGGCGCTGTCCACCGTCGTCATCCCCGCGCAAGCGGGGATCTCCCGGGTGAATTAAAAGATCCCCGCTGGCGCGCACTGCTGTCCGGAATAATTTTTTACAGCACTGTTAACACCTGTCACCCCGCGGCTCGACCGCGGGGTCCAGTGATGAGCCAAGGTTTTCTGGAT
>JASJCI010000043.1 GCA_030066085.1 Gammaproteobacteria bacterium | reverse complement strand
GGCTCATCACTGGACCCCGCGGTCGAGCCGCGGGGTGACAGGTGTTAACAGTGCTGTAAAAAATTATTCCGGGCAGCAGTGCGCGAAAGCGGGAATCTCAGAAGGTCCCGGTGTACTACCGGCCACATCGGTAACGGATTAAACCGGTCACATAGGTAACACCTATGTTGGCCGGATCACTCGATGTAGTCGTTCATCGATGATACCGAGTTTCAGCATTCCAAAGTACAGTAGCCAACGACTATCGTCGGGACAGGCTACGCGAAGCAATCTCTCACTATCGGAGCAGGTCCTGGAAGATTGCTTCGTCGGCTATCGCTCCTGCATGCCCCCTGGGTATTTATGCCCCTCGGGTTTTTTTGCCCAATGGGTATCGCAATGACGGCTGGCCCCAACATTCGAAAACGCGGCGGCCCGATTTTGGAGTTACTGCTATATAGCAAATTTGGTTGTTCGGCTTAACCTGTGTATAGTGTTCTTTCCCGGCGCTTCCGGGGATATAAAGGCCGGTTCAGAGCAAATGGCCATGCTGAATCAATATCTGCGTCAAGATTTTGCTTCGGTTGATAAATGAAGAAGAAGAATAAAAGTACCCTCCCGAAGAGGACGGGGACCACCTGGGGGAGGCTTTGGCAGAAAACTATAAAGACGCCAACGCCGTTCAAAAACTAATTATAAGCAATATAACCATGTCAGATCACGAAACAGCGGCGAAGGACCGAGTACCCCTCTTACAAAAGGCGGCTTTCGGGTCGGGCCACCTGGTGAATAACTTGATGCCGGGGGCCCTGGGTGTCTTCATGTTCTTCCTCCTTACCGCCTTTGGTATGGATCCCTTTTTGGCAGGATTACTCGGTGGTTTACCCCGGCTGGTCGATGCCATATCCGACCCGGTCATGGGTTATATCTCGGACAACACGAACACGCGCTGGGGAAGACGCAGGCCCTATATTTTTATTGGCGCCATCCTCACCGGTCTCATGTTTATCCTGCTTTGGCAGATGGATGAGAATAATTCACAGGACTACAACTTCTGGTATTTCCTGATCATCTCCTGCATTTTTATCCTGGCCAACACGACTTTTTCGACACCGCTGATCGGACTGGGGTACGAGATGACCTCGGATTACAACGAGCGGACCCGGCTCATGGGACTGGCCAACATCGTCGGCCAGGGCGCCTGGATGGTTGTACCCTGGTTCTGGGTATTGATCGCAGATGTAACCTTGTTCGAAACCCAGGCCGACGGCGTGAGAACACTCGCCATCATCGTGGGTGTCATTGCGATTGTCTTCGGCGTGTTACCGGCCATTTTTTGCCAGGGGATCGATTCCAGCAAGATCGAAAATCGGCAGGAGATATCGCTGAAAAACCTGGTCCATATCTTTGGAGATTTATTCAAGGGTATGTTCGAGGTCTTCCGGCATAAACCATTCCTGAAGTTGTGCGGCGCTACTTTCCTGGTTTTCAACGGGTTTCAAATTGTCGCGTCTTTTAGTTTCTTCATTATCTTGTTCTACCTGTTCAACGGCGATTACGCCGCCGCGGGAACCTGGCCTGCCTGGTTCTCTACCCTGCTCGCAATCATTACCGCTTTCTTCGTCATCCCGGTGGTCGCCTGGATGGCAAGCAAATATGGCAAGAGAACGGCATTCATCATTTCTACCGTCATTTCGATCATCGGGTATATCCTGAAATGGTGGGGCTTCAATCCGGAAAATCCTTTCCTGATGTTTTTCCCGCTGCCGTTGATGGCTTTCGGACTGGGTTGCCTGTTCACCCTGATGATGAGTATGACGGCCGACATCTGTGACCTCGACGAATTGGAGAACGGGATGCCACGTAAAGAAGGCACGTTTGGCGCCATCTACTGGTGGACCGTGAAACTGGGCCAGGCCCTGGCATTGATCGTTGGCGGCGCAGTACTGAGCTGGGTGGGTTTCGATGGTAATGCCGCGACTCAATCCGCGGAAACCATAAACCAGTTGCGCATCGCGGATATCGTAATCCCGTCGGTCACGGCCGGCCTGGCGATCCTGGTCATGTGGAATTACGACTTGACGGAAGAAAAAGCACGAGAAATAAAAGCCGAGTTGGAATCAAGACGCGGTGCGTTGTAATTTAATCACGCTTAAAAGATAAAAAAATGTCAGCACAATTATTAATCATAGTAGTGGGGATCGTCCTCGCAGGCGTGTCAGTTTTCAGCAGCCTGGGCAAAAAAGATCCTGGCACACACCTCATTCATCCAAAGGTGGGGATACCCCTGGGGGTTCTCGGGGTAGCGATGATCATTTACGGCAGCTACACATCGGATGTAATGCATGTCAGTAGCCAGATGGAGCAGATTACCCGGGGCAACCAGCTGGAGATCGAAGGCCCCGTGACTGCCGTCAAAGTGATTTCACCGCTTGATGCAGACCGCGTCGATTGCAGAATCCTGTCCATGGGGGTTTATCCGCAAGGGCATGAGAAAGATATCTGGGTAGTCCTGAAGCCCTCGGATAACCGGTATTACCCGCAGTCAGACCATACCAATACCTCTTACAAGAGAGATGGAGAATGGCAGGTCGTTACGCGCTTTGGCGGAGATCTCGAAGAAAAATACGAGCTGATCGTCTACGAGACCGATGCATCCGCTTCACAGTCTTTCAGTACCACTATCGAGAACTGGAAGGCCCAGGAATCTTATCCCGGGCTCGAAGACGCAGACCTGCCTCCGGGTGCCACCGAAGTCGACAGGATCAATGTATACCTCGGGAAAAATTGCCGCGGCGTGTTCTAGGTTAACAAACCAAATCTTTCTCGGCCTTCCTGCCAACCCCAAAATCTCGTCATCCCCGCGTAAGCCAAACTCGTCATCCCCGCGCAAGCGGGGATCTTCCAGCAATCTTCTCGTGTCCATCCCGAGATCCCGGAACGCCGGAGCCCGCCGGGCCGCGCAGGCTTACGCGGGGATGACGGTCTAATTCGGAATCGGGGACGGACTCCTTTTTTATATTAGGGACGTACCCCGTTATTGCGTTTTTGCCCGGGGCGTTATTTTTTCTGCGGTTGGCGCGCGCCGTAGGAGGAATAGCCCAGCAGCGCCCGCTCGTTGAGATTCCTGGCAAATTCCTGCGCGTACTGCTTGACCGATTTCAGGCTGCCCGAGCGAATGCCGGAGATCGGCGCGGACGCATTGGAGATGGTATAGCGATACCACTTGCCCGATTCGCCGCTGGGCGGGTCGACCGCGACCACTTCGGTGACGACGAATTCGCGATCGCCCAGGATGTCGGAGGCATCGGACACGATACGTTCTCCCTCAGGCCGCCGCCCGGCGCTGGGCCGAGGGCCGGCGACGACGACGGCGCCGTTTCGGTTTATCACTAGTTACCTGGCCGATTTTCTGACCGGCTTTCTGGCCGGTTTTTTCAACTGCTTTGCGGGCGCCGATATCGGCGGAATATCCGGGCACCACCTCGCGCGGAATCTCGCGCTTGATGAAACGCTCGATCTCGCGCAGCAGTCCGCTTTCCTCGCCGCTGACCAGCGAGATCGCATGACCGCGCGCGCCGGCGCGGCCGGTGCGACCGATGCGGTGCACGTAATCCTCGGCAACGTTGGGCAGTTCGTAGTTGACCACGTGCGGCAACTGCTCGATGTCGAGCCCGCGCGCGGCGATGTCGGTCGCCACCAGCACCTGGATCTTGCCGGCCTTGAATTCGGCCAGCGCCTTGGTGCGCGCGCCCTGGCTCTTGTTGCCGTGAATCGCGCTCGCCTTGATACCGTCGGTATTCAACTGCTTGGCAAGACGATTGGCGCCGTGCTTGGTACGGCCGAACACCAGCACCTGCTGCCACTGCCCGGAACCAACGAGGTAAGACAGCAGCTCGCGCTTGCGGCTTTTCTCGACCGGGTGCACCAGTTGCTCGACGGTGTCGACCGCACGGTTGCGTCGGCCGACCTCGACCGTTGCAGGCTTGTGCAGCAAGCCGTTGGCCAGCTGCTTGATCGCATCGGAAAAGGTCGCCGAGAACAGCAGGGTTTGCTTCTTCTGCGGCAGCAGCGCAAGCAGCTTGCGGATATCGCGGATGAAACCCATGTCGAGCATACGATCCGCCTCGTCGAGCACGAGCACTTCGACGCGCGAGAGATCGACCGCATCCTGGCCCACCAGGTCGAGCAAGCGGCCGGGGGTGGCGACCAGGAAGTCGACGCCGCGGGCGAGCCGCTTCTTTTGCGGATTGATGTTGACGCCGCCGAACACCGCGGTCGAATCGAGCCGCAGCCACTTGCCGTAGTCCTCGACGCTCTGGTGTACCTGGATCGCGAGTTCGCGCGTCGGTACGACGGCGAGCGCGCGCACCGCGCGGCCCGATTTACTTTTCTGGCCCGGCTGCGCAAGGCGCTGCAGGATCGGCAGGGTGAAACCGGCGGTCTTGCCGGTGCCGGTCTGGGCAGAACCCATCAGGTCGCGACCCTCGAGGATCAGCGGGATGGCCTGCGCCTGGATCGGCGTGGGCGCGTCGTAGCCCTTATCGGCAACGGCACGCGCGAGCTCGGGCCTTAAGCCCAGCGATGAAAATGACATGGTTATAGTTAACTCCGGCAATCGACCCACCAGGCATTAATGCGCCTATTTGCGGTCCGGGTAGATTGCGTTTTAATTCTGCGGGAAATCGAAAGGATTACCGAATGAGTGGCGGTGTCGACCGAATGACACCATAAAGATAATGGAATTATACAGCAATTACCCGCCCTCGGGGGATTTAATCGAAACCTGCGGCCCATGTACGCCATTGCGATACCATGGGGACATAGAGCGCAGTGACGCAGCGATCTCAGAAGTAACCCGCCACCCCCGTCATCCCCGACAGGTACTCCCGCGCTAGCGGCGGACCGGCGCCCAGGGATCCCAGATAACCGCGCAAGATCCCGGGACACCGGAGCTTGCCGGACCGCGCAGTCTTCCGCGGGTATAACAGAGCTTATTTGAAAGCATTCAAGTAAGCGTCGTAACTGATGTTCAGTACGGAGCCTCGATGTGCGGGACGATAGGCAGGATAGATTCGAGGTAAAGGCTTCAGACGTTACCAGTTAGCAGCACAATCCGGACGCCGCCACCCTGTGCCTTGTGTACGAAAATTATCCGCCGGAATCAAAAAAACAGGACTGCCCCGAAGAGAAAAGGCAGTCCCGAAGCCGAAGCAGACAATTCAAGGGGTTGCGGCTGACACTGCCAGGACATCCATATTCTTATGCTCAACAGTTTTCTGGCAATCGAGTTCGATCCAGAATGCCTGAACCGGTTTATCGATATTTTTAACGTAACGTTGCCCGATGGAGTAAAAACTGAACTCCGAGCTGGTCTCGAGTTTTTGCCTCACGGCCTCCGATACACAGATTCCACCCGAACAAGCCAGGCCCTCGAGGCGAGCGGCCAGGTTGACAGCCCTGCCATAGATGTCACCCCGATCAGAGATCACCTGGCCGAAATTAACACCGATTCGAAATCGAATCTGGCTTCGCCGCGCAAGGTTGGCATTCCATTCCCGGGCCGCCAGCTGCACATTGATTGCACAGCGCAAGGCACTCTCGGCGTCCCTGAATTCAGCGAGAACCGCATCACCCGCGAGGTGCGCGACCCTCCCCTGGTTTGTATCGATAAGAACCTCCATGGTTTTCATGCTCTCGACAAGACGAATGTGAGTGCCTTCCTCATCTTCTTCCGTCAGCCGTGAGTACTCGACAATATCAGCATAAAAAATTCCGGCTGTTTTGCGTGTAAGCTGGCATTCGGTTTCGTCTTTGCGTAGCGTGCTGTACCCGGAGAAAAGCCGGGCACCCTCGATTGCGTCTGCGCCAACCGATCGCGACTTGTCACTATGCGTCAAAGAATCAACCAGGTTTTTGATAACTGATTTCATTTGTCTTCCCGTCCTGTTGAGCTGCAAAGTTCGAATGATCAATTTCGACATTGGATAATTGATATTCGGTCCTGTGATACTCGAGCGTTGCCATGGATTGAATTCTACGAATCCCACCACCCGTGTATGTGGGAATTGCCACAGGCACCATTTCGCTTTTCCAGGACCCTTAATCGGACTCGACGATGCGTGACTGCTACCTGGCTAAATCAGGACCGATTTGATTCGAGGGTTGGAAGCTGTTATGAATTGGGAGGTCAAAATTCGCATCTCGGAGATCGCGACCAAGCCTGCGAGCGGGGGGACAAACCTGATGCACGTTCGCACTCCGGCGAACACGATAATCGTGGCAGGCTACCGCTAGCGGACGGAGCTGATTGACCATTCAAGGCAAGTCTTACTGGCCTCACCGAGGATCAGGGTCGGAATCGAAAGGGAGAAAACACCATGTACTTTCAGCTATCCCTGTGTATTGGCATCATCATCGGCGTAACGCTCGCGGCGACAACAAGCAGCTGCGCTAATGCAAGCAATGTCGCCGGGGAAGATCGTGACAGCCTGGAGCAAGAGACCGTTTCGGACCTGTTCTGGAACGAAACCGAGCCGGAACTGAACGAGGAAGAGCGAAAGCTCATGGCTGATGCGGACTGCCCTGTTACCCGGGACAGGTTCGAAATGGCGCCTCACGAGGATACATGGAACCTAAAATACATGAAGCCAGAATCCCGTTTCAAAATTCGAGACACGTACGCTCGCGACGGCTCACACAGCCTCGCGATACTCCTGCACAAGAACGACGCCCCGATCAACAAAAATCCCGACGATAAAAAGAAAATCCACAAGCATGAGCTGCGAATCGCCAACCATCGGCGATGCAATTTCGGCGACGAGACCTGGTACTCGTTTTCCTTTCGGATCGATGGCGAGTATCCCCGCAACGGATCGACACGATGGGTCATCGGACAATGGAAAGAGGAAACCGACAGGAGTCCATTCCTGGCACAACGCTACGACAACGGTGTTTTTCACATTACGATTCAAAGCAACGACAAGCGCATGCTGATAGCCTGCGCCGCGGGCAACCCGAATGCGTTAACCGCTCTTGGAAAAGATACGCCAGGAAATACTGCAGGCAAGAGGAAAACCAATCCCTGCCTGGATATCGGCAAGCAGCGGGCCATGAAAGATTCCGGGACCCTTGACTATCAGCCGCTGGTTCAGGCCATCAGGGAACAGCAAATCGAACAGTTCCCTTTCGTGGCCGACCCGGAAACCTTTCGCAGTAGCAAGGAGGTAATCATCGATCCGTCGGAAACGCCCTTGATGCCGGACCCGGGCAGTCAATGGGTCGACATGCGTTACCGAATCAGGGGAGGCCGTGACGGCAGCGGCATCATCGAAGTCTGGGCAAACGAGGTACCGATCGTCAAAGTTACCGGCAAAATCGGTAATGATATTTTCAACGGCCCGAGCCAGTACTTTAAAGTGGGACATTACCGCGACGTCGATGCCGAGTTTGAGCATTCGGCCCTGTACTTCGATCGTTTCAAACGCGGCACAAGCAGAAACCAGGTCGACTGAGTGGGAGGACAAAGCCTTCGACCGTGGAATCAAGGCAACAAGCAGAAGTCCAAAGGGAAGCCCCATGACTAAAACAGGGCGAGCACTGCTCGTCTCCTTGCTCCTCATCATCTCCCAGGCACAAGCAGCCGAGTACACCGTGGACCCGGCGCACTCCTACATCGCGTTTCGCATCCAGCATCTTGGATTTAGCTGGCTGCGCGGTCAGTTTCGTGATTTCGAGGGTCGCTTCTATTACGAAGCTGCGAAACCGGGCAAGAGTCGAATCGATATCGAAATCGCGACAGCCAGCCTGGACACAAATCACGCCGAACGGGACAGGCACCTGCGCAGCGCCGCTTTTCTCGACGTCGGCACTCATCAACAGATCAGATTCGAAAGCACTCGCTTCAGCGGTACAGCCACACGCGGATTCCTGGAAGGCCAGCTGTCACTGCACGGCGTCAGCAGGCCCGTGAGGTTCGAAGTCATCAAGATCGGCGAAGGAAAGGACCCCTGGGGGGGATACCGGGTCGGATTTCACGCCAGGTATTCGCTCAAGCGATCCGATTTCGGTATGCACTACAATCTCGGCAAGTTCGGCGATACGGTCGAAATCGAGCTCGGGATCGAAGGCGTGCGGAATTAAGCCGCCGAATCCTGTATCGGTTGCCGGCTTCGCCCGGTTCATGAACCGGGCAATCCGGTCAGGGGAATCGGAAGGTAAAACCGCCGAACGGATGGTACTTGTCCCGGTACCTGACCTCCTGCCTGATTTCGACTTCGATATCACTAAGGCCGGGCCTCCCGGTTATTTTGACCTGGACTGTTTTTTCTTCTCCCGGCGCGAGGCTGAAAGGTTTGCCGTCGCCGAATCGGCCCAGCACCACGTCCCAGTTCCGCGGCTTGATCACGCGAAGCCGGGTATCAATGGGCCGGGGGAACGGATTGCGCACCGTCAGGAAAAAGCGATCCACGGGAGCCGTCGAGTCCTGTACCAACAGGTTGCGATGAGTGACGTTATTGTTGGTAGGCGTAACGATATCGGGAATCAGCCTGTCTTCGTTAACGGGATCGTCCGGCGAATCGACAATCGCAAGTAAACAATGATGGCGAAACTGACGATTAAGCGGGTTCAGCCTGGGCCCCATAAAATTAAAGCTGACAATTTTCGACTGATCGGTCGCCTTCCCGGCGACGGTCGCGCCGGAATATCCAACCTCGGCGACGGCTCGGGTCCCCACATGCTTCCACTTGCTCGGTAGCGACGGGCTGGTCGACCAGAAATCACTCGGAAATGCCGGTAATGCCGTGCCGGCGAATGCCGAGTACAATTTAACCTCGACCTCGGTAGCGGGTTTCGTACCTCTATTGTGAACCCTGACATAGACCCTGTTCATCAATCCCGAAACAGGGTTTTCGTGAACGAAATTATCGAAGTCACGCGAGGTCAGTGGCGCCGGTTTGAACGGCGGCGCATCAACCTTTATGTCGACGCTGTGATAGTGGGCGATGAAATTCCGCTTTCTCGTCAGCAACACGTTCGAGCCGCCGCGCCAGGGCGGGCCGTTCTCGATCGACTGCGCAGTGTTGCCCCAGTCGAACTTGTTGTCTCGCAAAAAAAGATCGACGCCACCCGGCCTGGTGACGTCATTTTCCGTCACGGGTGCAATCACCTTGAGGGCCTCGAACGCATTGATTCGGCCAAACCCGTGGGTCGGGGGTTCATTGGCGCTCTGGCCGTGCTTCGGACTGTAGTTCGCGGCCATCGGCTCTATCTTGTCCGCCGTATCCTGCAACAGCCTTTTCATGGTTTCGACATCGATTTCGGGATCGACACTCCGGACGAGGCCGCCAACACCGGCTGCCATCGGACTGGCTGCCGATGTGCCGCTGAAACAAAGGGTGTAGTCCTGGTTGCTCGAATCGCTGCCGGAATTGCAAAAGGTCGGGTCGTATCCGGGGTTGTTTGCCGGCACCCGGGTATCGTTGTAACCCAGACTCGCCCGCTGGTCCGTGGTCACCATATTCAATGTCCCGGTGTAACCCTGCCCCACGAGCCCGGGATTATCGGGTAACGGATTCGGATTTGGACCGAATCCGCTAAACGCTGGGGCAAGCACGCCCAGGCACTCACCATACCCGGTTTCCCTGACTTTCTTGTCCCAGTTACTGGCTGCACTGATCGGTATGACCCCGGGATTATCATAGATAACCGAACTCGTTCCGGCACAGTCGTCGACCGGCTCGTTGTTCATCGACCAGAAGATAATCGTCCCGTGGTTGACCACGGTGTTGACGGCATTTACGACATTGTCTGGAACATCTGCTTCCGGCGGATATCCCCAACTGTTGTTCAGGATATCGGCGCCCATTTTTCCTGCATACCCGATCGCTTCACCGAGGGACCACTGCAACGCAAACGAACTCACCTGGATCAGCATCAGCGAGCACTGCGGGCAGGATCCAGAAACGCCATTGCCATTGACCGGTCGCGCCACCGCCACGCCGGCCACCGCCGTCCCGTGGCGGCTATCCGAAATCGAGCCAAAATCATTTGTGGTGTCCGGGCAATTTGCCGTGCCAGCAGTGTTGTTGGTCGGGCATTCACCCAGGAAAAAACACTCGGAGAAATTGAACCCGTGCAAATCGTCGTCGTATCCGTTTTGATCGTCGTCGCAGTTATTGGTCGCCTTGTTCGCTCCACTGCTGTCGCTGCCCTGTTCTCCCTCGTTGACCCACAAATTGGGCGCCAGCGCCGGGTGCTCAATGTCGAAGCCCTTGTCCATGACAGCTATAACCACATCACTATCACCCGGGGTCAGCGACCAGGCATCGTCGGTATCCGCATCCGCATCGAAAGTTCCACCGCCCTGGCCATAATTGTGGTGGTGCCATTGCTGGCTGAATAACAGCGGATCACTCGACCACGACTGATGGGAAACGATCGAAATCGCGTAATTCGGAATCGCAAATTCGACGATCGCGCGATTCTTTATGAGAATATCCTGAATGACGTCGAGCACATCCCTGTCGGAAAAGTCGTCCAGTCTGAACAACCATTGTCTCGGAACAAGCTTGTCACTGGTGACAATCTCGATCCCGTTGGCTCGCGCAAACGCTTCGACACTGGATCGATCCAGGTCCTTCTTGAACCCCACGATCAACATATCGTTCAGCAGAATCGGGGTGTTGGAATTTTCCTGGAACAACACCAGTCCGGCCATACGCACCTTGTCGAGCCCCGACAAAACCCTGGACAGCGCGTGAAGGGTTTTTCTCGATAATGCCTGGTCGAAAATTACGATCTGGATACCCTGCTCGATGAGATCAATGCTCTCGGGCTTTAGGCCGGCACTCGAGTCAACGATATCTTTTTCCGTGACATTTTCCCTCGAAACGAGGCCGATCCTGTCGAGTGCAATCCGGTAAATCCTGGGACCGGTTTCGCTGGAAATCTCCAGTCGAATATTTTCAAAATCGCTCGCGAACACGCTTCTTGGAGCAGTGCCAATAGCCAGGACAGACGCAGCAATAAGGAACAAGGAAACGAGTTTTGGAACGAGACGACGGATTAAATCTAAGCCTGAACTTTTCATTACTCCCCCCCGTTATCGCGGGCAGGCCACCAGAATGACCGCCCGGCGATGAAGTGAATTAAGCGAATTGTACCACTAGTGCCCTATCCTGATTCGTTTCGATTTAATCCGTTGTGGGAAATACCACATCGAGAAGTCGCCAGGCCCGTTATGCTGACCGCTATTCGCATAAGTATTTGTTTGTAGGTAATATGTTTTTGAACCTGGGTGTTGGCCATCGAAATGCAATAACAATCCTGTGGATACATCCGGGCTTTAACTAACAACTAATTTTCACGTAAATGGGGGGTAACAAAAATGAAGCTTCGTGTATCAAAATACTTTGTTGTAACTTTTCTGACTTTGTCTATGGCCAGTTGCGCAGTCACATCAATCGCCCAGGATGAAGGCGATCAAGACGAGCCGTCGGGTCCAAACAGAGTTTTTCTTCAGGAATTGCAAGACCTGGTTAACAGATTTGTCAAAGACGCAAACAAGGGCAAGAAAACGGCAACCAAAGAGACAGCACTGGAAACTTGCGCTACGGCACTCGCGGATATTGGATTTCAGCTCAGTTCACTTTTGGTCGCCCCACTTACATCAGGCGGGGGTGCCGACGCTCGTTCATGGGAGCCAGGAACATACGATGAAGTTTGCACAAACGTCATGGTAAACGGTCAAGACGTGATTATGTGCATTCGGGTTGAAAATTAGACTTAGCGCCCCGTGTGAAACACCAAAAGTCGTAGTGCCCAGTGTTTATTGTGGACCCCGGAGGCGCTCAGCAAAAAAATCCAAGAACAGATGCTAATCATGTCAAAAGCTTCGAGCCAGAACAGAATCGCAAGGAAAGTTCTGGCTTTTTTTTTGCTGCATTTATCTATTGGTTACCTGGACGTCTCGGCAAACAACTATACCGCTTACATCAACTCTCCAGCGGCCCAGCAATACGATCGATATCTTACGAGTAGAAATGGTGATATTTTCTGGGCTCCGGCATCCGGCTTTACAGGTAACGACACCTGGCCAAATATTTTTGGCGACGAGGTGCGCTCGGTTTTCGGCAGTATCCCTGAAATAAGTTGCTACGGTGACGTGCAAATGTCACTTCACCTGGAAGTTGAAGGGAACCACACAAGGCTCTCGGAGACGAGGGACGGCGGATTCAGATTCGAGTCACACATCATGGCTTCGGGAGTTCTCGAGGGGTCCCAGGAAACCAGAAGGTGCGACAAGCCTTCTCTAGCGAATACGGACGGCCATCTGTGCGGTGCAAGTTCCAGAATCTCGCTGAAAAAAAGTCCTGCGAGCCCAAACGTAGACTGGGTGACGTTGTGCCGTAAAAGTGAACGATCGAACAAGCTGACCAGTGACGACGGCTACTGGCATTCGAATAACCCCGAATTCGCACTGCTGGGAGTTATCGGTTTCAACCGGAAAAGCGGCGAAGTTGTGTTTATCGATGGAAGAGAGCCTCCGCGAGGTAAAACCCCCCTTCGGACTTTTAGCTGGAAGCATGCTTACCCTCCGCCAGGTGGTTGGGGCTATCAGGATACTGGAGGCAGATCATTAGCTTACAAAACGTACAAATACAGGAAACGTATTGCCTGCGAAAACTGTCACGACAACAAGGAACCCTGGATTATCACACCCCATCTCAAAATCCGGGGGTTCGGCTACCGGGATTCAGACCGGGAAGATCACCTGGCACAGGATAATATCCTCCCCCTCGTGCAGCCCAGACCCGATACCGCCCCTTACCGGGTGATAGGCACCCGCTATACGCGCAAAGCCAAACTCTCGGGCAAAACCTTTCGAGACCCTACCGGTAGCTGCACGAGTTGTCATACGCTGACTACGGGGTGGACCGGCAAGGTCCTGGCCTACGATGCCGTTGGCAAGATCAACAATGGCGAGCAATTCAGGGATGTGTTTCGACGAATTCACGACTCGCGAACGACCTGGGCGAAGCAGGATAAAAATACTGCCCCGTGGATGGTGCCGTGGTTGGGACCGAATATAAAAACCGATCCTGGAACCGGCGAGGCGCCCTCGGAAATGGACGACAGGAATTGGCGGCGAATCGCCGCCTGCATCAACGAAAACTCTAACGAGGATTGCGAATATCAGAGAATTTTTACCGCTTGTCCACCGCCAGAATCGGATCAAACCGCCTGTTCGACCGAAGACCTGGCCAACAACGCCTGCTCCCGGCTGGCCGATCCCTACGGTCCGAGCGAGATCTCGATTACAACGTCTTCGTTACCGCATGCGGGCTTGAAAAAAACCGACTATTCCACGGAATCGATTGCGTCCTGGTCTTACTTGAACGGCCTCGGAGGCGTGCCGCAACGGGA
Organism: Gammaproteobacteria bacterium; assembly: GCA_030066085.1. Classification (GTDB taxonomy): domain Bacteria; phylum Pseudomonadota; class Gammaproteobacteria. The sequence goes on along the minus strand of JASJCI010000043.1, from coordinate 9,059 downwards.
CGACGTTCGCTTCAATCTCGCCATCCGCGAAATCGACATTCCGGCCAGCCGCACGCCGCCAGCTCGACACGACTATCCGGCGCTTCAAACTACATTCGATCCGCTTCAAAACGATTCGATGCTGGAAGGCAGCATTCACTACTGCGATGTGAGCTTTGTCAGGAAAAGAACCTGTCACGTGCTGGCACCCGGGGAGGGCAACTTCGTCATCAACAATATTTCGTTCGCCGGTCACGTCAGAAACAGCACTCCCGCACCGGCCGACTCACCGCGCAACTACGCGGTTGCATTCCCCACGCAGTGCAACAAGCGCTACCTGTTGCGGCTCGTGCCCAAGAGATTCTGCTTCGACCGATCGGGAGTCCTGGCGAGCGACCGCGATCACCTGCAGTACTTTGACGTGCGCTGCGATGCGCAGGGAAATCCGGAGACGGGAAAAATTACCGGCGCGTTATCGGAACACTAGCGCTACCGCCCACGATGGAATGTTGCAATAAAATGGAGGAGAATCATGCGGATTGTTCGACTAAAGCCAGTGCAGGAAAGCGTGAGCGACATCAAAGAATGGCTGGAACTCAATGGCCTCGAGGACTACGAGGAACTGTTCCGTCGACACAAAATCGAACTCGACATCTTGCCTTCGATTAGCGAAGCCGACCTCAAGGAAATCGCCATACCGCTCGGCGACAGAAAGAAAATCCTGAAGGCGATCACGGCTTATGTCCGGTGGAACGAAACCGACCGCAACGAAATCAACTCGAATCTACAGCCCGCCGACAGCGAAAGGCGGCAGCTCGTGGTGCTGTTTTGCGACCTGGTCGGCTCCACGCAATACGCGACCAGCCTCGATCCCGAAGATCTCGCGGGCTTGTTCAACACCTACCGCTCGACCGTCAAGTCGATTATCAAAAAACACCGGGGATTGACGCTGATTTACGAGGGGGACGGCATCAAGGCGTACTTCGGTCACAAAATCGCCTCCGAGGACGAGCAGGAGCAAACCCTGATCGCGGCGCTCGAGATAATCGACACGATATCGGAGCTGAACCTGGAATATGCCGAGGAGTTAAACGTTCGCATCGGCATTGCCACTGGCCCCGTGCTGATCGGCGATTTCGACTCTCCGACCGGCCCCCATGCGTACGGTCAACCCATGCACCTGGCTGCACGCCTCGAAACCATCGCGCAACCGGGTTCGATCCTGGTGGATCCGGCCACTTACAGCTCGATGCAAACGATTTTCGACTTCGAGGATTCGGGCAAACACGAAATCAAGGGCTATCCGAAGAAGGTCCGGGGCTGGCGGCTGCTGGGCAGAAAGAAAATCGGTAGCCGCTTCGCCAAGCGATACCGCAATACCCGGATGATTGGGCGCCAGCAGGAATTCGATCTGCTGAGCCATGAATGGGATAGCGTCAGGCGACAGAATTGCGGCTCCGCGGTAATCGTGTCCGGTGAGGCAGGCATCGGGAAGTCGAGGCTGGTTCACGAAATCAGGCAAATGATCAAACTGCAGCACTCGCGGTCGATTCTGATTCAGTGCTCCCCTTACCACACGGATTCGGTCTACTACCCGGTGATCGAGACCGTATCCTCGGAACTGGGCCTGGGCGAGAAAATCAGTAAACACGAAAAACACCAGAGGCTGGTCAATTTACTGTCGCAATGCCAGGTTCCGCTTGACCAGTCCTTGCCAATATTCGCCAACCTGTTTTCCCTGGATACTGCCGGCGACTATGGCGAATCGGATTTAAGCGAAACCCGACAACAGGATATCAGCGAGGAGGTACTGGCCGCCTACCTGCTCGAGCAAGCCGAAACCCGTCCCTTGTTCGTTCTGATCGAAGACATCCAGTGGATCGACTCCACGTCGCGCGCTTTTTTTGAGAACCTGCTGCAAAGATATTCCGATCACCCGCTGTTCATCGTCTTTACTTCCCGGGAAAGCGAGGTCTTCGATTCCGGGAGTACGCAGGTGCGGCAAATCGAGCTGCAGCGCCTGACGACCGACGAATCGCGCCTGCTGATGCAGGAGTTGTTTTCCACCGATCCCGTTCCGGAGGAATTCCAGGCATTCATCGAGCGCAAAGCCGAGGGCGTTCCGCTGTTTATCGAGGAACTGTCGACGACGATTCTGGACACGGGCCTGAAAGACCGGCAATCCGAGCAGATTACCGAGGGCAACGAAGATATCAGTATGTCGGGGATACTGCAGTCGTCACTGTTATCGAAACTGGACCGGCTCGGAGAGTCCAAGGAGATTGCCCTGCTCGCGGCGACGATCGGGCGGGAATTCGATTTCGAGGTTTTGTCGCGGATCGTTCCCGCCGCGCCGGCAAAGCTGCGTAAATCGATCGACCTGCTCAAGGACGCGGAAATCATCTTCGAAACCGGGCCGTCGGCCTCACAAAGCTATTACTTCAAACATGCCCTGATCCAGGACACCGCCAGGAACCTGCTGTCCCGCAAAAGAAAGGCTTCGACTCACCGAAAAATTGCCGAAGTGTTGCGCCAGGGAACCCGCAAAAATCCGAACGCGGAGCCGGAACTCATCGCCCATCATCTTTCAATGGGGGAGGACTTCGGCAATGCCGCCGAATACTGGCTGACTGCGGGCAAGAAGACGGCCAGGACCTGGGCCAAGAAGGAGGCGCTGCAGCTCCTGCAAAAGGGTATAGAAGCACTGTTCAAAACGCCGGAGTCCATCTCGCGACTGCGCTCGGAGCTGGAGTTTCAGCTGGAGATCGGCGACATTATGTACGCCAACTATGGCTATATTTCCGAACAGGGCAACCAGGCCTACCAGCGTGCGCTCGAACTCAGCGAGCAGCTGCACGACATACAGGCCCCGGTCAGGGCGCTGGACGGCCTCTTCGGCATGCACTTCAACAGTTGCCATTTCGACGAGACGATCCGCATCAGCGACCGGTTGATCGAGCTCGGGGAAAGTTACGATAACATCGCGGCCCTGGTGCTCGGCATGCAGTTCAAGGGAATGAGCCAGTTCTGTAGAGGCGAGTTCCTGGCCGCCAGCGACTATTTGTCGAATGCACTGGCGCATATCAACCGCTCGGACGAGGTCGGCAGCGACTTTCCGAGCATGGCCCTGATCTACCTGTCATGGGCACAGTACATCCGCAACCAGCCCGAGGCATCGATCAAATCCTATTCGGAAGCGCTGGCCATCGTGCAGGTCCAGGCGCCCTATCGCAAAGCGGCATGCCTCGGGGACGGCTGCATTCTGTATGCATTCATGAACGAACCCGGCAAGGTTCGAGAGCTGTCTGACGAGCTCATTCCCCTGGCAGAGCGCTACGGATTCAATCTTTGGCTGAACATCGCGAAGTTCTTTCGGGGCTGGAGCGATGCCCAGGAAAAAGATCCGTCAGGTCTCGCAGAAATGGAAAACATGATGCATTCCCTGGGGGGGCAGGAAATCGACAAAACCATGTTCCTCTGCCTGCTTGCAAGCACCTGCATCGCCTTCGAAAAATTTGACGCGGGATTCGAGGCAGCTAAAGCCGGCCTCTCCCAGGTCAAACAGACCGGTGAGCGCTACATGGAAGCAGAGTTGCTGCGCATCCGTGCAAATCTCGCGTCGAAATTCGGGGCCAATGCAGATGAAGTTCGCGCATGGCTAACCCGGGCAATCGACTGTGCGCAGCAACAGTCGGCGACACGATGGCAGGAAAAGGCCGTAAAGGATCTCGACGCGTTCAACCAGACAGAATCGTTTCAAATCCACTGACAGCAGGCATCCGGCCACGACGCGGTAATTTTCAAACTGGTTTCGCGCACAAGCTCCTGCAGCAATACTTTAACCAGGACAGACTATTCGCAGTACTCGGACAACATTTCGCTCAGCCGGGCGAGATCGAGCACCGCCAGGGTTCGCTGACGTTGCTCGATGATTCCGAGCCGATTGAGTTCGTTCAGCTCTCGGGTCACCGCTTCCCGGTGGGTATTGACCCGGTTGGCGATTTCCCTGTGCGTTGGAAAGTCCGGAATCGAGGCGGAATTATCCGACCGAGGATGCTCCTGCGCCAGGCGCAGTACTTCCATGCGGATTCTGTCGCTCACGTCCAATGCGCCGTATTGATACACCCGATCCACGAGAAAACGCACCAATCCGGCCAGTCTTTTCAGGGTGCCGGCAGCCACGGCAGGATATTGCTCCATCAACCTCCAGTAGTCCGCTTTGCCGAGCAGGCCTATGCGCGATTCTTCCAGCGCAATCACGTTTGCGGTTCGAGGTGACCCGTCAATGGCCGATAATTCACCAAAGATCGCGCCCGGCCCGAGTTCCTGGTAGGAAATCTCTTTACCTCCGAGCGAAAAAATGGTCACCCTGACCCGGCCGGTCGCAACCAGGTACACATCGTCGTCGCTTGCCATGTGATAAATCACTTCCGCGCCTTTCGGATAGGTTCTCCACTTGACCAGCTTCGACACCTGCGCGCATTCCTGCCGGGTCAACTCCTTGAACAATGCCGTCGCAAGCAGCTTTTCAATCGCATCGAATGGTTCGTTGTTATCTTTCTTCATGCGGGCAATTCCCTTGGCGTGCGCCATCCGAACCCGGTAGCCTGTTCCCCGGCGCTTTCCGGCTCCGACTCGAGGATTCATCCTACGCGAGATCCTTGCAATAATAAAATGACGATGCGCTCGAATCTTCGACGGGTGGTTTGACATACAGCTAGCCTGGGACTCTAGCCATAGTGATCCACTTTGGCAGCAGCTCGAAAACGTGGCAGAAGTCAGTCAAAGCCGACCTTCCACGTCATCGCGAGCATCTCGGAGCGCGGGCCAGCTCGTTTCAACGCTAAAAACCAGGATTCCGTGGATTGCATTTCCCCCGCACCCCTATTGAATTCCTGGCAAATCGTCACACCTAGGCTTTTCGTCTCCGCCGAATTTTCTACCGATGAAAACCCTGTTCCGGCTACTGCGCTGGCCGCTTGCCCAGCTGATTATTTTCCTGGACCGGGTCAGCGGACCCAGGCCGCCGACACGTAGTGTCGAGGCACAGCAACAACTCGATGCGCAAACCGCACACCTCAAGCTGTATCAATTCCAGATGTGCCCGTTTTGCGTTAAAACACGGCGGCGTATCCGCGGTCTCGGTCTGAACATCGAAACCCGCGATGCCCGCAACGATCCGCGCTGGCACAACGAGCTCATCGAGCAGGGTGGCAAATACCAGGTGCCCTGCCTGCGTATCGAAAACGGCGAAGATGCCATCGAATGGCTGTACGAGTCGAAAGACATTATTCGCTACCTCGATCAGCGCTTTGCGACTGCCTGACCGTAAAGCCGCCAGTGGAACTCTAACAGCCGGTAACTAATACAGAGGCTGCCCCGCTTCCCTGCTCATCCTGTCATACCGCGGCTTGACCGCGGTATCCAGACTTAGGCAACGCAGTCAACCCCGCCTTGGACCCCGCGGTCGAGCCGCGGGGTGACAGGAGACTTTAGCTATCACCGGAATTACTGCGAGGAGGGTTCGCTGTCGCGATAAGCCTGCACGGAGTCCACCTCAATGGCGAACGGCCCGTCGTTGCCGTCGGAAATCATCAGGCCCATACCACTGATCTGCGCCGGATCTGGTGGACCGAGGTCCAGTTGAGTACCGCGGAACTTCGGCACGAAGTCCGCAAAGGGCAGATCGATCTCGAGCCACTGGCCCGCGGTGGTTTCGAAGTCGCGCCAGTAGCCGAGTTCCCGTCCCCGATACATGGCGTTGGTGCGCAGCTGCCACGAATATCGCCGACCGTCGCCCTTGACCCGCAGCCGGATGCCAGCGAATTCCGCCAGGTCCATCCGCGGACCCCGGCTGCGCACCGAACTGAAGCCACCGCCGCGCGTATTGGTCGACCCGCTAAACAGCAGCTTGCCGTCGCTCAGCTCGAATCCGCCGCTGCTCCTGCCGCCCATGACGTTATCGTTGACGACATACCACTCTAGGCCTTCGGGCTCCCGGGCAAAGTCAGTGATCATTTTCAACGGGCCTGCGGAGGCTGTGCTGGAAAGGACTGTCATCAGAATCAATCCGAAAAATGGTAAAAAAATTGCTGGGGTCTTCGACATAACGGAAACTCCGGCGACATTATACCTATGGGTAAAGTATCGCGGCAGTTGAGCAGAGTGGAGATAAGTAAACTGTCCCCGAAATTCCCGGAATCAGCCCGTTTGCGAATGAAACGCGGTTTTCAGCCGCGCCACCCGTTTACGGTTGGCGCCGAGGTCGCTGTGGCCGACCCGGGAGGCCGAACGCAGATGAACCGTGTTCTGCTCGGAATCGATTCGTAACTCGAGATCGTCGACGAACCTGAACAGCGACGAGGTAAAGGTCGCCGCCAGGTAGTCGCCTGTTTCGGCCTCGATGTTACCGCCCATGTCGCGAATGACGGCTTTCAGCCGGGGCAATACCTGTGCCGCGTCCTCGGCGGCAAAAGTAAGCGGCTCGACAGAGTGGTACACATCCGCTCCGGGCTCGCTACAGACGCAATTGGGTGCGGCCGGGCAAGGCTTCAGCCGGCCCTCGACCAGGCCATATACGCCGGTGCGATGCGACCGGTAGCCGAGAACGACCAGCGCAATAACCACGACCAGGGTTATCGAGGCAGCAACAATCAGCAGGGTTTCCAATCTATCCGCCCTGTTATCAAACGGCGATCTTTGTCGGCCAGGACGCGCTCGCCGCACTCGACGCCTGGTACACCCGGATCTCGTTGCTCTTGCCGCGCACCTTGAGCTTACCCATGGGCACCAGGTCGACCCGTTCCCGGATGCTGTCGCTGAGCTCCAGCCTGGTCGCCTTGGAGATCAGGATCGACGAATCGTATTCCTTGTTCAGGTGTTCCAGTCGTGCCGCGACGTTCACGGCATCGCCATGGACCGTGTAGTTGAGCCGCTCCTTGCCGCCGACGGTACCGGCGAAGACCTTGCCGGTGTTGATACCAATGCGCGTCGGCATCCGGTACCCGTTCCTGAACACATGCTCCGCCAGCGTCTGCTGGATTTCCACCGCGGTCAGCAGCGCGTTATCGGCATGGTTGTCGTCCCTCGCCGGGACGTTATAGGTCACCAGCATGGCATCACCCTGGAACTGGTTGACGATGCCACCGTGCTTGTTGATGATCGCCGTCAACAGGGCAAAGTATTCGTTCAGAAGACTCGCGATCTCTTCCGGGGGCAAACGCTCGCACAGCGAGGTGAAGCCGGCAATATCGGTGTAGAGAATCGTCGCCAGCCGGTATTGCGGCTTGTATTCCCCCTTGTTGCGGATGATGTCGGCGGCGACGGATTCAGGCACGTAACGACCGAAGGTCTCGACGATGAATTTGCGTTCGTTGATCTTGCCCATCATGTTGTTGAACGAATCGGCAACCACGCCGATTTCATCGTCGGTGAGAACGGGCGCCCGCGCCGTGTTACTGCCGGAGGAAGTCTGCTCCATCGCGTCACGAATATTTTGCAGCGGGATAGTGAACGAGCGCCAGGTAAACAGCACGCTGACCGCGGCCGCTACGAGCATCGAAAGCACGTCCAGCAACACCGCCTGTTTCGTGGTAAGCCCCTGCAACACCCGGATATCCTTGAAAAACCAGACGTCGGTCAAGATCAGCGCAGACGGGATGAGGATGATCGCGACCATGCCCATCAGCAGGCGCAGTGAAAGCAGGCCTGGCCCGCAGTGAATTTCGAGGTTGTGGCTGTGGTAAAACCAGCTGCGCGTATGAATGGAAACGGCGATGCCGATGAAATAGGCAAACAGGGAAAACTGAAACGCGTACAGTAGCGAAAACCACAACGCGGCGATGTACAGGGTCGGCAGCATGTCCTGCGTCGGCGCGGCGGAATCCAGCACGTAATTGCCGAGGGAGACGCTGACCAGCTTGTACACCAGCATCAGGCAAAATACCCAGGCCGCATTCTTGAGCGGCAATCTCCGGATCTGCCTGGAAAGCTCGGCCTCGCTGGTCAGGATGACCGCTTCCTGCCCGCGGATATGCCTGAACAGCCAGAGCCCGACCGAAATATTGACGAGCAGCAGGAAAAAGACGCTGAGCGCGAGCGTTTCCGGCACCGAGGTCGCGTTGCCCGAAATCACGATATAGAACGCGCTAAACGTGAGATCGACCAGCACGAGGGTGCAGGATAAAAGAACGAAATAAGAACTCGGCCGCAAGTTCTGCATGGTAGCGGTGTTTTGGTCTGCCCAGAATCGAGAAACTATACGTTCGCCAAGGGCTTTCAGACCATCACAAACCCCTGATTTCCGAGCGAATTTCTTCACATTCAGAACGTTTAGCCGCGAGCCGCTCGCGCGCCCTAGAGATAAATCCATCGACCTGGCCCGGATCGGGCGGTTCCCGCTTCAGCTTGCCGATACGAACCAGGTTATCCAACTGCTCCAATGTCATCGTCCGCTCCTTTTATCCATATTTTTGGTCGCTCCATGACCCGGACGAGGAAGGCATCTTTCCGCTTGAGGCGGGATGCGACCTCCGAGGCATTATAAATGGTCGGATTGATTTTTCGACCGAGTACCTGCTCGGCATCGGCCAGGATTTCCATCAGCTCGGAATAAGCAAGGTCGGGGGAGACGACCATCAGGTCGATATCGCTGTCGGCCCGGTCCTCGGCCGAGGCAACCGAACCGTAGACGAATGCGAATTCGATCTGCTCGTCATGCGCCTCGAGCGCGGCCCCGATCACGTCGGCGACGCCGAAGGTCTTGCGCACGATAGCGAGTAGTTCGGGATAGATCGGGCAATCGGGATTGGCCTGGTAATGGTGCTGATTGCCGATCTTGCGCATCGTCAGGATACCGACCGCGGTCATTCGGTCGAGCTCGCGCTTGATCGTATGCACGCCCATGCCGGTCAGTCGCAGAATCTGGTTGACGAAGAAGGTTTCGTCCGGGTGGCCGTAGAGCAATCCCAGCACCCTTTGCTGGGTAGTCGAGAACAGGGCGTCGCCCAGGCGGCTGATCGGCTTTCGCTTTTCATTCATAATTTATGCATTATCGTGCATAAATTATGAATCTTCAACCC
>JASJCI010000012.1 GCA_030066085.1 Gammaproteobacteria bacterium | reverse complement strand
GCCGACCTCGCCATGGTCGAGGCGGCATTTGCCCGGCTCGGTGCAAGTGCTGGCGCGACCATCGCTGATTACCGGGAGATGGCGCGTGCCGCCGGTTTCACGGTCGCGCAGGTCGAGGAGCGAGCGGCGGACATAGGAACGCACTACGACAAGCTGGCTGCCGCACTGGCCAGGCCCGACCTCGACCTGGACGCGAATGTGCGCGACGCCATTGCAAAAAGCATTGGCCGATGGCAGGCGGCGCTTGCGCAGGGTCACATAACCTGGGCCTGTTTCGTCGTGCACAAACCAGCCCGTTCGGGGAAGGTCACGGCGTCCGGCCAGTGATGTTTCAGGCGAAGATCCTTGCGGTTTAACTCAATCAAACCGCGAGCTTGCCGGGCTCGAAGTGGTTGACGGCCGGGTGTAGAATCCGGCCATGGACGATGCAAAAAACGTTTTCGGCGAGGCCCTCGAACCTTGCGGACAGGACCCGGTAACGGGCTTTTATCGTGATGGCTGTTGCAACACGGGACCGCAGGACCTTGGCTCGCACACGGTCTGCGCCAGCCTGTCCGATGAGTTCCTGCAATACTCCCTTGGACGGGGAAACGACCTCATCACGGCAAGACCTGAATTCGGTTTCCCGGGACTGAAGGCAGGCGATTGCTGGTGTCTTTGTGCGGGGCGCTGGCTCGAGGCGCACCAGGACGGGAAAGCGCCGCGTGTCTATCTCAAACGCACGCATCAAGCTGCGCTCGAAACCGTGCCTCTCGATATTCTTAGACAATATGCGCTTGACCTGACCTGACCTGAGCGAGTTACGACAATCGGAGTTCAGTAATGTCTGATGCATACAGGATCCGGTCCGCCACCAGCGACGATGCCCGTGATATCGCCAGCCTCATTGCCATATCATCCGACGGAGTTGCCCAAATCGAGTGGTACGAAGAGGCTGGCAGGCAACATTGTGATCCGCTCGACATAGGGGAACGCACTTACAAAAATCCCCACGGAGATTACTCGTTTAATAACGCCGCCATTGTTGAAATCAGTGGCGAAGTAGCTGGTATGTTGCTGGCGTTTGAAATGCCCGCAGCCGAACCGCGAAATCCTGCTAACCGTCCCGCTGCCAGTGATGACAACGTCTTTGCACCCTACATATATCTCGAAGAGCCCGATAGCTGGTATGTTTGCGGAGTCGCGCTTTACCCGCAATATCGGGGCCAGGGACTGGGAACACGATTGATGCACCTGGCTAACGAACAGGCGAGAGATAATGGATATTCAGTTTTGTCACTGGTGGCGTTTGAGCAAAACAAGGGCGCGGTAAACCTCTATGAAAAGTTAGGATATACCGTTGTGGATCATGCCCCGATAGTCCCGCATCCATTGATTCACTGCGAGGGTAATGCCCTCCTAATGGTTCGGCCGGTAGAACAATAAACTGCGAACAGGTTTCCGCGTTACGGGCAGAAGACGGACAGGCTAATACTGCGGCAAGGGGTCGTACTTCAACCGCAGGCAGATGCTCGGCGATGGCCCGACAAGTTGCGATCGAGGCTGGTAGCTTATAATCCGGTCGTTCGGCATTCGATAGCAGGCCAATGGCGCAACTGAATGAATATGTAAAGGATCAAATCTGGCTGCTTGAATATCCGGTCAGGTTTGCGGGCATGGATATCTTCGGACGCACGACGATTATCCGATTAGAAAACGGGGACCTGATTGTTCATGATCCGTGCAGGATAGATGACTCTACAAAAGAAGAAATAGACCAGCTCGGAAAGGTCAGGTACATCGTTGCGCCGGGTTCTTATCATCACTTGTTCGTTACCGACTTCCAGGAAAAATATCCGGATGCAGAAACGTTTGTTTGTCCGGGGCTGGAAAGAAAGCGGCCGGATATCAAATTCGAATGGATTCTTGGCAACAGGCCGGACCACAGGTGGGAAGGTGAAATCGACCAGGTCCTGGTGCAGGGAACAAGGCTGATGTGGGAAGTGGCCTTTTACCATAGACCCTCCGGGACGCTAATCCTGGTGGATTTAATCGAAAATATCGGAGATGACTATGGGCACGAGGCGGGGCTCTTGCTTCGGTTCTGGTGGAAGGCGATATTTCGAATGTGGAACAATCCGAAACCGGCCCCGGAATACCAGATGGGCTGGGGCGATAAAAAATCAGTTAAAGTCGCCCTCGACAGGATTCTAAGCTGGGATGCAAGAAGGGTGATCATTGCGCATGGAGAAAACATTGAAGAAAAGGTAAACGAAACGCTGGTCAAGGCATGGGGGCGGGTACTGAATAGCTGACAGGCAATGCTGCCGGGCCAGGGGTCGAGTTGGCGCCGAGTTTTAAAGCGTCGTGTACGAGCCTGAACGAATAAAATGTAAAAAGTAGCTGCAAGGCTGGTGGAATCCGCCATTTCCGGGCGTTTGCTGATGACCTTTAACCCGGCAACTACAGGACTACCTGCTAAGATCTATCGAAGGATCAAGGAGTTATTCACCTGACCGTTGAATGCGAAATCAAGGGTAGCAATGAGAACCATCAAGTTATCGGTACTTTGTCTCCTGATTGCCGTCTCGGGCTGCGATTTTTCCGGCAACGTAAGCGTGAGATCGGGATCGCTCGATGACGATTATGTCGCGGAGCCGCTGTCCGGGGCAGTCAAGAAATACGAAACGGCTCTCACCACATCGAACAACATAATGCATCTCATTTCTCAAGCGAAGTATCGGGATGTCTATCGGATTTATTTTAGTGATCGGATGAAAGCGCAATTGACGATGAAGGAGTTTCAGGCTTTTATGAAACAGGTCGTAAATAATGCCGGTCAGCTAACAGCCTACAAGGAGATGCAATGGAGTTTTTTCAGTGGTACCAGCGAAGGGCTCGACCTGCTTTACTCTGTCAAGATTGCAGAACACGAAAACACCATGCTGAACTACCTTTTTATATTCGAGCGAGATAAACCTTATATCAATCTTGTTGGATTTTCCGTAAAGGAACGCCAGGGTGTTGCAGCCCCGGGGCAATTCTGACTTTCACGTATAGAGATCGCAGGCGGTGGGAGCACCTGGCTGTTCCTCGGGGTGAGGGCATGCATCTGGGATCAATAATTTCAGCGGCTACTGTGCAGTTAACCGACTTTCCGCGAACTGGCCTGACCGGCCCAGACGAACCAAATCTGTAAGGTGTCCTGAAGGTGCGAGGGCACGGGAACATGTCGCCATACGAGAAGGTGAGGTGTTAGAAAACCGATTGGTGAGGCGGCCAGATTCCAGTAGACTAATTTGGCCAGAGGCGCACCCTCTAAACCAGCCGTGCATTGGATCAACCCTGATTGCGGCTCCAGTCAGCTCTCATCTTGTGTCGGGAATTACCGATAGGGGAGACAAGGAAATGACCGAACGCATTTTTGAGCCCATGACAAAAGCCGAGGTCATTGCCGCACAACGCGCCTGGGCAAAATGTGTCGTCGAACAGGACATAGATCAACTCCTGGATCTCTACGATTTTGGTACACCGGACGAGCCGCTGCTGTTCAAGCCTACCCTGGCCGATGTGATCAGGCTGGATCGTGCGGGAACAAGGTCCTATTTCGTCGGCGGTGATCCGACTTATCCCCATGACCACGGTTTTCTCAAACGTGGCTGGAAGCGGGTGGAATTTCAGAGTGCGGCCGGTCCGATTCTGAAGGCGGGCGGACTAGGGTACAAGGACATGGGCCACTACACGTTCATTGACGGGGACGGCAATGCGACCCGCGCCGATTACACGTTTGCCTATCACAAGTTAAATGGGCGCGTTCTTATCTCCCTGCACCACTCCTCGCTCACCTGGCTTCCACCTGCCGAGTAAAGCTAGGTATACCAGGCTCGAGGCGATAACCGATAACAACGCCGTCAGGATCTCGAGGACAGTCCGACCAAACCACCACTCGGGTTCGTCACGATGATGGGCAAGGTCCAGCCGGGATCCTTCCGGCAGCTGGATATCGCAAATCGGGGGCTGTCTCTGATTAAATGTCAGGGGAGGTCCTGCCAGCAGATGAAAACCGGGTCGACCACGCGCGCGTGAACCCTGTCGTGGGCCGCGTTGCTCGGGCCGAAATGCTGCTCGATGTGGGCATAGGCGGCGTCGACCTGGGCGCGCTCGCGAAACGACATGACGACGAAATAGGCATGGTTGCGTTCGTCGTCGGTGTCCATCGGCGTGTCGTTTTGCCGCTGGCCGATCGGACCGGTGCTGGCGACCAGGTCGAGCGCCCGCATCTCGTCGACGAAGCTGGCGTAAGCTGCCGCGAAGGTCGCGATATCTTCACCGGGCTTGAGATTGAAGCAGGAAAGCATGTGAAACATGGCTGTCTGGCCTCGCGGTGTCAGGGTTGCGAGCCCGTGCCTAAGCGGGCTGTCCGGGTTGCCGCAGCTGTTGCAGTCGCTGGCGCACCTCGTGCTGCTTGCGCAGCGTACAGGCTCGTGTCTGACTAGACATCGTCGAAGAACACCCGGTCATGCTTCATGCGATGGTCGGGGTCGACCTCGGCATCGAGTTCGCGCGCGTAACGATGGCCGGCATAAACCGCGCCGGCGATGATCGCCGGTGCGAGGCAATCGCCGATGCGCGTCACTGACCGCGGACGCGGACCGTCGAAGTCCTCGAGCAGCTCTTCGACCTCGTGGTACAGCGCGTCGTCGGGAACGCGCAGCGTCACGGTGACCACCGCTTCGGCCGCGCGCTTTTGAATCGCCCCGCTGTACGCGCACTCGAGCTGCGCCTCGCCGCCATCGTAGCCGACCAGGCCGTGCGCGGTGACGATATCCACGCCCAGTTCGATCATGCGTCGCTGGATGCGAGCCTGCTCGCCGGTCTTGCCGCCCCAGCTCGAAACGTAGTTTTCGGGGGTAACCAGGGTGACCGGCACGTCCCTGAGACGCAGCAGCTCGGCGATGACGCTTGCCATGTAGTAGCGATCATCGTCGTAAACCAGCGTCGGGCCGGCCGGCAGGCGACCGCGCATGATGTCGTCGGGCGTGAAAATTCGCTCCCCTGGCCCGAAGTTTGCGATAGCTGTCTTGTTGTACAACCCGCGGCCATCCGCCAGCCAGCGGGCGCCGGTTGCAAGCACGACGTGATCGGCTTCCATCGCGAGCACGTCCTCGGCACCGAGACGGTTGGCCGGGTAAACCTCCACGTTGGCCATCGACTGGATCTGCTGCACCCGGTAATTGCGCACGCGCGCCCACTCGCCGAGCCCCGGCAGCTCAGATTCCAGCGTAACGCGCCCGCCCAGGGTGGTATCGGCCTCGGCCAGCATGACCGGGTAGCCGCGCAGGCCGAGTGCGCGCGTGGCCTCGAGACCGGCGGGACCGGCGCCGACTACCAGCACCGATGAATCGGATGCCCTGGGCTCGATCTTTTCCGGGTGCCAGCCGAGACGCCACTCCTCGCTCATGGTCGGGTTTTGCGTGCAGCGGATCGGCGTGGCCGTACTGTCGCCGGTGTAACAGATGTTGCAGCCGATACATTCGCGGATGTCGTCGATGCGGCCCTGCTCGATCTTTTGCGGCAGGAAGGGGTCGGCGATCGATGGCCGCGCGGCGCCGATAAAATCGACGATACCGCGGTTGATCTGCGACACCATGGTATCAGGCGAGGTGAAACGCCCCACGGTGACCACGGGTTTGCTGGTGACCGATTTGACGTACGACATGTAGGCTTCCAGCGAACCCTCGCGAATGAAGCGCGAGGCACCCATTTCGCGCGAGTAGTCCTGGATGTTGACGTCCCACAGGTCCGGCAGTTCGGCGAGCATCTCGATCATGTCGCGCTGTTCGCCGATAATCGGCTCGTCGTCGCTGCCCTGCTGGTCGGCGGAAAAACGCAGCGCGACCGCGCAGGTGTCGCCGACCGCGTCCTTCGTCTCCTCGATCAGTTCGCGCACCAGGCGCACGCGGTTTTCCAGCGAACCGCCGTACTCGTCGGTGCGGGTGTTGGTTTTCGCGTCGAGGAAATGCGCCAGCAGGTAGTGATGCGTGGCGTAGACGTAGACGATATCGAAGCCGGCCTGCCGCGCGCGCAGCGCGGCGTTACGGTGCCAGCGCCGCAGTTCGCGAATATCCGCGCGGTCCATGCGGCGTGCCTGGTACGGGAAGCCGACCGAGTTGGGCAGGTGGTCGACATCCATTGCAACCTCGCGGGTAAACAGGTTGGCCGAACGCGCACCGCCGACCCATAGTTCGGCGCCGGCCAGCGCACCGTGTTCATGCACTTGCTCGGTCATGAGCGCGTGCGCACGCACGTCGCCATCGTCCCACAGTGACGCGTAGGGATGCGGCAGATCGTCGGAAGCCGGATGAATCGAGCAGTACTCGGTGCACACCACGCCCCAGCCGCCTTCGGCCTTCATGCCGCGCAGCGCCGCTACCATGCGTGGCCGCAGCCAGCCGAGCCCGGTGCAGTGCGGCACCTGGTAAAACCGGTTCTTCGCCGTGACCGGGCCAATTGGCATCGGTTCGAAGAGAATGTCGTAGCGCGGATCTCGGGTCATCTCGGGTTCTCGTTGAGTGCGCGGCAGAGCTTAGCATTCGAATCGACCGCAAGGCGAACGTCAATCCTGCCCTGGATTACCGCGCCGCGACCTTTCTACCCCGTACCAGTCTCGCTCGCTGCGGGTAAGACGGGCGCTTCAGCCGCCGAAAATCCGCTCCCATAACCACCAGGCGCCGACCGCCGCGATCGCGATCGACCCCGGCCGGCTGACCAGCTGGCGAAACCGCGCCGGGTCACGCAGCAGCGGCAGGCACAGCAGCCAGGCGACCGCCAGCACGCTGAGCTGGCCCAGCTCGACGCCGACGTTGAAACTGATCAGCGCATTGACCGTTTCCGCCGGCGCGAGGCCGAAAGAGGTCAGGATGCCGGCAAAACCCATGCCGTGCAGCAGGCCGAATGCAAATACCACCAGCACCCGCCATGGACGTGGTTTATCGCTGTAGAGATTTTCGATGCCGACGTAGACGATCGACAGTGCAATCAGCGGTTCGACCACGGCCGGCGACAGCGACAGCACGCCGAACAGCGTCAGGGCCAGCGTGATGGTGTGCGCAACGGTAAACGCGCTGACCTGCCAGATCAGCGGCCGCAAGCGGGTGCTGAGCAGGAACAGGCCGAGCACGAACAGCACGTGGTCGAGACCGAGCGGGACGATGTGGCGATAGCCGATCGCGAGGTACTCGAGGCTGACCTCAAGCGCGCCGCGCGGCGGCGTAACCTCGCGCAGGTCGATCCAGTCGCTGGACTGTCCAGCTGTTAGCCAGTAACCGCGTGCTTCGTCGCCTCCCGGCGGATGGATGCGCACGAGGCTGTCGCCATGGGCTTCGGCGAAGCGCCAGCGCAGTCGCTCTGCGCCGGCGGGAACCGCGGCGCGGTAGACGATGCCGCTGGTCCTCGACAGGCGCGTGTCGCCGACTGCTGGTATCTCGACCCTGAGCAGCTCGAGCCTTGCCGGCCCGTTATCGAATTCGAGCGTCAGCTGATCGCTCAGGCCGGGTTCGAAGTCGCGCAACCGCTGCTCCAGCTCGGCTGCAGACAGTTCCCGCAGCGAGCGGTAGAATTGTGCGCTCGGCGCGTCGTCGGTATCGCGATGCTCGGCGCCGATGCCGGCCAGCACGGATTCCAGGTTGAGTTCCAGCCGCAGCTCGACCTGCGCGTGCTCTGGCAGGTGAATGTCGACGATCGCCGGGCGCAGTTCGTGCGCCGCGAGGTCGGCGCAGGCGACGCTCAACAGCAGGCAGGACAGGAGCCGAAATGCCGTTCTTTGCAAAATCAATGCGCGCTCTCCCGGCCGCGTTACTGGTGAGCGTGTGCAGCTCGCTGCACGCGCACGAATTCTGGCTGCAGGCGCAGCCCTGGATCGCCGCGGACGATGAAGCCGTCGAGATCAGCCTGCACGTCGGTCAGCAACTGGTCGGTGATTCCATGCCCAATATTTTCGCGCGCTACACCGAATTTAGCTACACCCGTGACGGCGGCCGCGTCGACGTGCCCGGTGAAATGGGACGCATCCCGGCCGGTATCATCGAGGAAACCCCGCCCGGAACCTTCGTCGTCGGTTACCAGAGCGTGCGCCAGTTCGGTCCCTTCGAGCGCGACAAGTTTATTGCCTACCTCGAGGAAGAGGGGCTGATGCCGGTCTCGCTGCCGCCGGGTTCGCGTGATATCGCCGAACACTACACCCGTTACGCCAAGGCGCTGGTGCGGGCTGGCGATTCCGGACCCGGTCTCTGGCGGCAGGACTACGGTTTCCGCATCGAGCTCCACAGCCTGCAGGATCCCTACGAAAAGTCCGTTGGCGATCGCCTGGATTTGCGCCTGACCTGGGAGGGCGAACCGGCCGAGGGTCTGCTGATCAAGGCATTTTGCGCCCGGCGGCCGGAGGTTCAGCAACGTTTGCGCAGCGACGCCGACGGGCGAGGCTCCATCGAGCTCGACTGTGCCGGAACCTGGCTGGTCAACGCGGTCAAGCTGCTGCCGGCGGCGCCGGGCGCGGACGTCGATTTCGAAAGTTTCTGGGCCAGCCTGACCTTTTCCGTGCGCTAACGCCGGAGCCCGGTTACAGCTCGGTATCGTGGTAGGGCAGGTAGTCCTGTAGCAGGTGGCACAGGCAATCCTGCCGGATCACGAGCTGGTCGCGCGTGATCATCGCCGGCATCATCGTGTTATTGAGAAAGATCCGACCGTCCTCGACCCGCATGATTTCGTCGGTAACGTCGTGATCGTCGCTGTCGGTGATCAGCAGCGGGCGCGCGACGCGAGTGTAGCCGAACACCTCGTGCGGATCGAACAGGGTGAAGTTGCGATCTTCGAAGTCGGGCACGAAGCGCAGGTCGGCGTCGGCCTCGAGGTCGAAAGCGACGCTGATGTCGTCGCGCACCATCAGGCTCAGGTGCGATTCGACCAGGTGCAGCTCGTTGCGCGTCGGCGCACGCGCAGGCAATTGATCGAGATTCAGCAAGTCGTCGACGAAGCGAACCGCGTGGGAAATACCGGCCGGGCTGCCGGGCAGGCCGCACTCGAGCGTGATCGCCGGGCAAATGCCGTCGAAGGCCATGGTGCTGACGCCGGGATGGTGGAACACCATTGCCACGCGGTTGAAACGCGCGGCGAGGTTCTGGTTGACCGGCACCGGGTCGGTGATGCAGGCATAGTGCGGGTTCTTGCCGGTGTTATTGTGGATGTCGACCGCGGCGAAGGGTTCCAGGCCGTGCACGATTTCGGTAATGCGCTGCATCATCTGCGAAGTCGGGCTCGACTCCAGGTGGGTGCCGGGCCAGCAGCGGTTGTAGTCGACCTGTTCAGGCAGGTAGCGCAGGTTGGCCTCGGCCGCGCGCACGTTGCCGACGAACAGCAGCAGCGAGCGTGGCAGGCCGTCGCGGTACTTCGCCAGCAGCTGCTGCATGGCTTGCAGGCCGGTGCACTCGTTGCCGTGCAGCAGGATCGACACGAACAGCACGCGCCGGTCGGCGCCGTCGATTTGCACCAGCGAAGGATTCGGAAACAGGCTGCGAATGGTCTCGCAGCTGATATCGAAGAAGCCGTCCGGCAGGCCATGCAGCCGGTCGAACGAATCCATCATGCGCCGGGATCCCGCCACAGGTGGACCGGCTCGTTGCGGCCGGCCTGCGCGAGGTAGTCGCGCACCAGGCGCGACGCGTCACCGAAGCGATGCCAGTGATTGCGAATCCAGTGCGCACCGGTGGCTTCGCGCTCGACCCGCTCGGTGATGATATCCAGCCAGGGGTCCGTACCGCCGATGCCGGCCGCGGCGAAAGTATCGCGTGCCAGCGGAATGGCGCGTTCCAGCAGCGCCTGCTTCAACGGCAGTTCGCTGCCGTCGATCCAGTGGACTTCGGCGCCGAGGCCGCGACGCGCGGCGCGGTAGAAGTCGGTTTCGAGCGTGGGATAGGGGACTCGCTTGAGGTCGTCGCCGTATTGTTTCAAACCCTCGGTCAGGCCGACGTAGAACACGATGTTGGCCAGCGTATCGGCCAGCGTCGGTCCCGACGGCGCCACGCGCAGCTCGAGGCGCAGGTGGTAGTCACCGGCGCCGTTGCGCGCGACGATCGGCCGGACCCAGCGCCAGATCGTGCCGTTGTGCAGCTGCAGGTGGTGCAGGTCCTCGATCGGTCGATCCTCGAGTACCTCGGGCAGGATCGGGCTGTAATAAAAGTTGTCCTCGAACAGGTCGAGCATGGAATCGATGTAGCGCTTGCCGAGATGTACACGCGGAATGATGTGATCAGCGATTTCCTGCGGGTTACGCGTGTCCACTGCCTGCTTGAAAATACCGATGCGCGATTCCTGCCAGCAGCATTTGCCCAGTACCAGTGGCGAGTTGGCGGTCGCCGCCAGCACCAGCATGCTCGACCACAGGCCGGCGTTGTAGGCCGGCACGATCTCGTCGTAAGGCAGCTGCAGGTGGATTTGCAGCGAGGTTGCGAGCGCCTCGAGCATGACGTCGTTCTTCTCGATATCGAGGATGTCTTCACCTTCGAGATGCAGCTGGATCGGCTGCCCGCGCATCGACAGCAGCTGGTTGTTGAGCTGGTCGTAGCGATGCAGCTCGGTCATGAAGCCCTCGGGCTCGAGATGTTCGGGGCCGACGCTCGGGAACACGCCGAACATGGCGACGCGGGCGCCGCAGCGATCGGCGGCCTTCTCGGCCTGGTCGAACAGGTCGTACAGGTCGGTTGCGACGCGGGCGAAGACGTCGCCCTCGAAGGGGAATGGATTGCCGTTGATCTCGAGATTGAACTTGGCCAGTTCCGAGGTGAACAGCGGATTGCCGGTTGCGGCGATTACCTCGGTGTTGTTGCAGGCGGGGTTGCCGGCATCGTCGGCCAGGCACAGTTCGAGCTCGTAACCCAGCATCCGGCTGTCGTTGTCGAACGCATGTTGCGCGAACAGGCCGCGCAAATGCTCGGTTTCGGCTTCGAGACGCTGCTGGAAGCGGTCGTAGTCGGCCTGTTCGAAGTGTGTCTGCTGGATTTCCTCGCCCATGCTCCGCAGTATAAGCCGCCCGCAGGCGTCTGCCTACCTCCCCCGGGGCGGTAGTCTTGCCCTGCCGCCGTGTATATACTTGGCGCGCGTTCGCGAGATACCCATGCCCGTCATTCTGCAAGTTGCCAACCTGGTCAAACGATTCGGCTCGCTGACCGCCGTCGACGGCGTCAGTTTCGATATCCATGAGGGCAGCTGTTTCGGCCTGCTCGGCCCCAATGGCGCCGGCAAGACCACCACGATCGAAATGATGGAGGGTATCAAGCTGCCGGACGAAGGCAGCATTCTCTACCGCGGGCAGCCGCTGGATCGCGAGTTCCGCAACCAGGCCGGCATCATGTTCCAGACTACCGCGCTGCAGGACTTCGTTACCGTGCGCGAGATCCTGCTGCAGTTCAGCCGCTTTTATCCCGACAGCTACCCCATCGACGACCTCGCCGACCGCTTTGCGCTGCACGAATTCCTCGGGCAGGACACGCGCCGCCTGTCGGGTGGGCAGAAGCAGCGCCTGCTGCTCGCGATCGCGCTGATCAACCGGCCGCAAATCCTGTTTCTCGACGAGCCCACTACCGGGCTCGATCCGCAGTCGCGGCGCAACCTGTGGCACGAGGTGCAGCGCATCAAGGAGCAGGGCGCGACCATCCTGCTGACCACGCACTACATGGAGGAAGCCTACGAGCTTTGCGACGAGATCGCGATCATGGATCACGGCCGCGTGATCGCGCACGACAAGCCCGACGCGCTGCTGGCGGCCCACTTCAACGACGTCGTCGTGCAGCTGCGCCAGAGCGATATGCCGCCCGAGATCGGCGAGCGCGAATTCGAGGCGACCTACCGCAACGACGCCGCGCATATCGTTACCGGCGACGTCAACGCCACGATCGAGCAACTGCTGCACCACGATATTCCGCTGGACCACCTGCGGATTCGCGCACGCAACCTCGAGGACCTGTTTCTCGAGCTTACCGGACGGGAACTGCGCGCCTGATGTGGAACCGGATCTACGCGCTGTTCGTCGCGCGCAACCTCGAATTCTTCCGCGATCGCTCGTCGCTGGGCTGGAATATCCTGTTTCCGATCGTGGTGATTTTTGTCTTCGCCTACGCGTTCAACGAAGACAACCCGGAAAAGTACAAGGTCGGCGTGGTCGGCGAGCTGCCGTCGGAGGGACCGGCGGCCGGGTTCGGCACGACGCGCTTCGTCAACTTCATCGATTTCGACGACGTCGAGGCCGGCCGGGTCAAGGTCGAGCGCCACCAGGTCGACCTGCTGTTCGAGCCGGGCACGCGGCGTTACTGGATCAACCGCACGTCGCCAAACGGTTACATCGTCGAAAAGCTGCTGATCGCGGCCTACAGCGGCGCCAGCGAGAACCCGGCGCAAAACCTGGTCGAGGGTGACGAAATCCGCTACATCGACTGGGTCATCCCGGGCGTGATCTCGATGAACATCATGTGGGGTGCGCTGTTCGGCATCGGCTACGTGATCGTGCGCTACCGCAAGTTCGGCATTCTCAAGCGCATCAGCGCAACCCCGGTGACGGCGATGGAGTTCCTGTGCGCGCAGATCCTGTCGCGCCTGTGGGTGCTGCTGGTGGTCAACCTGGTGATCTATGTCGGCATGGACCTGTTCGTCGACTTTCGCATGCACGGTTCCTATTTCAGCCTGCTGCTGGTGTTCCTGCTCGGCTGTATCAACCTGATCTGTTGCGGGCTGGTGGTCGCCGCGCGGATATCCAGCGAGGAAGTCGCCAACGGCGTGCTGAACCTGTTCAGCTGGCCGATGATGTTCCTGTCCGGTATCTGGTTTTCGCTCGAGGGCGCGCACCCGTGGATGCAGAATTTCGCGCAACTGCTGCCCCTGACGCACGTGACCGACGCCGCGCGCGAAATCATGATCGACGGGGCCAGTATCGTGCAGGTCGCCGATCACCTGCTGATCCTCGGTATTTCCAGTCTCGTGCTGCTGGCGATCGGCGCGCGCATCTTCCGCTGGGAATGAACAGGTGAACGCCGGGGGTGCGTTCGCGGCCGGCAGCAGCCTTCGTGGCATCGCCTGCATGCTGGTATCCGGTTTTTTCCTGACCGCCAACGATTCGATCACCAAGTGGCTGGTGCCGCATTACCCGGTCGGCGAAATCCTGTTCATCCAGGGCACGCTGATCGCGCTGCTGGTGGCGGCCTGGATGGGGTTGCGCGGCGAACACCCCCTGCGGATCGTGCGCTGGCGATCGCACCTCTACCGCGGCGCTATGTATGCGCTGGGTTCCTTTGCCTTCGTCTACGCGCTGCGCTACCTGCCGCTGGCCGAGGTCATCGCGATTGCGTTTGCCGGCCCGCTGTTCATGACGCTGTTCGGCAAGCTGTTCCTCGGCGAACATGTCGGTATTCACCGTCTCGGCGCGGTGGTGGTCGGTTTCATCGGCATCCTGGTGGTGATGCGTCCGGGCACCGAGGCGATGCACTGGGCCGTGCTGCTGCCGCTGGTGGTGGCGCTGGCGGACGCGTTCCGCGATCTGATTACGCGCACGCTGACGCGCGACGAATCGTCGCGCCGCATCATTTTCACCACCGCGGTGATCCTAGCGCTGGCCGGCGGCATGACCGTCTTCGGGGGATGGCGCGAAATCCGCCAGGCGGATATCCTGTGGTTCGGGCTAAGCGCAACCAGTTTCGTGATTGCACATTACTTCATGGTCGAGGCGTTCCGCCACGCACAGGTAGTCGTGGTTGCGCCGTTTCGTTACTTCCTGATCGTCTGGGCGGTACTGTCCGGCTTCCTGTTCTGGGGCGAAGTACCGGATGCCCTTGTCCTGCTCGGCGTTGCGATCGTGGTTGCCGCGGGCATCTATATCGGGTTGCGCGAGGCTCGCGCCGGACGCAGTGCGGGCCCGTCGCTGGGACATTGACGTGGACGATCAACTCATCCTGTTTCTCCTGCTCGGCGTTGTATTCGGCCTGCTGGTGTGGGGCCGGATCCGCTACGACCTGGTCGCCTTCAGCGCGCTGATCATCGCGATCGTAATCGGCGTGGTGCCGCAGGAAGAGGCGTTTGCCGGCTTCGGCCACCACGCGACGGTCATCATCGCGCTGGTGCTGATCGTCAGTCGCGGCCTGTTCAATTCGGGTGCGATCGAACTGATCGCGCGCCACATCGTCGGTGCCGGGCGGTCGCTGGTTGTGCATATCAGCGTCATGTCGGGCGTATCGGCGATCCTGTCGGCGATCATGAACAATGTTGCCGCGCTTGCGCTGCTGATGCCGATCGACATGCAGGCGGCGAAAAAGGCCGGGCGCAGCGTCCGCGCGACGCTGATGCCGCTGTCGTTTGCGTCGATTCTCGGCGGCATGATCACGCTGATCGGCACGCCGCCGAATATTATCATCGCCAGTTTCCGCGAACAGGCGGTCGGCGAACCCTTCGGCATGTTCGATTTTTCTCCGGTCGGCGCGGTCACCGCGCTCGCCGGCGTGCTGTTCATCGTCGCGGTCGGCTGGCGCCTGATCCCGCGGGTCGAGGAAGATGCCCGGGATTCGGTCGCAACGCCGCACGAAGACTATGTCGCCGAGGTGCGGGTGGGCGAGGGCGCCAGCGTCATCGACCGGCGCGTGCGCGATCTCGATGGTGAGGCCGACGAAGCCGACGTTGCCATCCTGGGTCTCGTGCGTAACGGTAAACGCCTGCCGGGCCGCGCGCGCATGGAACAGATCCGGCAGGGCGATATTCTCGTGATCGAAGCCGACGCCGAACACATCGACAGTTTTGTCGGCACGCTCAAGCTCGAATACGTGGGTAGTGAAAAGTACGTCGGTCATGCTTCCAAGGACCTGACGCTGGTCGAAGCGGTAGTGCCGGAAAATGCCCGGATCGAGGGTCGCAGCGCTTTTTCGCTGCGCCTGCTGTATCGCCATGGAGTGACCCTGCTCGGCGTGTCGCGCAAAGGCAAAACCTTTCGCGATCGCGTGCGCAAACTGGATACCCGCACCGGTGACGTGCTGTTGCTGCTCGGACCGAGCGATCGGATCGACGACGTCGTGACCTGGCTCGGTTGCCTGCCGCTGCAGCAGCGTGACCTGCTGGTGGTGCAGCGACACAAGGCCTGGATCGCGGTCAGCAGTTTTGCGCTGGCGATCGCCGCCGCAACCGCGGGGCTGATACACCTGCCGGAGGCGCTGGCGCTGGTGTGCATGGTCATGGTCGGTTTCAATATCGTGCCGCTGAAGGAGCTCTATAACTCGATCGAATGGCCGGTCATCGTGCTGCTCGGATCGATGATTCCGATAGGGGCCGCGCTGGAAGCGTCGGGCGGCACCGCGCTGATCGCGCAGCAGATCATCGATTTTGCCGCGGGTTACGGGCCGGTGATCGTGCTGACCCTGCTGATGATCGTGACCATGACCCTGTCCGACGTGCTCAATAATACCGCTACCACCGTTATTGCCGCGCCGATTGCGATCGATATTGCCAACCGCCTCGGCGTCAACCCGGATCCGTTCCTGATGGCGGTTGCAATCGCGGCTTCCTGTGCCTTTCTGACCCCGATCGGGCACAAGAACAACACGCTGATCCTGGGACCCGGCGGCTATCGTTTCGGCGATTACTGGCGCATGGGGCTGCCGCTCGAGATCATCGTAATCGTCGTTTCCATCCCGATGATCCTCGTCGTCTGGCCGTTCTGACCTTGTCCACGTCATCCCCGAACTTTTCACGTCATCCCCGCGGAAGCCTGCGCGGCTTTAGGCCCTTCGGGTCCCGGCGGGGATCTCCAGACTTTTACCATCGGTAAAAGATTCCCGCTTGCGCGGGAATGACGGTATTATTCTGCCTTGCCGCCAGGAACCACTAAATCCCAGCCATGACCATCATCAAGCAAGCCGATCTGATCGACAGCATCGCCGATGCGCTGCAGTACATCTCGTACTACCACCCGCTGGATTTCATCCAGGCGATGGACCAGGCCTACCAGCGTGAACAGAACCCGGCCGCGCGCGATGCGATCGCGCAGATCCTGATCAACTCGCGCATGTGCGCGCTGGGTCACCGTCCGATCTGCCAGGACACCGGCATCGTTACCGTGTTTTTACGCGTCGGCATGAACGTGCAGTGGGAGGCCGACATGTCGGTGACCGACATGTGCAACGAGGGTATTCGCCGTGCCTACCAGAACCCGGACAACGTGCTGCGCGCGTCGATCCTGGCCGATCCCGACGGTGCGCGCAAGAACACCGGCGACAACACGCCGGGCGTGATTCACTACGAGATCGTGCCGGGCGATACGGTCGAGGTACATGTCGCCGCCAAGGGTGGCGGCTCGGAAGCCAAGTCGAAGTTCGCGATGCTGAACCCGTCGGATTCGGTAGTCGACTGGGTGCTCGAGATGGTGCCGAAAATGGGCGCCGGCTGGTGCCCGCCGGGCATGCTCGGCATCGGTATCGGCGGCACCGCGGAAAAGGCGATGGTGCTGGCCAAGGAAGCGCTGCTGGAACCGATCGATATCCAGGAACTGAAAGCGCGCGGCGCCGCAACCCGTGCCGAGGAGTTGCGCCTCGAACTGTTCGACAGGATCAACCGGCTCGGCATCGGCGCGCAGGGGCTCGGCGGCCTGACCACGGTGATGGACGTCAAGGTGCTGGACTACCCGTCGCACGCGGCCAACAAGGCGGTGGCGATCATTCCGAACTGTGCCGCGACGCGCCACACGCATTTCGAACTCGACGGCAGCGGCCCGGCGCAACTGGAGCCGCCCGGGCTCGAGGACTGGCCGGAGGTCACGCGCGAGACCGGTGACAACGTGCGTCGCGTCAATCTCGACAGCGTTACGCGCGAAGAGGTCAAGACCTGGAAGCCCGGCGATACCCTCTTGTTGTCCGGCAAGATGCTGACCGGGCGCGATGCCGCGCACAAGAAGATGGTCGACCTGATCGCCAGTGGCGAGGAACTGCCGGTGGACCTGGACGGACGCTTCATCTACTACGTCGGCCCGGTCGATCCGATCGGCGACGAGGTGGTCGGCCCGGCCGGCCCGACCACGGCGACGCGCATGGACAAGTTCACCCGCACGATGCTGGAAAAAACCGGTCTGCTCGGCATGATCGGCAAGGCCGAACGCGGCCCGGCAGCGATAGACGCGATCCGCGATTTCGAATCGGTTTACCTGATGGCGGTCGGCGGCGCGGCCTACCTGGTTGCGCAGGCGATCAAGGGTGCCGAGGTCATTGCGTTTCCGGAGCTCGGCATGGAGGCGATTTACGAATTCGAGCTCGAGGACATGCCGGTCACGGTCGCGGTCGATCACACCGGCGAGTCGGTGCACCAGACCGGGCCGAAGATCTGGGCGGAGAAGATCAGCCAGCAGGTCGTCAAATTCGACTACTGACAGCCAAACCAGATTTGTCATCCCCGCGAAGGCGGGGATCTCGTGATGGCTTTATTGACCTAGATCCCCGCTTGCGCGGGGATGACGAAGCACCAGGAAACAACATGCAGATAAAACTCGATGACCTGCCGACGCCGCAGGTGTACTTCACGATGACGCAGACCGTGCTGCCGCGGCCGATCGCGTGGCTGCTCAGCGAAAACGACGACGGCGGTTACAACCTCGCGCCGTTTTCCTATTTCAACGCGGTCTGCAGCGATCCGCCGCTGCTGATCGTATCCGTCGGCAAGCAGGACGACGGCTCCGACAAGGATTCGATCCGCAACGTGCGTGAACGCGAGGAGTTCGTCATTCATATCGCCAGCTGTGACCAGCTGCCGGCGCTGAACCAGACCTCGGCCACGCTGCCGCCGAACCAGTCCGAGGTGACCGCCAACGATCTCGCGCTGACGGCGGTCGACGGCTTCCGCATGCCGCGCCTCGCCGACTGCAAGGTCGCGTTTTTCTGCACGCGCCACGACATCCAGGTGTTCGGTAACAAGAACCAGCAGTCGCTGCTGTTTGCCGAGGTGCGGGAAATCTACATTGCCGACGACTGTGCCGAAATCAACGACAAGGGCCGGCTCAAGGTCCACGCCGATCGTGTCCAGCCGCTGTCGCGCCTCGGCGCGGGCGAATACTCGAGCTTCGGCGACGTCATGTTCGCCAGGCGCCCCGACTAGAAAAAACCGTCATTGCGAGGGCCGAAGGCCCTTTATGCCCTTCGGGTAGAAGCAATCTCCCGCTATTGCACAATTGTCCCGAGATTGCTTCGACCCTGCGGGTCTCGCAATGACGGTGCCGGTCCGACTCAGTCGCGGATCGTGCGCGCGATGGCCCAGACCCGGACCGATTCGATCCCTGCGCGATGCAGCACCCGGCAGATTGCATCGGCGGTAGCGCCGGTGGTCACGATATCGTCCACCAGCGCGACGTGACGATAGGGTTGCTGCGGCTGCCAGCTAAACGCACCGCGCAGATTATCGATACGCTGCGCCGCGCTGAGCCCGGACTGGCTCGCGGTCGCGCGCGTGCGCCGCAGCGCATCGCTGTCGACCGGTATGCCGAGCGCGCCACCGAACTGCTGCGCGATCAGCAGGGCCTGGTTGAACCCGCGCTCGCGCAGGCGCGATGGGTGCAGCGGTACCGGCAACAGTACCTGCGGCAGCGGCTGCTCGCCGCGCAACAGCGGGGTCACTTCCTCGCACAGGGTCCGGGCGAAATGTTGCGCGCCGTCGAACTTCAGCTGCCGCAGCCACTCGCGCACCGGTGGACGATAAGCCAGCGGCGCGCGCAAACCCTGCCAGCGTGGCGGGTCGAGCAGGCAGGCAGGGCAGGTGTCCTGGCCGGTCGATAGCGGCTGGCCGCAGCTGCGGCAGGGCTGCGGCACGCGCGGCAGCGTGGCCGCGCACGGACGGCACAGGCTTGCCGGCGCGGCCAGTTCACAGCCACAGTAAAGACATAGTCCGGGGGCGAGCAGCAGATCGAGCAGGTGCTCGATGCCGGCGGCGAGGCGCGGTAGCGACATTGACTATTCCCTGTCTATCAATAGACTTGGCCTTCCTTGTTGACCTGGCCATCATGGCCCTATCCGATGACCGATTCCAACGACAGCATCCGTCACGACTGGACGCTTGCCGAGATTAAAGCGCTTTTCGACCGGCCTTTCAACGACCTGCTGTTCGACGCGCAGCGCCTGCACCGGGAAAATTTCGATCCCAACGCGGTCCAGGTCAGCACGCTGCTCAGCATCAAGACCGGGGCCTGCCCGGAAGACTGTGCCTACTGCCCGCAAAGCGCCAGGTACGATACCGGGCTCGAGCGCGAACGCCTGCTGCCGCTGGAAGAAGTGCGCGAAGCGGCGCGCAACGCGCGCGACAACGGCGCAACCCGTTTCTGCATGGGGGCGGCCTGGCGCAACCCGACCGACAAGAACCTCGACAAGGTCATCGACATGATTCGCGCAGTCAAGGAACTCGGCATGGAATCCTGCGTGACGCTCGGCATGCTGACGCGCGAACAGACCCGGCGCCTCAAGCAAGCCGGGCTCGACTACTACAATCACAACCTCGATACCTCGCCCGAGTATTACCGCGAAATCATTACCACGCGGACCTACCAGGATCGTCTCGATACGCTGGAGAACCTGCGCGAGGAAGACATCAACGTCTGCTGCGGCGGAATCATCGGCATGGGCGAGAGCGAAACCGACCGCGCGGCGCTGTTGCAGCAGCTGGCCAACCTGCCGGAACATCCGCAAAGCGTGCCGATCAACCTGCTGGTGCAGGTCGAGAACACGCCGCTCTACGGCACCGAGGAACTCGATGGCATCGAGTTCGTGCGCACGATCGCGGTGGCGCGTATCCTGATGCCGCGGTCGGTCGTGCGCCTGTCGGCCGGGCGCACCGCGATGACCGACGAACTGCAGGCGTTGTGTTTTCTCGCTGGCGCCAACTCCATCTTCTACGGCGATACGCTGTTGACTACGCCGAACCCGGAGCAGAACCGCGATCAGCAGCTGTTCGAGCGGCTCGGCATCGTCGCCAACGGCGAGCAGGCGCGAGACGATCACGCCGCGGCCTGAGCCGCGCCGCTGGTGAAGCAACTCGAAGCCGAGCTCGCCGCGCGCCGCGCCGACGGGCTTTATCGACATCGGCGAACGCTCGAATCGGCCCAGGGCGTCGCTACTGTGGTCGACGGCCACCGCGTCGTCTCCTTTTGCGGCAACGACTATCTCGGCCTGGCCGCGCATCCCGCGCTGCGTTCCGCCGCCACCGGGGCCATCGAGCAATACGGGGTCGGCAGCGGCGCCTCTCACCTGGTCAACGGTCACCATCGGCTGCACGAAGAGTGCGAACGGCGCCTGGCCGCGTTTTGCGGGCGCGATCGTGCACTGCTGTTCGGCAGCGGCTACGCCGCCAACCTGTCAGTCGCCAGCGCGCTGCTCGGGCGGCACGATCAACTGTTCGAGGATCGCCTCAACCACGCATCGCTGATCGACGGCGCGCGCCTGAGCCGCGCGCGCGTGCTGCGCTATCGCCACAACGATCCCCGGCACCTGGCGGACCTGTTGCGGCGCGCCGGCGATGCGCGGCGACGCCTGGTCGTGACCGACGGCGTGTTCAGCATGGACGGTGACGTTGCCGACCTGGAGCAGCTCGCCGGGCTGGCCGCGCGCCACGATGCCTGGCTGCAGGTCGACGACGCGCATGGCTTTGGTGTCCTCGGTGAGCGTGGCGCGGGCCTGGTGGAGCAGGCCGGCATGGATCAGCACCAGGTGCCGATCCTGGTGGCGACGCTGGGCAAGGCGCTCGGCACCGCCGGGGCTTTCGTCGCCGGCAGCGAGGTGTTGATCGAGACCCTGGTCCAGCACGCGCGCCCTTACGTCTACTCGACCGCGTCACCGCCGGCACTGGCCGCGGCCACGCTGGCCGCGCTCGAGCTGCTCGAATCCGAGGCCTGGCGGCGGCAAAAGCTGCATGACAACATCACGTACCTGCGCAAACGCGCAGCTGCACTCGGCATAGTGCTGATGCCGTCGACAACCGCGATCCAGCCGCTGGTGATCGGCGACAATGAACA
This sequence comes from Gammaproteobacteria bacterium, assembly GCA_030066085.1. Classification (GTDB taxonomy): domain Bacteria; phylum Pseudomonadota; class Gammaproteobacteria. The sequence continues at coordinate 24,196 of JASJCI010000012.1, read as the reverse complement.
GGCGGTGCGGCTTGCGGACGACCTGTTCGCTTGCGGTTACCACGTCGTCGCGATCCGGCCGCCGACCGTGCCCGCGGGCAGTGCACGACTGCGCATTACGCTGTCGGCCGCGCACGAGAGCGCGCAAATCGACGGCCTGCTCGAGACTCTCGCGCGATTACTCGACTAGAAAGTCCTCGTCATTGCGAGGCGCTAAGGGCCTTTATGCCCTTCGGGTAGAAGCAATCCCTCGAGACCCCGCAGCGATGGCAAGATTGGCTCTCCGCGTGCTCGAGCCCCCGGGTGCGCAACGACGACCGAAAACGGGGTACGTCCCCGAACGGGAAAATGGGGTACGTCCCCGGTTTTTCGGGGCTCATGTCGCGCGCCGTGCGGGCGGGCTGTCGGTGATTTTACGGGTCGGCAGCGCGCGGTCATCGATGTCGTCGCAGCCGTTGAACGCGGCAAAATCCACCAGCGCTGCCTCGAGCAGCCGATGGAACTCGTCGTCGACGCGGGCTTCGAGATGCAGCGCGCGCAGTTCGAGCCGGCCCTCGCGCCGGTGGGCCTTGCAGTCGATGCGGCCGACGAAACGGTCGCGGTAGAGCAGCGGCAGGCAAAAATAGCCGAACTGGCGCTTGTGTTGCGGCAGGTAACACTCGATCTGGAAATCGAAGTCGAACAGGCCGCGGACGCGCTCGCGCTGGATCAGGCTGTTGTCGAACGGCGACAGGATACGCACCTGGCCCGCGCTGCGCGGTGCGCGCGCCTCGAGTTTCTCGGGATCGATGTAAACGGTATTGCCGTCGCGCAGCGCAAGCGTGGTCAGTTGCCGGTCGGCGATGCGCCGGTCCAGGATTTCAACCACCGCCGCGCGCAGCGGTTTGCCCTTGCGCAGGTAAGTCATCGATTTCTGGCTGGCGAAACCATGCGCGCGCAGGGTCGTATCGACCAGGTAGCCCGCGTACTCGAGCATGTCCGGGCTGCGGGTATCGACCCAGTCCGGCAGAACACGCTCGGGCAGATCGTAGACCTTCTGAAATCCGTCGCGCGCGCTGACCATCAGCTCACCCTGCATGAACAGCTGCTCCAGCGCCTGCTTGGCGGGTTTCCAGTCCCACCAGCCCGTGCTGCCGCTGCGCTCGTCCTCGAAATCGCGCGTGCGCAGCGGGCCCTCGTGTTCGATTCGATGCAGGATTTCGCGTCGCAGGCGCTGGTCCTGTTGCGGGAACCAGTTGCGGTCGCCGTTGATTTCGGCCATGCGCGGCAGCGCGAAGCGATAGTCGCGCATCGGCAGCCAGGCCGCGGCATGAAACCAGTACTCGAATACCTTGCGTTCGTCGACCAGGCGGTCGAGCAAGGCCGCCCGGTAATTGGGTACCCGGGCGCGTAACACGTGATGATGCGCGCGTTCGACCACTGAAATCGTGTCGATCTGCACGTAACCGATACGCTCGATCGCGCGCAGCGTGGCCGCCTTGCCGCGACCGAAGGTCTCGGGGCGCAGCAGGCCCTGCTGATGCAGCGCGATTCGGCGGAGTTTGGCGGCAAGCGACATGTTGCTCGATTCTACCCGACCTGTCCCGCTTTGAAATCGGGTGCGAGGCGGAATTCACCGTCATTGCGTGCGCCGGCTTGCGCCGGGGCAGGCTCGGCGAAGCACTCTCCTGCCGGTTTAGCAGTAGCTGGAGATTGCTCTGCTGGCGTTCGCAATGACGGCGAGCGTCAGGGTTTTTTCGGCGGGCCGAGGTAGATTTCGACGCCGGCCTCGAGCAGTTCCTCGGTACGCCGCGTCGACCAGGTCTCGTAGTCTTCGGCGCGGTAAGCGCCGCTGGAGATATAACGCAAACCTTCCTTGAAGTGGTGCGGGTAGATCAGGCTGTCGGTACGTCGCAGCAGTTCGCCGCGATCGAATACCAGCACCCCCGGGCGATAGATCATCGTGTGCTTTTGCGCCAGCGCCGCGGGGGTCGTGCTGCTGCCGTCGACGTCGACGATAGCCTCGGTCGAGCGCGCGTCGAGGCGCACGACGGTATAGGGTTCCATCTCCGCGCGCACGCCGGCATCGGCGAGGACGCCATCGTGGAATTCCTCGCAGTCGTAACAGCTGCCGTCCTCGAGAATTACCATCAGCGGTCCCGCCACGCTCGACAGGTCGTCGATCTCGCTGAACAGCGGGTTGTCGCGCAGGCGATAGACGTCCTGGTCGAGCCGCTGTTGCATGAAGTCGGCCAGGCTCGTGTCGCGATAAGCCTTGCTCGAGACGAACGCGAGCACCTCGCGAAAACGCTCCGGTGCGCGGTAACCGTCGACGCGCGCGACGGTCTTGTTGTCCGCGTCGAGGAACAGGATCGCCGGGGTCGAAAAGACACCGAGGATCTCGGACAGCTGTTTCTCGGTGACCTCGATTTCGTCGTTAAACGCGATATCGCGATCGCCGCGGACATTGATCGCAATCGTATCGAAATGGGTGCGAATCAGGCTCATGTTGGGGTCGGCGCGAAAGGATTCGTCGAGCATGCGGCTGCAGTAGGGGCAGTCGTTGAGTGAAAAGAACAGCAGCACGTGCTTGTCGGCCTCGGCTGCCTCGGCGGCATCCTCGGCGATCTCGAGAAAGCTCTCCTTGAACCAGTCCGGCATTACATGGGCGATGCCACCCGTGATGCTGCCGCGTTCCGGGGTGGCCGCGGACGCGGCCAGTGGCAGCGCGAGCGTTATCAGCGCCGTGATCAACAGGATGATCCGGGTCATGGGTAATCTCCTTCCTGGTTCGGCGCCACTATAAAAACAGCCGGCGAAGTTTGCCACCCTCCAATAGTGATAGATTGATGCATCGGTACCGCCGATGTGGGCGTGTTCGGCGCCAAAGCAGGAAAAGTTCCCAGCGGATTTGCGACTTAGTTCCCAATCGCGCCGGGCGCGCGCGGTGAGCTGCTACACTTCGCCCCTGTCGATACAACTAACGAGTAAAGAGTTTCGGATCATGACGATGCTGGCTACCCTGGTGTCCCTGTTCTCGCTGGTTATCCTTGGCCTGCTGCTGCAGCAGGTGCGCCAGCAGCGGCTTGCGACCGAGGAAATGATTGCCGAGAACCGCATTCGCACCCGCCTCTACCAGGACGCCGATGAATCCACGACCTTTATCCTGAGCCGGACGATCCAGAATATCAGCGCCGGTACGCATGATCCCAATCTCGAGAGCGATTCGTTTACCCTCAAGGTGGTGCGTGAACTGGTCAAGCGTCACGTGCCGAAGGAGCGCTGGCTCGAGATCCAGTCCAACGAGCGCCTCGTGCACGAGCTCTACCTGCTGCTGCGCGATGCGCGGGCAAAAAAAGACCCGCGGGAGCTGCCGCGGGCCAATCCTTGAGGAGAGGAGACTCAGGGTTGTTTCCGATCCCCGCCTGCGCGGGGAATCAGTCGAAACTCAGTATTTTGCGTTGTCGTCGTCGTAGGTCAGGCCGACCGTTGCCGCCTGGTCCCTGACCGCGCGGTAGATTTTTTCGTCGAGCGAATCGCTCGCACCACCGGCGGCCTCCACCTCGGCCTCGAGGTAGCGGTCACGCGACTCGGACAGGGCGCGGATGCGTTGCTGCAAATCCTCGCGTTGGCGGGCTTTGTCGGTAATCACCTGCATCTGTTCCGCCGGCGCCATCGATTGCAGGCTGGCGGGCAGTTCCTCGGTCTCGATTTCGTCGAGTTGAATCTCGCCCGAGGTGACGGCATCGACCAGCTCGCTTTTGCCGAGAAAGTTTTTCCTGCCGCTGGCGCTGGCGTTGAAGGTAGCGCGGCGCGCCAGGGCTTCTTCCGACAGTTCCTCGCGCAGCTTCTTGACGGCGTCGAGCCTGGCCTGCTGTTCCCTGCGGACCTCGGCATCACCGAAGTACATGCGGGTATCCTCGAGTTGGGCCGACAGGTTCGACAGTTCGGCGTCGAACGGCGTCGCGATCGCGACCGCGTTGCCCGAGTCCTCGACCTGGAAATATTCGCCCCTGCCGAGTGCGGCGATATTGCGCCAGGCGGGCCGCGTGAGCTGGTGCTGACCGCTCTGGATGGTGTTGACGATGATGCCCCGCTCGGCCGCCAAGGCGAGCGTGAGCGGATACCTGACATCGTCGGCATAGTCCATGTGCGGCGGTGCGTCGCCGACCAGGAATGCGACCTTGTAGACGCTGTCGTCCTGGCTCCAGCCGATCTTGTGGATCGCGTCGTACAGCGCCTGGTTGACGCTTTCCGGCGCATCGCCGCCACCCTCGGCGCGAAAATCCATCAGTTGCGCGTACATGGCGTCGAGATCGCTGGACAGGTCGAACACGCGGGTGACGTAAGCATCGCCGCGATCCCGGAATGCGACCAGTCCCATTTTGATGTCGGGGTTTTGCTGCGCCGACGCCATGCTGTTGGCAATCGACCAGATCTTGTCCCTGGCGGCCTGGATCAGGCCGCTCATGCTGCTGGTCGTATCGAGGATAAAAACCACCTCGATACGATGCTGTTGACCAGCGGGCAGCGGGCCCGTCGAAATTGCGCCGGCATTCTGCCAGGCCGGGTACAGCCCGATACCGCCGGCGGTGATGGCCAGCAGTGCCAGCGCGACGATTTTGCTGTTGAAGCTTGTGCGTTTCATCGAAAACTCCTTGGGTCAGGGTGTTGAAAGTTTGCGCACCGCGTCGAGAGCAACCCGGTGGGCCGCCTGGAACGACGCCGCGTGGATATCCTCGGCGGCCCGCTCGGCGCCTTGCCGTCCTGGTGAATGCGGTATCAGGCAGAACAGCGCCTGCAGCAGGAAGAAACTCCACAGGGCTACCGCGAGGCTGCCGGTGTTGATCACGGCCCAGGCCGCGGCCGCGAGGCCGGTCGATACCAGCCCGAAGTCGAGCGCGGCGCCGATCAGCGAGGCGTGAAAGTAAAGCGAGCGCACCAGCCAGGCGAGTGCCGCCAGCAGCAGGATCTGTTCCAGCAGCGGCACCGGCAGCAGCCAGTTGACGGCTGCCAGCAGGGCCCAGGCCGCGACCACCACCAGCTTGCCGACACGGGCGCCCGCGCGCCGCAGCAGGTAAACGAGATAAGCCAGCACCGCCGCGTGCAGGATGATGCCGACCAGCGAAGCCCGGGCGATGAAGCCGCCGAACAGCAGGCTGGCGGCGCCGGCCGCAAGCGCGAGCATCAGCGCAACGACGAGACCGTCGAAAATTCCGGGCCTGTTCATGAGCTGGCCTGCTTGCGTTTGGCGCGTCGCTGTTTCTCGCGTAGCAGGGCGATTTCGATTTCCTCGCCGCGGATCGGCTCGCCGCCGTGCACCAGCGGCTCACCAGCCATGTCTTCCCGGTTCACCAGCAAGTCGAGCTTTTGCTTCATGCTTTCGAGCTGTTGCTGCTGTTCCTCGGTGCGCTGCTCGAGGATTTTGATCTGTGCGTCGACCTGTTCGGTCTGCCGCTCGATGGCTTCGAGCTGCCGCTGGGCGACGAGCTTGCGCCGCACCAGGTCGCGCGCGAGGTCTTCCTTGTTGGCCGCCAGGCAAAGATCCAGTTCCTCGTCGAAGGCGTCGAGCGCGGCGCGGGTGTTGCTGGCCTGGCGCGCGAGTTCACCGGATTCGTGACCCAGCAGGTGACAGCGCTGCCGGTCCTGCTCGAGCGCGAACTGCATTTCGCGTACCGCCTGCCTGAGCTGCAGATCGGGCTCCTCGATACGATCGAGGACCGCGTGGAAGTCCGCCTGGAACAGGCGGGTCAATCGGTTGACCAGGGCCATGGATCTACTCCGCTGTGGTGAAACATGAGCCGATTCTGGTCCCTCGCATCGCCTGGCAACAGGCCCCATTTGGTAAAACCCGCCGTCCGCGGTTTACAAAAAATTTACCTGGGGACCAAACCGCGGTGCTAGGATTGAAGCGTGTCCAACCGCGAGCCCTTGTCATGGCGCATAAGCCGCGCTTGCTGATCGTCGAGGACGAGGCCGTGATTCGCAGCGGCCTCGTCGACGTGTTCGTTTACCACGGCTACGAGGTCGATACCGCCGAGCATGGCGAAGACGGGCTGCACAAGGCGCTGTCCGGGCGCTACGACATGATCCTGCTCGACGTGATGCTGCCCGGTATCGACGGTTTCGAGATCTGCAGCCGCATTCGGCAGCAGGACCGGCAGCAGCCGGTGATCATGTTGACCGCCAAATCCGCCGACGAGGACATCGTGCAGGGCCTGACGCTCGGCGCCGACGATTACGTCGCCAAGCCTTTCTCGGTGACCCAGCTGGTGCTGCGCGTGCAGGCGGTGTTGCGCCGTGCCGGGATCGGAGACAAACCCGAGCGCGAGATCCGGCTCGCCAACGGGGTGGTGGCGGATACCGAGAACCTGTGCGCTGGCGACACCGCGTTTACCCGCCGCGAGATGGACTTGCTGGTTTACCTCGCGCAGCACAGCGATCGCCCGGTGCCGCGCGAGGAATTACTCGCGCGCGTCTGGGGTTACGCCAATCACCTCGAAATCGAGACTCGCACGGTCGATATTCACGTCGCCAAGCTGCGGCGCAAGATCGAGGCCGACCCGACCGAACCGAGCGCGCTGGTTACGGTGCGCGGCGCGGGTTATCGCCTGCTGGTTGCCGATACATGACCCGTAATCGCCTCGCGGCGCTACTGGGGCTGTTTTTCCTGGCGCTGGCGCTGCCGTCCTCGATCCTGGTCTACCAGGCCTACGGGCAGCTCAAGTGGGAAGCCTTTTACCAGCATCAGCGGCTCGCGCGCGATCTCGCGCAGCGGATCGATGCCGGCTTTCGCGAGCTGAGCGAGCGCGAGGAGCAGCGGCCGATCAGCGACTACGAATTTCTCAACGTCGCCGGTGGGGAAAGCGACGCTTTCCTGCAGCGTTCGCCGCTGTCCAACCTGGCATCGACGGCCGATATGCCCGGCGTGCTCGGTTATTTCCAGGTCGATACCGCGGGCCGCCTGCGCACCCCGCTGCTACCCGATAGCGACGTGCCCGGTTTCGGTATAAGCGCCGGTGAACTGGACCAGCGCCGCGCCCGCGAGGCGCGGATCCGCGGTATCCTCGATCGCAACCGGCTGGTGGCTCGCGGTGATGCCGCGGCCGGCGCGGAAGTTGCCCTCGCGTCGGAGGCTGCAAGCGTCGATCGGCAAATGCCGGAAATGGATGCGCCGGCAGCGCTCGAAGCCGAAAGCCCGCGCCTGTCACCGGGCGCCGGCAGCGGCACCGGTCCGCGGGCCGATAGCGAAGCGAACAAGCTCGGCCAGTCCGCTTTCGACCGCTTGATCGCGCGCGAACCGGCGGCGCCTGCCGCGAGCAGCAGCGCACCCGCCGAACAGGTATCGGACCTGCAGCTGGAAGACACCTACCGGGTCGCCGAGTTCGAGGTGCTCGAAGAAGAACAGGCGGCACCGGAGCTCGAAAAACGCTCGCGCAAGGAGAGGGTCAACCTGCCGCGGACGTTCGAGGACGGCCCGGCGCAGTTTTCCAAATTTGCCGCCGATGACGATGATGCCTCCGCCCCGCGCCAGCCGCTGCGTATCGAAACTTTCGAAAGCGAAGTCGAGCCGATGACCTTCGCGTTGCTCGACAGCGGTCACTTCGTGCTGTTTCGGCGCGTCTGGAACCAGGACGAGCGTTACGTGCAGGGAATCCTGTTCGAGCAGCGGCCGTTTGTCGATGCGCTGGTCGAACCGGCATTTCGCGAGTCCACGCTGGCCTCCATGAGTCGCCTGATCGTTGCCTATCGCGGCGGCATCCTGCGCAAGCTCGAGCCGGAGTACGGTCAGCGTTACCAGCCCGCTGCCGATACCAACGCCGACGAGCTGCTCTACCAGAGCCGCATGATTGCACCCTTCGGCGATGTCGAACTGGTATTTACCCTCGCCAGCCTGCCGCTCGGAGCCGGCGGCAAGGTCATCGTCTGGTCCGCGCTGGTGCTGGCGGCGGTACTGGTCGGCGGTTTCGTGCTGCTATACCAGCTCGGCCTGCGGCAGCTTGCGCTGGCGCGCCAGCAACAGGACTTCGTGTCCGCGGTCAGCCACGAACTCAAGACCCCGCTGACGTCGATTCGCATGTACGGCGAAATGCTGCGCGAGGGCTGGGCCGACGAGGCCAGACGCAAGACCTACTACGACTTCATCTTCCACGAAGCCGAACGCCTGACCCGCCTGATCAACAACGTGCTGCAGCTCGCGCGCGTGTCGCGCAACGAACAGGGCGTGAGCCTGGCGGAAACCACCGTCGCCGATGCGCTCGCCGACCTGCGGCCGCGGCTGCAAAGCCAGCTCGATCCGAGCGGGTTTCGCCTGCTGGTGGAAACCGACGCGGACGCCGACGCGGCGCACATCCGGATCGATCACGACGGTTTCGTGCAGATATTCACCAACCTGGTCGACAACGCGGTCAAGTTTTCGGCCGCGGCCGACACGCGCGAGATCCACCTGGCCTGCCGCCGACTGGCCGATAACCGGGTCCGGTTTGCGGTGCGCGATTTCGGCCCGGGTATCCCCGCCGGGCAAATGAAGAAAATCTTTCGCCTGTTCTACCGCGCGGAAAACGAGCTGACGCGCGAAACGGTCGGTACCGGTATCGGCCTGGCGCTGGTGCAGCAGCTGGCGAGCGCGATGCACGCCGAGGTCGACGTCGTCAACCGCGATCCGGGGGTCGAGTTCCAGCTGTCTTTTCCGACGCTAGACACTTCCGGATGAAAAGCATTTCCTGCTAAGGTTGCGACTGGTCTCAAGCTGGCGGAAGTTTTTCATGTCAACTGAAAAAGCCGAACTCGGTCGCCTGCAAACGCTGCTGGCGCAGGTTGGCGCCGGGCTCGACGAGTATCTCAGGTTCGAGCACGCCGATGCGTTCGTCAATCGCGCTGCATGGCAGCCGCGGCTGGCGCAGCCGCTGCCGCGAACCGGCGAGGGTATCGATGCGGTTACCCGTGAACTGGTCGAGACGCTGATCCCCAACGGCCAGCCGATCAGCAAGCCCGGTTTCACCGGCTACATCGTGACCGGCCCGGTCACTGCATCGGTGCTCGCCAGCGCCGCCGCCAGCGTTGCCTCGCCGGCGCGCTACCTGCCGACCGCGTTCAACCTGGTGGAGGAACTGTCACTGGAATGGCTGGCGGAACTGCTCGGTCTCGGCGCGATGAAGGGTGTCTACAGCAGCGGCGGCTCGGTAGCCAACCTGGTCGGTCTGGGTGCCGCGCGTCAGCATGCCTTCGAGAAGATCGGCCGCGATCCGGCGCTGCACGGGGTCGATCGCGCGGTACGGATTTATGCCAGCGAGGAATGTCATCACACCATCCAGCGCTCGGCCGGCGTGCTCGGCCTCGGGCGGGCTTCGGTGGCGTTGATCGCCTGCGACGAAGGTAAACGCATGCGCGTCGATGCGCTGCGCCGGGCGCTCGAGTCGGACCTGCGCGACGGCATTCTGCCGGTGGCGATCGTGGCCAATGCCGGCGCGACCAACACCGGCGCGATCGACCCGATCGCCGAGATCGGCGAAGTCGCGCGCGCACACGGTATCTGGTACCACGTCGATGGCGCTTACGGGTTACCCGGTATTCTAGACCCGCGCGTGCGTGGACTGTATCGCGGGATCGAGCAGGCGGATTCGGTGATTACCGACCCGCACAAGTGGCTCGGCGCGGCGGTCGGTATCGCCGCCACCTTCGTCCACGAGCGCGATATTCTCGAGCGCGCGTTCACCCAGGAAGCGTCGGATTATCTCGAGGGCACGCTCGAGCAATCCGACGCTGACGAACCTCGCATCGAACACTCGATGGACGATTTCGGCATTCCCTATTTCAACTACGGGCTCGAACTCAGCTCACCGTGCCGCGGGGTCGTGGTGTGGGCGATGCTGCGCGAAATCGGCGCCGAGGGTATGCGCGAGCGGATCGTGCGACATAACGACATGGCGCGCGAGCTGGCCGCGCGCTGCCGCGCGCACGAGCGTCTCGAGCTGCTGCTCGAACCGACGCTGTCGGTGTGCTGTTTTCGCTATCGACCGGCGGGCGTCGACGACCTCGACGAATTCAACCGCCGGCTGCACCGGCGCCTGGTGCGGGAAAACCAATACCTGCCGAGCACTACCCGGGTCGACGGCCGGCTCGCGCTCAGGCCCTGTTTCCTCGGCGCGCGCACCGGCGAGGGACAGGTCGAAGGGCTGGTCGACGCCATCCTGCGTATCGGCGCAGGGCTCGAAACGGAGTTGTCCGACGGCGGGCAGAATGCCGATACGCAGCTATAATATTGACTGTCTGACCAGATTACAGGGAACCCGGACTGTCAATGAAAGCGAAACTTGTATACCGCCTGCCGATCCTGCTGCTGCTCGCCACGCTGGCCGCCGCGCCGGTTGCATCGGTGCAGGCCAGCGATACCGAGGCCAAGCGCGAACAGCTGCTCAAGCGGCTCAAGATCCGCGCGCAAAACTGTGCCAAGATCCAGCGCATGCAGTGTGTCTTTTCCTGCGCGCGGTCGATGAGCCTGCTCAACCAGGGCAAGCTGCAGGAACTGCAGGAAGAGATGAAAAAGTGCAAGGCCGTCTAGCCCGCGGCTTGTTTTCCGGGCTGAAATTGTTACTATCGAGCGTTCACACGAATGCCACAGGCAAGGTAGCAGGGTAATAGCCATGATTTTCGCGTCGTCGAAAACCGTCAACCGCAGCTCGCGAGATGCGCGCAGCTGGTGGGCCGGCTATTACTTTTTTGCTGATTGACTCTACCTTCCCCGGTCGAAGGTAGTGCTCGCTGCCTTCGGCAATAAAACCCCGTCAGGCAGCGCCAACGGGGTTTTTTTATGCGTCCGGCAAAAGATACTAGGTGCAACATGACAGAACTGGAAAACATCAACATCAGGGCACAGCAACTGCTGATTACACCGCAGGCGCTGAAACAGAAATTACCGGTGACCCCGGCGCTGCGCGGCAAGGTTACGCGCGCGCGCCAGGCGGTCAAGAACATCCTGCGGCGCGAGGATCCGCGCCTGCTGGTGGTGGTCGGACCCTGTTCGATCCACGACGTCGACGCCGCGTTCGATTACGCCGAACGACTCGCGTCGCTCGCGCGCGAGGTCGACGACAGCCTGTTGCTGGTCATGCGCAGCTATTTCGAGAAGCCGCGCACCACGGTGGGCTGGAAAGGCCTCATCAACGACCCGCACCTTGACGACAGTTTCGAGGTCGGCGAGGGCCTCGAAATCGCCCGCCGGCTGCTGCTGCGGCTGGCGGACCTGGGTCTGCCGCTGTCGACCGAGGCGCTCGATCCGATCACGCCGCAGTACCTGCAGGACCTGATCAGCTGGTCGGCAATCGGCGCGCGCACGACCGAATCGCAGACGCACCGCGAGATGGCCTCCGGGCTCAGTTCCGCGGTCGGCTTCAAGAACGGCACCGACGGCGGCCTCGGCGTGGCGCTGAATGCGCTGCAGTCGGTCGCCAGTCCGCACAGCTTCCTCGGCATGGACGCGGCCGGCCAGGTCGCGGTGATGCACACGCGCGGCAACCCGGATGCGCACCTGGTGTTGCGCGGCGGCAGCAACGGGCCGAATTACGATGCCGAGAGCATCGCCAGTGCCGAGACCGCGCTGATCGGCGCCGGGCTCGCGCCCAACATCATGGTCGACTGCAGTCACGCCAATTCGAACAAGGACCACGGTCGCCAGCCGCTGGTGGCGCGCCAGGTGGCCGAGCAGATCGTCGCCGGCAACGATTCGATCATCGGCCTGATGATCGAAAGCAACATCGGCGCCGGTAACCAGCCGCTGCAGGCGGATCGCAGCCGCATGACCTATGGCGTGTCGGTTACCGATGCCTGCATCGACTGGGAGACTACCGAGACCCTGCTGCGTGAAATCGCCGGGCGTGTTGCGCCGGTACTCGCCGGGCGCAACCGGGTGCCGCGTTCCGCCTGAAGCCAGCCGAATGCCGTATCGCGGCGCGATTTGCGGTAGCATTCGTGCCAGTGAGTGGCAGCGAGCGGGTATACCCGCGGGGGTGACTGAATGAAGCAGGCTTTCGTGTGCGACCCGGTGCGTACCGCGATCGGCCGTTACGGCGGTTCGCTGGCGTCGGTGCGCACCGACGATCTTGCCGCGGTGCCGATTCGCGCGCTGCAGCTGCGTCATCCTGGTGTCGACTGGGAGCAGGTCGACGATGTCTACTACGGCAATGCCAACCAGGCCGGCGAAGACAACCGTAACGTCGCGCGCATGGCCGGCCTGCTGGCCGGCCTGCCGGTCGGCGTGGCGGCAACCACCATCAATCGGCTCTGCGGCTCCGGCCTGGACGCGGTCGGCAGTGCCGCGCGCGCGATCCGCTGCGGTGAAGCCGAGCTGGCGATTGCCGGCGGAGTCGAGTCGATGACACGTGCGCCGCTGGTCATGCCCAAACCCGAGTCGGCGTTCAGCCGGCGGGCCGAAATTCACGACACCACGCTCGGCTGGCGCTTCGTCAACCCGCGCATGCTCGCGCAGTACGGTACCGACTCGATGCCCGAGACCGCGGAAAACGTTGCCGCCGAGCATGGCATCGAGCGTGCCGACCAGGATGCTTTTGCGCTGCGTTCGCAGCAGCGCGCCGAACGCGCCCGCGCGGACGGGGTGCTGGCGGAGGAGATCGTGCCGGTTACGGTCGCGCAGCGGCGGGGTGATCCACTCGAGTTTGCGCTCGACGAACATCCGCGTGCCGACACCACGCTGGCATCGCTGGCGAACCTGCCAACCCCGTTTCGCGATGGCGGCAGCGTCACCGCGGGCAACGCCTCGGGACTGAACGACGGCGCCTGCGCGATGCTGGTCGCCAGCGAAAACGCGCTGGCCGGGCACGGACTGGCGCCGCTTGCGCGCGTGGTCGCGATGGCGACCGCGGGCGTCGAACCGCGGGTCATGGGGATCGGGCCGGTACCGGCCAGCCGCAAGGTGCTGGCGCTCGCCGGGCTCGAACTCGAGCAAATGGACGTCATCGAGCTCAACGAGGCCTTCGCCGCGCAGGCGCTCGCGGTACTGCGCGCGCTCGGCATGGCGGACGACGACGAGCGGGTCAACCCGAACGGCGGCGCGATCGCGCTCGGCCATCCGCTCGGCATGAGCGGTGCGCGGCTGGTGACGGCCGCCGCGCGCGAACTGTCGCGCCGCAACGGCCGTTACGCTCTGTGCACCATGTGTATCGGGGTGGGGCAGGGAATCGCGCTGATCCTCGAACGCGCCTGACCGGCCGCTTATCTGGCCGGCCGTACCTCGCCGGCCACACCTGGCCGGCCGCACCTGACCGGCCGTACCGAAACTTTTGCGCTTTGGTGCACGAAACAGAATAATGTCGCCTTTTGTTTCGTGGCCGAGATAACATGACCGCATCCGTCAAACTGTTCGAACCCCTGACCCTGCGCGGCACGACCCTGCCGAACCGCATCGTCGTATCGCCGCTGTGCCAGTATTCCGCCGTCGACGGGCTCGCCGTGCCCTGGCACTTCGCCCATCTCAGCACCTTTGCGCGCGGCAAGGCCGGGCTGGTGTTTACCGAGGCCGCCGCGGTCGAGGAACGCGGGCGGATCACGCCGGATTGCCTCGGTATCTGGACCGACGAGCAGGCCGAGGCGCTGCGGCCGATCGTCGAATTCATCGAGTCGCAGGACTGCGTGCCGGGCATGCAGCTCGCGCATGCCGGGCGCAAGGGATCCACGCGCGCGCCGTTCGTGCCGAAGGGCCCCAGCCCGCTGACAGCGGAGGACGCGGCCGAGGCCGGCGCACCCTGGCTGACGGTCGCGCCATCGGCGCTGCCGGTGACCGACGGCTGGCACGTGCCCGCGGCGCTCGACGAGGCTGGCCTCGAAACCGTAAAGCAGGCTTTCGTCGATGCCGCGCGGCGCGCGGTCGCGGTGGGTTTCCGCGTGCTCGAGCTGCACATGGCGCACGGCTACCTGCTGCACAGCTTCCTGTCGCCGCTGGGCAACCAGCGCGAGGATGCCTGGGGCGGTGACCTGGAGGGGCGCATGCGCTTTCCGCTCGAGGTTGCGGCCGCGGTACGCGCCGCGATGCCCGACCAACTGCCGCTGTTCGCGCGCATCTCGGCGATCGACGGTCGCGAGGGCGGCTGGCAGCTGGAGGATTCGGTAACGCTGGCGGCACGCCTGGCCGAGGTCGGTGTCGACGTGGTCGATTGTTCGTCGGGCGGTATCGGCGGCGCGCCACGGTTTCGCAGCGACGATTCGGGTAAGCCGCTGAGCGCCGATTCGGCGCGGGCCCCGGGTTTCCAGGTTCCGTTCGCGAGCCGGCTGCGCGCCGAGGCCGGTGTCGGCACCATGGCCGTCGGTGTCATCATCGATCCGCAGCAGGCCGAGGATATCCTGCAGGCCGGCGACGCCGACCTGGTAGCTATCGGCCGCGAACTCATGTACGACCCTTTCTGGCCACTACACGCGGCGGAAGCGCTGGGGGTCGATCCCGACTACCGGATGTGGCCGAAGCAGTATGCCTGGGCGGTGGATCGGCGCGCGCAGATCAAGCGCCTCAACCAGTAGCATTTCTGCGGGTATCCTGGCGGGGAACGCCGGTAATTTTTCTCGCCGCGGTCCGACGGGCCGCGGGGCAACGCGGAGGTTTTCGCGCCGACTCGTTTCCGCCCGGGCTGGTCGAGACGCCAGCAACCCCGGCTGCTGGCTTCCTTGCGAGAAACCGGTCGCCAGTCCCGGCGAGTCTGGTACCATAGCGCCGTTGTCGCAGCGGGGGACGAAGATGGCACGCAAGGAATTCGATTTCGGCAGCTTTTTGCTGCGGCTTTTGTTTGCCGTGCTGCTGGTGTTCCTGACCTACAACCCGACCGGCTATTCCTGGATCGACTGGTTACGCACCGACGTCGCCATGGTGTACAAGGCCGCGGGCGGAATCGTGCTGTTGATTGGCTGGATCATGTACCTGCGCGCCACCTGGAACTCGCTCGGACCCGTCGGTACCCTGCTGGCGGCCGCATTCTTCGGCATCATCATCTGGCTGCTGGTCGAATGGGGACTGTTTGCGCTCGACGACAGCGTCGTCATCCAGTGGATCGTGCTGGTCATGATATCCGGCGTGCTGGCGGTCGGCATGTCGTGGTCGCACGTGCGCAGGCGGCTGAGCGGGCAGTACGATACCGACGAGATCGAGGGCTAGGCCGCTGGTCGGAGTTGCAACCGACCGCGTTTCCATTCATGGCGACCAACGAATCGGTCATCCTGCTGCACGGCCTTGCGCGCACCGACCGCTCGATGAAAAAACTCGAGCAGGTGTTGAACGAACGCGGCTACCATGCGGTCAACGTCAGTTACGCATCGACCCGCGACAGGATCGAGAAGCTGGCGACCAAGGCGATTGTGCCCGCGCTCGCGACCTGCCCCGCGGGTGCGCGCATTCATTTCGTGACCCATTCGCTCGGCGGTATCCTCGTGCGCCAGTACCTGCGCGATCACGATATTCCCGGTCTCGGGCGGGTCGTGATGCTGGGTCCGCCCAACAAGGGCAGCGAGGTGGTCGATCACCTGCGTGACTTCCCCGGGTTCCATTTCTACCACGGCGACGCCGGGCTCCAGCTTGGTACGGGTGAAACCAGCGTGCCCAACCAGCTGGGGCGCGCCGATTTCGATCTTGGCGTGATCGCCGGTACGCGCAGCATCAACCTGTTCCTGTCGACCATGATTCCAGGCAAGAACGATGGCAAGGTGTCGGTGGAAAGTACCCGCGTCGAGGGGATGCGCGATCACCTAGAGATGGAAGTCACCCATCCCTTCATGATGCGCAACGATCGCGTCATCGAACAGGTCATTCATTTTCTCGCGCACGGCGAATTTCGCCGCGACTGAGGCAGGCTCAATCCGGGGTGCGTAAGCTTACGAGGATGCGCTCGTAGCGTTGCAGACGCTCGGCGGCGGCGCGATGCTGGCGCGGGCTCAGCCAGCCGCTGATATCTTCCAGCACCACGGCGAATTCCTGCCAGTAAGCCTGGCGCGCGGGTTCGAAAGCTCGGGCATAATCGGTATCCGGGTTCAGCAGGGCTCGCTTCAGGCGCGCTTTCAGCGCCGGTCCGTCACCGCCGCCGCGCAACGCGGCAATGATCTCGGCCTGGCGGGCATCGCGATAGGTGTACCAGGCTTCGTAAAGGTCCGGCAGGTCGGCGAGGCGTTCGCGCGCGCGGCGCTCGGTCTGGTAGTCGAAATCTCCGAACCAGTCCTGCAGGCGATCAAGGTTGCGTTCGACGCGAAAGATTTCACGCTGCTGGGCCGACTTGGCGAGATAATCGCGACTTTCGTCGGCGCGATCGTGCAGGGTCTCGGCGAAGCGATCGATCTGGCTGTCGCTGAGCCTGGCGGCAAGATCGCCGAAGTCGTCCAGCGCGCGCGCCATCGAGCGCATACGCGCGTCGCGCAGTTCGTCCATCAGCCACAGGAACTCGCTGGCCACGATACCGTCGCTGGCGTTGTTGGCGGCCCGTTCGAGCACCGCCTGGTAACGCGTCAGCTCCTGCTGCCGATGCCAGGCGAAAAACTGGTCGAGCCGGGTCTCGAGGAGGGCCGACTGTTCGTCGTCCAGGTCGAAGGCGTCGACCATCTCGTCGGCCACGAACGACGGCGCGTTGTTGTAAGCCCAGTCGAGCGCGCTGCAGGCGGAAAGGGTCAGCGCCAGCAGGCAGAGGAGCGGGATTCGGACGTGGCGCTTGGTGTCAATCACGATGTTGGTCAGCGAAGTTGGTTAACTGTTCCAGGTATATTACGTCCCGGGATCGTTTCCGGATCGATATTGAGACCGTGCAGCGCCAGCCGGGTTCCGCGGTACCTGCCCTTCGTTTCAGGCATCGGCCCCGTCGCGCAGCGCCCTGGGCAGGGCAAAGAAGACGTCCTCGGTGAAACCGAGCGAGGCGGTATCGCTGGCGCCGTTGCGGCGCAGGTAGTCGATCACGTTTTGCACCAGCAGTTCGGGTGCCGAGGCCCCGGCGGTCACGCCGACGCAGTTTTTGCCCGCCAGCCAGGCATCCTCGATGTCGGCTTCGCTGTCGATCAGGTGACCCTCGATGCCGTTGTTGGTGGCAATTTCGCGCAGGCGGTTGGAATTCGAGCTGTTCTGCGAGCCGACCACCAGGATCAGGTCGCAGCGCGCGGCGAGCTGCTTGACCGCGTCCTGCCGGTTCTGCGTGGCGTAACAGATGTCTTCCTTTTTCGGGCCCTGGATCTCGGGAAAAGTTTCGTGCAGCGCATCGATCACGAGCGCGGTGTCGTCTTTCGACAGCGTGGTCTGGGTGACGTAGCGCAGCTGGGACGGATCGCGCACCACGAGCTGCCGCGCGTCATCGACCGACTCGACGAGGTAAATCTCGCCGCCGGCGGCGCGATCGTACTGGCCCATGGTGCCCTCGACCTCGGGGTGACCGCGATGACCGATCAGGATAGTTTCGATACCCTTGCGGCTGTAGCGGCTGACTTCCATGTGCACCTTGGTGACCAGCGGGCAGGTCGCGTCGAAGACCTTGAGACCGCGGCGCTCCGCCTCGCGCTGGACCGCTTTGGATACGCCGTGGGCGCTGAAGATGACGTAGGCATCGTCCGGAACCTGGTCGAGCTCTTCGACGAATACCGCGCCTTTTTGCCTCAGGTCATCGACCACGTAGCGGTTGTGAACCACTTCGTGGCGCACGTAGATGGGTGCGCCGAACAGCTGGATCGCGCGTTCGACGATTTCGATCGCGCGATCGACACCGGCGCAGAAGCCGCGTGGATTGGCGAGCAGAACTTGCATCAGTGCAGGGTGGAGGAATCCGTCTCGTCGGTTTCGACGTCGAGGATTTTAACGCTGTAGCGCACGGTTTGGCCAGCCAGCGGATGATTCAGGTCGATATGCACGATCTGTTCATCGAAATCGATGACCGTGCCCGGCAGGGTCTGCCCGTCGTCGGTAGCGAACTCGATGATCAGGCCGCGCTCGAGCTCGAACGATGGATCGAATTCGTTGCGCGCGAGCCGGCGGAACAGGGTTTCGTCGATGTGGCCAAAAGCGAGGTCGGGGCCGATGTCGATCGTCTGTTCGTCGCCCGTGCGCAGGCCGAGCAGCGCGAGTTCCAGTCCCTCCGCCATTTCACCGCGGCCGAGCCGGACCGTCATCGGCTCGTCGTCGAAGTTGTCCTCGAGCACCTGGCCGTCGGTCAGTCCGAGGCGATAGTGCAGCGTAACCCGGCTGTGACGTTCGACCTGGCTCATGCCGCTTCGTCGCTGGACGGTTTGTTGCCGACGAAGCTGCTGAGAATCAGCAGCACGGCGCCGACGCTGATCGCGGAGTCGGCGATGTTGAAGGCCGGGAACGGGTAGCTGCCGAGCCAGACCTGGATGTAGTCGATGACGTAGCCGAGATAGATGCGGTCGATGACGTTGCCGATCGCGCCGCCGAGAATCAGGCTCAGCGACAGCGCGGTCAGCCACTCGTCGCGCGCGAGTTTTCGCAGCCACTGGACGATGACGACGCTGACGACCACCGCGATCGCGGTAAAAAACCAGCGCTGCCAGCCACCGGCATCGGCCAGCAGGCTGAACGCGGCGCCGGTGTTGTAGGTCAGGTACCAGTCGAAGAACGGCAGCACCGCAACCGGCTGGTGCGGCGTAAGCAGCGCTTCGGCGGTCTGCTTGGCTGCCTGGTCGAGCACGATCACGAGCAGGCTGAGCCACAGCCACTTGAGCCGCGCTCCTGTCGGGTTTACGCCCGACTCAGGCGAAGTGGCGGGATTCTCCGTCGCCATCGACATGCTCGGCCCGGCGGCCGCAGGCTGCGGGATATTCGGCGGGCTGACCGACATCCGCGCGATGACGCCGGTAGCGCGCGCATCTTGCGGGTTTTGCGGGCAGCGAAAATTCCGTGTCCGGCAGGTCCAGTGTCGCTTTGTAATCAGCCAATACTTGCTTCCCGTTCAAAAAAGGCGATGGCCTGTTCGGTATCGCGCCCGATGTGGACCGTCAGTTCCTCCAGCGAGTCGAACTTTTGCTCGTCGCGGATCTTGTGCAAAAACTCGACCTCGACGCTATAGCCGTAGACGTCCCGGTCGAAATCCAGGATGTAAACCTCGAGAATGGTGTCAACGCCGTTCACCGTGGGACGTGTGCCGATGCTGGCAACGCCCGCTAGCCAGCGATTATCTATGCCTTTGACCCGGACCGCAAATATTCCTTTTACGATCAGGGTCTTATCGCCCATCTTGATATTGATCGTGGGGTAGCCGAGCTGGCGGCCGAGTTTCTGTCCGTGCGCAACCCGGCCGGAGAGCGAGTAGGGCCGGCCGAGCAGCTCGGTGGCGGCCTCGAAATCGCCGCGTTCGATCAACCCGCGGATGCGCGTGCTGCTGACGCGCTCGCCGTCGACCAGCAGGGTTTCGGTCTCGTCGACGATGAAGCCGAAGCGTTCGCAGTGGCTCTGCAGAAATTCGAAATTGCCCTGTCGATTCTTGCCGAAGTGGAAGTCGTCGCCGATCACGAGGTGACGCGTGTTGAGCTGGGCGAGCAGCAACCGCTGAACGAAGTCCTCCGCGCTCTGCTCGGCCAGGGCGGCGTCGAAGCGCAGGCAAAGCAGGTAGTCGATGCCCTGGTTCTTGAGGAAGGTAATTTTTTCGCGAAAGCGCGACAGGCGCTTGGGTGCGCGTTCGGGAGCGAAGTACTCGATCGGTTGCGGCTCGAAAATGATCACGACCGTCGGCAGCCCGGCCGCGGCGGCAACCCGCTTCAGCTGGCTGATGACGAGCTGGTGGCCGCGGTGGACACCGTCGAAGTTACCGATCGTTACCGCGCTCGCGGGCAGCGGGCGCGCCAGGTTGTAAAGTCCGCGAATCAGTCTCATTCCAGGAAGCCCTGCGATCCAGTCAGGCGATAAAGTGCTGGCGTCGAAAACCCATTATCCAAAGCAACAATCCGTAGCACAAGATCGCGGGCACGATCAGCCAGGCCAGTTCGAGCAGCCGCCGATGCCAGCGCCACTCGCTCCAGTGTTCCAGCGGCGGCAGCATCAGGTACAGCAGGACCCCCATCGCGATACAGCCGAACAGGATCTTGAGCAGTGCCGGGGCCAGCTCGCCGGTATCGCTCAGCACCTGGTCGCGACGCAGCCCTTGCGCGAGGCGAAACGCGTTGAAGTACGCGGATGCCGCGGTCGCGAGCGCGAGGCCGACGTGCGGGGCGAGGAACCCGGTCTCGACCATGGATACGACCAGGACCACGTTCAGGATCATGTTGAGTACCATCGCCTGGATACCGATACGTACCGGGGTCCGGGTGTCCTGGCGCGCATAAAATCCGTTGGCGAGAATCTTGATCAGGATAAAGGCCGGCAGGCCGAGGCTGTAGGCCATCAGGCTGAAGGCCGCCATCATCGAATCGCGCGCGGTAAACGCGCCGTACTCGAACAGGGTCGCGAGGATCGGCTGCGCCAGCACGAACAGGCCGAAGCAGGCCGGCACCGCGATCAGCAACGACAGGCGGATCGCCCAGTGCAGCATGTCGCGGAATCGCTGGGCCCCCTGCTGGTAGTGCGCCTCGGACAGGTTCGGCAGAACCACGGTTGCCAGCGCGATGCCGAAGACGCCGAGCGGAAACTCCAGCAGTCGATCCGAGTAGTACAGCCAGGCGACGCTGCCGCTGACCAGGAAGGAAGCGATGAAGGTATCGAACAGCAGGTTGATCTGCGCCACCGACGAGCCGAACAGCGCCGGGATCATGAGCTTGACGATTTTCTGTACCCCGGCATGGCGCCAGCCCCACTTTGGCCGCGGTAACAAGCCCTCGGCGTAGAGAAACGGCAGCTGGAACAGCAGCTGCACGATACCCGCGATCAGCACGCCCCAGGCCAGCGCCGTGATCGGTACGTCGAGCTGCGGCGCCAGGTAAACCGCGCAGCCGATCAGGCTCAGGTTGAGCAGCACTGGTGTGAAAGCCGGGACGGCGAAGCGTTTCCAGGTATTGAGTATGCCGGCGGCCATCGCCGTCATCGAGATCAGCAGGATGTAGGGAAAGGTCAGGCGCAGCATGTCCGATGTCAGCGCGAATTTTTCCGGCTGGTCGAGGAAGCCGGCGGCGAATACCCCGATCAGCAGCGGCGATGCGGCGACACCGATCGCGGACAGCAGCAGCAGGATCAGGCCGAGCGTACCGGCAACCCGGTCGATCAGCTCGCGCGTGGCGGCCGCGCCGAACTGGTTGCGGTACTCGGTCAGCACCGGCACGAACGCGAGCGAAAAGGCGCCCTCGGCGAACAGGCGGCGCAGGAAGTTCGGAATCTTGAACGCGACGAAAAACGCGTCGGCGGCGTCACTTGAGGAAAAAAACCGGGCGATGACGATATCGCGCGCAAGACCGAGCAGGCGCGACAACATCGTCATCGAGCCGACCGAGGCGGTGGATTTGATCAGCGCACTCAATTAGAAGCCGCCGTTCCCGCGCAAGCCGAATGCGGCCCGGCGGGAACCTCCAGAAGATGTTGCTCGTTGAACGGAGATCCCCGCCTGCGCGGGGATGACGTGGTCATCACACGACATGCCCTGTTTAATGGTCCCGTGAAAGCGGCGAATACTACCACCTAAACCCTTGTATAGCAGGTAATTACGGTTGACAGCGCCGTGTGCAGTGAAGATAATGCGCGCCTCATTTTTTACGCCGTCTACAGGAGTCGACCTTGGCAAACTCAGCGTCCGCGCGCAAGCGCGCTAACCAGGCCGAAAAACGCCGTCAGCGCAACGCCAGCCGGCGTTCGATGATGCGCACCTATATCAAGGCCACCGTTGCCGCGATCGCATCCGCCGACAAGTCCGCCGCCGAGGCCGCCTTCAAGAAAGTCGTGCCGGTGCTCGACAGCGCCGCCACGCACGGCCTGATCAGCGCCAACAAGGCCGCGCGCCACAAGAGCCGCCTGAACGCGCAGATCAAGGCGCTGTAAAACACGCCGATCGTAACCATAAAGCCGGGCACCGCCCGGCTTTTTTATGCCTGCCCGCAAACCGCGGCGAGGTTACCGCGAGCTCCCGCCGTCATTACCCGAGGCCCCCTCGCTATCTCCCGAGGCCCCATCGTCATCCCCGGGACTCCCCATTATCCACCGAAACCCCGTCGTCATCCCCGCGTAAGCGGGGATCTCCAGAATATTTGATCGAACCGGATTATCGAGAGATCCCGGGACGCCGGATCGCCGCTTGCGCGGGGATGACGATAAAGTTATTCCGCCACCCAGGCCTGGCTCACGAGTTCGCGATCGCCGGACAGGATGCGGCCGACGAAGCGGTCGCCGGCAGCGACCTGGCCGACACCCTGCGGAGTCCCGGTCATGATCACGTCGTCGTCGTGCAGTGTCATGAAGGCGGCGATATCCGCCAGGATCGCATCCGGTTTGTGCATCATCAGTTCGTAGCCACCCTGCTGGCGCAGCTCGCCGTTGATCTCCAGCTCGAGCCGCAGGCTGGCGATAGCGGTATCGCCGAGCGCGGTAAAACTGCTGAAGCAGGCCGCGCCGTCGAAGGCCTTGGCGCGTTCCCAGGGCAGGCCCCCTGCCTTGAGAGTCGATTGCAGTTCGCGCCGGGTCAGGTCGAGGCCAAAGCCGACCGCGTGCAGTTGTCCATCGCGCACCAGGAAACAGATCTCGCCCTCGTAGTGCAGGCTTTCGCCGTCGCGCTGCGAATACAAACGCTCCGAGATCGCCGAGTTCGGCTTGTTGAACACGACCATCTGGGTCGGGGTTGCGTTACCGAGTTCGCGTATGTGTTCGAGATAGTTGCGACCGACGCAGACTATCTTGGCGGGCGTAACCTGGCTGGTGTCGAGGGATAGGCGGTTCATGTTCACAGTATATAGCGAAAAAATTGCGGCCCAAACTCGTCCGGTTCAGGCTGGATTCAGTCACTCGTGGTTAACCTGCCGTCAACCTGGAGCAAGAAACGGAGGTTCGACATGCGAGTTACCCATCGAAAAAGCCTGCGATTCGCGGCACTCGCCAGCCTGTTGACGCTGGCATCGGTCAGCGCACCGGCCAGCGCGCATCACGGGCATGACATCATCGGCCCGGTGGCGACTTTCATCGCGCTTGGTGCGCTGTTGCATCACAGCCATCATCGACATTACCGGCATTACTCGTATCACCGGCATTACCGGCATCACCGTCATCATCATCGCCGTCGGCACAGTCACAGCCACGGTTACGGCGGTTACCGCGTGCACGGGCACGGCCACGGGCACAAGCACGCCTACCGCCACGGCGGCGGCCACGGGCACAAGCCCGGTACACGCAAACACCGTTAAAGAACGATGAAAGCGTTCGCCATACTGCTGTTGATCGGTTTGTCCGGGATTACCCAGGCAGCTGCGGCCGAGGATATGTTGTCGAGCCGTTCGGCTGGCAAGCTCCAGGCGGATACCAGCATCGATCTGAAGCAGGTGCGGGAGGAATCCGAGCCGGTGACGCGGGCGAAACCCGGCCACGGCGAAAACTATGCCGTTTCGCCCGGCGCGGCGCGCCAGGCGGGAATCGCCAATCGACACGACCAGCTGTTCGAGATTTACGATGCCGACGTAGCCCTGCTGTCGGATCTCGATGGTGATGGCTTTCATCATGCGCTGAACGTGTACTTCGACGTCGACGTCAACCACGACGGCGCCACGGTGTATGCCAAGCTTTACCTGAGCCGCGAGGGTGGGCCCTGGTACCAGTATTTCACCACGGACCTGTTTCACATTCACGGCGATGACCTGGGTGATGCCTACGAAGTCGAAACCGAGCTGATCGATGGCTACGAGCCCGGTTACTATGAAGTGCTGATCGAAATCTACAGCCTCGATCACGCGTACATGGTGGCCAGCGAAGTGCTCGATTATCACTACCTCGGTCGTGACCTGCCGCTCGAAGACTACTACCGCGACGAACTCTACGAGTATTACGACAGCTACAGCGTGTCGGTCAGCGGCAGCGGTGCCAGCGATGCCGGCGGCCTGCTGCTGCTGTTACTGCTCGTCCAGGTGGTGATCGCAGCCAGGGGTTTCCTCGCGCAAACCCCCCTGCAAATCAACGCGACCAGAAGAAAAACAACATGAAGCCCCTGCGCTGCGATCCCGTTTTTGCGGCGGCCGTTCGGCCGATCCCCCTGCCGTAAGAACGAAACGGTGGTTCGCCACCGCGCCCCGAGGAGGGCACTTCACCGCCGGGTTACCCCAGCCCGGCGGTTTTTTTCATATATGCGGTCCTGGTTGAAACGCC
>JASJCI010000075.1 GCA_030066085.1 Gammaproteobacteria bacterium | reverse complement strand
GCGAGTTTCGACGAGTTTCTCGGCGAGCTCAGTTCGCGCAAGCGCAAGAACCTGCGCAAGGAGCGCCGCGAGGTGGCCGCGCAGGAGATCGACGTGCGCATGTGCACGGGTGGCGAACTGGACGCGGCGGACTGGCGCAAGATCTACTCGCTCTATGCCGGTATCTATCAGCGCAAGTACGGCACGGCGACGCTGACCCCGGGTTTTTTCCAGCACCTCGGCCAAACCATGCCCGACCAGGTGCTGGCAGCGGTAACCCGCGACCAGGGCCATATCGTGGCCGCGTCGCTGTTTTTCCGCAGCGATACCCACCTGTACGGCCGCGTCTGGGGTTGCGACGGCTATTACCCCCACCTGCACTTCGAGAGCTGCTACTACCAGGGTATCGACTACTGCATTGCCGAGGGACTCGAGACCTTCGATCCCGGCGCCCAGGGGGAGCACAAGCTCGCACGCGGTTTCCTGCCGACCCGGACCTGGTCGGGTCACTGGATCGCGCATCCGCAGTTTCGCGCAGCGATCGAGCAATTCCTCGAGCAGGAGCTGCGCTACATCGACAGTTATCGCGACGATCTGCTCGATCACTCGCCTTTCCGCCAGGCCGAATAATAACAATCGACTTTAATTTTACAATCTAAGCTATTGAATTATAATTAAATTGAGCTCAAGATTTTTATTGCCAGCCTTATTTTCACAGCCCGCGTCAATGCGGGAAGAGATCGTGGGTGCGGGCCCGTGATTCCTTGGCTGGAGCCCACCGCCCGGCCCCATTTCCCGGACACGCGCTCGGTGTTGACCGAGCCGCCGGGGCTGCTCGCCGCCGGCGGGCGTCTCAGCGTGGAGTGGCTGCTGGTGGCCTACCGCCAGGGCATTTTCCCGTGGTTCGGTGAAAACGAGCCGATCCTGTGGTGGTCGCCGGCGCCGCGCACGGTGCTGTATCCCGACCATTTTCACGCCAGCCGCAGCCTGCGCAAGCTCGAGCGGCAACAGCGCTACCGCATTACGCGCGACCAGGACTTCACCGCGGTCATCGAGGCCTGCGCCGGTGAGCGCAGGGACCAGCAGGGCACCTGGATCAACGCGCAGATGATCGAGGCCTACCTCGACCTGTTCGAGGCCGGCTTTGCCCACTCCTTCGAATGCCGCGACGGCGACGAACTGGTCGGCGGGCTGTACGGCGTAGTGCTCGGTCGGGTGTTCTTCGGCGAATCCATGTTCAGCGCGGTTGCCAACGCGTCCAAGCTGTGCATGAAGGCACTGGTCGACAGCGCCGAATTCGAGCTGGTCGACTGTCAGCTGCCGACCCCCCACCTGCACTCGCTCGGCGCGGTCGAAATCTCGCGCGCCGAATTCGAGCAGGCGCTCGACCGCTGGACCTGAAGCAAGCCGTATAACGCGACCCGATATCCCGTTTTGCTACCTAAATGGCGTGAACGCACACAACGCCAAATTCTCTCGCGACCAGAAATATTTAAAATCAGTAACTTACGTCACTTAGTTAAAATACAGTGGAAGAAAAACGTCGAAAGTGAAGACCGGGTCACAAAGCGCCCCGGCGGCCGGGCAACGCAACAGGGAATGTGAAGTATTTCTCATCGGGTCTCGGGAGGCACGGTTAGCATGTGGATCCGCTCCAACCCGGGTCGATAACCGTGATGGAACTTGCCAAAAACAGGAACTTTACCCGGCAGAGGGGTTTTACCCTCGTCGAGATCGCCATCGTGCTCGCGGTTGTCGGTCTGCTGATCGGCGGTGTGCTGAGAAGCCAGGAAATGATTGCCAACGCCAAGCTCAAACGTATCGAAAGCGATAATGCCGGCGTCATGGCCTCGATATTCACCTACCAGGATCGTTACCTGCAGCTGCCCGGGGACGACGATCGCGCCAGCTTTCGCTTCTCGCTGTATTCCGACGGCAACAACGACCCGCTGCCCGCCGACATCGACGGTGACGGTAGCGGCGCGATCGACGGCGACTGGGTTGCGGCCGTCAACAGCGAAACCGCCAACGTCTGGAAACACCTGCGTGCCGCCGGCATCATCCCCGGCGGTGGCGATGACGATACCCAGCCGACCAACGCCTACGGCGGCAACATCGGCCTGCGCGACGGTTCGCTGCTGCTGTCCGGTCACGTCGTGATCTTCGGTTCGATCGAGGGCCCGATTGCGCGCATCCTCGAAAGCCGGCTCGACGACGGGTCCCCGACCAGCGGGCGAATCCAGTCCGATGTCACCGAAGCGCTGATGAACGGCAGCGCGATCAGCACCGCGGGCGGCGTCTACAGCGACTCGCTGCGCTACTTCATGGCGTTCAACCTGTAACGACTGCCGACGCGAACCCGCCTGTATCGCCGGTTTTTGCCGAGGCAGCGCAAATCACTCTGACAACACACGTCATTCCCGCGCAAGCGGGAATCTTCATCGCATTGCAAAGGAAGTGACACAGCAAGGGGCCGGGAGATCCCCGCTTGCGCGGGGATGACGGTTTTTCTAGGCTTTGCGTCAGTTCCTGCTTCAAACGCACTGGCTGCATCTGACTACCGCCGTTATTGCGAAAAACACGGCGACAATACTCGTCATTCCCGCGCAAGCGGGAATCTTGGCTGTATCGCAGGCGAACGCGATATATAAGACTTGCGGAGATTCCGGGACGCCGGAACCCGCCGGGACCGAGAGGGCCTAAAGCCGCGCAGGCCTGCGCGGGAATGACACGCTATTTGCAGATTGCCTGTTGCGCACTCGAGCCCCACGGGTATGAAAGCCCTTTCTGGGCCGATGACCGGATCGCGGGGATCCGGCGGTGAAAACCCGGGCGTTGCTATAGATTGGCGAGGGCTTCTTCGACGGCCTGGCCGAACTCGGACGGGCGCACGATGATGCCGACCCCGGCCGCGCGCAGGATCTCGACCTTTTCCGCGGCCGATTCACCCGCGGTTGTTACCACCGCGCCGGCATGGCCCATGGTGCGGCCTTTCGGCGCGGTCAGGCCGGCGATGTAGCCGAGTACCGGCTTCGACATGTGGTCGCGCGCGAACGCGGCCGCCTCGGCCTCCTGCGGACCACCGATCTCGCCGATCATGACCACCAGCCTGGTGTCCGGATCCTGCTCGAAATGCTCGAGATGATCGCGAAACGCGCTGCCGTTGATCGGGTCGCCGCCGATGCCGACGCTGGTGCTGATGCCGATGTTCCGGGCCTTCATCTGCGACGCGGCTTCGTAACCGAGCGTGCCGGAACGGCCGATCAGGCCGACGTTGCCGGCCATGTAGATATGTCCCGGCATGATGCCCATCATCGCCTTGCCCGGGCTGATCGTGCCGGCGCAGTTGGGCCCCGTCAGGGTCATGCGTTCCTCGCGCCGGTAGCGGCGCATGTAGCGCTTGACCCGCATCATGTCCTGCGCCGGGATACCGTCGGTGACGCAGACGCAGTAACGAATACCGGCGTCGGCGGCTTCCATGATCGCGTCGGCGGCAAACGGCGGCGGCACGAACACGATGCTCGCATCGGCGCCGGTTTCGCGCACCGCGTCCTTGACGGTGTTGTACACCGGCCGCTCGAGATGGCGTTCACCGCCCTTGCCCGGGGTCACGCCGCCGACCACGTTGGTGCCGTAGTCGATCATTTCCTGCGCGTGGAAGGTTCCGATGCGACCCGTGTAGCCCTGCACGATCACGCGCGTGTTTTCGTCGAGATGAATACTCATGGTCGTCCCCCCTAGCCGGCCAGCGTGGCTTCGTGCGCCGCGGCCGCGGCCACGGCTTTCTCGGCCGCCTCCGCGAGCGTATCGGCGGTGATCAGGTCGATGTCGCTGTTGGCCAGGATCTCGCGCCCCTGTTCGACGTTGGTGCCGGACAGGCGCACGACCACCGGCACCGCCACGTCGAACTTCTCCATCGCCTGGATGACACCCTCCGCGACCCAGTCGCAGCGGTTGATGCCGGCGAAAATGTTGACCAGGATCGCGCTCACGCCCTGGTCCGACAGCACCAGGTTGAATGCCTTGGCGACCCGCTCGGGCGACGCGCCGCCGCCGATATCGAGGAAGTTGGCGGGTTCGCCACCGACGTGTTTGATCATGTCGAGCGTGGCCATCGCGAGGCCGGCGCCGTTGATGATACAGCCGATATTGCCCTCGAGACCGACGTAGCTCAGGCCGCGATCGGCCGCGGCCATTTCGCGCGGATCTTCCTGCGACTTGTCGCGCAGTTCCGAAATCTGCGGCCGGCGGAACAGCGCGTTGTCGTCGAACGCCATCTTGGCGTCGAGCGCCAGCAGGCGCCCGTCGCCGGTGACAACCAGCGGATTGACCTCGACCATGGTCGCGTCGAGGTCGCGGAACGCGCGGTAACAGGCCTTGAGCGCCTTGACCGCCTCGGCCAGCTGCCCTGCTTCCATGCCCAGCGCAAACGCGATTTCACGCGCCTGGAAATCCTGCATGCCGACCGCCGGTTCGATCGACACGCGCACGATCGAATCCGGGTCGGTCGCGGCGACTTCCTCGATGTCCATGCCGCCGGACGACGAGGTTACACACATGATGCGTTCGGACGAGCGGTCGAGCAGGAAAGCGACGTAAATTTCGCGCTGGATATCGGTTGCTTCCTCGATGTAGAGACGCCCGATCAGCTTGCCGCCCGGACCGGTCTGGTTGGTGACCAGCCGGCGCCCGAGCAGCGCGTTGGCCGCCTCCATGACCTCGTGCTCGCTTTCGCAGACCTTGATACCGCCGGCCTTGCCGCGCGCGCCGGAATGCACCTGCGCCTTGACCACCCATTTTTCGCCGCCGAGCTCCTTGGCGCGGTAAGCCGCCTGCTCCGGGCTGTAGGCGATTCCGCCCTTGGCGATCGGCATGCCGAAATCGGCCAGCAACGCCTTCGCCTGGTACTCGTGAATATCCATTTACCCCTCCTGCTGCCGGGCCTGGATGGCGCGGTCGGTATTGACCAGGTTTTCCGCCATGCGCGCGGAGGCGGCGTCGATCATGCGGCCATCGAGCTGCGCCGCGCCCTTGCCCTGCGCGGCGGCTTCCTCCAGCGCGGCGAGGATGCGGTGTGCACGCTCGACCTCGGCGGCCGGCGGCGAGAACACGTCGTTGGCGAGCTCGATTTGAGACGGGTGGATCGCCCATTTACCCTCGTAGCCCATGGCCGCACCGCGCCGCGCGGCGTCGAGGTAACCGTCCGGGTCGTTGAAGTCGCCGAACGGACCGTCGATCGCGCGCAGGCCGTAGGCGCGACAGGCCACCAGCATGCGCGACAGGCCGTGGTGCCACTGGTCGCCGGGATAATCGGGATTGAGGCCACCGATATTGGTGGTGCGCGCGCGACAGCTCGCGGCATAGTCGGCGACTCCGAAATGCATCGCCTCCATGCGCGGGCTGGAAGTGGCGATGGCATCGACGTTGGCCATGCCGAGGGTAATCTCGATCAGCGCTTCGAGACCGATGCGGTGGTCGAACCCCTTCGCGGTCTCGATCTGGGTCAGCATCGCGTCGACCATGTAGACGTCGGCGGCGACCCCGACCTTCGGGATCAGGATGGTGTCGAGCCTCGCGCCGGCCTGCTCGACCACGTCCACCACGTCGCGGTACATGTAGTGCGTGTCAAGGCTGTTGATGCGCACCGAGATCGTCTTGCCCTTGTCGCGCCAGTCGATGTCGTTGAGCGCTTCGATCACGTTCTTGCGCGCCTGTTCCTTGTCGCCCGGCGACACGGCATCCTCGAGGTCGAGAAACACGTAATCGGCGGCGCTGGCGGCGGCCTTTTCGAACATACCCGGATTGGATCCGGGAACCGCGAGTTCACTGCGCTGCAGCCGTTGGCGGGCCGGCGCGTACTGCGTATGGCTCATTGGTGCTTCCCCCAGGTCGTGAATCGTGCACTGCGTTTGCCAGCAGCGCTAGATCCGAAATCTATGCGCAAATAGTAAATCCTTGCAGGAGAAAACGACTATCGCTTTCCCGACACGGGATTTTTCAATTACGACGATACTGACCCGCGCTCAGTTCGCGATACCGGTCAGCAGCAGGAATACTAGCACCCCGCCAAGCCAGACATCGATAGCCACGTAGAGGTAGAACTGCTTGCGGCGTTCGGGATCACCCCTGGCGCCAAGGGTCAGGAAGAGGAATATGGCCAGCGCGGCCATGACGAGCATAATCAGGGGCATTTTCGGGTCTTTCAGGTCTTTTCAGGTTTCGGCGTCGGCTTCCAGACGCGCCGCGGCAATCGCGGTCATGTTCAACAGGCCGCGCACCGTGGTGCTCGGCGTGACGATATGCGCAGGTACCTCGCAACCCATCAGGATCGGGCCAATCGCGACACCGTCAGCCGCTATTTTAACCAGGTTCATCGCGATATGCGCAGCGTCCAGATCGGGCATGACCAGCAGGTTGGCCGGGCCTTCGAGATTCGAATTCGGGAACTGCTCCTGCATTACGCGCGGCAACAGCGCGAGGTTGGCCTGCATTTCGCCTTCGACCATCAGTTCGGGATGGTTTTGCTGCAGCAGGCGCAGCGCGCGGCGCATCTTTTCCGATGAAACCGAGTCGTGGCTGCCGAAGTTCGAATGCGACAGCAGCGCGGCGCGCGGCGTGATGCCGAAGCGCTCGACCTCGGCGGCCGCGCGCACGGTCATGTCGGCAATCGCCTCGGCGGACGGATCCGGCATCACGTGGGTGTCGCAGATGAACAGCGTGAACTTGCTGGTGATGATGATCGACAGCGCCGACACGTCGTCCCTGCCGCGCTCCTGCCCGGAGGCCATCAGGATGCGCTTGAGGTGGCGATGGTAGGGCCCGATGGTGCCGCAGATCATCGCGTCGGCCAGGCCGAGACGCACCATCAGCGCGGCCTGCACCGTGGTGCTGGCGAGCACCATTTTCTGCGCTTCGGACGGGGTCGTACCGCGGCGCTCGCTGGCGGCGTGATAAGTTCGCCACCAGGTTTCGTCGTCCTGGTAGTCGACGATTTCGAAATCCTCGCCCGGTCGGGCCGCGATCGCGTATTCCTTCATCACCTGGCGAATCGCGTCCTCGCGGCCGAGCACGATCGGGCGGCACAGCTGCTCCTGCACCGCGGCATCGACCGCCTGCAGGACCTTCGGATTTTCGCCCTCGGCAAACGCGACCCGGCGCTGCGTCTCGCGCGCGAGCTCGAACAGTGGCTTCATGAACATGCCGGAGCGGAACACGAACGCGGTCAGCTTTTCGCGGTAGGCCGCCATGTTCTCGATCGGTCGCTCGGCGACGCCGGAATCCATCGCCGCCTGCGCTACCGCGGGCGCGATTTCGAGAATCAGGCGCTGGTCGAAGGGTTTCGGAATCAGGTACTCGGGGCCGAAGGTCAGCGATTCGCCGCGGTAGGCGCTCGCGACCACGTCGCTGGTGCCGGCGCGCGCCAGGCGCGAAATCGCGTCGACACAGGCCATTTTCATCTCGTGGTTGATCTCGGTTGCACCGGCATCGAGCGCACCGCGGAACAGGAACGGAAAACAGAGCACGTTGTTGACCTGGTTGGGATAATCGGTACGGCCGGTGGCGATTACCGCGTCCGGCGCCGCCCGTTTGCACTCGGCCGGGTCGATTTCCGGCGTCGGGTTGGCGAGCGCGAACACGATCGGGCGCGCGGTCATACGCTCGACCATCTCCGGCTTGAGCACGTTGCCGGCCGACAGGCCGAGAAACACGTCGGCATCGTCGATCACCTCGTCCAGCGTGCGCTTCGAGGTATCGACGGCAAAAGCCGCCTTGTACTCGTCCATGTCCTCGGTACGGCCTTCGAACACGACGCCGTGCACGTCGCAGACTATAACATTGCGCCTGTCGAGGCCCATGGATACCAGCAGGTTCAGGCACGACAGGGCGGCCGCGCCCGCACCCGACGCCACCAGCTTCACGTCCTCGATGCGCTTGCCGACCACCTCGAGCGCGGATTTCATCGCCGCCGCGCAGACGATCGCGGTGCC
>JASJCI010000074.1 GCA_030066085.1 Gammaproteobacteria bacterium | reverse complement strand
TCAGCAGGCTGTCTACCTCGCGCTCGATGGCGCCCAGCTCGTCGATGATTTCGTCGATCAACGGATCCAGCGGTGTTTCGCTGTCCTGTGCGAGTCGTTTTTGCAGACCGATGACGAGGTGGCGCAGGCGCGGCAAACCGGCGTAGCAGGTCACTCCGTGCAGCTTGTGCGCCAGCGCTCCCAGCCGATCCCGGTCCTGCTCGCGCAAGGCCGCGGCCAGCTGCTGTTGCTGCTCGGGGACATCGCGTCGCAGGATTTCGAAGATCTGGCGTAGCAGGCTCTCGTTGTCGGCCGACAATGCCAGCGAACGGCGATAGTCGAGCGTGGTCGTGGATCCGCCGACATCGTCGTCCGCCGGTGCTGTTCTACCCGGCTTGCGTTGTGCGTCTGCGCCGAGTATTTCACGAAAACGTATTTCGTCGATTGGTTTGCCGACAAGATAGTCGAAACCGAGTTGCAGCAGCTTTTCGGCCTCGTGGTCGAGAATGTTCGCCGTCAACGCAATCACCGGCGTGCGGTCGTCCGGGTCGATTTCGCGCATCATCTGCAGCAGGCTGGCGCCGTCGATGTCCGGCATCTGGATGTCCAGCACAATCAGGTCGAATTCCTGCCGGCGGTAGTATTCCAGCGCGATGCTGCCGTGTTGCGCTGCGGTAACCTGGTGGCCCCAGAGCCGGATCAATTCGCTCGCCAGCCCGAGATTGACCGGGTTGTCATCGACCAGCAAAACCCGTTTCGGCGAGTCAACGACCGCTGGCCCGGAACCGCCCGTCGATGCCGTCTTCGGGGCGCCGCGAAGGCACAGGTCGGCGACCGTGTCGGCAGAGCTGATGACCGACAGAAACTCGGCACCGAGACCTTGTGTGGGCGAGTCGAAACCCTGGTCGTAGTGCATGAAGATGACGCGCGTGGCCCGGTAAACATCGGCCTCGAACAGGGTTTCGGGTTCGCAGCGGAGATGGCGCAGATCCAGAACCAGCAGGTCGATATAGGGCAGGTTGCGTTGCACGGTTTCACGTACCGATTCGGTGCCGGTTTCACGCTCGATCCGCAGCGTCTCGGTGATGACGCCCGCGCGATCGAACAGTGAACGAATTTCCATCAGGCACAGCCGGTCACTACCCAGGATCAGCGCTTTCGCTGTCGTGCCGTCATGGTCGTCGGTTGCGTCTTCGGCACCGTCTCGCGCCGCATCGAAGGGCAGGGTCAGGGTGAATTCGGAACCTTCACCGGCCGTCGAGTGCATCGCGATATCACCGCCCATCAAGGTCGCGAGATTCTTGCTGATTACGAGTCCGAGGCCGGTGCCGGCAAAGCGTCGATTATCGGCGCTCTCGACCTGGCTGAAAGCCTGAAACAGGTTTTGCTGGTCTTCCTCGGAAATGCCGATGCCCGTGTCGGTGATGACGATACGTACCCCGGTCCTGCCGTCCCCGAATTCCTCGGGCTCGACCCGAATCACGACTCGACCGATGTCGGTGAACTTGATCGCGTTGCCGATCAGGTTAAGCAGGATCTGTTTCAGGCGCAGTTTGTCGCCGATTACCCGGCGGGGAGTGTCGCTGTAAATCACCAGGTTGAGGTCGATGTCCTTGGTCAGCACGTTGATAAACAGGATGTCACGGGTCTGCTCGATCACCGCGTGCAAATCGAAAGTTTCGTCGACCAGTTGCAGCTTGCCCGACTCCATCTTGGTGAAATCGAGAATTTCGTTGACGATGTTGGTCAGGTCGGTGGTCGACTTGAGGATGATGTCGACGTAGCGACGCTGGCTGGCCTCGAGGTCCGACTGTGACAGCAGGCTGATGAAACCCCTGATGCCGTTTATCGGGGTGCGGATTTCGTGGCTCATGTTGGCGAGAAACTCGGACTTGACCCGGTTTGCGTCCTGCGCCTGGTCGCGCGCGAAGCCGAGTTCCCGATTCTTGGCCTCGAGGTCGGTTATTGCCTCGTTGAGCTGCCGCGTGGCCTGCTGGATACGTTCGTTCAGGTGCTTGCGGTTGGCCAGCAGCGACTGGGTCATGCGGTTGAAACCCTTTTGCACCGCGCCGATTTCATTGTCGTCGGTGGGCTCGATGATCTTGCCGAGCTGCCCGGTTTCCACCAGCCGCAGGTGTTCCATCAGGCGAAATATCGGTTGCGTAATCCGCTGGCTGATAATTGCGGTCAGGACCAGCGCCATCAGCAGGATCGCGATGAAGAACACCGCGGCATCGATTATCGCCCGCGTAATCGAGCGTTCCAGGCGCTGACGGCTGAGGTAGAGGTGCACCCAGCCGAGGCGCTCGGTGCGAGGCAGGATATCGGCATCGGGTGCGAAGACGTCCGAAAACTGGATGCTGCGGGAAAGAATCGGCTGCCGGAAGTAGTGATAGGCCGGCTTGGACTGCGCGCGATAATCGGGCGCAACGGCTTCCGCGATCAGGTTGCCGCGGCGATCGAATATGGCGGCCAGCACGATGTCGTTACTGCCCACCGACTGGTCGAGCAGGTACTGGATCTGTGAATCGTTACCGGTATAGAGATTGAACTCGGAGGCGCCGGCGATCTGGCGGGCGATAATACTGCCCTTGTTGTGCAGTAGTTCGCTGGCCTGCTCGATATTGCTTTCGATCTTGGACGCGGTAAAGAAAAGGTCGATCAGGAACACCGGGATCAGCGTAATCAGCAGGATCTGTGCCTTGATGCCGAAGCGTTTCACCAGCCCAGGCCATCCAGTTTGCCGCGAAGCTCGGCGTTACTCGGCAAGTCCAGCCCCAGCGAACCGGCAACCTGGCGGTTGATCGAGATCGAGTAATGACGCGCGTAGTGAAATCCCGCTCGCGGCGATGAGCCGCTTTCGAGGCTGCCGCGCACCAGGATTGCCAGATGGCGGCCGATATCCTCCGGCGATGAAAAGATCGAGGCCAACGCGCCGGCCCTGACGTGTGCCGGCGAGTAACTGACGACGGGCCGCCGCTGGCGATAGCTGCTGAGCAAGACACCCTTGAGCGATTCGGGATTGTAGATCGACTGCCGCGGCAGCATCAGCAAGGCATCGCGTTCCCGCAGCAGCTGGCGCAGCACCGGCAATAACTTGCGGTCACCATCGACCCGGTACAGCGAGAGTTCCAGTTCGAGTTGCTCGAGGCTTTGCGCTCGCCGCGGATCGGCAGCAACCGGCAGGTCGGTCAGTATCCCGACCGAGGACGCGTCGAGCAGGTAACGCGTAAACGCGAGATAGCGCAGCAGTGGCTGATCCAGAACCACGCAGAAATGATTGTGCGCGAGCTCAAGGCGATGGAACTGCTCTTCTGTCAGGTAAGCATGGATGGCTTTGCCGGCGGGCCTGGCGTCGGCGATGGCCTCGATTGCCGGCAGGCCCAGGCCGATGTAGAGATCTGCCGGTGACGCGTCTACCGCCAGATTGCCCACGTCGATGACCTCGTGGTGATAGTTTTCCCCGACCAGGTGGAGCAGCGTATCGATGGTTCGCCGGAAAAAGGCATTATCGCTGCTGCGGACGATGACCAGCCGCTCGAAATCCTGTGCCCGGGGCGCGGATAGCAGCACGCTGAGCAGCAGGAAAAACAGTAATCCCCTGAACCAGCCTGTTATCGTATATCCCCGTGACATGCCGTGCTAACCGCGGCCGGAAATCCTCATGCCAACCGCCCGATCGAGGACATTTCCCGGCTCGGGCTGCGCGTTACCCCGGCTCCCGTGACGATCGCTCAGGCCATCGCCGGCAGCTGTTTCCGTTAATGGCCTGAATTGCCCTGATGCGGCCAGCGTGGGCGTAAACTCGCTACAGGACACCTGCACCGGCGCTATTTGCGGCGCAACTCCCGGGGGGCGGCACAGGTAAGGTGAAATCGGCTTCGCGGTAGCGGTGTGCAAGAGACTCTCCCTCGTGTCGAAAATCGCTTATCGGCGATTCAGCATTACAGTAAAATGCTGGCTTTGCGTTACCTCGTCCCGAGGCAAGCGGTTTTTTTATCGATGTTTTTGCAGGATTATATCGGAAATACCCCCCTAGTCACGCTGCAGCGCCTGGGCAAGGAAACCGGCAATCGGATATCGGTCAAGCTCGAAGGCAATAATCCGGCCGGTTCGGTCAAGGACCGAGCGGCTTTCAGCATGATCGATCGTGCCGAGGCACGGGGCGAGATACAACCCGGCGACAGGCTGGTCGAAGCCACCAGCGGCAATACCGGTATCGCGCTGGCGATGGTGGCGGCGATGCGCGGATATCGCATGATCCTGGTCATGCCCGACAACATGAGCCACGAGCGTCTCAAGACGATGCGTGCCTACGGTGCCGAGATTATCCTCGTAACCCAGCAGGAGGGGATGATGAAAGCGCGCGATATCGCCGAGGAAATGAGCGCGGCAGGTGAAGCCAAGCGTCTCGATCAGTTTGCCAATCCCGATAATCCGCGGGCACATTACGAAAATACGGGTCCGGAAATCTGGCGCCAGAGCGGGCAGGGGGTAACCCATTTCGTCAGCTCGATGGGCACCACGGGAACCATCATGGGCTGCTCGCGTTTTTTCAAGCAAGTCAATCCTGCGATCCAGATCGTCGGTGTACAGCCTACTGACGGGTCGCAGATTCCGGGTATTCGTCGCTGGCCGCCCGACTACGTGCCCAGCATATACGAACCCGCGCGGGTGGACAGGATCATCGACGTATCGCGTGAGCAGGCCGAGGTATTCACGCGTGAACTGGCCACGCGCGAGGGTATCTTCAGCGGTATTTCTTCCGGCGGGGCGATGTGCGCGGCGCTGCAGGTGGCCGCCGAGGTCGAAAACGCACACATAGTCAGCATAGTCTGCGATCGAGGCGATCGTTACCTGACTACCGATGTATTCAGCCCGGGCCAGTGCGCATGAACCTGCTGGTGTTCGACATCGAAACCATTCCCGACATCGACGGCTGCCGGCGCGTCTACGATTTGCACGGGCTTGCCGACGACGATGTCGCGCGCGCCGTGATGCAGCTGCGGCGACAGCAGGCCGGCACCGATTTCCTGCGCCATCACCTGCATCGCGTGGTGGCCATATCGGCGGTGCTGCGCACGCGGGATAACTTTCGGGTCTGGTCGCTGGGGACGCCGGAGTCCGACGAGCAGGACCTGCTGCAGCGCTTTTTCAGCGGCCTCGAGCGCTACACCCCGCGGCTGATTTCCTGGAACGGGGGCGGTTTCGACCTGCCGGTTATTCATTATCGCAGCCTGTTGTACCCGATCGATGCGGGTCATTACTGGGAAACGGGCCAGAACGACACCAGCTTTCGCTATAACAACTATCTCAGTCGCTACCACGAACGACACACCGACCTGATGGACGTGCTGGCCGGATACCAGCCGCGCGCGAGCGCGGCACTCGACGAAATTGCCAGCATGTGCGGTTTTCCCGGCAAGATGGGAATGAGCGGTGCGAAGGTCTGGGACGCCTACCAGCGCGGCGAAATCGAATCGATTCGCGACTATTGCGAGACCGACGTGCTGAATACTTACCTGGTATATCTCAATTTCGAGCGCAACCGGGGTAATCGCGATCCCGCGCAGTATCGCGCGGAGTGCCAACTCGTCCGCGACGAACTCAAGGCCTCGGGCAAGGCGCACCTGGTCGACTTCGAGGCAGCCTGGATCGATGGCCAGTAGGGACGATTGCGAGGCTGGCGCCGCGGATCGGGGTCACGGCCCGGTCAAGGTGGCCCGTCGCCTGGCGGCAGGCTGATCGATGCGGGGCAAGCGCCGCCAGAAACTCGCGCAAGCGCGCGAAGTCGTGATCGAGGGTATGTCGCACGAGGGACGCGGTATCGCACGCGTCAACGGCAAAACGGTTTTCGTTGCCGGCGCGCTACCCGGCGAGCGCGTGCAGATCCGGATTTATCGCCGCGCCCGCCAGTTCGACCAGGCCAGCACGCTGGAAGTCATCGAAGCCTCGCCACAGCGCATCGTCCCGCATTGCGCGGCTTACAGTGTCTGCGGCGGCTGCAGCCTGCAGCAACTCGGCAGCGATGACCAGATCGTAATGAAACAGCAAATGCTGCTGCAACAGTTTGCCCACGCCGGCATCAGGATCGGGGAGGTTTTGCCGCCGCTGCGTTCCGAACCCTGGGGTTACCGGCGCAAGGCCCGCCTCGGAGTCAAGTACGTGCCGGGCAAACAGCGGGTGCTGGTTGGATTTCGCGAGCGGGCAACGCCCTATATCGCCGACATGCGGGCCTGCGAGGTACTGCTGCCGGAGGTTGGTCATCGACTCGAGCAAATCTCCGCGATGCTCGGTGAACTGGAAGCGCGGGCACAGATCCCGCAAATCGAGGTGGCGGCGGACGAACACAACGTGCAGCTGGTGTTTCGCCACCTGCAGCCGCTATCCGCCGGCGACCGGGAAAAACTGGCGGCCTTCGCGCGCACCAGCGGTTTTTTCGTGCAGTTGCAGCCCGGCGGCGTGGATTCGGTGCACAACCTGTATCCCGCCCAGCAGTCGCTGTATTTCCGGCCCGAGGCCGAAGGTCCGGTGCGCATCGGTTTTTGCGCGCACGATTTCGTGCAGGTCAACTTCGGGCTTAACCGGGCCATGGTGGCTCAGGCCATGCACCTGCTCGATCCCGGGCCGGGTGATACGGTTCTCGACCTGTTTTGCGGCCTGGGGAATTTTACCCTGCCGCTGGCGCGGCGGGCGGCCAGCGTGTTCGGCGTCGAGGGCGATGCGGCGATGGTGGCGCGGGCACGCCAGGCGGCGCAGGACAACGGCTTCGCCAACACCGACTACGCGGTTGCCAACCTCGATGACGCCGAGCTGGATGCGCCCTGGCTGCAGCGGCGCTACGACTTGCTGTTGCTCGATCCGCCGCGCTCGGGTGCGCTGGAAATTGCTCGCCGTTGCGGCGCACTGGGCGCGCGGCGCCTGCTGTACGTGTCCTGCCAGCCTTCCAGCCTGGTGCGCGATGCTGCTATGATCTGCGCGCAGGGATACAGCCTGTCCAAGCTGGGCGTAATGGACATGTTTCCACAGACCGCCCACGTGGAGTCCATGGCGGTATTCGACAGGCAAACCGGAGGAGGCGCATGAAGATCATCAGCGCAGTCATCAAGCCATTCAAACTCGACGATGTGCGTACCGCCCTGGCCGAAATCGGTATCACAGGAATGACGGTGTACGAGGTCAAGGGATTTGGCCGGCAGAAGGGCCACACCGAACTTTATCGCGGGGCCGAATACGTGGTGGATTACATACCCAAGGTCAAGCTGGAAGTTGCGGTGGCCGACGACCTGGCCGAGCGAGTGGTCGACGCAATCGTCGAAGCGGCGCGCACCGGCAAGATAGGGGATGGCAAGATTTTCGTTACCAGCCTCGACGACGCCGTGCGTATACGTACCGGCGAAGCCGGCGCGCAGGCGCTATAGCAAGTTATAGCGGCCCCGCTGACCGGACGCGGGTGGGCAAGTCTGGAATCTTTTCCGCTCGTGGCGCGCTGAAGTGCCTGGCGGACGATACCGCGCTGCCAACCGCAACCGGTTTGCCGTGGTGGACGAATCGAGCAGAAAGGTGGCGTCCCCGGCAGGGTTCGAACCTGCAACCTACGCCTTAGGAGGGCGTCGCGCTATCCAGTTGTGCCACGGGGACTTGAGCGGATTGTAGCAGCCGGCAGCTCACTCCTGGTAGTAGTAGTCGTACTTGACCAGCAGGTTGCGCATAAAGGTCCAGGCTTCGCTGTAGCTCAGGCCGCTGTCCTTCGGAATGATGATCTTGACGTAGAGGTTTTTGCCCTGCTCGCGCTTGAGTCGATCCAGGCGCTGTTCGACCTCGGCAAGGCTCAGGCGGCTGTAGTCCTGGTCGCCGGGCTCGCGATAGCGGATGACATTGCCCGACTGGCCCTTGACGTAGTAAACCTCGGCGATGTACTTGCCCTTGGCCGTGCGCGCCGGCTTGATCAGTTCCTCGTATTTCGATCGAACCGTTTCGTACTCGCCCTGCAGGGTCAGCAGCTGCTGGTTGTAGGCCGCAATTTCCTCGTTGAGCAGGCTCCTTTCGCGGGTCAGCTGCGCGATGTCCTGCTGCTGACTGCTGCTGGTTTCGCTGAGGCGTTCGATTTCGCCACGCGCCCCGGCCAGTTCGCCGCGCGCGGTCGCGAGCTCACCGCGCAGCGTATCGAGCGCGCCGCGTGCATCCGCGAGCTCGGCCCGCGACTGTTCACCCAGTTGGCGCTGTTCGGCGAGTTCCCGCTGCAGGCTGTCGATCTGTTGCGACAGGTCGCGGAACTGGGCGCTGGCGGTGTCGAGCTCCAGGTTGGCGATTTCGAGCCGCGCACGGGTTTCGTCCAGGTCCGCGCGGTTTTGCTCGAGGGTGGCGCCGAGATCCCGATTCTGCGCTTCCAGCGTCGCGATGCTGCTGTCGCGCGCGCGGATCGTGGCCAGCGCTGCGGCCAGTTCCTCGTCCTTTTTCAACAGTCGCAGGCGCAGGATAGAGTTGCTCTGCTCGGCATTGGCCAGCCGCTCTTCGAGGGTAGCGTTTTCCTGCGAAGTCGATTCGATGAGTTCGGCGGCAATCCGCTCGGCGGCGATACTCTCCTTCAGTTCGGCCACCAGTTGCCAGTTACGCACCACCAGCAGGCTGGTCGCCATCAGGAAAATCAGCGTGATGACCATCATCACGTCGGTGAACGACGGCCAGAAGCTGTTTTCGCCGCCGATGCCGGTATGCCGGCCACCGATCGGGGCAAAGCCGCCCGAAGTCACGCCCCCGGGCCTCCGGCCGCGGTCGGCAGGCGGAAACCCTCGCGCAGGATTTTCTTTATGGCTTCGAGTTCACCGCCGAGCGAGGCGATCTTTTCATGGTTGGCGGCGATGGTCTGTCGCAGCTCCTGCGCCGAGGTTTCGTAGGTCTGCTGGGTCAGCTGCAGGCTATGGTGGGTTTGCTGCAGGGTTTCCTGGGTCTGCTGCAGTTTCTCCGCGGCGACGATGATCGATTTGATCAGGTCGGCCATGTGATTGACGACACCTTCCTCGGTGGCGGCGTAACGCGGCAACAGGTAGATCGACGTCAGTTGCTCGACACCGCTGAGGCAGTGGGTCTGTACGTCGCTCAGGCGGGTGTAGAAATAGCCGAAAATCACGTAGGCGACGATGGCCGTAATCGTGGTCGACAACGCGGTCGACATGCCGTGGATCACGAGGCCCATGCCGCCGAGGCTGGCGTCGGCGGAGTCGATCAGGTCGGAGGCGCCGAGCAG
>JASJCI010000073.1 GCA_030066085.1 Gammaproteobacteria bacterium | reverse complement strand
GCCTAGTCCCTGGTTTTTTTTGCCTGCTGCCAGGCCGAAATGATAGAGCGCACGTCGGTGCGTTCTTCCGGCAGCACGATCGTGATCAGGATTTCCTCGAGCCCGGCGTAGACGCACAGCAGGCTCGCCAGCACGAAAGGCCAGGTTGCGATTTCGGCGTAGAGCGCGACATAGCCGAAGAAGGTGACGAATACCGCCAGCTTGACCGACCAGGTATGGTAGCCGGTGAAGCGGCCGAACTTGATCAGGCCGACCAGCGCCGGCAGCAGGAAGCTGAACAACACCAGCGAGTAGTACAGGATTTCCCGCTGCGTGATCTCGGGCCACAGGATCCAGGCGCAGATCGCCATGGTGCCGTAGATCGTGAAATCGCCGATGCTGTCGAGATGGGAGCCGAGCGTCGTGATCAGGTTGTATTTACGCGCGATGAAGCCGTCGGCGACGTCGGTGAAACCCGAGAACAGCAGCGCGCCGAGGAACCAGTACTCGAGACCGAGCAACGCGAACACGAACAGCAGCGGCGCGATCGCGATGCGTAACAGGCTGACCAGGTTGGGCAGCTTGAGAATGTCCCGTTGGAAACTCATGGCTCGCCTGCATTCTCCCGCTGTGCCGACCGGCGGTCAATGCGCGGCGACCTTAGCAAATGCCGGCGAGTCGCATATCATGGGGGCTCAACCAGCGGGGCGGGGCATGCGGTATCGACTAATCATCGGCAATCGGAACTATTCCAGCTGGTCCATGCGTGGCTGGCTGCTGTTGCGCGCGTTCGATATCGATTTCGAATGCGAGGTGGTGCCGCTGCGCAGCAACGACTGGGACCGCTTCATTGCCGATAACGCGCCGGCGCGCACCGTGCCGGCGCTGCGGGTGCAAAATGGCTCCGCCTCGTTCCTGTTGTGGGACAGCCTCGCGATCGCCGAATTCCTGCACGAGCAGCATCCGCGGGCCGGGATCTGGCCCGATGCGCTCGACGCACGTGCCG
Organism: Gammaproteobacteria bacterium; assembly: GCA_030066085.1. Lineage (GTDB taxonomy): Bacteria > Pseudomonadota > Gammaproteobacteria. Next base: position 7,919 of record JASJCI010000073.1, on the reverse strand, counting down.
CGGCACGCTCGATTACGGCCGAGATGCACTCGGGTTTTGCCGCGCTGCGCGACAGCATGCCGATGAACCTGCGCCGTCGCTACCCCGGCTTCGAGCCGCAGGCGGACGCGCTGTTCGACGTGCGCCGTATCGAGACGCTGTGGGAGTGGGCGGGCTCGCAGTGGGGTGCCAACGGCGCTTACCTGTTCGGCGATCGGCTTTGTGCCGCGGATGTATTCTACGCGCCGGTTGCGAGCCGCCTGCGGACTTACGGGATCGAGCTCGATGCCAATTCCCAGCTGTATGTCGATGCACTGCTCAGTCATCCCGCGGTGCGCGAGTTTTACCGCGCGGCGGAGGCGGAGAGCTGGGTGCTGCCGCACGTGGAGCTGGATGAGCGGGGGTAGGTTATCTGGCGGCTTGTTCGGGAGGCTGGGGGCTGGGGTACCAGTAACACTTGCTCGGTGAGTTCTGGACCCCGCGGTCGAGCCGCGGGGTGACAAGGTGGGGTGCGAGTTGTGGGTCCCGCGGTCGAGCCGCGGGACGACAGGGAAGATATGGTTATTCGGCGGTGGCGGCGCGGGCGAAGTTGGCGAGGGCGTTCGAGACCTTGCCGAGCACTTCGTCGCAGCCCTCGGTGGCGTGGCGCAGCTTGAGGAACGCCGGGTCGTTGTAGGCGAGCCAGACCGCGCCGGCGGCATCCTGCCAGATCAGTGCCTTTTGCGGCAGGTCGATCGCGATGCTTTGACTGCACAGCATCAGCGGCGTGCCGACCTTCGGGTTGCCGAAGATCACCAGCTCGGTCGGGCGCAGCGATTTGCCGGCCGCCCTGGCGCCGGCGGCGTGATCGATACGCTGGAATACCTTCATGCCCTTGGCCAGCAGGGCCTTTTCGAGGCGCTCGGCGGTGTCGGCGACTGAATGAGCGCTCTTGACCTTGACCATGCCCTCGGCCGCGTGCAGCGGCGATATCAGCAGGGCGGACAGGATAAACAGAACGGTTGTTATGCGGTGCATGGGGTTCCTCCCGGGGTGGTGATGGCCGGCCGGTCACGGCGCGAAATACCGGTCTAAAGATCTTTCGAGTGCGGTTTCGGCAAATAGTTTATTCGAAGTAAATCGATCCGGTGAAATTCAGCGAATCGATCGCCGCGCCGCCGGGCGTGAATTCGTCGCCGAGTTCGTTCAGGCGCTCGTACTCGATCCGCAGGTCGTATTTCTCGCCGAAGGTAAACGCGAAGCCCACGCCGTAGGTCAGGTCGGTGCCGTCGTCGCTTTCCTTTTCCCCGGGCAGGGCGCTGCTGCGGTAATCGGCTTCCCAGGCGATCATGCCGACCTTGCCGTAGAAGTAACCGAATTCCTCGAGCGGGATGATCCCGTGCAGCGACAGGTTGATACCGCGCGCGTCGGCGGTGCGCGTGACGTTGAAGTCGTCGTCGGTGAGCTTGCCGAAATCCTGGACCGCCAGTTCGAACGCGAGGTTTTCATGGAAACGCTTGCCGCCGTAGAGCTTGATCGCGGTGTCGTCGCCGTCGCAGTTGAAGCCGTCGTCATCGCAGTCCGAGTCGGCCGACGCGAGACCGATGCCGAAGCCGAGGTAGTAATCCCGGTAGTCTTGCGCCTGGGCGGCCGGTGCTGTCATCGTGATAGCCAGCAGGCAAAGGCAGGTACAAGCGGGGATGGCGAGGTTTTTCATCGAAGCACTCCGGAGCCAGCGCGAGCAGACTGATAACTTGCTCGCCGCAAGGCAAGCCAGTTGTCCGAGGTACTGTTATGCGGCGCCGGACGTACCGCTTATTGATCCGAATCAGGCCGCGTAGCGGGCGACGAAGCGGCGCAGGATCTCGCGCGACCAGGGCGTATCCTCGCGGCTGACCGCGACGATCAGCTCCTCGGCTTCCTCGGCCGGGAAGTAGCCGTGGTGCTTGTAGGCGTGAATGCGCACGATAAAACCCTCGGAGTCGCCCTCCGGGTGGAACTGCGTGGCGTAAACGTTTTGCCCGACGCGGAACATCTGCACCGGGCAATCGGCGTTGGTCGCCAGCAGCGTGGCCCCGTCCGGCAGCCGGTCGCAGGCTTCCTTGTGACCGCAGAGCACGTCGATTTCGGCTGGGAAATCGGCCAGCAGCGGGTCCTGCGCGGCATCCTCGGTCAGGCGTACGCGCGTGCCGCCGACCGGTTCCGCGTACTGCCCGGAGATCGGCGTCTCGAGGTAGGAGCCGAGCAGGCCGCAGCCCGAGCAGGCGCCAAGGAACGGGAAATCTTCGGCGACCACGTCGTCGAACAGGCGCCTGAAATCGGCCTCGATGCGGTTCTGGATATCCGACTTTTGCTCCGCCGGCGTACTGATATCGAACGGGCTGCCGCCGACGATGATCGCGCAATAGTCGTCGAGCGAAATCTCGGGGATCCCGTTTTTCTCGATCCGCACGCGGTGGGTATCCTCGGCTGCTAGTTCGCCGTATTTCAGGATCGCCTGGTATTCGCTGAGCGAGGTGTCGTCCTCGGGACGCAACTGCAGGATCAGAACGGGTTTGGCCGGTTTCATCGTTTCTCGTTTGTCATCAAGCTGTAACGTCGCGCGCGCAGGGTAGGCAACTCGTCGCTGTATCATGTGATCACGCAGCGACCGGACGAGTCGTGAACTATAGCGAAGAGCGCATCGAAAATCCCGATTTCCTGCACCTGCGGCTGGCGGGCACCTGGAGCCGGGACACCAGCCGGCGCAGCATGTCCAACATCCTGCAGTATCTCGAACACAGCGGCCACCGGTTGCTGCTGCTCGACGACAGCGAGCTCGCCTCCAGCGGCGACATTACGCTCGATTACGAGGAAGGAGTTTACATGGCTGCGCAGCTGCAGGGCCGCTGCACCCGGGTCGCGATCGTGGTGAAACCTGCCGACGTCGAAATGAACCGGTTTTTACGAGACCGTCTGCCGCAACCGGGGGTTACAGCTGAGCATATTCGGCGATGTCGCTGGGGCCTCGCGCTGGCTGCTGGCGCCGCGCGGTACCTGAACCGGCTCAGGAAATCTTGCGCAGGCTGGGCTCGGCGACCTCGCCGAGCCAGCGCTCGATCACGTCTTCCAGCTCGTTCTTGCGGTAGGGTTTGGTCAGGACCTCGTCCATGCCGGAGAGCTGGCACTTCTCGCGATCGCTGTCGGCCGCGTTCGCGGTCAGCGCGATGATCGGTACCCGCAGGCCGGCATGTTCCTCGTCGCGGATACGCGTGGTGGCCTCGTAGCCGTCCATGTTCGGCATCAGGCAGTCCATCAGGATCAGGTCGTACTCGTTCTCGCGCCAGAGCTTGAGCGCGTCGATGCCGTCGCGCGCGATATCGGCGGTGTACCCCATTTTCGACAGCAGCAGGCTGGCGAATTTCTGGTTCGCGAGGTTGTCCTCGACCAGCAGGATATTACCCTTGATCTCGCGCGACAGGGTGAAATCGGTACCATCCTCGCTGCGACGGAAGTGACCGATGGTCATCTCGGTGTCTTCGTCGTGCTGCGCGATCGACGTGCTGACGGCGTAGTACAGCTGGTGGTTGGTGAACGGCTTCTGCATGTAGGTGGTGTAGCTGCGCAGGCGTTCGGTATCGAGGTGAAACTCCTCGTTGTCGTCGGGACCGCTGCCGAGCACGATCCACGACACCGGCTTGCGCAGGCTGCCGTCGGTGAATTTACGCCAGTCGTTAGCCGGATCACGGATGGCTTCGTCGGCGACGACGACGACCGGAATCGCGCCCCCGTGTTCCTCGATCACCGCTAGGCGTGAGCGAATCTCGCGTGCCGAAGCCAGTACCGAGGCGTCGACGTCGACCCGCTTGAGGCGGTCGAGGATCAGGTCACAGTAGATCTCGTTCGGCTCGAGCAACAGCACGTGCTGACCCGACACGTCGGGCAGCGGCAGGCCATCGACTTCCTCGGCCAGCTTCAGCGCCATGGTCACGCTGAACACCGAGCCCTTGTCGGGGCTGGAATCGACCTCGATGCGGCCGCCCATCAGGTCGACCAACTCGCGGGTAATCGACAGGCCGAGACCCGTGCCGCCGTACTTGCGCGTGGTCGAATTGTCCGCCTGGGTAAACGAGCGGAACAGGCCGTTGATCTTTTCCGGCGCGATGCCGATGCCCGAATCCTCGACGTGGATCGAGATATGCGCGTAGCCGTCCTTGTCGACCTCGGTGGTGACCGATACCTGGATATAGCCTTCCTCGGTGAACTTGCTGGCGTTGCCGATCAGGTTGAACAGGATCTGGCGCATGCGCGACGGGTCGCCGACAAAATTGCGCGGCAGGTCGGGCTCGTAGTCGAGAATCAGCTGCAGCGCCTTGTCACTGCAGCGCGGCGTGATCAGCGCCATGACGTCGTAGATCGATTGCTCGAGGTTGAACGGGATCTTCTCCAGGCCGACCTTGCCGGCCTCGAGGCGCGAATAGTCGAGGATGTCGTTGATCATCGTCAGCAGCGATTCGCTGGAATCGATGATGATGTTGACGTAATCGCGCTGTTTCTTGTCCAGTCGCGTGCCCGACAGCAGTTCGCTCATGCCGAGCACGCCGTTCATCGGCGTGCGCAGCTCGTGGCTCATGGTGGCGAGGAACTGGCTCTTGGACTCGCTGGCCGACTCGGCCTTGTCGCGCGCGGCGACAAACTGTTCGCGGGTCGATTCGAGTTCGCTCACGGTGTCGTGCAGCTTGTGAATGGTGTCGCGGATGCGGCTTTCCAGCGGCTTGAAGATGATGAAAGCCTCGAGCACGAGCAGGATCAGTGTCGCCACCCAGATCAGTTGCTCGAGGTTCTGGATGCGGATAATCGACGCGCGACTCAGCTTTTCGTATTCCCCGACCGTGGCTTCGAGCATCGGTTCGAGTGCATGCGGTCCGTAGGTGCTGAGGTAGATGTAGGCGTAGGAATCGGTGTCCAGGGTACCGAACTCGCTGCGGTAGACCTCGTCGGCGACGTCGAGGAAGCGCCTGATAGCGGCGTCGAGGCCTACGCTGTCGTCGAAGTAGATCGTGCGCAGGTCGTCGCTCATGACGTAGGCCACGCCGTCTTCCGCGGAGCCCTGCAGCAGCATGTCGTGGGTATTCTGCAGCTTGCGTATGGTGAGTCCGACCTGCGAGCGCGCGCTGGCGAAATCGCTCTCGTTGATGGAGGTGGTCATCAGCAGGCTGAAATAGGCAATCCGGTGCGCGAGCCCCGACTGGTGCCCGGCGAGGTTGATCAGGCGCGCGAAATGCGCCTGCTCCGAGATCACTCGCTGCATCGTCAGGTAGGATCCCGATACCAGCAGTGCGATCAGGCCGAGACCGATCAGGTAGCGAAATCTGAGAATGCGTACCGCTTTGATTTTTTCCATCGAACATCCGGTTCTGGTAAACGGCTTGCGGAAGCGCGCACAACCCGCCTGGCTTACGGCTCGTTATATCGGCCGCGGGAACGGAATGTTTAACCGCGCGGAGGCAAAAAAAAGCGATTTTTCGCGAAATCCGGCCCGGGTCCCGACGCGTATCGCTTGCCATGCATACTTTTATTTTAAATTCAGCAACTTAAGTGCCTTTTGACCGGGTCCTCAGTGGCCCGGTAAAAGCCCTGCAAACAGCCCCGAATCACGCTCGCGCGGGACAATCGCGCCCACGGTCTGCTATGGTTCGCAGCTTCGTCGATCAAGCCCCGAGACAACGCCATGCGCCCCGCCACCGGGCGGACCGAAAAAGAACACAGCGACCGCGAGGACTGGCACAACGTGCGTGCGATGCTGCCCTATATCTGGGAGTATCGCGGCCGGGTGCTGCTGGCGCTCGCGAGCCTGGTGATCTCCAAGCTCGCCATCGTCGGCATCCCGGTCGTGCTCAAGCACATCGTCGATGCGCTCGACGCATCCACTACCGAGCTGGTGGTGCTGCCGGTCGCGATGCTGTTCGCCTACGGCGTGCTGCGTTTCGTCAACTCCGGCTTCAACGAGCTGCGCGACGCGCTGTTCGCGCGCGTGCGCTACCACGCGATGAGCCGGCTGTCGGTATCGGTGCTGACCCACCTGCACGAACTGTCGCTGCGCTACCATCTCGAGCGCAATACCGGCGCAATTTCGCGCGATCTCGAGCGCGGTACGCAAAGCGTCAGCTCGATCATGAATTACCTCGTGTTCAACATCGTGCCGACCGCGGCCGAGTTCCTGCTGGTGGCGGCGATCCTGCTGTCGCAGTACGACAGCCTGTTTGCCGGCGTGGTGTTCTGCACGGTGATCATCTACATCGTGTTCACGCTGCTCGTGACCGAATGGCGCATGCACTTCCGCCACGAGATGAACGCGCTCGACTCGGGCGCCAACGGGCGCGCGATGGACAGCCTGATGAACTACGAGACGGTCAAGTATTTCAACAACGACCGCCACGAAATCACGCGCTACAACGACACCATGTCGCAGTGGGAAGAGGCCGCGGTCAAGACGCAGACGTCGATGTCGCTGCTGAATTTCGGCCAGGCCTCGGTGATCGCCCTCGGCACTACCGGCATCCTCGTCATGGCGGCGCGCGGGGTGGTCGCGGGCGAGCTGACCCTCGGCGACCTGGTGCTGATCAACGCGCTGATGCTGCAGCTGTTCGTACCGCTGAACTTCCTCGGCATCGTCTATCGCTCGCTCAAGTACGCGCTCGCCGACATGGACATGGTGGTCAAGCTGCTGCAGCGCCCGGTGGAGGTCACCGACCGGCCCGGCGCGGTACCGCTGGTGGTGCGTGACGCCAGCATCGAGTTCGACTCGGTCGGTTTCCATTACAACGCCGATCGGCGCATCCTGGAGGACGTGAGCTTTCGCCTCGAGGACGGCGAAAAGCTTGCGATCGTCGGCCCGTCGGGCGCGGGCAAGTCGACCATCGCGCGGCTGTTGTTTCGTTTTTACGACCTGAGCTCGGGACGTATCCTGATCAGCGGGCAGGATATCGCCGGCGTAACCCGCGAGAGCCTGCGCGACGCGATCGGCATCGTGCCGCAGGACACGGTGCTGTTCAACGACACCATCCGCTACAACCTCGAGTACGCGCGACCGGGCGCATCCGAGGCCGAGGTGCGCGAGGTGGCGCGCCTGGCCGACATCGACGGTTTCATCGAATCGCTGCCGGACGGCTACGATACCGTCGTCGGCGAACGCGGGCTGAAGCTCTCGGGCGGTGAAAAGCAGCGCGTCGCGATTGCGCGGGTGCTGCTCAAGGACCCGTCGATCCTGGTGTTCGACGAGGCGACCTCGAGCCTCGACAGCCAGTCGGAAAAGAACATCCTGGGTGCGCTCGGACGCATCTCGCGCAACAAGACCACGCTGGTGATCGCGCATCGCCTGTCGACGGTGATCGATGCCGACCGTATCATCGTGCTGGAACAGGGCCGGATCCGCGAACAGGGCAACCACGAATCGCTGATCGCGGACGATGGCCTGTACGCGCAACTGTGGCACATGCAGCAGAAAAAACTGTCGGAGGCAATATGAACGACCTGGTCAACTGCGGCGCCAGCGAGCCGTTTGCGCTGCGCGTGATGGGTGACGACATGGCGCCCGAGTTCGAGGATGGCCAGGTCATCGTCATCGATCCCGGCGGTCTGGTGAAGTCGGGCTGCTACGTGGTCGCGCGGCTGGACGACGAGCAGGCGATTTTTCGCCAGCTGCTGGTCGAGGACGGGCAATACCGGCTGCGGGCGCTCAAGGCCGATCTGCCCGAAATCGTGCTCGAGCGCGGTGTCGAAGCCATCGTCGGCGTCGTCAGCCAGCGCGCGGGCCGCCGCCGCCGCGAACACAAGCGCTACGACACCTAGTCCGAAACACCTGTCCGGGCTCACGCTGTCATCCCGCGACTCGATCGCGGGATCCAGTGTTCTCGATCTTCAGTCGGTCATGGATACCGCGGTTTCAGGCCCTTTGGGTCCAAGCCGCGGTATGACAGGGA
>JASJCI010000042.1 GCA_030066085.1 Gammaproteobacteria bacterium | reverse complement strand
GCACTGCTGTCCGGAATAATTTTTTACAGCACTGTTAACACCTGTCACCCCGCGGCTTGACCGCGGGGTCCAGTGATGAGCAAAGTTTTCTGGATCCCGCGGTCAAGCCGCGGGATGACAACTTAAGAGCTAGAGAATTAAGTCGGAGTGCGGCTTTAGCGTAGCAAAACATCGTTTTTGAAAGTGTTTTTGATCAGGCGTTTAAAATATCCCGGACAGTAGTGCGCGCAAGCGGGGATCTCCCGATCTTTGGCACGAGATCCCCGCTTACGCGGCGGTCCGCCGAAGCGGGATCACGATCTGCGGTCTTCGTAATACGTGTTGGCGTGGGAATTACGACGTCAGGTGAGGGTGTGCGCGCGCATCAGGTAAAAAGCGCAGTCGAGATCGGCATGATCGAGGTGGCAGTCGGTCGCGGCGCGCAGCACGGGTTTGCCGCGATAAGCGATACCGAGACCGGCAGCCTCGAGCATCGGTCGATCGTTGGCGCCGTCGCCGATCGCGCAGCACTGATCCAGCCCGATGCCGAGCGTTGCGGCCCGGTCGATCAGGGTCTGGCGTTTGCGGTCGGCGTTGACGATCGGGTCGGGCACACGGCCCGTCAGCCTGCCGTTTTCGATCTCGAGCCGATTGCAGACAACCTCGTCGAAGCCGAGCTCGCGCGCGGCGCGTTCCGCCACCTGTACGAACCCGCCGCTGATCAACACGGTATGCACGTCGGCCGCGTTGGCCGCGGCGATCAGCTCGCGCGCGCCGGGGTTGAACGGCAGGCGCTCGGCGAGATCGTAAAACACCTGCTCGTCGTGCCCGGCGAGCATCGCGATACGCTCGCGCAGGGCTTGGTCGAAATCGATTTCACCGTGCATCGCGCGCGCCGTAATCGCGGCGATGCGCTCGCCGAGGCCCAGCTCGGCGGCCACCTCGTCGAGGGTCTCGGCCGCGACGATGGTCATGTCCATGTCACAGATCAACAGGCGCTTGCCCGGCAGGCCGACCGGCTGGATGCAGACGTCGAAGCCAGGGTTGTCCTGCCGCAGCTGCTGCCAGGTCGACCAGGCCTGTGCGGGCGTTGCCCAAAAAGGCAGGTCGGCGGTCCGCGCCGCAAGCCGCTCGGGTGGCGCGGGATCGCCCAGCCGGTCGGCCACCCGGCGCAGCGCGCCGTCGAGATCGTCGGCCACGCAGACGGTGGCAACAAATTCGGTTGCCTCCGCCGCGCGGGCGAGCCAGTCCGGCGTTTTAACGGCCTCGCTCACGAAGCCGCCGGGAAGTGCAGGTACTGCGCGTCGTTGATGTTCGGCAACGAACGCAGGTGTTCGAGATCACCGGTTGCAAGCGCTTCGTCGATCTCGAGCAGCACGATCGCGTCGCCTGCCTGGCTGGCGCGGCCGAGATGCATGTTGGCGATGTTGATACCGCGCTCGGCACAGGAGGTACCGATATGGCCGATTACGCCCGGCTTGTCGTTGTTGGTGATGTAGAGCATGTGCGCGCCGATCTTCGATTCCATCGGAATACCCTTGACGTCGATTACGCGCGGCTGGTTCTGGATCAGCGTGCCGCAGATACTGCGCTTGTGCGCCTCGGTTTCGACCGCGACGGTTATTCGGCACGGATACTCGTCGCGACCCTCGTTGTGGGCCTCGATGACATCGATGTTGCGATCGCGTGCCACTTCGCGCGCATTGACCGAGTTGACGTAGGAGCTATGGTGTTCCAGCACGGATTGCACGACCTGCACGGTCAGCGGCGACACGTTGAGTTCATTCGCCTCGCCACCGTAGGTCACGGAGAGCGACTTGATCGGATCGTGGGTCAGCTGGCCAACAAACGAACCGAGGCGCTGCGCGAGCGCGAGATAGGGTTTCAGTTTTTGCGCTTCCTCGGCGCTCAGGCTGGGCGCGTTAATCGCGTTGTTGACCGCGCCGGTCAAAAGATAATCGCTGATCTGCTCGGCGATCTGCACCGCGACCTTTTCCTGCGCCTCGACCGTCGACGCACCCAGGTGTGGTGTGCAGATCACGTTGTCGAGCCCGAACAGCGGGTTGTCGCGCGCGGGTTCGACCTCGTATACGTCGAGCGCGGCGCCGCGCAGGTGACCGCTTTCGAGCGCCACGCGCAGCGCGGCTTCGTCGACCAGGCCACCGCGCGCGCAGTTGATCAGCATGCTGCCGGCCTTCATCTTGTTGAGTGCGTCGGCACTGATGATGTTGCTGGTTTCCGGGGTTTTCGGCACGTGCAGCGAAATAATGTCGGAGGTCGACAGCAGGGTGTCCAGGTCAACCTTCCTGATACCGAGCTTGTCAGCCCGCTCCTCGGTCAGGAAAGGATCGTAGGCCTGCACGTGCAGGCCGTAACCGATGGCCTTGGCGGCGACGATCGAGCCGATGTTGCCGGCTCCGATCAGGCCAAGCAGCTTGCCGGTCAGCTCGATGCCCATGAAGCGCGATTTTTCCCACTTGCCGTCCTGGGTCGAATTATTGGCCTGCGGAATCTGGCGCGCGAGCGACAGCATCATCGTCATCGCGTGTTCGGCGGTGGTGATCGCGTTGCCGAGAGGCGTATTCATGACCACCACGCCGCGCCGGGTACAGGCCGGCACGTCGACATTGTCGACACCGATGCCGGCGCGCCCGACCACCTTGAGCCGTGCGGCGCGCTCCAGCAGTTCAGCGGTGACCCTGGACGCCGAGCGGATCGCGAGCCCGTCGAAATCGCCGATGGTATCGGCGAGCTCGTCAGCGCTGAGCTTGCTCGACTGAACTACTTCCACGCCGCGCTGTTCGAACACGGCAACGGCCTGGCTGGACATGGAATCGGAAATCAGTACGCGGGGCTTGGTCATGACCCTTCTCCTTCGAGTGTCTGGATGTAGTTGGCAAAGGCCCAGTCGAGCCAGGGGGTGAGTGCTTCGAGATCGCTGGCCTCGACCGTGGCGCCGCCCCACAGGCGAAACCCGGGCGGTGCGTTACGGTAGTTGCCGATATCGTAAGCCACGCCCTCTGCTTCGAGCGCCGCGGTCATCTGCTTGATCGCCGCCTGGCGCTCCTCGGCCGGCAGCGCGGTGAACTTTGGATCGACGATCTGCAAGCACATCGAGGTCGGCGAACGCGTCGCCGGATCGCGCGCTAACCAGTCGATCCAGTCGCTTTGCTGCACCCAGCTGTCGATCGCGGCGAAGTTGTCGCGCGTGCGCTGCCACAGCGCTTCGCGACCGCCGATCGACTCGGCCCAGGCCAGCGCGGCGTGCAGGTCTTCCAGCGCCAGCATGCTCGGCGTATTGATCGTCGCGCCGCTGAAGATACCGTCGATCAGCACATCACCCTTGGTCAGGCGAAACAACTTCGGCAGCGGGTAACGCGGCGCCGATGACTCCAGCCGCTCGACCGCGCGCGGACTCAGCGCCAGCATGCCGTGCGCGCCTTCCGAGCCGAGCACTTTCTGCCACGACCAGGTCACGACATCGAGCCTGTCGAAATCCATCGGCATCGCGTAAGCGGCCGAGGTGGCATCACACAGCACCAGCCCGGCGCGATCGGCATCGAGCCAGTCCAGGTCCGGCAGGCAGACACCGCTGGTGGTACCGTTGTAGACCATGACGAGATCGTGTTCGGAATCGACCTGCGACAGGTCCGGCAATTCGCCGTACTCCGCTTCGAATACCCTGAGCGGGCCGACGTCCAGCGCCTGCAGGTCTTTCGCCCAGTCGCTGGAGAAACTCTCCCACACCAGCGCATCTACCGGGCGCGCGCCGAGCAGCGACCACATGGCTATTTCGAAGGCGCCGGTATCGGAACCCGGCACGATGCCGAGTTTCCAGTCGGCCGGCAGGCCGAGCAGCTGGTGGGAGATATCAATCGCGTCCTTCAGACGCTGCTTGGGCAGCTTCGCACGATGGCTGCGCCCGAGAAAATCGGTGTTGAGATGGCTGATGTTCCAGCCGGGATATTTCTTGCACGGCCCGGAAGAAAAGCGTGCGTCCGCGGGTCGAACACGCGGCTGCACGGGAAGGCCGCTGGCTTCCTCGTTCATGGTAAAACCTCTGGTTTTGGGATCCGTTGCTGGATCAGGCGCGGGCAGGCTATCACATCTTAAATTTATATTCCAAATACGGAAACCTGATGACTTTATAAGTCGCAACTCACCGCCTCCGATAGATATGCCCGGCGAAGAGGCGCTAGAATAGTTGACGTTTCCGCGCATGAAGGAACAGGAAAAATGGCGTCGGAACGGGATTTCAGGATTTCCGGGGGGCGGGAAAACGCCATTCTACGCCGCATTTTCCAGCCCGGGCACAATCGAAATATACGGACGCTGTATAACAGGGCAAATGACGGCTTCCGTCTAAATCACTGTTAGAGGGTGAATGGAACTACTAGCAATAATCGTATTCATGGCCGGGATCGCCCTATCAGTATGGATTTGGTATGTCTTTACAAATTTAGCTATCGCGGTTTGGATACCGAAAAAATCAAATAAAAAATGGTTAGAAATACTAAGACATCCAATTGTTCACTACATGCGGCCATTCATAAAATGGGTAGTGCCACTATGCTTGCTACTGCTATTGATTAGCCTTGTACTTGAAGGAGCATTGCTAATTCTAAAGTCATAACCGAAGATCTCTTTAACAAAATTCCACGCTTAAAAAAACTTATGACCTCACCCTCTAACAAGCGCATTCAGCCGGAGCTCACAAGTCGCTACGCGCCTTGTGAGGCCGCTGATGCTGGACGTTAGGGTGCTTTAGAACCATGGAGAACGATCAGAAGAAGAAAAAAGCGGTTGAAGACCGCATTAAAAGTCCTGAAGAAAATCTGATTAAGGCTCATGAGTACCTGGAGAATGGCTCGCATGCAAATTGGCATGGATTCCAGCCATGGTTTAGGAAGAAGATACGAAATGAAGAATTAGCGCATCCACATAAAGATTGGATAAGAAACGTATTTATACCGAGGTGTGAAAGGGCCATTCACAAGGCTGAAAAGCAATTAGACAGACTGGAATAAATTCAGCGTGTCACACATCTTACGATAGCACCCTAACAGGCGCATGCAGCCGGGCCGTTAGGCGATAAGGTAACATGGATGAAAACCACAAAATACTTTGACTCAATCAGAAGCCGGCCCGATCGGGCGATAATACAACTCGAATGGATTAAGTTTGTTATCGATAATTTCGAAAAAGAGTCTATCCAGGACGACGGCCGGATCCGGCGGTGGGCCAAAATCACCGAAATGGAAAACAAATACCTACGTGTTATCCTCCTTAAAGACGGAGAAACGGTTCATAACGCATTTTTCGATCGAGGCTATCAACCATGAAAATGAGCTACTTTGAAGATACCGATACGCTGTATATCGAATTTAAAGAAGACAGCGTGGTTGAGACAAAAGACCTCGATGAGAATACTCTTCTCGATCTTGATGCTTCCGGCAATATAGTCGCCATCACCGTAGAACACGCTAGCCGGCGAACTGACGTAAGCCAACTCACCCTATCCGGCATCGCAGCCTAACAAGCGCATGCAGACGGACCGGCCTTCTGCCGGCCGCTAATGCTTGGCATCAGGAGGTCATGCGCAAATATCCAGCATATCCGCCGTGCGGAGAAGCGGAATCCCTTGCACAGCATTATTGATTCGAGTTAGTTGCCCGGCATCTGTTATAGATGAATTAGGCTTACTCCCTGTCGATTTCCAGTTCTATCTCGCGACGGCAAGGAGCGGTAAGTAGACCGATATGACTAACCGGGACCCGTCGAGGTCTGCGGTTGCATTGCCCTTGTGTAAAAGACACAGCTGCCTCACGATGGATAAACCCAGGCCCGTCGAGTTTTCCTGCTGGGTTCGCGTACGACTCCTGGACACCCGGTAAAATCGATCGAACAGATACGGCAGGCAGTCCTCGGTCACATCGAGCGTTTCGTTACTGAATCCCAGTGCGACCTGTTGGGCTTGTGCTGCGCGCGATACCTCGATCAGGCACCGGGTACCAGGCCTGGCGTATCGATACATGTTGGACAGCAAATTGTCCAGAATTTGCCTTGACGATCGCGTCGAGATTGCCAGTTTCTCCGTGCCAAGGTTCCCCGGTGTGGAAAGTTTTAGACTCAACCGCCTTTGTTGCAACCTGGCACTCCAGCGTTCTTTCGCACTTTCGAGATGGGCGGCTACCGAGAGTTCGCTTGCCTGGTTCTCATCAATGTGGCCGAAGGCGTTGAGCTGCATGGTTTGAATCGTGGTCGTCAACGCGCACAAATGATTCAGTTCGCCCTCGATGAGCGCGAAGTATTTTCGGTTGGCTTGGAAAACACCGTCTTCGAGGCCTTCGGTATAACCCTGCAGACTGGTGATCGGGGTGCGCAGCTCATGACCCAGGTCGGCCAAAAACTGGCTTCGTCTGCGTTCTTCGCTTTCCAGGGTTACTGCCAGCGAGTTGAAGGTACCCGCCAGGCGCCCCACCTCCCCGGACTCGACGCTGGAGCGGACGCTATAGTCGCCATGGCGAAGCTCCTCGGTGGCTTTCGCCAGGGACCGGATGGGTTTGACGATCAGGAAAGCGAGGCCAACCGAAGCCACGACGGCAAAGACCAGGCCCAGGCTCACGCTCATCCAGAGTTGCCGCTCGACATCATCGACATACATGGCATGCAGGCTGCCTGGCTCGATATTGAACGTCGACATCAGTCGGTCGGAATACACGCTGCTTTGGGTCATGAAAGCGAAATACCAGGCCGAGGCCACGGCGAGAATAATGACCACGTTGGCGGCAATGATCTGCAGCGTCAGCCAGGGCCAGTTACGCAGGCGTTGCGGTAGCATGTCGAGCCCGGGTGTGTTCGATATCAGTGAGTAGCCTGTAGCCAAAACCTCGCACGGTCTGGATCATGTCCCCGGCCTCGCTGCCCAGCTTGGTTCGCAGGTGATGCACATGCACATCGATGGCTTTGGGACTCACGGCGTGCTGGTTACCGTAAATCGAAGCGATGAGCGCCTGGCGCTCGTAAATCCGGCTTGGCCGTTGCATCAACTGTCGCAATATCTTGTATTCATGGGGCGTGAGCTCGACGGGCCGACCGTGGACCCGGCAGATCGCCTGCGAATCGTCCAGCTCGATGGGCCCGCAGTGGACGATCGAATCACTGTGACTGCCCTGCGTGCGAAATCGTTTCAGTATGGCTGCAATTCGAACCAGGAGTTCGCGCGGCGAAAAGGGCTTCACCATGTAATCATCGGCACCCGCCTCGAAACCGTTCAGAACGTCGGTTTCATTGCCCAGCGCGGTGAGAAAAAGTATCGGCATCTCACGATCGGAGCGGCGCAATGCGGAGGCGATTTCGATGCCGGATTTGTTCGGCAACATGACATCGAGCACGCCAATATCGAAACGCTCGTGCAATGCCTTGCGCATGCCATCGGCGCCGTCCGCGGCGATGATGACCGTATACCCGGCGCTCTCCAGGTAAGCGCTGAGCAATTGAAGGATATTCTCGTCGTCCTCGACCACGAGCACGGTGGCATGCGATTCGATGGTTCGAAGCCTCGTTTGCCTTTTCATTGGCGCAACCCGACGAACTCGAAAATCAATGGCTCGCAGGCGCTCCGGAAACTGTGGATAACAATAGAGCGCCTGCTCGCCTTAAAGTTCAAACCACCGTTAACACCCGGGCCTGTGCCCGGTCCAATTTACGGGCTTGACCAAAGGACCTACAGTTCGCCGCGAGGCGTGGCGAAAATCCGCTTCCAGTTCGCTTCACCTTTGCGAATGACGCCTTCGGTATCCGCCAGAAACAACTTGTTATGCGCGGCGGGGCTGCTGTTCAGATAGAGCTGGCCATCGACAATGGCCCACAGGTCGGGTTTGGTCGGAACCTTCTTGCCCTTACTGGCACCAGCGGAGCACCAGCCGCCATACGCAGGCGCATATTTGGCCGGCTCTGCCTTGAAGAGATCCAGGTTGTCCCTCGAGGCAAAGTGCCAGGTCGCACCCTGGTAGCTTGCCGAATAGTTGGCGGAACCCTTGGTGGGTTTGCCGACCGTGTGATAAGCGACCACGTCGTAGCCGCCGACAACAGCTTTTGAATCGATAAAATGTTCGTCGACCGCCAGCGCACTGGTGGCCGGCAGGATCAAAGCAGCAAAGAGAGAGCCTGCCGCAAGCTTGCTGAGTTTGTTCATTGTTCCATCCTGTTAGATTGAAAGTGAATCCGACAACCCGCCGCGCTACAGCGACCGGTATTCGAACCGCCATGAACCCTACAGGACGATGGTTTTTGTCAGTTTAGCGCCCGGTTAAAATTCGGTTAAGCTGCGGATTGCCTGAAGCATCTCGGTCGAATTTGCCCTCCCTCCACGGGATTTAAGCGAACAGTAAACCTGATCAGTGCCAGCTGCCCGCCGCCTGTTTGTATCGACCAGTTATACCGTCCCCGATTAAAAGGGTATGTCGTCACCCGAATTCGCACTGGTTTTTTTGCTGCATACGCGCATAAAATGGCGCTTCTCTACAGCTGGAGGGGCATCGCGATGGATGATGATTCGAACGCTGAAGCAGGAATCGCCACCAGTCATAACAAGGCTGCACAAAACGAGCTTGACCACGCGAAAGGATTCGAACGTCAACACGACTGGAGCATCAATCACCTCGACGAACGGATTTTCGGCATGTTCATCATGCTGATCCTGGTGATACTGATCACCGTCTGGGTCTTCGACATTCCACCGCTCGTTCGCTACGGCGTGACCATCGTCGCCGGCGGCCTGTTCGTATATACCAGCAGCATGTCGAGCAAGCGCAAGAAAGACCTGGAAGCCTTGCGGCAACAACAGGTTCGGGAACATACGATGAAGGCTTTCAAACAGCCCGATCAAAGGAATTGAAACTTCGGATCTGCGGGAATTCCAGGGACAGTACAAGAAACTCGGACCGGCAACCAGTCAGCTGATCGATCCGTGTCGGTATACTGTCATCCAGGTTGCGAACGGGTATCAGTGTTTTAGCCTATGGCCATTCGAATCGTCAGGCTGGGAAGTGAGCGACATCCCGGGGAGGGACTGCGTATCGGCACCGTCAGGCGGCCGCCACGCGGTGTGCGCAAAGCGGACTATGCGGCGAAAAACATTTACGACCTGTGGTTCCCCAACCTCGCCCCCAGCGAGGCACTGTTGCAGCAGTATTTTCCGGTCGCCGATGAGCGGCAATGGCGCAGCTTCGCGCGCCGGTTCCTGGCCGAAATGAAGGCAGCCGGTCCCAGGCGGGATCTCGACCTGCTCGCGGCGCTCTCGCACCAGGCCAGTTTCTCGATCGGTTGTTACTGCGAAAACGAAGCACGCTGCCACCGTTCGCTGCTGCGCAGCCTGCTGGCCGAACGCGGGGCCGATTTGGCATGAAGTGGACCTGCTGATGGAACACGCGACAAACAGGATGGGAGTGTGTCTACACCGTTCAGGGTCGAAGACGACGCGCTGAAAGACTGGTTTTGTAACCCGGGCTCTGTGTTCGAGCCAGTAATTCGCCTGTATTTCGATCGAATTCAGTATACTGCCGCCCTGTTCCGATACTGCCGCCAGCCGACCAACCTCCGACGAGACACCCGCATGATCAAGTTCATTCTCTCCCTCGCCGCCTTGCTCGTGCCTGTATTCGCGCTCGGCGCGAACGAGATTCCGGCGCAAAAACGCCTGGCGATCGACCAGTTCCTGGCGACCTTCGACGTGGATCTGCAGCGCAGTGCACTGAATGCCCAGACCATCGAATCGGTGATCACCGAACTCGAAAACAGCGATCTCGAAATCACGCAGCCGACGCTCGACGAAATCCGCGTCGAAGCCTCTAAGATTGTCAACGACGAGTTCGACCTCGAGGCGCGCATCCAGGCCGACCTGTACCAAATGATCGACGATAATTTCACCGCGGCCGAACTCGAGACCCTGACCACCCTGCTGAGCAGCCCGGCCTGGCAAAAATTCGAGCGTTTCGAACAGGGTTTCGAATCCGGTTTCAGGGACCTGGTGCTGCGTCACAGCCGCGAGCTGCGGGATATCCTGCGCCAGCGGATTACGACCATTCTGCGCGCGAGCCAGCAAGAGGCAGGCGACAGCGGGACCGCGGAGCCGGCCCAGTAGCAACTTCGTGCAGATGGTTCCGGTGGATTCGATCAGCATTCTCGGCAGCGGCTGGCTCGGGCTGCCGCTGGTCGCTCACTTCGCCGGACAGGGATACCGGGTCAGGGCCTCGACGCGTTCACCCGGGCGCCTCGACCAGCTGCGCGCGGCCGGCAGCGAAGCCTTCGTCGTCGATATCGACGGCAGCCTGGATCTGGCACCCGAATTCCTGCGCTCGAAAATCCTGATCGTCGACATCCCGTCGAAAAACGTCGATGCTTTTGCCAGCCTGGTCGAGGCAATCGCGGCCTCGCCGGTAGCACGGGTGCTGTACACGAGTTCGACCTCCGTGTACGAGAACCGTAACGCGATGGTGACCGAGGACGAGGGTGCAGAATCGGACCGGAGCCCCCTGCTCGCTATCGAAAACCTGTTGCGCGGCGCCGCTGGTTTCGATACCACGATCGTCAGGCTCGCCGGCCTGGTCGGCTACAGCCGTCATCCTGGCCGTTTCTTCGGCCCCGGCAAGCCGATACCCAACCCCGACGCACCGGTCAACCTGGTCCATCGCGACGACTGCGTGGGAGTAATCAGTCGCATCGTCGAGCGCGCAGCCTGGGGCGAGGTGTTCAACTGCTGCGCCGACGAACATCCGCGTAAACGGGATTTTTACACCCGCGCCGCCCGGCTGCTGGAGCGCGACGATCCACCCTGCGCCGCGCCCGGCACGGGAGAGTACAAGGTTGTCAGTAACGACAGGGTCAAACGCGTGCTGGACTACACGTTCGTCTACCCGGATCCGATGACGATGGCGCTCGGAGAACCCGATGATCTCGCGTAGTCGGCTCCTGAACCCGGTCCCAGGCAGCCAACACGGCGCCGGGCATCGGACCTGATCCAAAACACCGCGTGGTCGTAAGTTTATAGACGCCGAAAAGTAGACGGCCCCAGGCGAAACGGGAACAACAAGGCAAACATGGGATATCAAATGGCCACCCTCGCCCTCGGCCCGCTGCTCTACCTGCAGGGCAAGGCGGTGCGGCGCAGCGTGCCGCGTCTGCCCGAACCGCCCGGTCCCCGTGCCGGTTCCAGCGGCAGCGGCCCCCTGCTCCGCTTGCTCGTGCTCGGCGACTCGGCCGCGGCCGGCGTCGGCGCGGCCCACCAGGACGAGGCGCTCTCGGGCCGCCTGGTAGCGGCGCTCGGCGCCGAGTTCACCGTGGCCTGGACGCTGTTCGCGCGTACCGGCGCTACCACCGCGTCGACGCTGCGAAACCTGGACAAGCTCGCCGACGGCCCGTTCGACGTGGCGATCACCTCGCTCGGCGTCAACGACGTCACCTCGGGCATCGCGACCGGGGCCTGGCTCGAGCAGCAGGCCGAGCTGCGCCGGCGATTGCGCGAGCGCCATGGCGTGTATCACGCGCTAATCTGCGGACTGCCGCCGATGCACGGCTTCCCGGCGCTGCCGCAGCCGCTGCGCTGGTATCTCGGCGCGCGAGCTACCGCTTTCGACCGCGCACTCGCGGCCGACCTGGCGCTGCGGGAAGATGCCAGCTTCCTGGACCTGCGCTTCACCGAGGACCTGAGCCAGATGGCCAGCGACGGTTTCCATCCCGGGCCCGGGGTTTACCGGGAATGGGGTCGACGCGCGGCGCGGGCGATCAGCGCACTGGTTGCGCGGCGGGCGCCGACCCGGGAATAGCCCGCGCATCGTCGCAGGTGTCGATTCGGTCTCGTCGGCTAACCCGCGAATCCCCCTGGAGTAGGACGCGCGCGACACTTGCGGTTACACTGGCCCGACCCAGAGCAGGAAATATCCGAGATGATCAAATTTATCATGTGCATCACCCGCCACCCGAGCCTGACCCGCGAACAGTTCCTGGATTACTGGAAGAACCAGCACGGCCCGTTTTTTATGCACAACGCGGCCGCCATGCGGGCCAGGAAATACCTGCAGTGCCACACGCTCGACTCGCCGCTCAACGACGGCCTGCGCGAATCGCGCGGGATGCAACCGGAATTCGACGGCGTCGCCGAAGTCTGGTTCGAGTCGGAAGCGGACATGATGGAAGCAATGAGCTCGCCCGAGGGCCAGCAACTGAGCACCGCGCTGCTGGAAGACGAGAACAGCTTCATCGATCACGCCAGGTCCGCGGCCTTCATCGTCGAGGAACACGCATTCTAGCTGGCGGCCGGGATGCAGGATGAACCGCTCGCGAGATCGCGTTTCGACGCGGCCTTCGACCGCGACGCCAGAAGGCCCGGCCTGCAAGACGTTGGCGGACGTAATTTTCCCTATAATGGGCGACCGGCGAGTACCCGAGGAGCTGCCCCTTGAATCCACTCAAACTACCGCTCGACGATAACGAGTATCGACGCGCCGCGGCGGTCGTGCGCCGCGCTGCGGGGCTCGACGATTCGGCCTGGTTCGAAACCATCTGTCTCGACGAATCCGGCCGCTTCGACGGCGAACGCGCGGCTTACGTATGCTGCTACGAGCCGTCGAGCAATCGCACGTTCAGCGGCATCGCGCGCTTCAGCGACGAATCGCTGCACGACTGGCAGCACCTGCCCGGGGTGCAGCCGCGCATCCTCGCCGAGGAATCGGCCTTCGCCTGCGAGCTCGCTCGCGAGCACCCGGAGATGATCGAGAAACTGCGCGCGCGCGGCATCGACGACCCGTCGCGCGTGTTGATCGAAGCCTGGTCGGCCGGGCACTTCGGCCGCGACGAGGAAAACCAGCGGCGCCTGTCCTACGGTTTTTGCTGGCTGATGAACAACGCCGGCGACAACCCTTACGCGCGGCCGATCGCGAACCTGCACCCGGTATTCGACCTGGCGACCCGCGAAATCATCCGCGTCGAGGATTTCGGCGCGGTGCCGCTGCCGCCGGACCCCGGACCCATTCGGCGCGCGGAGACACGCGAGGATATGCGCGAAATTGCGATCACCCAGGGCGACGGGCCGAGCTTCGAGGTCGACGGTTACCACGTCAGGTGGCACAACTGGGAAATGCAGATCGGTTTTTCGCAACGCGAGGGACTGGTGCTGCACGATATCGGCTACCGCGACGGCGGCCGCCTGCGACCGCTCATGAAACGCGCCTGCATGGCCGAGATGATCGTGCCCTACGGAGATCCGCGCGGCGTCCATTTTCGGCGCAACGCGTTCGATACCGGCGAGATCGGCATCGGCGCGGCACTGGATTCGTTGCGGCTCGGCTGCGACTGCCTCGGTTACATTCATTATTTCGACCTGTGGACGCACGACTGGCAGGGCGAACCGCGCAGGATCGACAACGCGGTCTGCATGCATGAAGAGGATTTCGGGATCCAGTGGAAATACTCGGTGCCAGCCAGCGGCCAGACCAGCGTTACCCGCTCGCGTCGACTGGTGATATCCACGATCGCCACCATCGGCAACTATGTCTACGGCTTTTTCTGGTACTTCTACCAGGACGGCAACATCGGCGTCGAGGTCAAGGCGACCGGCATCCCGTTCCCGTCCGCGCTCGAGGGTGAAGCGGCCAGCCCCTACGGCAACGTTATCGGCAACGGCATCGAGTCGCACGTGCACCAGCACGTGTTCAGCTTCCGCTTCGACATGGCGATCGACGGCGACGGCAACACGGCCAGCGAAGTCAATTTCCGCGCGCCGCCGATGGATGCCGACAACCCGCACGGCAATGCAATCCTGACCGAGGAAACGCGTTTCAAAACCGAGCTCGAAGCGCAGCGTGAAATCGACGCCCGCGGCGCCCGCTACTGGCGCGTGTTGAATCCCGCCAGTAAAAATCGCTACGGTGCGCCGGTGGCATACAAGCTGCTGCCGGGTGGCAACGCGTTTCCGTTCCAGCATCCCGACTCGCCGGTCGGGCAGCGCGCGGGCTTCATGTACAAGCACTTCTGGGTCACGCGCTACGCCGGCGACGAACGCTATCCGGCCGGCTGGTTTCCGAATCAGCATCCCGGTGGCGACGGCCTGCCGCGCTGGACCGAGGCCGACCGCGACATCGACGGGCAGGACATCGTCGTCTGGTACACGCTCAACTACCATCACTGGCCGCGGCCCGAGGACTGGCCGGTACAGCCGGTGGTTTACGCCGATTTCCACTGGATGCCGGACGGCTTTTTCGACGAAAATCCGACCATGGACCTGCCGCGCCGCTGACGCGCGGCGAAATCGCACTCCCGGGGGAACCCGCGGCCGGGTCGGCAAAGCCGGTGGCCGTCGCCTGCAGGATCGGTATTGGTTACACTAGCCGGCGACCTCGACGTAAGCGCGCGGATCGCGAACCTGTTGCCGGCATCCCGCGCCTGGCGCCAGCCCGCCCGGCACCGGCGTCGACGGCAACAAAGCCCCGGAGGAGACGACATGGCGGACAACCGCCCCAACATCCTGGTCGTTCAGGCCGACCAGCTTGCAAACCTGGCCATCGGTGCCTACGGCAGCAGCGTTGCATCGACGCCGCGGCTCGACGAACTCGCCGATCGCGGTGTCGTATTCGACAATGCCTACTGCAATTTCCCGCTGTGTGCGCCGTCGCGTTTTTCGATGATGGCCGGGCAACTGGCGTCGACCATCGCTGCCTACGACAACGGTGCCGAGTTTCCATCCTCGATACCGACCTTCGCGCATTACCTGCGCGCGCTGGACTACCAGACCTGCCTAGTCGGCAAGATGCATTTCGTCGGCGCCGATCAACTGCACGGTTTCGAACAGCGCCTGACCACCGACATCTATCCCGGCGACTTCGGCTGGACCGGCGACTGGACCGAGGCGCGCACGAAGTTCGGCAACGACGTGATCACCTTCACCGACGCCGGCGTATGCGAGCGTAACGCGCAGATCGAGTACGACGAGGAAGTCTGTCACCGCGCGAAACGCAAGCTCTACGACCTTGCGCGCGCCGCCGATGCGCGGCCGTTCCTGCTGTTTGCGTCCTTCACTCACCCGCACGATCCCTACCAGTGCCGCGAGCAACACTGGCGCCGTTACCGCCACGACGATATCCCGCTGCCGCGGGTGGCGAAGAGCCAGGCCGACATGGATCCCTATTCGCGCCGCCTGATCGAAGCCTATGGATTGACCGGTCGCCCGCCGAGCGACGAGCAGGTGCGCATCGCACGCCATGCCTATTTCGGTTCGGTCAGCTATTTCGACGATATCCTGGGCGAACTGCTGGCGGTACTGCGCCAGACCGGCCTGGCGCAAAACACGGTCGTGATAGTTACCACCGATCATGGCGATATGCTCGGCGAGCACGGCCTGTGGTACAAGAAAACCTTTTACGAGGACGCCTGCCGCATCCCGCTGATCCTGCATCACCCGGCACTCGCGCCGCGGCGGGTCACGGCTAACGTCTCGCTGGTCGACCTGTTGCCGACACTGCTCGATATCGCCGGTGATGCCGGGCTCGAATCGGCGGTCGAACCCCTGCCCGGGAGCAGCCTGCTGCCTTTGGCCGACGGCGGCGGCGGCAGCGAGCGCGCGGTGTTTGCCGAGAATCTCGCCGAGAGCGCCTGTACCCCGTTGCTCATGGTCAGGCGCGGGGCACTCAAGTATATCTACAGCGCGGCGGACCCGGACCAGCTGTACGACCTGGCCGCGGACCCCGACGAGCGCATTAACCTGGTCGACGACCCGGCCCGTGCCGAGCAGGCGGCCGAAATGCGGGCGCTGATAGAGGCCAACTGGGATGCCGCGGCGCTCAACGAGCAGATCCTGCTGAGCCAGAAACGCCGGCTGTTCCTGCGCCAGGTCTACGGCGACAGCCTCGCCGGAGCCTGGGAATTCAGCCCCGATGACGAACTCGAACGCCACTGCCTGCGCGCCGATCGAATCTACAACGACTGGGCTTACGGCGGCACGCTCGGCCTGCGGGTGCCGGAATCATGATGCTGCCGGGACTGCGCGAGCTGTCGACCGCGCTCGCGAGCGGCGAGCTTACGGCGTCCCGCCTGGTCGAGGATGCACTCGGCAAGGTTCGGGACAACAAGTCCGTATTCGTCAGGATCAACCCGGGCCTGGTAAACCTGGCCTATGCTATCGATCGCGGTCGCCGGCGCCGGCAACAGCAGCCGCCGCTGGCCGGTATCCCGATAGCGCTCAAGGACCTGTTCAACCTGCGCAACGAAAACACTCTCGCGGGTTCGGTGGTGCGCCGCCACGTGGCCGAACCAGAAGCCAGCGATGCCGCCGTGGCCGCGCCCCTACGCGCAGCGGGACTGCTGTTCCTGGGGCGCACGAACATGAGCGAATTCGCCTTTTCCGGGATCGGCACCAATAGCCACTACGGCACGCCGCTGTCGGTCTGGGATCGGGCCACCGGCCGCCTGCCCGGCGGCTCGTCGTCGGGCAGCGGGGTTGCCATCGGTGCCGGCATCGTGGCCGCCGCGCTGGGCTCCGATACCGCGGGGTCCTGTCGTATTCCGGCCGCTTTCAACGGCGTGGTCGGCGTCAAGCCGAGCCACGGGCGGCTGTCGCTCAGCGGTGTCTATCCGCTGTCGCCGACACTCGACGCACCGGGGCCGCTCGCGGTCGACGTCGATTCCTGTTTCATTCTCGACCAGCTGATGCGCGGCACGCTCGGCGTGCACGACGAGTTACCGCCCCTGCAGGCACAGGACATCGCCGGCATCCGGCTCGCCGTGCCGCAGGACTGCGTCATGCAGGATCTCGACACCGAGGTGGCGCGCGACTTCGAACGCACGATCGCGTGCCTGCGCGCAGCCGGTATCCGCGTCGAAACGGTGGCGTTACCGATACTGTCTCGCTGCGACAGGTTTTTCCGCGAAAAGTCGCTGGTGCTCTACGAGGTTTACCAGCATCACCGGGAGCTGCTGCAGGCACATGGCGACGAGTATGACCCTTTTGTCGCGCAACGCATGCGCACCGGGGCAGACGTGAGCGAGGATATGCAGCAGGCCCGCTACCGCGAGCGTAACGAAATTGTTGCCGAATTCCTGCGCGACTTTGCCGCGCTGGATTGCGACGCACTGCTGTACCCGACCGTGGCCTGCATCCCGCCCCCGATCGCCGATATGGCTGACGATGAACACGCGCGTGCGCTCAACCTGCGCTGCCTGCGCAACACCGCGACGGTCAACATATTCGACGGCTGCGCCATCAGCCTGCCCTGCCATACCGGTGGCGACGCACCGGTCGGGCTGATGCTGGCGTCCAGGCATGGCGACGACGAACACCTCTACCGGGTTGCGGCAAGCGTCGAAACCGTGCTGCGCACGAGCCGCGCATAAACATCCGTCACATCTGGCCTGTGTTTCGGGACTTCAAATCAGGCGCAAAACTAATCGGTCATACCGCGGCTTGGACCCAGGGGGCCTGAAACCGCGGTATCCAGAAATGCAGGAGGTAATCACTGGACCCCGCGGTCAAGCCGCGGGGTGACGAGCATTAGAGTAGCTGCCAGACAACAGTGCCCTGGTGCGGGAGATGACGAGCACCGGGCGCAACGCTAACGAGCGGAGGGATACCCCGGTCGACGCACCAACAGGCAGCAAAGCCGCAAAAAATGTGCACCAATTGAAATCAAACCGTGACTTTCAGCGGCTAAATTTGCGCCCGACTACAGATCTGGTCAGGATAGCGCCCACATCGACCTGTCCACCAGGCATCGTTACGAGACACGGAGTAAATGGACATGCACTGCTATCAGACCCTCGCCGCTACCACGCTGGTAGCCCGCACCATCGACAGCCTGCAGGATTCGCCGAGCTTCCTGCCGCCGGCAGCGCTGGCCGACTGGATGGAAACCAACGGCATCGAAATCGAAGACGTGCTCGGCGCCGACCGCGAAACCCTGCGCGCCCAGGTCGCGGCCCTGCTCGACCGCGAAAACCGCCACCGAATGATGCGCGCGGCCTGATTCCTCCGGACCCGCTGCAGGGACGCGGCGGTTCCCCCTTCACCCGGCCCTCTCCCTCGCGAGCCGGGACCGCGATGGCGGGATCGATCCGGGCCTGCTCTGACTGAATCTTCGAGGCCAACCCGCGCTACATGCGCAGCGTGATCGGTGTATTGGCCCAGACCACGACCGCATCCTCGCTCGTCGACGGGTTGACATAACGATGGCGTCGCCGGCTGTCGAAGGAAAAGCTGTCACCCGCCACCAGCCGATAGACCCGTTCGTCGACGGTCAGTTCGAGTTCACCGGCCAGCAGCAATCCGGCCTCCTCGCCCTCGTGGCGGTAGCAGTCGTCGCCGGTGGATGCACCCGGTTCGTAGCGCGATATGCCGAGCGCCAGGTTGCCGTTCAGGTTGGCCGACAGCAAGTGATCGTGCAGGCCGAGGTATTCCGTTCCGGACAGTTCGGAATAGGTCAGCCGGCGCCGGCCGGCCGCGCGTACAACGATGTCACGCTCCTCTGCTTCGCCGACGTTTTCATCCGGGAAAAACCAGCCGATATGAACCCCGAGCGCGGCGGAGATATCCTGCAGCGCGGTGACCGATGGCCGTGTCAGGTTGCGTTCGACCTGGCTCAGGAAACCGACCGATCGGCCGGTCGCGAGGGCCAGCTGCTGCAGCGTCATGCCGCGCACCTTGCGCAACTGGCGAATTTCGTTGCCGAGATCGAGGACGTCCGCTGTTTGCCTGCGCGCCGGGTCAATCATTCGATCGCGAGCCCCGCGCGCAGGCCGTCAAGCACGGCTTCCTCGACGGTACGCGGCGCGAGTGCGTCTCCCACCCGGATCACTTCACAATCCAGCCCTGCCAGCAGCGGATCACAGTCGCGACGGACCTGGGCCGCGTAACAGGTGACCACCGTATCGACCGCGTCGCAAACGATGGCTTCGCCGCTGCTCATGTGCTGAAAGAAAGCGCTGCCGTCCATTGCGCCGAAGAAATGTGCGTAGGGCGTCATCTCGACTCCAAGGCCGTGCAGTACGCCGATCCAGTGATCGCGCACGATTGCCTGGATCGATTCGCCGGCGACGCTGCCGCCCGACAACAGGCGCACATGGTGACCGTCGCGCGCCAGCCGTTCGGCAACCCCGAGCCCGTTCCAGTCACAGGACCAGTCGGCAATAACCACGTTTTTACCGACCCGGGCTTCACCCCGAATCACCGTCCAGGCGTCGACCATATGCGTGCCATCAACTTCGACTTCGGGCAGCCGCGTGGTCGCCCCGGTTGCAACAACCACGCTGTCGGGCGCCAGTTCACGCAGCAGCGCGGCGTCGGCCGGGGTTGCGAGACGAACGTCGACCGTGCTGGCTTCGAGCTCGCGCCGGAGGTTGCTGGTAACGCCGCCGAATTCAGCTCGCCCCGGCAGGGCCTCGGCGAGATTCACCTGGCCGCCGAGGCGCGCGGATTGCTCCAGCAGCGTCACCGCGTGGCCGCGCGTCGCGGCGGTAACCGCGGCGCGCATGCCGGCCGGCCCGCCACCGATAACGACTACCCGCCGGCTGCGCCGCGCCGGTGCTGCCGGCGGCAAACGCTGTTCGCGACCGCTGTAGGGATTCTGGATGCAGGAGACCGGGAAGTGCGCGAGTCGATGACCGACGCAGGCCTGGTTGCAGCCGACGCAGGCGCGGATATCGTCGATGCGCCCCGCGGCCATCTTGTTGACGAATTCCGGGTCGGCAATCAGGGCGCGCGCGAGCCCGATCATATCGGCCTTACCCTGCTCGACAATCTCGGCGGCGAGCTGCGGCTGGTTGATTCGGCCGGCGACCAGCACCGGCTTGTCGACCTCGGCGCGCAGGCGTGCGGCGTCATCGGCGACGAAACCCGGTGGCACCGACATCGGCGGAAACACGTGAATCCAGCCATCGGGCGCCGCCGAAGAACCCGAGATCACGCTGAAATAGTCCACCAGGGATTGCAGCCGCCGACAGACCTCGATCATGTCCTCGGCCGGCAGGCCCGCCTCGGTCTTCTCGTCCAGCGTGATACGCAGTCCGAGGGTGCGCTGCGTGCCGATGCGCTGGCGGCATCCCTCGACGATTTCGCGCAGCAGGCGCATGCGGTTGTCGAGACTACCACCGTAGTCGTCTTCGCGGCGGTTGGTATGCGGGTTCAGAAACTGCGCAATCAGGTAACCCATACTGGCGAGTATCTCGATACCGTCGAGCTCCGCGTCGGCCAGTCGGCCCGCGGCCGCGACGTAGCTTTCGATCATCTCCTGCACCATGTCGACCGGCATCGGCACCGGCACCACCCGGTAACGCTGGTCGGGAATATCCGAGGCCGAGTAGCTCAACGGCCGCGAGCCATCGTGCGACAGGCGCACGCCGCGGCCGGCGTGAAACAACTGGCCTAATACCGGGGTACCCTCGGTTCGACAGGCCTCGCCGAGTCGTCCAAGTCCGTCGACGATGCGGTCGTCACCGGCGTAGAGAAACGATTCCGCGAAACCGTAGCTCGGGTGCAGCGTCATGCCTTCGAGCACGATCAGGCCGACACCGCCGCGCGCACGCGTGCGATGATAGGCAACCAGGTCGTCGGTGACCTGGCCGTGACGGCCGAGAGTTGTGCCATGCGGTGGATTGAAGATGCGGTTGCGTACCCGGGTCGGCCCGAGTTGCAGTGGCGACAACAGCGTGTCAAACATGGGCTGGTATCTAATGCTTGCGAAAATGAAAAAATAGCATTAAATTTTCACGTACGCAAAATAATGTAGCAGAATTTTCATGGTATGAGTTCGTCCGGCGCAGCACTGCAACAGGTCCGCTCCGAGTTTTTGCGACAGATGGCGGACGGCCGTCTCGAGCGGCCGGTCGAACAGGCTGCCGGTCTGCCGAACCTGTGTTACACCGATGCGGATTTTTTCGCGCTGGAACAGCAGACGGTGTTTCGTGACAACTGGGTTTTCGCCGCGTTTGCCCACGAACTCGCGAAGGTTGGTGACATGCTGCCGGTCGAAATCGCCGGCCAGCCGCTGGTACTGGTGCGCGGCGAAAACGGCATCCGCGCTTTTCACAACGTTTGCCGACACCGCGGCGCCCGCCTGGTCGAGTCGGCCGGCCGCCACCGCAAGTTCGTCTGCCCGAATCATTCCTGGAGTTACGGGCTGGACGGCAGGTTGCTGATGCGGCCGCATTACCACGGCGGCGAGCGCCATGACGTCAACCGCGCCGAATGTCATCCCGCTGACCTGCGCGCGGTCGCCTGCGAGACCTGGCACGACTGGGTGTTCGTCAATATCTCCGCCAGCGCAAAACCATTTGCCGACGCAATCGCACCGATCACGACCCGGCTCGACGGCTACGACCTGTCGGCGATCGGTTTCGCCGACAGGCTGGAGTTCGACCTTCGCGCCAACTGGAAGCTGGCGATCGAGAATTTCATCGAACCCTACCACGTGTTTTCCTGCCACCCCTGGCTCAACGACTTTGTCGGCATGGGCGAACGCGATCCGCCCACCTACGATGCCAACGTGCTGCTGTGCGGCTACGAGTTCGGCGCACCGGACCCCGCGCGCGGCGGCCAGCTGCCCTGGTTCCCGGACCTGCCCGCGAACAAGCAGAACCGGGGCGACTGGTTCGTACTGTTTCCGAACTTCGCGTTCGAAATTTTTCCCGACCAGGTCGACGTTTTCGTCGCCTGGCCGCGGGATGTCGGACACTGCCGCGAAACCATCGCCCTTTATTTTGTCGGTGACGGGGTCGACGCGCCGGCCTATGCCGACGCGCGTCGACACGTGGTCAAGAACTGGAACGACCTCAACCACGAGGACATCGGCGTCATCGAACGCATGCAGGCCGGGCGCTATTCCGAGGGATTCGACGGCGGTGTGCTGTCACCCTACTGGGACCCGGTGCAGCAGTACTTCGCGGGTTTGCTGACGGCGGCGATCGACGGATCAATATCCCAAAATTGATACAGGTCAACATAGCTCGCAACGCGGGGGAGTAGGCTATCGCGAAATCAAAAAAGCGCGCTGACGCCCATGCTCAGACCACCCGTATTTAAGGAAGAATTGATCAATCGCTATGATAGCCCCGGTCCGCGCTACACCTCGTACCCACCGACGACCGAGTTTCACGATCGCATCGGCGAACGCGAATTTCGCGAGTGGGCCCGGCAGAGTAACGAGGAACTGATTCCAAAGCCGCTGTCGCTCTACTTTCATATCCCTTTTTGCAGCTCGCTGTGCTACTACTGCGCCTGCAGCAAGATCGTTACCCGGCGCAAGGAAAAAGCCGAACCCTACCTGCGCGACATGTACCGTGAAATCGAGATCCAGTCGCGGCTGTTCGACGGCGATCGCGAGGTGCGCCAGCTGCACTGGGGCGGTGGCACGCCGGGCTTTCTGTCGCATGCGCAGGCGCTGCAGCTGATGCAAAAAATCAGGCATCATTTTCGCTTGCGCGCCGATGACGGCGGCGAGTATTCGATCGAACTCGACCCGCGCGTGGTCGAGAAGGGCGGTATCTCGCAGCTGCGCAATCTCGGTTTCAACCGCGTCAGCCTCGGCGTGCAGGACTTCGATCCGACCGTGCAACAAGCGATCAACCGGATCCAGAGCCTGGAGCAAACGGCGGAGGTCATGGACGAGGCCCGCGGGCATGGTTTTCGCTCGATCAACATCGACCTGATCTATGGCCTGCCGCAGCAGACGGCGGAGAGTTTCGGGCACACGCTGGACCTCGTGATCAGCCTGGACCCGGACCGGATCGCGCTATACAGCTATACCCACCTGCCGCACCGTTACCCGTCGCAATGCCGCATCGTGGCCGAGGACCTGCCGGATTCCGGCGAAAAACTCAACATCCTGCGGCTGGCGCTCGACCGCCTGGGCGTCGCCGGCTACGAATACATCGGCATGGATCATTTCGCCAAGCCGGGCGACGAGCTTGCGGTAGCCCAGCGCAACGGCAACCTGCACCGCAGCTTCCAGGGTTACGCGGCCCATGCACGCTGCGACTCGATCGGCTTCGGTGTCTCGGCCATCAGCCACGTCGGCGACAACTTCAGCCAGAACACGACCAGTCTCGACGCTTACCACGACGATCTCGCACGTGACCAGCTACCGGTGGCGCGCGGTTTCCAGAGTGAAGACGACGACCTGTTGCGGCGCGAGATCATCCAGGACCTGGTATGTCATTTCGAGCTTGACCTGCACGGCATCGAAAAACGCTGGGACATCGACTTCGACCAGCACTTCGCGGACGAACTGGAACGTCTCGGCGGCATGCAGAACGACGGCCTGGTGGAGGTCAGTCACGACCAGATACGGGTACTGGAGAACGGTCGCCTGCTGGTGCGCAACATCTGCATGATTTTCGACCGCTACCAGCAAACGGATCGGATCGCCGGGCTATTCTCGGGGAGCATGTAAGCAAGGATTCGAAATTAGGCGCAGTAATTGACCTGAATCAATTACTCGGAGCAGGGTTATTCGTATAGTTCTCTTCGACTCCTACTCTATAGTTCACAAAGAGTGTTCTAGCCGGTGCCTCCCCGCCGGCTATTTTTTTGCTCGTCGACAACCTTGTCCTCGTCCATCAGGATCCGGTGCGCCGGACCCTCCATGTCGTCGAACTGACCGCTGCGCACGGCCCAGAACAACAGCCACAGAATACCACCGAGAATAAGCAGGGAAATCGGGATCAGCAGGTAAAGCACTTCCATTAACGGGTAAGCCTCGTTGCGTTCAATACGACCAGCAGCGAGCTCAGCGACATGCCGATCGCGGCTGCCCAAGGCGCGACCAGGCCGGCTGCCGCGGCTGGAATCGCAGAGATATTGTATCCTAATGCCCAGGCGAGGTTCTGGCGCACCACGCGCTGGTTACGCGCGGCACGAGCCAGCGCTTCCGCCACCGCCTCCAGCCGGTTGCCGAGCAGCACGATATCGGCGTTGACCTTGGCCAGCGCACTGGCGCCGCCCATCGCTATCGATACGTCCGCCGCCGACAGTACCGGGGCGTCATTGATACCGTCACCAACCATCAATACGCGCGCGCCCTCTGCCTGCAGCGCCTGCACCGCGTCCATCTTGTCCGCTGGCGACATGCCGGCGCGAGCGTCCTCGATGCCGCAGGCAGCGGCAACCTCGGCCGCGGCCGCGGCACGATCGCCGGTCATCAGGATCACCTGCCGGCCCGAGGCACGCAGGCGCTCGACGAGCGCTGCAGCGTCGTCGCGCAGGCGATCGCGAAAACAGAACAGCGCAAGCATTTCATCGGCCTGCGCCAGGATCACGGCGGTTGCGCCACCGTCGCGCAGGCGCGCCTGCCAGGCAGCCGGCAGCTCGAAACCGGTTTCGGCGACGACGAAGTCGGCACTGCCGATATAGCAGTCGCGACCGTCGATGCGACCGCGCAGGCCTCCACCCGGCACGTTCTCGACCTGCTCCGCGCTGAGCCGGTTGCCGTCACCGGCGACCTGCAACAGGGCATGCGCCAGCGGATGCTCCGAGCGAATCTCGAGCGCGGCCGCGAGCGTCAGGGCCTGCTCGCGGCTGACGCCTTCGGCCGGCAGGATCTCCTCCAGCTGCGGACGCCCCAGCGTCAGCGTACCGGTCTTGTCGAACACGACATGGCTGACCCTGATCAGCTTTTCCAGCGCCGATGCCCGGCTCACCAGCAGGCCGCGCTCCATCATGCGTCCGAGCGTGGCGCTGATCGCGGTCGGGGTTGCCAGCGACAGCGCGCATGGACAGGTTACGATCAACACTGCCAGCGCGGTTTCGAACCAGCGCTCCGGATCCTGCTGCCACCAGTAAAACGCCACCGCGCCGACCACCGCCAGTACACCGAAGATGAAGCGTGACGCGACCCGGTCGGCGAGCCGCGCCAGCGGCGGGCGATCGGACTGCGCGCGTTCGATCATGCGCTGGATGCCGGCCATGACCGTGTCCGCGCCAACCGCGGTGACGCGCAGCTCCAGCGGCTGGGTCAGGTTGACGCTGCCGCCCAGCACCGCGTCGCCGGCGGATTTTTCGATCGGCGTGCTTTCACCGTTCAGCAGCGATTCGTCGAAGGCGGAGAAACCGGCCTCGATCTCGCCATCGGCCGGCACGGTTTCGCCCGGCCTGATCAGCAACCGATCGCCGACGCCCAGCAGTGTCGCCGGTACCGATTCCTCGGCACCCGCATCATCGATACGGGTTGCGGTAAGCGGTATCGATTGCACCAGCTGCTCGACCGAAGCCGCGCAGCGATGGCGCGCCAGGGTTTCGAAGTAGCGGCTCGCCGACAGGAAAAACACGAACATGACCACCGAGTCGAAGTAAACCTCGCCGTGGCCGGCCAGCGTGGCCCAGGCACTGGCAAGAAACGCGCCGCCGATGCCGAGCGACACCGGCAGGTCCATGCTCGCCTGCGCGCGCTTCAGGTCACGCCAGGCAGCGGTGAAAAACGGCAGGCCGGAGTACAGCAGTACCGGCAGGGTCAGGCCGAGATTGAGCCAGCGGAACAGCTGCTCGAAGCCGGCTTCCATACCCGACCAGGCGCCGGCATAGAGGCTGATCGACAGCATCATGACCTGCATGCCGAACAGGCCCGCCACCGCCAGCCGGCGCTGCTGCAGGCGGCGCTCGCGCTGCTGCGACTCCTGCTGCTGCGCCGGGTTGAACGGCAGCGCGCGGTAGCCGATGCGCCGCACCGCCTGCAGGATTTCGGAGAGCTTCACGCGACTGTCGTCCCAGCGGATCCAGGCACGCTGGGTGGCGTAGTTGACGCGCACGTCGATGATGCCGGGCAAAGCGGCGAGGTACTGTTCGTTGAGCCAGACGCAGGCGGCGCAGGTAATGCCCTCGAGTATCAGGCTGGCCTCGCGCAGGTCGGTATCCAGCGTGCGCACGAACTCGCGCTGGATCTCCGCGCGATCGTAAACTTCGGTTTCACGCAGGAAATCGGGCAGCAGCTGGTCGCCGGTCGGCGCCGTTTCGGTGCGCACGCGGTAGTAGTTTTCGTGCCCGGCGGCAACGATAACCTGCGCCACCGCCTGGCAGCCGGCGCAGCACATGGAGCGCTCGGCACCGTCGATCTCGACTGCGAGCTCGAGTCCGTCCGGAACCGGCAGTCCGCAGTGGTAACAACTCGCCGCCGGCGCGACGCCGCGCGGGGGTTCGATATCGGCGCTGGCGCCGGGCAGGGTCATGGTCAGGCTTTTCTCTAACAAGTTCGCAAAACGTCATCCAACCCGGGAGTTGGCATGGTGCCTATCGTATACCCCTCATAGTTGATCTGCATCAATATCGGGAAACCCAGTTCATTAATAATCCGCGGCAATAATCCGAAAAATTGTAGGGGCCATGTTCATACAGCACACCATCGGTCTGTTTACCGATCCCGCCCGCGAATGGGAAAAGATTCGCGATCACTACAAATCTACCGGTTCCATACCGATAGGCCACGTATTGATTCTCGCCGCGATTCCGGCAGTTTCGGGCTATATCGGCACCACCCAGGTCGGCTGGCGGATCGGTGTCGGCGACCCGATCAAGATTACCGGTGATTCCGCGATATCTATCGCCGTGATCTACTACCTCGCACTGTTGATCGGCGTCTACACCATCGGCTGGATGATCCACCTGCTCGGCAAGGCCTACGACCTGGAAAAGCCGCTGCCGCTGTCGATCGCGCTGGCGGCCTACACCGCCACGCCGCTATTCCTGATCGGCGTCATGCAGGTCTACCCGGTGCTGTGGCTGAACATGCTGATCGGCCTGCCGGCGCTGGCCTACACGGTTTATCTGTTGTATTCGGGCCTGCCGACCCTGATGGAAATTCCCACCGAGCGCGGATTCCTGTACGCATCCGCGGTGCTCGCGGTCGGACTGGTGGCGCTGGTGTCACTGCTGGCGATGACCGCACTGCTGTGGGGCATGGGTCTGCAACCGGTATTCACCTACTGATTTTCGGCTTAACGATTGACCTGCCGGGCTCCCGGCAGCCATCGAGGTAAAAATAGATGAACAACTCTGAAACCTACAATTACAAGGTGGTGCGCCAGTTCGCGATCATGACGATCGTCTGGGGTCTCGTCGGTATGCTGGTCGGTGTGGTGATCGCCGCCCAGCTGGCCTGGCCCGCGCTGAACTTCGACCTGCCCTGGCTGACCTTCAGCCGCCTGCGCCCGCTGCATACCAACGCGGTTATCTTCG
The DNA here is from genome assembly GCA_030066085.1 of Gammaproteobacteria bacterium. Taxonomy (GTDB): domain Bacteria; phylum Pseudomonadota; class Gammaproteobacteria. The sequence continues at coordinate 21,706 of JASJCI010000042.1, read as the reverse complement.
CCTTCGGCGGCTGCGCGCTGTTCGCCTGCTCGTACTACGTGGTGCAGCATACCTGCCACGCCAAACTTGCGTTCCCGGCACTGGCCGCGTTTACCTTCTGGGGCTGGCAGCTGGTCATCCTGGCGGCCGCGATCACGCTGCCGCTCGGTATCACTACCAGCAAGGAATACGCCGAACTCGAATGGCCGATCGACATCCTGATCACGCTGGTGTGGGTAGCCTACGCGCTGGTGTTCTTCGGCACCATTCTCAAGCGCAAGATCCCGCACATCTATGTTGCCAACTGGTTCTTTGGCGCGTTCATCATCACGGTGGCGGTACTGCACATCTTCAACAGCATGGCCCTGCCGGTCAGCTTCTGGAAATCCTACTCGGCTTACGCCGGTGTCCAGGACGCGATGGTGCAGTGGTGGTACGGGCATAACGCGGTCGGCTTCTTCCTGACCGCCGGTTTCCTCGGCATCATGTACTACTTCGTGCCCAAGCAGGCCGGGCGCCCGGTTTATTCCTATCGCCTGTCGGTGGTGCATTTCTGGGCACTGGTGTTCACCTACATCTGGGCCGGACCGCACCATCTGCACTACACCGCGCTGCCCGACTGGGCGCAGTCGCTCGGCATGATCATGTCGCTGATCCTGCTGGCGCCATCCTGGGGCGGCATGATCAACGGCATCATGACCCTGTCCGGCGCCTGGCACAAGCTGCGCACCGACCCGGTCCTGCGCCTGCTGATCGTATCGATTTCGTTCTACGGCATGTCGACTTTCGAGGGCCCGATGATGTCGATCAAGACGGTCAACGCGCTGTCGCACTACACCGACTGGACCATCGGCCACGTGCACTCCGGCGCGCTCGGCTGGGTTGCACTGGTGTCGATGGGCGCGATGTACTACCTGATCCCGCGCCTGTTCGGCCGCGAGCTCTACAGCCTGCGCCTGGTCGAGGTGCACTTCTGGACCTCGACTATCGGCATCGTGCTGTATATCTCGTCGATGTGGGTGGCCGGCATCATGCAGGGCCTGATGTGGCGCGCGGTCAATACCGACGGCACGCTGACCTACAGTTTCGTCGAGAGCGTGCAGGCGCTGCACCCCTACTACATCGTGCGCACGCTCGGCGGCGCCTTCTTCCTGCTCGGCGCGGTCGTGATGGCCTACAACCTGTGGCGCAGTATCGCTGACGCCAAGCCGGTGGAAGTCGAAATTCCCACCCCCGCAAGCGCCCACTGAGTAACGAGGCAAGATCATGGCAACAGCTCACGATAAAGTAGAAAGAAATATCGGCCTGATGATGATTCTGATCGTCATCACGATCTCGATCGGCGGCCTGGTTCAGATCGTACCCTTGTTCTTCCAGCAGTCGCTGACCGAGCCGGTCACCGGGGTCGAACCCTATTCACCGCTGCGCCTCGAGGGACGCGACATCTACGTACGCGAAGGCTGCTACGTCTGCCACTCGCAGATGATTCGTCCCTTCCGCGCCGAAACCGAACGTTACGGCCACTACTCGGTCGCCGGCGAATACGTCTACGACCGACCCTTCCAGTGGGGCTCCAAGCGCACCGGCCCCGATCTGCATCGGGTCGGCGGGCGCTACAGCGACGAATGGCAGCGGGTGCACCTGATCAACCCGCGCGACGTCGTACCCGAGTCGATCATGCCCGGTTACCCCTGGCTCGAGACCACCGAACTCGACGGCAGCGATATCCAGGCCAAGATGGAAACCCTGCGCACGCTCGGCGTGCCCTACACCGACGCCCAGATCGAGGCCGCGCCCCAGGAACTCGAGGGCAAGACCGAGATGGACGCGATCATCGCGTACCTGCAGGGCCTCGGCACCGCGATCAAGACCAGGTAAGCGGGCATGGATTTCACCCTGATTCAATCCATCTGGAGCATCGTTATCCTGGTTGTCTTCCTGGGTATCGTGGTCTGGGCCTACAGCAGCAAGCGCAAGGCGGACTTCGACGAGGCGGCAAACCTGCCGTTCACCGACGAAGTCGATGGCAACAAGAACAAACCTTCATCGGAGTAATTTCATGGCAGACTTCAACAGCGATTTCTGGCACTGGTACATCGCGATCGCCACGGTTCTCAGTATTCTCGCCTGTGTCTGGCTGATCCGCTGGATGACCGCCGGCTTCCAGAAAAAAGACGAAGTGGAGACCACCGGCCATGTCTGGGACGGCGACCTGACCGAACTGAACAACCCGCTGCCGCGCTGGTGGCTCGGCCTGTTCTACGTGACGCTGGCTTTCGGCGGATTTTACCTGCTGCTCTATCCCGGCCTCGGGCATTTCAGCGGATTTTTGAACTGGACCTCGAAGGGCCAGTACGAAGCCGAGGTGGCGCGCGTCGAGGCCGAGGTCGGACCGCTGTTCGAGCGTTACCAGCAGACCGCAATACTCGACCTGATCAACGACGAACAGGCGCTCAAGATCGGCGAGCGGCTGTACCTGAACTACTGTGCGACCTGCCACGGATCGGATGCACGCGGCGCGCGCGGCTTTCCTAACCTGCGCGACGCCGACTGGCAGTGGGGCGGCGATCCGGACAGCATCAAGGCGACCCTGCTGTATGGCCGCAACGCGGTCATGCCGGCCTGGGAAGCCGCGCTCGGCGGCGAAGCCGGCATCAACGAGATGACCCAGTACCTGCTGCGCCTGTCCAACCGCGCGACGATCGACGAACTGGCGGACAAGGGCGAGGCCAAGTACCAGATGTTCTGCGTCGCCTGTCACGGTATCAATGGCAAGGGTAACACCGCGCTCGGTGCACCCAACCTGACCGACGATGTCTGGCTCTACGGCGGCTCGATTTCGAAGATCTCCGAGTCGCTGATCAAGGGACGCAACGGCCAGATGCCGGCCTTCGGCGAATTTCTCGGCGAAGCCAAGGTGCACCTCTTGACTGCCTACATCTACGACATCTCGCAAGGGGCCGAGTAGCCTCGCATGGAGGAGATGAAGAGCATTTCGCTGACGCAGCAGTTCATCTCGGTATTGTGGCCATCGTTCGCGATGGCCATCGTCGCCAGCGGAGTCTTCTTCTCGGCCTTCGATCCCCGTGATCTTATCCCCTACAACCTCGATATCGACATCAGCCCGCTGGCGGCCTACAGCATCGGTTTTCTCCTGTTCTGGCTGCTGTGCATCCTGTCGAGTTGGGGCACACTTTATTTTGCAATTTCGAACTGTCGACTGACGGCCAGACACAATCCGTAAGCGCAGACAGGAGTCATGACGGTGGCGCAACAGGCAGAAGTTCCTCTGCAGAGCCTTTACGAGGCGCACAAGAAAATTTACCCGCGCGAGATCGGCGGTCGCTTTACCCGCCTGCGCATGCTGTCGGTGGTGGTCCTGCTCGGTATCTACTACATCATGCCGCTGGTGCAGTGGGACGGGCGCCAGGCCATCCTGTTCGACCTGCCGGCACGCAAGTTCTACCTGTTCGGCCTGACCCTGTGGCCGCAGGATTTCATCTATCTCGCGGCGCTGCTGATCCTCGCCGGCCTGTCGCTGTTTTTCTTCACCGCGCTGATCGGACGCGTCTGGTGCGGCTACGCCTGCCCGCAGACGGTCTGGACCGAAGCCTACCTGTGGATGGAACGCAAGATCGAGGGTAAACGCGGCAGCCGCATGAAGCTCGACAAGGCGCCGATGAGCGGCGCCAAGTTTCGCACCAAGCTGCTGAAACACACGGTATGGATTGCATTCTCGCTGTGGACCGGTTTCACCTTCGTAGCCTATTTCACCCCGATCCGCGAGCTCGGCAACAACCTCGTTACGCTGAGCCTGGGGCCCTGGGAAACCTTCTGGATCCTGTTCTACGGCTTCGCGACCTACGGTAACGCGGGCTTCATGCGCGAGCAGGTCTGCAAGTACATGTGCCCCTACGCGCGTTTCCAGAGCGCCATGTTCGACGCCGACACGCTGATCGTCGCCTATCACCCGGAGCGTGGCGAACCGCGCGGATCGCGCCGTCGCGGAGTCGAGCCGCAATCGGTTGGCCTCGGCGACTGCATCGACTGTAACGTCTGCGTGCAGGTCTGTCCGACCGGTATCGATATTCGCGATGGCCTGCAGTACGAGTGTATCGCCTGCTCCGCCTGCATCGATGCCTGCGACGAAATCATGGACAAGATGAATTATCCCCGCGGGCTGGTGCGCTATACGACCGAAAACTCGGCCGAGGGCAAGAAACAGCATATCGTGCGGCCGCGAATCCTGGTCTACGCGACCATCCTGCTGACCCTTTGCGGACTGCTGCTGACCAACCTCGCGCAGCGAATACCGCTCGATCTCGACGTGATCCGCGACCGCAACTCGCTGTATCGCGAAACCCGCGACGGCTTGATCGAAAACGTGTATACCCTGAAAATCCTCAACATGGACGATCAGTCGCACCGCTACGAACTGCGCGCCGAGGGTATCGACGGCCTGCGCCTCCAGCTCGACGAACCCGATATTCGGGTCGCAGCTGGCAGCGTCGCCGAGCTCGTGGCCCGCATCCAGGCCGACGAGCTCAACCTCGAAGACCGCAGTGTCGAAGTCCGGTTTTACCTGCAGGCGCTCGACGCCAACCACCTCAGCGTGGTCGAGGAAGCCCGCTTCGTCGGGCCGGGAAGGCTGTGATGGCCGAGTCCGCAAAGCGAAGCTGGAAGCAGGAGCCGCTGGTCTGGCTCATGATCGGTATCCCGGCCGTGGCCGTGATCGTAGGTATGATCCTGCTGACACTGGCGATCACGACTTACGATGGCCTGGTGGTCGACGACTATTACAAGCACGGCAAGCAGATCAACCGCGTCCTCGAACGCGACCGGCTGGCGCACGAACTGGGCCTCGCCGCGGCTCTCGAAATCGATGCCAACGGTGAACTGCGCGTACGTTTCGATCCCGAGGTTAGCGTCATTCCCGGCGGCAACATCGAGCTCGCGCTGGTACACAGCACGATTCCGGGGCGCGACCAGTCCCTGGTCCTGACCCGGGTCGAAAACCGGCTGCTGGAAGGCAGGCTCGATCTCGAGGGTGAAGGCCGCTGGAATCTTTACCTGCAGACCGAGGACTGGCGCCTGACCGGTTCCCTGCGCTATCCCGACCAGGACAGGACCCGCCTGACGCCGAACTACGAGGACGGCTGATCCATGCCCGCCGAACTGACCTTCGCCGCCGCGATGCTGGTCGGGCTGCTGGGGTCCAGCCATTGTATCGGCATGTGCGGCGGTATCGTCGCCGCGCTCAACATGGGTGTCGGCGCCGACATCAGCGCCCGCCCGCGCAACCTGTTCGTCTACCAGCTCAGCTATAACCTCGGTCGTATCGGCAGTTACGTCTGTGTCGGCCTGGTGGCCGGTACCCTCGGGGCGACGCTGGTCAGGCTTGGGCTGGATCCCCTGGCCGGACGCCTGTTCGCGGCCGCGTTCATGATCGCGCTGGGTCTTTACCTGGCGAACTGGTGGCGCGGCCTGGGTTATCTCGAGCGCGCCGGTGCGCGCTTGTGGCAACATATCCAGCCCATCGGCCAGAAACTGTTCCCGATAATGAGCCCGCTGCAGGCACTGTTGCTGGGTGTTTTGTGGGGCTGGCTACCCTGCGGCCTGGTATATACCGCGGTAGCCTGGTCGCTGACTGCCGGCAGCGCCCTCGAGGGCGCGCTGCTGATGCTGGGATTCGGTCTCGGCACACTGCCGTCGATGCTGCTGGCCGGGAATCTCTTCGGCCGTCTGAAACAGGGCTTCCAGGCGCCGGTAATTCGCACCACGGCGGGTGTTCTGATGATCCTGTTCGGGGTTTACAGCGCCTGGTCGGGACTGGCCGGCGGACACGGCCACGCGCATCACGCTCAGGCCGATTCCAGCCCGCCCGCTTCCTTGTTGGCTTTCTCGGGATGATTGCCCGCGAGTTCGCTCAGGGTATCGTGGTCCCTGATCTCGACTTCGCGCCGGTTGACCTGCAGGATGCCCGAATCCTGGAAGCGCGTCAGCGTGCGGCTGACGGTTTCGACCGCGAGACCGAGGTAACAGCCGATGTCCTGGCGCGACATCGACAACAGGAAGGATGATCCGGAGTACCCGCGCGACTGGTACCGATGCGCAAGATCGTCGAGGAAGGTCGCGATTCGCCCGTCGGCATCCTTGCGCGCCAGCATCAGTACCAGGCTGTGATCGCGCTGCATCTGTTCGGCGCTGAGTTTGAGCAGCTTGTTACCGTCCGTGGTTTCGGTGAGATAACTGTGCGGGAAGCGACACAGTGACGTGGTTTCGAGCGCAATCGCCGATGACATGCGGGCTTCGCTGTCGTCGGTGTCCATGCCGAATACGTCACCCGGCAGGTAAAAGCCGAGGACCTGCTCGTCGCCTTCCTCGGTTACCAGGTAGCTCTTGACCGAACCGCTGCGGACGACGAAAAACGCATCGGCATCTTCACCCTCGCGGAAGATATGATCACCCTTGCGGTTGATCTTCTTCGCCTGTACCAGCTGCTGACGCGCCTCGGGGCTGTCGAGCAGCTGGGTTCCCAGGCAACCGCCGCGCGTATCGCAGACGTGGCAGTAATTGGGCGCGATACTGATATGTTCCTTGCTCATCCGACTAGCCTCCTCGGATCCGGTAATCTTATGCTACGCATCTTGGCGCAAATTCAACCCGACTACCATCGGGGTTTTCCTGATTGGGAATCCCGTGATTTTCCGGATACCATAGCCGAAAAAGGAGTCATGTACCATCAGCCCGGTACCCCGGTCACACTCGTTTCGCCTGCTCTACCTGATCATGGCGGCCGCCACGCTAATCGTCACCGCGTTGTCGATCTTCAGCCTGTACACTGCCGCCATCGATCAGCATCGCCTGCGGCTTACCGAACTCGCCGGCAGCCAGGCACGCCTGATCGAGGCCATCGTACAGCTCGACAGCCGCAAGACCGGCGCGATCGATTTCGACGCCGCGCTGGACGTGGTGGCCGCGGCACACTCCGAATTCACGGGTTTCGGTGACAGTGGCGAGTTTGCGCTGGCACAGCGGGTCGACGACCAGATCGTGTTCCTGATCCGGCGCGACCACGACGATTCCGCCGGGCTGACCTCGATTCCCTACCACGGCGACTGGGCCGAACCCATGCAGCGTGCGCTCGAGGGTCGCTCCGGCATCATGGTCGGACTCGATTATCGCGGTGCCGAGGTGCTGGCCGCCTACGAGCCGGTAGCGATACTCGAGCTCGGCCTGGTGGCAAAGGTGGACATGGCCGAGATACAGGCGCCGTTCCTGCGCGCCGCCGTGCTGGCGCTGATCGCCGCGGTACTCGTGATTTTCACCGCGAGCCAGCTGTTCTTCCGCGTTTCACGCCCGATCCTGGCCGCCATCGATCAGCAGGCGGCCACCTTCCTCACCCTGGCCGAGACTTCCCTCGAGGGTATCATCCTGGCCAACAAGGGGGGCGAAATCCAGTTTGCCAACCCGGCCGCGGAAAAACTGTTCGGCTACCGCAAGGACGAACTGCTGGGGCAGAAAGTCAATTGTCTCATGCCGCCCGATCGCGCCCGCGAACACGACGGCTACATGCAGCGCTACCTGCAATCCGGTATCCCGCACATCGTCGGCACCGGGCGCCAGTTGATCGCGATGCGCAAGGACGGCAGCCGCTTTCCGATCTACCTGTCGATCGGTGATATCGACGTCGACCATGTGCGCCTGTTCGCCGGCGTCATCCTCGATCTCAGCGAGCAGCAGCAGCTGCAACGCGAAATACTCGAAGTGCCAGTGCGCGAGCAGCGCCGCATAGGCCAGGAGCTGCACGACGGGCTCGGCCAGCAACTGACCGGCCTCGGCATGCTCGCCACCAGCCTGCTGAACAAGGCCAGCAAGCCCGAACACGAGCTTGCCGGCAAGCTGGCGGCCGGCCTGCAGGAAGCCATCGCCCAGGTGCGCGCGCTGTCGCGCGGTCTGATGCCGGTCGACATCGAAACCGAGGGGTTTGCCAGCGCGCTGCAAAACCTGGTTACCGGCGTGCGCGGCCACAGCAACATCTCGGTCCGCCTGAGGATCCACGACCGCATAGAGATTTCCGACAGTTTCACCGCGATGCACCTCTACCGCATGGCGCAGGAAGCCATCAACAACGCGCTCAAACATGCCGACGCCGACCGCATCGAGGTCGAGCTCGGACTGGCCGATCGCCGTGGCTACCTGACGATCAGCGACAACGGTATCGGTATCCTGCCGCAGGCGGCTGATAACGGCGGGCTCGGCCTGCGCATCATGCGTCAGCGCTGCGGCATGATCGACGCCGAGCTCGACATCGATTCCTCGCCCGAGGACGGCACGCGCGTACAGTGCCGCTTTCCGGTCGATAACGGGTAATTGCACGCATGGCTCGCATACTGATCGTCGACGATCATCCACTGGTCCGCGCGGGATTTGCGCAATTGATCGGCGATTGCCCGGATCTCGAGGTCTGCGGTGAAGCCGGTGACGTTGCCGAGGCGCTGAACCAGGTCGAACAGTCTCGGCCGGACCTCGCGATTATCGACCTGTCGCTGGCCGGCGGTAGCGGACTGGACCTTATCGAGCGACTGCGTGCGCGCGACCAGGACCTGCTCATGCTGGTGGCGTCGATGCACGACGAAACTCTCTACGCCGAGCGCGTTCTCGCCGCGGGTGCACGCGGCTATATCAACAAGCAGGAAGCCCAGGACCGCATCATCCAGGCGATTCGGCAGGTACTCGGCGGCAAGGTTTACCTCAGCCCCAGGATGACCGATCGCATGCACAACGGCATGGCCGACGTCAGCAACGAGCGCCGCGATATCGATAGCCTGTCGAATCGAGAGCTGCAGGTTTTCGAGTTGATCGGGCGCGGACACTCGGCCAGCCGCATCGCCGAACATCTCAAACTCAGCGTCAAGACGATCGAAACCCACCAGGCGCACATCAAGAAAAAGCTTGCGCTCGATTCCGCCCACGAACTGACCCAGCGCGCAATCCGCTGGGTCATGGAACAGGGCGGCTAAAAACCCTCCGGCAGACAGGGGTTTTGACCCCCGTCAAAAGGCTGTAACCCGCCTTCGTTACAATATCCTCGTAAACTGTTCAGAAGAGGAGATTATCGAATGAAAATGCAAACCTGGAACCCTTTTCAGGAATTCGAAAACCTGCTCGATCGCTATAACAAGAGCGCGGGCGGAAGCATGGCCAAGCATTTGAATACAGACCTCAGTTTTGCCGACTGGGCGCCATCGGTCGATATCGAGGAAGCGGACGACAGGTACCAGATCAAGGCGGATCTGCCGGGGGTCGCGCGCGACGACATCGAGGTCAAGCTCGAAAACGGTGTGCTCAGTATCCGCGGTGAGAAACGTAGTGAGAAGACCACCGGCGAAGAAGGCAGCAAGCAACACCGCACCGAGCGCTTTCACGGCACCTTCGCGCGCAGTTTCACCCTGCCCGAAGCGGTACGCGCCGATGCGATCGACGCATCTTACCGCGATGGCGTGCTGACACTGACGATCCCGAAAGCCGAAGACGTCAAGCCCAGGTCCATCGACATCAAGATCGACTGAGGCAACTCACCCGGTTTACGCGGCCGGTTTCGACCGGCCGCTATTGTTTGCCTTCCCCGCGGCCGTTGTCACAGGCCAAGATCAGCGCACCGGGATGTTTCCCGGGCCGTGCAGCGTGAGCAGGCCCAGGTTCAGGTATCGCTCTAGTTCGGCCGTCGGCCTGGCCGCTGTCATGACGTTGGTCGAAATCTCGCTTGCGGCATGCGCAACCCCCGGCGGTTAACGATTTACCCCGCTGGCGTGGCATGGTAGCGCCTGGCGCCGCAAATCGATCAGACTCGCAGGTTACCCGCTGTACCGTCGGGCGGTTTGACCCAAATCAATACCCCGGCGCATGGCTTCGCGCATGATAAATACACATACCTGTGGGAGTAAAACCATGGAAATCAAGCGTTTACTGTTACACCTCGATCACAGCAAGGGTTGTCGCAATCGGCTCGAGACCGCTTTTGCAATGGCACGTCGGTCGCAGGCGAGTATCGACGGTCTTTTCATCGTGCCCGATTACGTCGTGCCCTCTTACGTCGAGGCACAGATCAGCGTCGACCTGATTACCGAGGTAACCGAAAAGGCGATTGCGCGCGCCGAGGAAGCCCTGGTCGACTACCGCCGGCTGGCGGCAGACGCCGGCGTGGACATGGAAGCCCACGTCGTCGAGGGCCAGGTCGTCCCGATTCTGCGCGAGCACAGCAAGTATGCCGACCTGCTGCTGCTCGGCCAGGACGATCCCGACGATCCGGACAACACCAGCTACGGCCTCGCGGATGCCTTGCTGTTCGAAGGCGCCTGTCCTTGCCTGGTGGTACCGCACGGCGGCAAACTGGCCGCGCCGGGACAGCGCATCCTGCTGACCTGGAACGCCAGTCGCGAATCGGCGCGCGCGATGCGCGAGGCCCTGCCGTTGCTGCAAACCGCCGAAACCGTCGTCGTATTGTCGTCCGAACCCGACCGGGGCGAGGGTCTGATCGCGCGTGGTCATCCGCATGCCGAGGAACTCGCGCGCACGCTCGAAGCGCATGGCGTGGACAGCGTTTCCAGCGGCATCAGCGATACCGATATGAATCCGGCCGACGCGATCCTGGGCCAGGCCGCGGACATGAACGCCGACCTGATCGTGATGGGCGCCTACGGTCATGCCCGCCTGCGCGAGATCATCCTGGGCGGGGTAACGCGTGAATTGCTCAAGCGCACGACGCTGCCGCTGTTTCTCGCGCACTAGCAAGGGTATTACGCGTTACCCTGTTTGGCCTGCTGGGCAAAAAACGAGGCGCCTTCGGGCACTTCCGGCATTTCCACCTGCAGCGGGACCGCGCGCACGCGGCCACGGTCCCGCCCGCGCAGCAGCTGGCCGTGCAAACGGCTCGGCACCGCAACCGGCGCCAACGGTACCGCGTCGGCCGCGTACAGGCTGGCAATGAAGAGCGTACGCGCACGCTGTGCGCGGTTTGCCGACGACGCGTGCAGGCAGCGGGTGTGCATCAGGCACAGCGTGCCGGCCGGGCCGACACATTCCAGCGCGGCGCGCTCGCAGTCGGCCGCTACCGCGGCGTCTACCGCACCGGTAAAAATCCCGTTCTGGCGCAGTGAATACAGCGGCCCGCGGTGCGAACCGGGCACCACCCGTGGCGGTCCGAGATCGCCATCGACGTCATCCAGGTAAAGCATGACGGTAATGCTGTCATCGTTGCTCAGCGGATCGAAGGGAAAGTCCTGGTGCCACGCGACCCGCGTACCGCTGCCGGGCAACTTGCAGTTTAGCTTGGCGTGATGGAAACGTACGTCGCCACCGAGCAGGTCGGCAGCCGCGTCCAGCAGCGGGCCACGGTATAGCAGGTCACGAAACACCGGTGAAACCTCCTCCGGCGAGGCGACCCGGCGCAGTGCCGGTCGAGCGGCCGAATGACCCGGCTCGACGTCGAAGCGTGGACGGCCGTCCAGCATGGCACCGAAAGGACCATCGTGCTGGCGCGACTCGTCTACCCAGTCCTGCAGCTGCGCGCGCAGTGGCGATAGTTCGGCCTCGTCGAGGGCACGCTCGAGCAGGATCACCCCGCGCTGTTCGAATTCATCGAGCTGCTGCTCGTTCAATACCATCGGTTTCCAATCCTCAGTAGGCACGCTGCATGCGGGCATCCCGGTAGAGAATGTCCGCCCAGTTTTGATTGGCGCGCCGGCGCTGGTCGATCGCCGCTGCGTCCAGGTCGGCGCGCGGACGCGACAGGCGGGTCATTCGCGGGTGGCGCGGCTTACCCCGTACCGGCAGCCAGAGATTTTCGCCCAGGACCTGGCAGCTGCCGGCGGGTGCGTATCCCTGCAGCGCGAAACCGATGCGCCGGGCGCCACTGCGGTTGGGTTGCGAGCCGTGGATCACCCGGCAATGATGGATCGACATCTGGCCGGGCTGCAGCACCAGGTCGACCGCCGAGTCGACATCGACGTCGCTAATCGCCTGGCCGCGGGTCAGGATATTGTCCTCGGCGAACGTATCCCGGTGTGCGCGAATCGAATCGAGGTGGCTGCCCGGGATCATGCTCATGCAGCCCGATTCGCGATTGCTCGGCGTCAACGCGATCCACGGTGTTACGTAATCGTGCGGCTCGACCCCGGCATAGGTTGCATCCTGGTGCCAGCTGACGTAGTGGGGACTGGCGGGTTCCTTCGCGAACAGTACGCTGCCCCACAGCGAGAAGTCGGCACCGATCAGGTCCTCGACCGCGTCGAGCACGCGCGGATGATGCGCCAGCTCGTCGAACAGCCGGAAAGCGAGATGGGGATTGTTGCGGTTCTCCGGGTTGAGATGCCCGGGGTAAGCCTCCTCCAGCGCCTCGAGTCGTCGGGCACAGGCGTCGGCCTCGTCGACCGACATCACGTCGATCGGTGACAGGAATCCCGTTTGCCGGAATTGCTCGACCTGCGTCCGCGTCAGTAACTTGCCCATAAGCGTTCCGCCCGTTCCCGGATTCGATCTTAGCCCATCACGGCGACTCGAACCAGAATCGCCGGCGCGACTCAGATTCCCGACTCGAGCAGCTGCTCGATTGCCCGGCTGACGACAGCATCGTCGCCATGCTCGGCGGCGCACAGCGAAGCGCAGAGATTGGCGGCATACACGGGCGCCGGTGCTCGGCGGCGAAACAGGTCGAGCGCATCACCGCCGCCGTCGGCAAGGTCCTGCAGCACGGCCGGACTCAGCATGCCCGCACTTTGCAGCACCGGCAGGCGGGCAATATTGTGCAACGCGGTCAACAGTTTCGGCCCGATATACTGCGGCGGCATGCTGCCCCGGTTCAGGTGCACCAGCCGCTCGGCGGTCACGCGGTAAAAATCGAGCAGGTGGTTGTCACGCCGAAACATCAGGAAGGCATTGTGCACCTTGGGATAAACCCGCGGACGACCGCGCGCATCGCGCTGTATCCAGGTTTCACATCCAACCGCGCAGTCCGCAGCAGGCAGCTCGAACTCGTCCGGGCGAAAAACGAGAAAATCGGCATCGCACCAGACAACGCGTTCGTAGCCCCTGTCGAGACCTTGCTGCAGCCAGTACAGGCGGGCGAGATCGGTGGCTATTACCCGCTGTACGGCCAGCCGCTCGAGCAGGTCCGCGGCCAGCGGCGCGAACAGTTCGTCGTCCACGAAACGATAGTCGAATCCCCTCGCTTGCGCCCAGCGTAAGACCGAATCGAGACAGCCGTGCAGCCAGGGATGCGGCAGCGGCTTGCGATGCGACTGAATGACCAGCGTGGCAGGGGCGGACACGAGCAATTCCGGGTGACAACGGGGATCATCATGCTGGTTATCGGCGCGCAGCACAACAGCTCGCGCCCGCGAGCCGCAACGCGGCGGCGCCTGCGCTACTCTTCGAGCGGTATCACCAGCACGGGTATACGACAGCGCCGCAGGATACGCCGGGTCGTATCGCCCATGACCGCGTCTTTTACCGATACCCGGTTACCGTGTTTGCTGACGATCAGCAAATCGTAGGCACCATCGTGCGCCTCGGCCAGGATACTTTCCAGTCGTTCGCCCGTTTCGACCTTGATTTCGTAACTCAGCAGGGGTTGATCGGGCTGGTCTACCAGGCACTCCTTGCAAAACGCTTCCACGTTGCTGATCGCAAGCTCATCACGGCGGCGATGCAGCAGGATATCGCGGGCATCGTCGAGGTTCCTGCTCGTCAGCTCCGCCCACAGCTCGTCACTCATGTATCCCTCGAGACTCTGCAGGTCACGATTATCGACCACGTGAAACACGGTCAGGTGGGCATCGTTGCGCAACGCGATGGCAACCGCATGCGGAAACGCCTGGCGCCCGGATTCCGACAAATCGGTCACGTACAGTATCCGGCGATACTCGATCGGGGGTAGCGCGTTCTTCTCCGGCATCAGTTTTGCTCCTCCATCGCGGCCTCGGGCTTGCGCTTCATCCAGATTCCACTCAGGAACCAGCTGTAGGCCCAGGTTCCGAAAAACACGAGCACGAAGGTGATCGCGATATCCGTCGCCGTACCGTCCAGCGAAAATGCCGGCACGTAGCCGAATATGAACGGCGCCAGGTACAGGAACTTGGCGAACTTGAACGCGATCCAGGCGGTTGCCCACATATTGGCCTTGGCGATCGTGGCCCCGGCGAACGCGGCGATGCAGACCGGCGGCGTGATGTTGGAATCCTGCGACAGCCAGTAGACGATCATGTGGGCCGCCAGTTCGTTGACCCCGAGATGGGTCAGCGCCGGCACCGCGACCACGGCGGTAATCAGGTAGGCCGCGGTCACCGGCACACCCATACCGAGGATCAGCGAGGCCAGCGCAATGAACAGGATGGTCAGCCACAGGCGGCCCTCGGCCAGTTCGATCACGATGTCGGCGAAGGTCAGGATCAGGCCGCTGTAGGTCAACACGCCGATGATGATGCCGATGACACCGACCGTGGCGCCGATCTTGAGACTGGCCTCCGCGCCGGCGCGCGACGCCTCGGCAAAACGCCTGACTTCGATACGCGTGTCCTTGCGCACCCAGCTGACCGCGATACAGGTCACGATGCCGAGGATGGCCGAGTAACCCGGTGAATAACCCATCAGCATCAGGATCGTGATAACGACCAGCGGCAATACGTAAAACCATTCCTTGCGCAGGATATCTTTCGCGCTGCGCTCGGATTTCTCACCGACGATGTTGTACTTCTTGGCCTCGTAGTGGACCATCATGAACACGCTGAAGAAGTACATCAGGGCCGGGAAAATCGCCACCAGCATGATCTGCGAATACGGCAGCCCGGTCATCTCCGCCATGATGAAACCGCCGGCGCCCATGATCGGCGGCATGAACATGCCGCCGATGGAGGCAGCGGGCTCGATGCCGCCGGCGACATGCTTGCGAAAGCCGGCCTTTTTCATCATCGGGATGGTAAACGCGCCGGTCGACACCGTGTTGGCGATCGCGGAGCCGGAAATCGATCCGAACAGGCCGCTGGCGATGACCGACACCTTGCCGGGTCCGCCGACCTTGTGACCGACGGCGGCCAGTGGAAAATCGATAAAGAACCGTTGCGCGCCGCTCTTTTCGAGAAAGGCGCCGAAAATCACGAACAGGATAATGTACGTGGCCAGTACGTTGGCCATGATGCCGAACACCCCGTCGCTCTTGTAAAAAATGCTGGTGCACAGGTAGGGGAAGGTATCGCCCGCGTGCTGCAGCACCTCGGGGATCAATTCACTGTCGCCGAACACGCCGTACAGCAGCATGATGCTGCCGATGATCACGAAGGCCATGCCGACCACCCGCCGCGCGATCTCGATACCGACCAGCACCCCGACCACGGCGATCCACTGGTCGAGCTCGGTTTCCGCGCCGGCGCGATAGTTGATCGCCTCGAAGTTCAGGATCCAGTAGCCCAGCGCCCCCACCGAGATCGCCATCAGGAAATAATCCCAGATCCGACCCGCCAGGCCGGGGGTTCGGTACAGCATGAGCACCAGGACGTAGGTAATGACCACGTATACACCCCGGTGGTACTGGGTGGCGGCCGGCTCCAGCACGGCCGAATAGGAGTAAAACAGCACCAGCCCGATGCCGAGCGCATCGAATACCATGCGCTCGACCTTGTTCAGATTTTCAAACAGCATGCCCCCGCCCCCAATCGTTTTGTTGGTTGGATTCCGGCCCGGGTTATCTTCCCGCGGTCGCGGAGTCGGGGGGCGCAACAGGCTCCGCCCCCCGGTCAGACATTACATCATGCCCTTTTCTTTCCAGAACTTGACCGCGCCGGGGTGCCAGGGCGTGACGACCCCCTGGGTACCGGTATCGAGACTCATGTTCTTGAAGGTTTTCTTCTGGGCTTTCATATGCGCCAGTCCCTCGTCGCTGTAGATCGCCGACAGCATTTCGTACACTGTATCTTCAGAGACCTTGGAGTTCGCCACCCACAGGGCGGAGTCCTGGAAGGACGGGGTCTCGTAATCGACGCCCTTGTAGGTACCCGGCGGCACCGACAGTTGCCCGAAATACGGATACTTGTCGAAAAAGCCGCTGTCCTGCGCATCCTTGCCCAGGTCGATCAGCTCGATATCGTTGGTCTGCGCCGCCATGATGACCGCGCCACTGGGGAAGGCGGTGAACAGCCAGAAGGCATCGAGCTGGTTGTTGCCGAAAGCCTGGGCCGCATCGTTGTAACCCATCGCGTTGCGCTCGATCTTGTCCCACACGCCCATGTGCGTAAAAAACAGTTCACAGTTGGCGAAAGCGCCCGATCCGGCGTTACCAACCCCGACTTTCTTGCCGACGAGGTCCTTGGTGCTCTTGATACCCGAGCCCTTGCGCACTACCAGCTGCGCGGGCGCGCCGTAGAGCCAGGCAACCGCCATGACGTCTTCGTACTTACGGGTATCGTTTTTCATCTGGCCATTGCGGCCGAGAAACACGTGGCCGGAATAAACCACGCCCATCTGCGCCTTGCCGGAATTCACCTTGCGCAGGTTTTCCACCGAACCGGCGGACGACTGCGCCCGCACCCGCATATTCTTGGATTGCTTGATCGGATCGTAAACCTGTACCGCGTTGGCAACCACCTGGAAAGTACCGCCGGCGGGACCGCCGCTGAATACCACCCTCTCCTTGGCAGAGGCAGTGATTGGCGTGAGCATGCTGGCCGCCAGCAGCGCCGAACCGGCCAACAGTAAACTTCTTCTTGTTACAGTCATGTAAAGCCCTCCTGATTTTTCTTGAGCAGGCCCGCCGACCAGCGCGTCTGGCGCTGCAGTAAAATCGCCGGGCCAATCCAGCAAGACTAAAAGACTTTTTTCGGCTCGTTATTGATGTACAGCAATAACGCGCAGATTGCGCCGACAGCCCCGAACGCGGGCTAGCGGCATAAATCCGCGTTATTTGAGGGGAATTATCCCGCAGCAGGCGTGTTAGGTTGTCGTTTTCTAAACAGCCGAGAACAGGCTCATGAGCAAACCGACCATCGCCGACAACAAGCCGACCCGGGTCTCTCTCGAACAGGGCAAGAAGTATTTTTTCTGCATGTGCGGACTGAGCAAGAAACAGCCGTTTTGCGACGGTTCGCACCAGGGCAGCGAGTTCGTGCCGAAGGCTTTCGAGTGTGACGAGAGCAAGGATTATTTCCTGTGCCAGTGCAAGCAAAGCGCCAACCAGCCCTACTGCGACGGCACCCACAAAAACTACGGCGACGACCAGGTCGGCCAGACCGCAGACTGACCGGGCACTGCAACCGGGTCCAGTTAGCGCTGACCGCCTGCCACGAATTCGGCACCGTGTCGATACCTGCATTCCACCCCCGCCAGGCTGCTGTACAGACCCCGGGCTTGCGCATAAAATAGCCCGCCTTTTCAGCATCTGACACACGGGGTACATCATGGGTGAATGTCCGATCTGCGCGGCCGAAATCGAACTGGCCGACGACGCGATTGCGGGTGAAATCATCGTTTGCGACGACTGCGGCGCCGAACTCGAACTGGTGTCCAAGGACCCGGTCGAACTGGCCGAGGCACCTTCCGCCGAGGAGGACTGGGGGCAGTGAAAATCGGCCTGCTGCACTCGCTGATCCGCAAGGAAGAAAAACTGCTGCTGGAAGCCTTCCACGCGGCCGGTGTCGAGCCGGTGATGATCGACGATCGCAAGCTGATCATGGATTTCGACCGCGCGCCCGCAATCGACGTGCTGGTGGAACGCTCGATCAACCACTCGCGTGCGCTGCACGCGCTGCGCCTGTTCGAATCCGCCGGCGTGCCCTGCATCAATTCGCACCAGGTCGCACAAATCTGCGGCGACAAGCTGCTGACCACCGCCGCGCTCAAGGATCACGGCATCGCGCAACCCGCCTGCCGGGTCGCGTTTACCGAGGAATCGGCGCTGGACGCGATCGAGGAACTCGGTTACCCGGTGGTGCTCAAACCCGCGGTCGGCTCCTGGGGTCGGCTGCTGTCGAAAATCAACGATCGCGACGCGGCCGAGACCGTGCTCGAACACAAGACCGTGCTCGGCAGTTACCACCACTCGATTTTCTATATCCAGCAGTACGTCGAGAAAAAGGGCCGCGACATTCGCAGCTTCGTCGTCGGCGACGACTGTATCGCGGCTATCTACCGCACTTCCGACCACTGGATCACGAATACCGCGCGCGGCGCGGTCGCAAGCAAATGCGAAGTCAGCAACGAGGTCGCCGAGATTTCGCTGGCGGCGGCCGCGGCCGTCGGTGGCGGTATTGTCGCGGTCGACCTGTTCGAGAGTGACGATGGCCTGCTGGTCAACGAAGTCAACTACACGATGGAATTTCGCAACAGCATCGATACCACCGGGATCGATATCCCCGCCGTGGTGGTCGACTACGTGATCAAGCGGGCACGCGCATGCTGAAGGTTTCCATCGTCGGTGCCTCGGGTTACACCGGCGGCGACCTGCTGCGCCTGCTGCTGTTTCATCCCGAGGTCGAACTGCAGCAGGTCACGTCGGAACGCCACGCCGGCAAACTGGTCTCGAGCGTACATCCGAACCTGCGCAAGATCTGCAAACTGAAATTTGTACCCGCGGCCGAACTCGAAGCCTGCGACGTGCTGTTTCTCGGCCTGCCGCACGGCCAGATGATGACCCGCCTGGACGAGTTCGAGTCGCTGGCGGACACCCTGATCGATCTGTCGGCCGATTTCCGGCTCGACGACAACGATCACTACCAGCGCTGGTACGGCAAGGACCACGCCTGCCCGGAACGACTTGCCGATTTCGTCTACGGCATCCCGGAACTGCACCGCGAACAAATGCGCGGCGCAAAGCGCATCTCGGGTGCGGGCTGCAACGCCACCGCGACGATACTCGCGCTATACCCGCTGTACGCCGCGGGCGTGGTGGAATCCGCGGTGGTCGAGGTCAAGGCCGGCTCGAGCCAGGGTGGCAACGCGGTCAGCGAGGGCAGCCATCACCCCGAACGCAGCGGCGCGGTCCGCTCCTACAAGCCGACCGCACATCGCCACCTCGGCGAAATCGAACAGGAACTGGGCGCGAACAACATTCACTTTTCCGCGACCTCGATCGAAATGGTGCGCGGCATCCTCGCCACCTGCCACGTTTTCCTCAAGGAGGATCTCGAGGAAAAGGACATCTGGAAACTCTACCGCGGCGCCTATGGCGACGAACCCTTCATTCGCATCGTCAAGGAACGTACCGGCATCCATCGCTACCCGGAACCGAAAATACTCGCCGGCAGTAATTACTGCGACATCGGCTTCGAACGCGATCCGCTGTCGAACCGCCTGGTCGTGATCAGCGCGCTCGACAACCTGATGAAAGGCGCCGCCGGCCAGGCCGTGCAGGCCTTCAACCTCGCGCGCGGTTTCGACGAGACCACCGGCCTGCAGTTCCCCGGCCTGCACCCCTGATATCGCCGTGTGCCGGATTCTCTACGCGCGCAGCGACAGCGAGTTCGAGATCGGCGAACTGCTCGAACCCTTCGCCGCGATCTCCCGTGACAGCCGCGAGTACCAGGGCCACGGCTGGGGCTGCGCCTGGCGCGACAACGGCGGCTGGCGCCAATACCATGACATCCGTCCGATCTGGGAGGACGACAACCGACCGACGGGCCGAACCTCGCTGCTGCTGGTCCATGCGCGCAGCGCCTTTCGCGACGAAGGCATCGTGGTCGAGAACAACATGCCGTTTTCCGACGGTGATTCGATGTTCATTTTCAACGGTGAGCTGCGCGGGGTACGCATCCGCTCGGAAGGTCGTATCGGCGCGGAAAAAATCTACAACTACATCCGCCGTTTCGACCGTGGCGACAAGCTGGCGGCGACCACCCGGGCGATCGACATCATCCACAAGCGCAGCGCCTACGTGCGCGCGATGAACCTGGTGCTGTCCGACGGCGAGCAATCCATCCTGTCGACCAGCTACGGCGAGGACCCGGACTACTTCCAGCTGTGGCAAAAACGCGGCGACGACCTGCAGCTGGTCTGTTCGCAGCCCTTCCCGGCAGCGTCCGGCTGGGAACCCATCGAAAATCACACGACGTTAAGACTATGATGCTGATCAAGATTGGCGGCGGCGAGCAGATCAACCTGCCGGCCGTGATCGCCGACCTCGCCGAACAGGCGCAACCGTTTATCGTCGTGCACGGCGCCAACGTGCTGCGTGACCAGCTCGCGGAGCGCCTCGGCATGGAGAAAACCGTGCTGACCTCGGTGTCGGGCTACAGCAGCGTGTTCTCCGACCAGGACGCGATCGACGTGATCCTGATGAGTTACTCCGGCCTGCGTAACAAGCAGATCGTCGAACTGTGCCAGCGCCGCGATATCAACGCGATCGGGCTCACCGGCCTCGACGGGCGGCTGGTGCAGGGCGAGCGCAACAAGGGCATTCGTGTACGCGAAAACGGCAAGACGCTGATCAAGCGCGACCTGTCGGGTAAACCGCGTTCGATTAACGCGTCACTGCTGCAACTGCTGCTCGACAACGGCTACTGCCCGGTACTGACGATTCCGATCGTCGACGAAAAAGGATATGCGATCAACTCGGAGAACGACGATATCGTCGCACAGCTCGCCGCCGAGCTCGATATCGACACGGTGCTGCAGTTGATCGAAGCGCCCGGCTTCCTCGACGATCCGGACGACGAGGGCTCGCTGGTTACGCAGATGAGCGCCGCCGAACTGGCCACGCGCGAGGCCGCGGTCGAGGGCCGGATCAAGCGCAAGCTGCTGGCGTTGACGCGCCTGTGCCAGGGCGGTAAAACGAAGATCATCATCGCCGACGGCCGCGGGGAGCATCCCGTGGCCGACGCACTGAACGGTTCGGGGACGCATATCCAATGACAGATTACCAGGCACTGGAACACGAATACGGCGTCGTGCTCAACGCCAAGCGCGACCTGGTCGCGGTACGCGGCAGGGGCGCCCTGCTGTTTGCCGACGACGGCACCGAGTACATCGACTGCGTCGGCGGCATCGGCGTGGCATCGCTGGGCCATTCGCACCCGCAACTGGTCGAGGCAATCCAGCGCCAGGCGGAAGTGCTGATCACCTGCCCCAACATCATGTACAACGATCGCCGCTCCGAGCTGCTGCAAAAACTGGTCGAGATCGCACCCGCGAGCCTGACGCGCGCCTATCTCTGCAACTCGGGCGCCGAGGCGGTCGAGGCCGCGCTCAAGTTCAGCCGGCTCGCCAGCGGCCGCAGCAACTTCGTCACCGCGATGCGCGGTTTTCACGGCCGCACCATGGGCGCGGTCAGCGCGACTTATACGCCGAAGTACCGCGAGAAATTCCAGCCGCTGATTCCGGGTTTTACCTACGTGCCGTTCAACAAGATCGAAAAACTCGAGGCCGCGGTCGACGACGATACCGCCGCGGTCATGTTCGAACTGGTGCAGGGCGAAGGCGGGGTCAACCCGGCGCAGGCGGATTTTGTCGCCGCCGCGCGCGAGCTTTGCGACCGGCGCGGCGCGCTGCTGATCATCGACGAAATTCAAACCGGTTTTTGCCGCACCGGCCGCTTTTTCGCCTGCGAGCATTTCGATTTACAGCCCGACATCATGTGCGTCGCCAAGGCCATGGGCGGCGGCATGCCGATCGGCGCGACCCTGCTCGGCGCCGACATCCGGGTCGAACCCGGCATGCACGGCACCACCTTCGGCGGCAACCCGCTGGC
>JASJCI010000072.1 GCA_030066085.1 Gammaproteobacteria bacterium | reverse complement strand
TAGCCCTGGTTTTGCCAGTGAAACTGCACGTCGCTGCGCAGCATGATGTCGCGCTCGCCGAGACCGTCGAGCACTGCCTTGTCGGCGAACAGGATGTGCCAGGAACTGAGCTTTTGTTCGCCGCAGAATTCCTTGATGACCTGGCACAGCGTTTCGCGCAGCAGCTGGCGTTCGCTCTCGTCCTCGACCCGGCTTTCATCGAACAGGAAGCGCGGCCCGGTGGCGGGCGTGTAGGGAATCGCGGTCACCAGCTTGGGGTAATAATCGAGCCCGCTGCGGTGGTAGGCGTTGACCCAGGCATGGTCGAATACGAGTTCGCCGTAGGAGTTGGTCTTGATGTAGCAGGGCACCGCGCCGATCAATGCCGTATCGCGATACAGCAGGAAGTACACGGGGTACCAGCCGAACGGCTCGAGACAGTCATGCTGTTCCAGGCCGAGCAGGAAGGCGTGGCGGGTAAACGGGTAGTTGCCGCGGCCGAGCGCGTCCCACTCGGCCGCCGGGACCTCGGCGAGGCTGTTGAGGATACTGACGCGCAGTTCGCCGCTTACGGACATGGCTCGGCGCGCTGCGGGATTACGACTACGGGAACGCTTCGGCCGGGTTAGCCGAGTTCCTTGGCGTCGAGGTATTTCTCGGCGTCGAGCGCGGCCATGCAGCCGCTGCCGGCGGACGTAACCGCCTGGCGATAGACGTGATCCATGACATCGCCGGCGGCAAACACGCCGGGGACGCTGGTTGCAGTGGCGTTGCCGTCGGTGCCGCTCTGTACCTTGATGTAGCCGTTGGCCATGTCCAGCTGCCCCTCGAAGATACCGGTGTTCGGCTTGTGGCCGATGGCGATGAAGATACCGGCGAGACCCAGTTCCTTCGTGCTGTCGTCCTGCACGTTGCGAATCCGCAGGCCGGTAACCCCCGAGTCGTCGCCGAGCGCCTCGTCGAAGACGTGGAACCACTCGATATTGACGTTGCCGTTCTTTTCCTTTTCGAACAGCTGTTGCTGCAGGATTTTTTCCGCGCGCAGCGCATCGCGCCGGTGCACCAGGGTGACCTCGGCGGCGATATTGGACAGGTACAGGGCTTCCTCGACCGCGGTGTTGCCGCCGCCGACCACGGCAACCTTCTGGCCGCGGAAAAAGAAGCCGTCGCAGGTCGCGCAGGCGGAGATACCCTTGCCGTGGAAGGCGGTTTCCGACGGTTCGCCGAGGTACATCGCGCTGGCGCCGGTGGCGATGATCAACGCATCGCAGGTGTACTGGCCGCTGTCGCCGATCAGCCGCTTGGGGTTTTCGTCGAGCGCAACCTCGTTGATATGGTCGAACACGATCTCGGTGTCGAAGCGCTCGGCGTGTTTTTGCATGCGCATCATCAGGTCGGGACCCTGCAGGCCCTCGACATCACCCGGCCAGTTATCGACGTCGGTGGTGGTCATGAGCTGGCCGCCAGCCTCGACACCGGTGATCAGCAACGGGTTGAGGTTGGCGCGCGCGGCGTAAACCGCGGCGGAATATCCGGCCGGGCCGGAGCCCAGGATGATCACGCGACTGTGTCTGGGTTCGCTCATGTGTCCTCTCAATCAGGGGTGCCGACGAAGGCGCCAATCTTAATAGCAAAAAAATTACATTTCCATATGCCGGCGCGGTGGTATATTTCAAGCGCATGAAAGCCTGTTCCGCGGCCGCGGATCGGGTACACTACGCGGATTTTATCCCGATACTTCAAGACCCATCAGCTCCGTGGCGCAAGCAAAACCCAAATCCCGCGGCTCCGATCCCGACAGCCGGTTGATGATCGCGGCCCAGGTCAACCAGCGCGTGCGCGAGGCCGGCATGCTGCTGTCGTTCGCGCTCGCGGGTTATTTCCTGGTCGCGCTGTTCAGTTACGACGCGGGCGATCCGTCCTGGTCGCATAGCGGCGGCAACGTCGACGTGGTCAATTTCGGCGGCGCGGCCGGTGCCTGGGTATCCGACCTGCTGTTCTACCTGTTCGGCTACCTCGCGTTCCTGCTGCCGATCATGCTGATCTATAACGGCATCATCCTGGTGCGCACCAACGAGCTCAGCCCGGAAGACCGCCACCACATGCTGCTGATCCGCTGGAGCGGCTTCGTGCTCACGCTGTTGTCGGGTTGCGCGCTGTCGAGCCTGCATTTCGCCGTGACGCCCGAGACCATGCCGCTCGACGCCGGCGGTATCCTCGGCCAGATCACCGGCACCCGGCTGTCGCAGGGGCTCGGCTACATCGGCGCCACGGTGCTCCATCTCGCGCTGTTTCTCGCCGGGGTCACGCTGTTTACCGGCCTGTCGTGGCTGGCGCTGGTCGACAATACCGGGCGCTACACGCTGTGGCTGCTGGAGCGGGTGCTCGATCGCTACTACCTGATGCGCGACCGGGTCGAGGGCAGCCGCAACCGCACCGAGCGCGAGCAGGTCCTGCAGGTACAGCAAAAGAAGCAGGAAACGCGCAAACCGGTCAAGATCGAGCCGGTGGTCGAACGGCTCGAGCCGAGCGTGCGGGTGGAAAAGGAAAAACAGATCCCGCTGTTCAAGGCCCCCGCCAGGGGCAAGGGCAAGGGCTCGATCCCGCCGCTGGCGCTGCTGGATCCGCCGAGCAACCGCGTTGCCGGCTACAGCAAGGAAGCGCTGGAAGCCATGTCGCGCCAGCTCGAACTCAAGCTGCAGGACTTCGGCATCGAGATCCAGGTCGAGTCGGTGCATCCGGGACCGGTGATTACGCGCTTCGAGATCCTGCCGGCGCCCGGGGTCAAGGTCAGCCAGATTTCCAACCTCGCCAAGGACCTCGCGCGCTCGCTGTCGGTGATCAGCGTGCGCGTGGTCGAAATCATTCCCGGCAAGTCGGTCATGGGCCTCGAAATCCCGAACGAAAACCGCGAGATCGTGGCGCTCAGCGAAATCGTGCAGTCGCGCAGTTTCGACCAGTCGGCGTCACCGCTGACGCTCGCGCTTGGCAAGGACATCAGCGGCGAAGCGGTGGTCGCCGACCTCGCCAGGATGCCGCACCTGCTGGTCGCGGGTACCACCGGCTCGGGTAAATCGGTCGCGATCAACGCGATGCTGCTGTCGGTACTGTTCAAGGCCACGCCGCAGGACGTGCGCATGATCCTGATCGACCCCAAGATGCTGGAACTGAACATCTACGAGGGTATTCCGCACCTGATCGCGCCGGTCGTGACCGACATGAAGGAGGCCGCCAACGCGCTGCGCTGGTGCGTTGCCGAGATGGAGCGGCGCTATCGCCTGATGGCGTCGCTCGGCGTGCGCAACATCTCCGGCTACAACCGCAAGGTGCGCGAGGCGATCGCTGCCGGCGAGCCGATCAAGGATCCGCTGTTCGATCCGCGCGAGCGCGAGCTGACCGGCGCCGAGCCGCAGGATCTCGACAGCCTGCCGTATATCGTGGTCGTGGTCGACGAGTTCGCCGACATGATGATGGTGGTCGGCAAGAAGGTCGAGGAACTGATCGCGCGCCTGGCGCAAAAGGCGCGCGCGTCGGGCATTCACCTGCTGCTCGCAACCCAGCGGCCCTCGGTGGACGTCATCACCGGCCTGATCAAGTCCAACATCCCGACGCGGATCGCGTTCCAGGTTTCGTCCAAGGTCGATTCGCGCACGATCCTCGACCAGATGGGCGCGGAAACGCTGCTCGGTCACGGCGACATGCTTTACCTGCCACCGGGCACCAGTGTACCGGAGCGCGTGCACGGCGCTTTCGTCGACGACCACGAGGTGCACGCGGTCATCAACGAAATCAAGAGTTCCGGGGAACCCGACTACGTCGAAGGTGTCCTGGAGGAATCGACCGCGCCGGTGCTGCCCGGCGAGGCGCCGCGCGATTCCAGCGGCGAAGAAGCCGATCCGCTGTACGACGAAGCGGTCGCGGTCGTCACCGAGAGCCGCAAGGCGTCGATCTCGTACGTGCAGCGCCGTCTCAAGATCGGCTACAACCGGGCGGCGCGCATGATCGAGGAGATGGAAGCCAGCGGCGTGGTATCCATGGTGCAGGCCAACGGCAGCCGCGAAGTGCTCGCGCCCCCACCACCACCGGCAGACTGATTTGATGAAATACCTGTTGCCGCTTTTGTTGTTCCTCGCCGGCCCGGTCAGCGCCAGCGAAGCGGAGGAACGTCTCAACCAGGCGCTGAAAAACCTGGACAACCTGACCGCCGAATTCAAGCAGACGCTGCGCGACGAGGACAAGCAGATCGTGCAGCAGAGCCGCGGCACGCTGGCGCTGCAGCGGCCGGGCAAGTTCGCGTGGATTTACCTCGATCCCTTCGAGCAGCAGATCATTGCCGACGGCAGCGAACTGTGGATCTACGACGTCGAACTCGACCAGGTCACGGTCAAGCCGATGGACGAAAGCCTGTCGTCGGCGCCGATCATGCTGCTGATGAAGCAGAGCGACGTCGGTGAACAGTTTCGCGTCAGCGAAGTCGGGCAGCGCAAGTACCTCTACTGGGTCGAACTCGAATCGCAGGCGCCCGATCTCGAGTTCACCCACATCTACATCGGTCTGCAGGACGGCAAGGTGGTGGCGATGGAAATGCGCGACCGCTTCGGCCAGAGTACCCAGATCGTGTTCGAAAACCTGCGCACCGGAGTGATCCACGATCCGCGTACCTTTCGCTTCGAACCGCCGCCGGGCGTGGACGTCTACGGCGTCGGGGGATGATTCCCCCCGTCATTGCGCACGTTGCTCCCGTCGGCGCGAGCCTTTTTCCTGACAGCGCATGCCTTTTTTCTGTCATTGCGAGCGCAGCGAAGCAATCTTTCGAAAATACGGCAGTAGCAGGGAGATTGCCTCGTCGTTGCGCTCCTCGCAATGACGGTGTAAATCGCCGTGCTCTTCGCATTGATGGTGTAGACCGCTGCGTTGCTCGTAGTGACGGGGTCGAAGGTAGCGCGCGATGAGCGATCTGTTCAGCGGCGATAACGCGTTCAAACCGCTGGCCGATCGCATGCGGCCGCGCGACCTCGACCAGGTTTTCGGCCAGGCGCACCTGCTGGGTCCCGGCAAGCCGCTGCGCCAGGCGATCGAATCCAACAAGCTGCATTCGATGATCCTGTGGGGTCCGCCCGGCACCGGTAAGACGACCATCGCGCGCCTGATCGCGCAGTACTCGGACGCGCGCTTCATCACGCTGTCGGCGGTGCTGGCCGGGGTCAAGGACATCCGCGAGGCAATCGCACAGGCGCGCCAGTTTCCCGGGCTGACGGTGCTGTTCATCGACGAGGTGCACCGCTTCAACAAGGCGCAGCAGGACGCATTCCTGCCGCACATCGAGGACGGTACGATCCTGTTCGTCGGCGCCACCACCGAAAACCCGTCTTTCGAACTCAACAACGCGCTGCTGTCGCGCACGCGCACCTACGTCTTGAAGCCGGTGTCGAGCGACGATATCGAACGCGTCCTGCAGCGCGCCATCGAAGATCGCGAAACCGGCCTGGGCCAGCTCGAGCTCGGGCTCGACGACGAAGCCCGCCAGCTGCTGGCGCAGGCCGCCGACGGCGACGCGCGCCGCGCGCTGACTTTTCTCGAAATCGCCAGCGACCTGGTCGAAGGCCAGCGCATCGATACCGAACTGGTGGCCGAAATCTCGTCGCAGGGACTGCGCCGCTTCGACAAGGGCGGCGACCTGTTCTACGAGCAGATATCCGCGCTGCACAAAGCGGTGCGCGGCTCGGATCCCGACGCCGCGCTCTACTGGTTTTGCCGCATGATCGACGGCGGCTGTGACCCGACCTACATCGCGCGCCGGGTCGTGCGCATGGCGGTCGAAGACATCGGCCTGGCGGACCCGCGCGGACTCGAACTGTGCCTGCAGGGCTGGCAGACCTTCGAGCGTCTCGGCAGCCCCGAAGGCGAGCTCGCGCTCGCACAGGGCGTGGTCTACCTGGCCTGTGCCGCCAAGAGCAACGCGCTTTACAAGGCTTACGGCGCGGCGCTGCAGGACGCCCGTGATTCGGGCAGCCTCGAGGTGCCGATGCACATTCGCAACGCACCGACACGGTTCATGCAGGAGCAGGGGTACGGCGAAGGCTACCGCTACGCGCACGACGAGGCGGAAGGATTTGCCGCCGGCGAGAATTATTTCCCCGAGGCGCTGCAGGGTCGACGCTATTACGAACCGGTCGAGCGCGGCCTCGAAATCAGGATTGCCGAGAAACTCGCGCATTTGCGCAAGCTGAACGAAGAGGCCGGCTCGTGAATATGCCGTTCGCCGACGCCTGCGAGCAGAACAAGACCTTCATCCTCGAGGCCATCCGCCCGTGGCTGCGGGGCAAGGTACTCGAAATCGGCAGCGGTACCGGGCAGCACGCGGTATTTTTTGCCGCGCAGGCGCCCGACGTGACCTGGCAGACCACCGATCTCGCCGACAACCTGGACGGGATCCGCGCGTGGATCGCGCACGCGGGACTCGCCAACCTGCCCGAGCCGCTGGAGCTCGACGTACTCGGCCGCTGGCCGTCAGGCGAATGGGATTTTGCCTTTTCCGCCAATACCTTTCACATCATGCACGCTGACATGGTGGCGGCCTGCATGCGCGGGGTCGGTGATGCGCTCGCGGAGGGCGCCGCGTTCGCGGTCTACGGTCCGTTCAATTACGACGGCGCCTACACCTCCGACAGCAATGCCAGCTTCGATGCCTTCCTGAGATCGCAGGACCCGGCGAGCGGCATCCGCGATTTTACCTGGCTGCAGCAGCTGGCCGGCGAGGCGGGACTGGTGCTGGCCGACGACATCGCCATGCCGGCGAATAATCGAACGATTGTCTGGAAAAAACGAACTTTATAGCGCATAGTTGCACTAACCCTGCAATTCTTGTCACCGGTTTCACCATGTCAAAATCTCTCCTGCGTACCTGCCTGGCCGGCCTCGTACTATGCCTGCCGTTCACCCCGTCGTTCGCCAGCGAAGTCGACGAGGAAGCGCTGCTGCGCCTGCTCAAGCTGCGGCTCGGCTCCGACCAGGTCGCGCCACCCGAGGAGACCGGCGTCGAAGGGGTTTACCAGACCCGCTTCGGTAACAAGTTTGCCTACCTGATCGAGGGCGGGCGCTACGTATTCATCGGCGACATGGTCGATCTGCAGGAAGCGCGCAACCTGACCGAGCAGAGCCGACGCAAGCTGGTAGTCGAGGAACTGGCCAGCTTCGACGAGTCGCAGCGCGTGATCTACCGGGCCACGGGCGAGGAGAAGGCGGTGCTGAGCGTGTTTACCGATACCAGTTGCGGTTATTGCCAGCGCCTGCACAGCGAGGTCAAGTACCTGCAGGAAGCCGGCATTTCGGTGCATTATTACCCCTATCCGCGCGGCGGCAGCCGCGGTCCGGGTTACAGCGACCTGCGCAAGGTCTGGTGTGCCGCTGACCAGCTCGAGGCCATGAACGTCGCCAAGGGCACCGAGCTCGGAACGCTCGCGAGCCAAAGCGCTGACTGCGAAGCCGCCGCGGACGTCGACAGCGGTTACGAGCTCGGCAACCGGATCGGCGTCAACGGCACGCCGGCACTGTATGCCGCCGACGGCACCCTGTTCAACGGCTATGTTCCCTACCAGCAGTTGATTCCGCAGTTATTGTCCCAATAAATAGCAAATAGCCAGTATTGAAATCAGCGTCGGCCCTCGCTGACGTGCGATTTTTTGCCGGTGTCTGTGTTACTATCGCGACGATCCAGTCGAGCAAGGAAGAAATGTCGAAATCGGAAAAAAACGAAGCAGGGGAGCGGGTAGAAGAAGATCAGACCGAACGCGACGAGGCCGAACAGGCGCCGCGCGAGCACGGCGGTCCGAAAGGGCTCGAACCTACCCGCTACGGTGACTGGGAAAAGAATGGCCGCTGCATCGATTTCTGATCCGCAGCGCGCACGCTCGCGTACTTAACACGGTTACTGGAACATACGATGGCTAGCAGCAAGCATCCTACCTCTCCGCACTTACAGATCTACCGCCTGCCGCTGACAGCACTGCTGTCGATCACTCACCGCATCACGGGTGTCATCCTCGCATTCGGCTGCCTGGTACTGGTTGGCATCCTGGCCGCCGCCGCCGACAGTGCCGAAGCCTACGAGGCCGTTCTGCCGCACCTGTCGAGCTGGTACGGCCAGGTTTTTCTGCTCGGCTTCGTGTTCGCGCTGTACCTGCACTTTTGCAACGGCGTGCGCCACCTGATCTGGGATGCGGGCTACGGCTTCGAACTCGAAACCGTCGATCTGACCGCCAAGATTGCGATTGTCGTTGCGATCGCGCTGACCGGCCTGACCTGGCTGATCGGGAGTTCGGCATGACTGATCTCAGAACACCCCTGTCCCGGGTCAAGGGCCTCGGTTCCGCGAAAGAGGGGACCAGCCACTTCTGGCACCTGGCCCTGACCTCGCTGTTGCTGATTCCGCTGGTGCTGTGGTTCGGCTTCAGCATCGCGGCGATGCCGGTGGATCACGCAACCCTGAGCGCATGGATCGCGAGCCCGCTGGTTACCGTCGGGCTGTCGCTGCTGATCATCGTCGTTTTTTACCACGCCAAGCTCGGCCTGCAGGTCATTATCGAGGATTACATAGCCTCGCATGCAAAGCGCACGGTCGTCCTGCTGATGTCCAACCTGGCCTGTCTCGCCTTCGGCGCGGTCGGCGTGGTATCGGTACTGAGAATTGCATTCGGATCCTGATTTATGTCCCACGAGTACAAGTTAATCGATCATGCCTATGACGTCGTCATCGTCGGTGCCGGTGGCGCCGGCCTGCGCGCTACCCTGGGCATGGCCGCCGAGGGC
>JASJCI010000071.1 GCA_030066085.1 Gammaproteobacteria bacterium | reverse complement strand
GCTCGACCGCGGGATCCAGAAAACCTTGGCTCATCACTGGACCCCGCGGTCGAGCCGCGGGGTGACAGGTGTTAACAGTGCTGTAAAAAATTATTCCGGACAGCAGTGCGCTTGCGCGGCGGTCCGCCGAAGCGGGATGACGATGTGGGCTAGTGGGTAAGTTGCTTTGTTCCTTCGCAACAGGGAGCCTTAGGGTCCAGGCAAAAAAAAGCAGCCCGAAGGCTGCTCAATAATGGTCTAGGGACTACCTAAACCCTGGTGCGTCTGCTCATGCCGATGAAACCGATAAGCGCTGAGCCGAACAACCATACCGCTGAAGGTACGGGCACCGGAGAAACCCTGGCGTCGACGATGGCCTCGTCATTGACGCAGGACATGGTCAGGTAAGTGATGACGCGGCCGCCTGTCGCCTCGTCGAAGAGGCTCAACAAGCCGAGGTCGAGTGACACCTCGAGTACGCCGTTGTCGCCGGCGTCCGGCGCGACGTATACGCCGGCGATATTGCTGGCAACCTCGTAACCATCCCGCATCTCGAAAGTCCGGGTCGAACCGTAGGAATACCGCTCGTGCTGGTAGGTGGATGAATTCGCTTCCTTGCCGCTGCCGATCCATTGGCCGTCGGGACCCGTTCCGCCCGGGTCGAGCAGCGAAAAGAGACTGAACAAGGCACCGCCGGTCGTATCGACGCTCATCAGCCGCAGCGCGTAGTCCCAGCCGCCAGAGTCGGCGGCAGGATCGGTCGAATCCCCGGGAGCGTGGACGTTGATCGCGATATCGCTCAACTCCAGCTCCTCGTCGTAGTAAGTATTACTGCCGCCGAGTATGCTTCCGCCCATGGCCCCGATATGGAACTGGCTGCCGCTGATGCCGGTGCCGAGGTAATTGATATCCCAGTTATCCCGGCCGCTGCCGTCGTTGATCTCCCCGTCGGTGTTAGAGTAATTCCGCGTCTGCCATTTCGAGTTGGGCGAGGTTGTGGTATCCCAGCGGTATTCCCCGGCGTTGATAATCCCGTCTACCATCATGCTGTCTAGCGAAACTGCCTGCGCGGTCACGGATGCGAGGCTCAGCACCGTCGAAATCGACAGCGTTAGGGCAAGTCTGGAAAACTCGAATTTCAACGCATCGTCTCCCTGTTGAGAATAGGCTGCGGGTCTCGAGGATCGATGCGGTCTGCATTGTTCGACGATCGTTATCGTCAACATCGACCCTCTCGGGGAGACTTGATTGTGCGTAAGGCGGGTCGGCCGCGAATCACCCAAACAGGTGAAATTGCCTATCTTTCAGGGACTTGAATGTGTTTTTGTGACGCCGCGCACACTCCGCGACGCGCGCTGCGAACGGGAGGCGCCAGCTGCGCCTCCCGTTCCGCCCGGCGGAATCAGATCGCCTTCGCCAGCGCTTCGAGGGTCTCGCGCGCATCGCCGAAGCACATGCGCGTGTTTTCCTTCAGGAACAGCGGGTTGTCGACCCCGGCGTAGCCGGCGGCCATGCCGCGCTTGAGTACCACCGTGGTTTCGCCTTTCCAGACCTCGAGCACCGGCATGCCGGCAATCGGGCTGTCGGCGTCTTCCTGCGCCAGCGGGTTGACCGTGTCGTTGGCGCCGACCACGATCGACACGTCGACGGCCGGGAAATCGTCGTTTATTTCGTCCATTTCGAAGACGATATCGTAGGGCACCTTGGCCTCGGCCAGCAGCACGTTCATGTGTCCCGGCATGCGCCCGGCGACCGGGTGGATGCCGAAGCGCACGTTGACGCCCTTACTGATCAGGTTCTTGGAGATATCCGACACCGCGTGCTGCGCCTGCGCGGTCGCCATGCCGTAACCGGGTACGATCATGACTTCCTTGGCGTCGTTCAGCAGCTCGGCAAAGGCAGGGATATCGATGGTCTGCACCTCGCCCTCGGCCGCCGGGCCGCCGCTGGAGGCACTGGAGGTGCCGAAGCCGCCGGCGATCACCGACAGGAATTGCCGGTTCATCGCGCGGCACATGATGTAACTCAGGATCGCGCCGCTGCTGCCCACCAGGGCGCCGGTGACGATCAGCAGGTCGTTCGACAGCATGAAGCCGGTCGCGGCCGCGGCCCAGCCGGAGTAACTGTTGAGCATGGAAATAACGACCGGCATGTCAGCGCCGCCGATGGCGGCCACCATGTGAATACCGAACAGCAGCGCGATCGCGGTCATGATCAGCAACCAGATCATGGCCTGGTCGTGGCTGGTCTCACCGACGAACTTGGCGCCGATGACGATGGTGCCAACGAACAGCGCCAGGTTGAGCCAGTGACGCGCCGGCAGCAGCATCGGCGCGCCGCCGAGCATGCCGCTGAGCTTGCCGTAGGCTACGACCGAGCCGGTGAAGGTCAGCGCACCGATCGCGATGCCGATATAGATCTCGATTTCATGAATGGTCTTTTCGACGCCGGTGTACTGGATCGACGGATCGAGAAAGTTGGCGAAACCGACCAGCACCGCGGCCAGGCCGACCAGGCTGTGCAGGATCGCGACCAGCTCGGGCATCTGCGTCATCTGCACGCGGCGCGACAGCACGAAACCGATGACACCGCCAACGGCCATGATCACGACCATCACGGCGAGATTGTCGGTGACGAAAGCGGCAATCGTCACCAGCACCGCAATGGTCATGCCGACGATGCCGAACATATTGCCGCGGCGCGCGGTCTCGTTGGCCGCGAGGCCGCTGAGCGCGAGGATGAACAGGGCCGCGGCGGCGAGATAGGATACGGTAATCAGGCTCTCGGACATGGCTTACTGCTCCCCGCGAAACATCTGCAGCATGCGCTGCGTGACCGAAAACCCGCCGACGATGTTGATGCAGGTGATGAAGACCGCGATCGCGGCAAGTATGAATATCAGGTTGTCCGGCGCCGATATCTGCGTTATCGCGCCGAGGATAATGATACTGCTGATCGCGTTGGTCACGCTCATCAACGGCGTATGCAGCGCCGGCGTGACGTTCCAGATCACCATGTAACCGATGAAGCAGGACAGCACGAACACGGTGAAATGCGCCATGAACGACGGCGGCGCAACCTGGCCGAGCCCGAACAGCAGCGCGCCGGCGATGCCGAGCGGGATCCAGGCGTTGCTCATCAGCTTCATGATCGGGGAAACTTTCTTTTCCACCGGGGCCTTCGCCTCGGGCGCCACCGTTTGCCCGCCGTAGCTCGGCTTGCGCTCGGCGCCGACCGCCACCACCGGTGGCGGCCAGGTGATCTCGCCGTCCTTGACCACGGTGGCGCCGCGAATGACTTCGTCTTCCATGTCGACGGTCAGCGTGCCGTCCGCCTCGGGGCACATCTCCATGATCAGGTTGTAGATATTGGTCGAGTACAGCTGGCTCGACTGCGATGCCAGCCGGCTCGGCAGGTCGGTGTAGCCGACGATATGCACGCCGTGCCGGGTTACGACCTCACCCGGTGACGTCAGCTCGCAGTTACCGCCCTGCTCGGCGGCCAGGTCGACGATGACGCTGCCGTCACGCATGCTGATCACCATCGCCTCGGTAATCAGCTTGGGCGCCGGTTTACCCGGGATCAGCGCGGTGGTGACGATGACGTCGACCTCGCGCGCCTGCTCGGCGAACAGCGCCATCTCGGCCTTGATGAACTCTTCGCTCATGACCTTGGCGTAACCGCCCTCGCCGGTGCCGTCTTCCTCGAAATCGAGCTCGAGAAACTCGGCATCCATGCTCTGGATCTGGTCCTTGACCTCCGGACGGGTATCGAAGGCGCGCACGATGGCGCCGAGCGACTTGGCGGTGCCGATGGCCGCCAGTCCGGCCACGCCCGCACCGATGACCAGCACCTTGGCCGGCGGCACCTTGCCGGCAGCGGTGATCTGGCCCGAAAAGAAGCGCCCGAACAGGTTCGACGCCTCGACCACGGCGCGATAGCCGCCGATGTTCGCCATCGAGCTCAGCGCATCGAGCTTTTGCGCGCGTGAAATCCGCGGGATGCTGTCCATGGCCAGCGCGGTGGCATTCTTTTTCGTCAGCCGCTGCAGCAGATCTTCGTTTTGCGCGGGCCAGACGAAGCTGATCAGGTGCGCGCCCTCTTTCAGCAGGTCGATTTCGTGCTGACCGAGCTGTTCGTTTTGCTCCGGCGGCCGAACCTTGATCACGAGGTCGCTTTCGCCCCAGACGCTGGCGGTATCGTCGACGATTTTTGCCCCGCTGGAGGCGAAAACTTCGTCGGTGAAACTCGCGCCGTCGCCGGCACCGGCCTCGATTCTGACTTCGAAACCGGCCTTGATCAGCTTTTCCACCATTTCCGGCGACGCGGCAACGCGCTTTTCGGCGGAATGAATCTCCGCGGGTATTCCGATAATCATAGGTTTGTCCCCTGGTTCGGTCCGGCACCTGTCCCGTGGCGGCGGGCCGTTTCTGCTCGTTTCGTTATCCGTACAACCGGGCGGGTTGCGCAACCGCAAAAAACCGTCCGCTACGCCGCGCTGCGGGCGCCGCGTGGACAGGTGCGGGAGATCAGTGCATTATTTTGCCCGGTACTGACTACGGATTCACTCGTTTTTTGGATCTTAAATATGCCCTTTTTTGATTCGTTGATCGAACGCGCGCGCGCAAAACCGCAGACTATCGTTCTCGCCGAGGGCGAGGATCGCAGGATAATCGAGGCGGCTCGGCGGGTCACCGACGATGGTATCGCGCGCTGCGTCCTGGTGGGCGACAGCGACGAAATCGGGCGGGTTGCCGCGGCGGCGGAAATCGAACTAGGCGACATTACAATCGAAATGCCGGCCGCTTCGCAATATCTCCAGAGTTATATCGACGAACTATACCGCTTGCGCAAGCACAAGGGCATGACGCGCGCCGAGGCCGAGCAGCAGGCCCTTGATCCGCTGGCCTTCGCCGACCTGATGCTGCGCGCCAACCACGCCGACGGTTCGATCGCCGGCGCGCGCTACACCACCGGCGACCGCGTGCGCTCGGCGCTGCAGATCGTCGGCGTGCTGCCGACCTTTCGCTCGGTATCGAGCTTCATGCTGATGCTGTTCGAAGCCGGGCATCATCGTCCGCACCGGGCGATGATCTTCGCCGACTGCGGACTGATCATCGATCCCGACCCCGAACAGCTGGCCGACATCGCGGTGGCGGCGGCGCTGTCGGCGCAACAGCTGCTCGACGACGAGCCGCGCGTCGCGATGCTGTCCTTCTCCACCGATGGCAGCGCCAGCCATCCGCACGTCGACAAGGTGCGCGAGGCGACCAGGATTGCGCGCCGGCACATGCCGATGGGCGTCCGGGTCGAGGGCGAGGTACAGCTGGATGCCGCCATCGTGCCCGCAGTGGCGGCGAAAAAGATCGAAAAATCACAGCTCGACGGCAGCGCCAACGTGTTGATCTTTCCCGACCTCGACGCCGGCAACATCGGCTACAAGCTGGCCCAGCGTTTCGGTGATGCCCACGTAATCGGCCCGGTATTGCAGGGCCTCAACCGGCCCGCCAACGACCTGTCGCGCGGCTGCAGCGTCGACGACGTCTATTACCTGATAACACTGACCGCGGTGCAGTCGCTGGGCTAGGCGCCACCAGACAGGCTATTACTACAACTACCGCCACATCGTCATCCCGCTTCGTCGGACCGCCGCGTAGGCGGGGATCTTGTGATGGTGGCACCCATCCAAAATCTCGGTAACGTATAACGGCCAAGACGTCTGGAGATCCCCGCTTGCGCGGGGATGACGATGAGTGCTAGTGAGTTTGGTGTTTGCCCGGCGGGATGACGATGAGTGCTAGTGAGTTTGACGATTGCGCGGCTGTCCGCCGATGCGGGATGACGATGAGTGCCAGCGAGTTTGGGGACAGACCCCGTTCGGGGTCTGTCCCCGGGCTGGTTCAGTCGTCGAGGGAGTCGAGGATTTTCTTGACCTCGTCGCGCACCGCAACCATCGACGCCGGGCGCGCGGCGGGATCGACCGCCATCATGCGCACGATCAGCGCCGACACGTCCGCTGAAACGCCTTCCCTGATCCTGGTAATCGGTGGCGCGTTACCTTCGCGGTGCTGGGCGATGACCTCCATCGGCTTGCCGCGGTAGGGCAGCTTGCCGCTGAACAGGTAATAGGCGATGACACCGAGCGAGTAAATGTCGCTGCGCTCGTCGGCATCGGTGCCGTCGGCACGCTCCGGTGCCAGATATCCCGGGCTGCCGATGATCGAACCGGTCTGGGTCAGGGTCGATTCACCGGCGGCGCCGGCCGAGGCGATGCCGAAGTCGACTATCTTGACCTGGCCATCATTGTTGATCAGGATGTTGCTCGGTTTCAGGTCGCGGTGAATCACGCCCTGCTCGTGCGCCGCCGCCATGCCGCTGGCAATCTGGTACAGGATTTTCAGCCCGTCGCGGGTGCCGAAACAGTCCAGCTCGAGCAGAATGGCCTCGAGACCGCGGCTGTCGAAATACTCCATCGAAATCGCGCAGACCCCGTCGCTCAGCAGGATGTCGTGCACGCGAATCACGTTCTTGTGACTCACCTTGCGCGCGTACTTGACCTCGCGCTTGAAACGCTCGGTCGACTTCTGGTCGATCGTCAACTCCGGCAGCATGAACTTCAGGATCAGCTGCTCGTCGACCATGTCGTCCTCGACCAGCATGACGCGCCCCATCATGCCGCGGCCGATCTCCTGCTTGATCAGGTAGCGATCCATCCAGGTTCCGCCCGGCTTGAGCGCATCCAGCGGCGAGACCCGGCCGACCGACACCGGTTTGTGCGAACCGGTGCCGCCGACCACGGCAAAATCGACTCCGCCGCTGACCGTGTTGGTATTGTCGTCGATCTGCACGTCCGGCAGCCCGTGATCGCGCGTGATCTGCGAGATCAGCTGCTTGCTGTAATCGAACAATCCCTTGTCGATTTTCGGCATGCTCCACAACAGGTTGTCGCGCACGTTGCTGGCGTGGCGCTCGTCGGTCAGCTCCTCGATGGTCTCCAGCGCGGCACGCTGCACGTTGGCCTGCTCGTGCTTGAGACCGTCGAACGCAAGCTCGAGGCCCTTGCCGAAACCGAGCTGGCGAGCGGCCCGCAGCGCGAGCACAAAATCGTCGGGATAAGCCGCCACCAGCTTCTCCAGGATCGGGATCGCGGCCCGGTTGGAGGATTTAGCCAGCGACTGGATCGCGCGCTCGCGCACCTGCCAGTTGTCGCTCAGCGCAAATTCCTCGATCTTGCCGAGGTCGTCGTTACCGATCAGGTTCATGACCAGCTGTTGCGCGATGTTGCGAATGACTTCCTGCTCGTGGCCGGCGAATTCACGCGCCACCTCGGAAAAACGCTGGTCGGTATGTTTCTGCAACAGGGTTATCGCCTGCTGGCGGTTCCAGTCATCCTCGATACTGAGACGACGAAGAAATTTTTCGAAGTTCGCGACGTCCGCGTGCTGCACCAGCAGCTGCGCGCATACTTCGTTCAGGTTCTGTGACTTGGTGGCGAGGAAATCGGAGAAGTGCGGCACGAGCTCGGCATTCGCCTGCGCCTGGATCGTTTTCAGCGCAATTTCGAGTTCGACCTCGTTCATGTTTTCGAGATGCGGCAACAGCACCGATACATCGAAAGCCTGCTGCTGGCGCTGCAGGCAATTGAGCGCCTCGAGTACGACGACCTTGTTGGAATCGGTCAGGAAACGCGACGCGATCAGCGGGACCTTGGGATCCTGCACCGTGCCGAGGTACTTGAGCAGACGAATCTTGACGATCGGACTGCTCATTTTCTCCGGCAGCAGCGACACGCTCGACATATCGATGGGCTGTTCGGTGCCGTCGAGCAGGTTGAGCAGGCTCACGGCATCCTCGGCCTCGAGCTTGAGGGCGGCGTTGATGATGTCCTGCGGGCGCAGCTGATCGTTGATCGCCGCCAGTTGATCGAGTACCTCGTGTACCGCGGCATCGGGATCGCGCAACCGCTGAAACAGCTGGGTCGGATTGCCTGCCGCGGACCGGGACGAGATTGCGTTGCCGAGTTTTGCCATCTGGAACAGTACTGCATCGCGGGCACGGGAGCCCGCACGCTTTTCCACCGTGGGTTGTCGTTTACTCCTGAGTATAGATGAGTCTCGTCAAACGGCAGCCGCCGAAATTCATTTTTTTTCAGGTATTTGCGTGCGTTAGCGGCCCGGACCCGAAAAGCGTCCGGATTTCGTCGGCGCCCGCGCACAGCGAAGCACGCCGGCGCTTTACGGCGCGCTCCAAACCGGTCGTTCAGATGCGCGCGGCGAGGAATGCCTGCAGGTGAAAGCGGCTTTGTTCGGGCAGGTACTGGTAATCGGCCGCCACCGGGCAGGCATGACGGGCACGGCAGCCAGCGGACAGGCATTCGCAGGCGGAATTTTCGCGCAGGAAACCGGCACAGGCGTCGACGTCGTAGCCATTGCCGTCGAAGGCATCGACCGGGCAGCTGTGCAGGCAGGGTTTGCCGCTGCAGCCGAGACACGGCGACTCGGTCGCCGGTGCCGGCTCGAGCGGCTCGAAACCGCTGCCGAGCAGCGCAAATCGAAACGAGTGCCACAGGCCATAGCGCGGGTGCATCAACACGCCGATCGGCGAGGCCGACAGGTCGCGCGCGCGTCCGGCCCAGCGCTGAAACGGGTAGTATGGCGGCC
>JASJCI010000070.1 GCA_030066085.1 Gammaproteobacteria bacterium | reverse complement strand
ACCTGTGCCAGGTGCTGCGCAATCGTATCGATTTCATCGACCCGGCTCGGCACGGCCATGTTGGCGATAAAAAACCGCTCGCCGACCACGAAGCCAATATCGCGCGGGCAGGTGTAGTCGAAGGAATACGCGGCCGCAGGGTCGGCTCGCAGAACTTCGACAGCGTGGCTCTCGAGCAGTTCGACGAAGTCGGCGTACTCGCGCAATAGCAGTGTCTCGTCCGGGTAGTCCAGTGCCAGCACTTCCTCCTTGCGATCGGTATCGGGGACCTGCGGAAATTCACGCATCTCGTCGGCAATTCGCGATTTGTCGCGCTGGTATGGCGCAGCGAGACCGATGATGACGCTGCGCAGGCGCGAAAACTCGTCCCGGATGTGAAGGTTGCGGGTTGTGCCGACACGCATGTTTGGCTCCGTGGTTGTGACCGCACACAGTATAACGCCGGTGTGGCCCGCGAGCGGCTGATCCAAAGCAATCGTTAGTCAGCGAGCACGCTTGCCGAATTCGGACAACGCGATGCCGCCAAGGACCAGTATCAGCGATATCGCGTGGTAGGCACGGAAAGTCTCCTGCAGGAATAACACCGCCATGATCGAGGCGAATACCGGTACCAGGTTAACG
This sequence comes from Gammaproteobacteria bacterium, assembly GCA_030066085.1. GTDB lineage: Bacteria > Pseudomonadota > Gammaproteobacteria. The sequence goes on along the minus strand of JASJCI010000070.1, from coordinate 7,967 downwards.
AACACGCCCGCGCGGCCGGGGCCGATCAGGGCGACACCCTGAATGAAGAAAATCTGTGCCACCAGCGATGGCAGCAGCGTGACCGCGGCCGCGATACCCCAGCCCTCGAGGCTTGGTGGCTGCCAGCCCTGTTGCCAGGTTTCGATCGCGATCAGCGGCAGCGACGTTATCCAGGCGGCCAGCGCCATCACCGCAAACAGGCTCAGGGCGCCGACATTGGGGCGGCGGCTGAGTCCGATCGAGTAGGCCGCGTAGAAAAAGCAGGCGATCAGCATGAGGCCGTCGCCACGGTTGATCGTAAGCTCGGCCAGGTTATAGAGATTGCCGGACGAGGCCACGAGCATGACGCCGAGCAGGGTAGTGGCAACGCCAAGCCCCTGCAGCGGCGTTATGCCGTGGCGCAGCACCAACAGGCTGCCGAGCAACACGAAGATCGGGATCGAGCCCTGCAGGATGCCGATATTGATCGCCGTCGTATGGTGGCCGGCCAGGTAAAACAGCGCGTTGAATGCGCTAAAACCGCAGGCGCCCATCAGGCCGAGAAACGGCAGGTGATGACGCAGCAGCGGCCAGTCGCGCAGCAGGCTGCGGCGCGCGAACAGCATGAGCAGCATCACCACGCCGGCCCAGCGAAACATGGTCAGCTGCATCGGCGTAATTTCACCCACCGCGAGCCGGCTGAATATGGCGTTCAGCCCCCAGCACAGGGTGGTTACGACCAGCAGCAGGTAGGCGCGCCAGGGAGCGGTTTCGCTCAAGGCCGCGGCCTCGCGCCGAGCAACAGCTCGCGATGCAGCGTGTACAGGCCGCTGACGACGATGATCGCGATGCCGGCGACGCTGACGAGATCGGGGACTTCGCCCCACACCAGGTAAGCGATAACGCCGCCGACGACGATGGTCAGGTATTTCAATGGCGAAACGATGCCCACGGCGGCGTGGCGGTAGCTGAGCGTCATGTGGAACTGGGCCAGGCCGCCGAGCAGCCCGATGGCGATGAACAGCGCCAGGTCCAGCGGCGGCGGGTTGATCCAGCCCTGCCAGACGAGACCCGCCAGGCTCGCAAACGCGCCGCTCAGGGTGAAATAGAAGGTGATACAGACCGGGTCGTCGTGCCGACCCAGGTGGCGGATGACGATCGTGGTGCACCCGATCAGGAAGGCCGCCGCGAGCATGATCAGCCCCGCGGTTTCGAATACATCGCTACCCGGGCGAACCACGAGCAGCATGCCGGTGAAGCCGACGAGCACCGCGCTCCAGCGGCGCAGGCCGACTTTTTCACGCAGCAGCAGGACCGACAGCGCGGTCATGAACAGCGGTGCCGTGTGCAGGATCGAGATCGCCTCGGCCAGCGGCATGTGGGCAAAGGCGTAGAACGCGCAGGCCATCGCGGTAATGCCCAGTAGCGAACGCAGCGCGTGCAGGCCGGGATGTGCACTGCGCAGCAAGCCGGGTCCGCCGCGCAGGGCGATCAGCACGCACACCGGTAGCAGCGCAACCGCACAGCGGAAAAACATGATCTGGCTGGTCGGGTAGTTTCCACCCAGCCACTTGACCGTGGCGTCCATCAGCGAGAACAGCAGGATACTGAACAGCATCGCGGCGATGCCGAGGGCGGGATTGTCGTAGCGCCCCGCGGTCAGCGTATCGGGTCTGCCGCTAACGACCCACCTCCCGTCGCCCGCGAATCAGGTCGGCGGCTTTCTCCGCCAGCATGATGGTTGGCGCATTGGTGTTACCCGAGGTGACGTTTGGAAATACCGACGCGTCGACCACGCGCAGGCTCTCGGTGCCGTGCACGCGACAGTCCGCGTCCACCACCGAGTTGGCCGGATCCGGACCCATGCGATTGGTGCAGGACGGGTGGAACACCGTGGTGCAGCGATTACGAATGTCCTCGACAAGTTCGTCGTCGCTCTGCAGCGCCGGGCCCGGGGTCAGTTCTTCGTCAATCACCTCCGCCAGGGCCGGCGCTCCCGCCATTTTGCGCATCAGGTGCGCGGCTTCGAGCATCTGCTCGACATCGCTGTCGACCGACAGGTAGTTCGGCTCGATCCGGGGTGGCTGCAGCGGATCCGGCGATACGATCTCGATACTGCCGCGGCTCTCGGGTCGACACAGGCCGGCGGAGTGGATGAACCCGGGCCAGGGATCCGGCCGGATCAGCGGTCGTTTACCCGCGGGCGAGGTCGTGTAGGTAATCGCGTTGAAATACATCTGCAGATTGGGGCGCTGGCGCGACGGATGGCTGCGCACGAATCCGCCGGACTGGTTGACGCTCAGTGAAAGCCAGCCATCACGCCGCAGCAGGTAACGCATGCCGGCACCCAGCTTGCCCCACCAGGGTGATATCTGGTTGTTCAGCGTCGGCACTTTCGAGCGATAGTAGATACAGTAATCGACGTGATCCTGCAGGTTGCGGCCAACCGCGGGTAACGCGTTTACCGTCTCGATATCGAAGCGGCGCAACAGTGCGGGATCGCCAATCCCCGACAGCTGCAGAATCTGTGGCGAATTGACCGCGCCGGCGCTGACGATGACCTCGGCGGCCGCGTCTACCCGCTGCAGGCGACCGTCACGCCGGTACTCCACGCCGGTAGCACGCTTGCCGTCGAACAGGATACGAGTCACCTGGGCATGCGTCTCGACCATGCAGTTGGTGCGCTTGCGGGCGGGATGCAGGTAGGCGCGTGCAGCCGACATGCGTCTGCCATCACGCGTGTTGATCTGGTAGTAACCGACGCCTTCCTGCTCCTCGCCGTTGAAATCCGGGTTGTAGCGAAATCCGCGCTGCTGTGCCGCTTCGATGAAACGTTTGCACAAGGGGTGATACTGTTCGTGCACGTCGTTGACGTACAGTGGTCCCCGATCACCGCGCAACGCGCTGCCACCGCCGGAAAAAGTCTCCAGGCGGCGGAAGTAGGGCAGTACGTCGTCCCAGCCCCAGCCCGGGTTGCCCTGCCGTTTCCAGTCCTCGAAATCTTCCCGGTTACCGCGGATGAAGACCATCGCGTTGATCGAGCTGGAACCGCCGAGTACCTTGCCGCGCGGCCAGTAGCTGCGACGATGATTGGTGCCGGGATCGGGTTCGGTGGTGTACTTCCAGTTGACCCGCTCGTCGAAGAATAGCTTGCCGTAGCCGATCGGTGTCTGGATCCAGAAGCGCCGGTCGCTGCCGCCCGCCTCGAGGATCAGCACGCTGTGTTTGCCATCCTCGCTGAGGCGATCGGCCAGTACGCAGCCGGCGGAGCCCGCGCCGACGATGACGTAGTCGTATTTTGCTGCCACGAGCGAATCCGGGGAAAACGAATCCGGATTATAGACACTCGGTTTGGCGGGTAAAACTAAAACCTTGTTACGCGGTAGTTTCGCGATGCGTGGCCTTGATGCATAATCGGCAGCCTCGTAACGATGGAGTCGGCATTGAAGCTTTCCCTCGAAGAATTTCGCGCCTGGGAGAACAAGTGTATTACGCTGGTCGGCATGTCCGGCGTGGGCAAATCGTATCTCTCGGCCAAGCTTCGTAACCACGACTGGTTTCACTACTCGGGCGACTATCGCATCGGCACACGCTACCTCGACGAACACATCGTCGACATGATCAAGCAGCAGGCGATCAAGGTGCCATTCCTGCGCGAGCTGCTGCGCAACGACTGGATCTACATCAAGAACAACATCCGGATCAACGACCTGGGCCCGGTACTGAGCTTCGTCGGCAAGCTCGGCAATCCGGAAAAGGGCGGGGTCGAGCTGGGGGACTTCATCGAGCGCCAGGCGATCTACCGCCAGGCCGAGATCGACGCGATGTACGATATTCCGCATTTCATCGACAAGGCGCGTAAAATCTACGGCTACGCCAATTTTGTCAACGATGTCGGCGGCAGCCTGTGCGAACTGGACGATGAGCGTGTTATGGACATCCTGGTCGACAATACCCTGATCCTGTACATAAAGGTGACCAATGCGCGCCAGGAACAGGTCCTGATCGAACGCGCGGTCAGCGACCCGAAGCCGTTGTACTATCGCCCCGAGTTCCTGCAGGAACACCTGCGGATTTACTTCGACGAAACCGGCATCGAGTATGCCGCCCAGATCGATCCGGACGAGTTCGCGCGCTGGATTTTTCCGCGCCTGTTCCATTCGCGCCTGCCGCGCTACGATGCCATTGCCGAGCTGGGCTACACGGTGACCTCGGAGGAGGTCGAACAGGTGCAGGACGATCGGGATTTTACCCGCCTGCTCGAGCGGGCGATCGAACGCCAGGGGGAGGGCTGACCCGGTGCCGCTGGTAGCGCATAACGACCTGCCGACCTTTGCGCGCCTGCGCGAAGCAGGTTTGCGCGTGCTGGAACCCGGCCAGGCCTACGAGCAGGATATACGCGAGCTGCATATCGGCCTGCTGAACATGATGCCGGACGCTGCGCTCGGCGCGACCGAGCGCCAGTTTTTCAGCCTGATCGGCGAAAGTAATCCGATTGCGCAGTTTTACGTGCACCCCTTCACGCTCGACGCGCTGCCGCGCGCCGCCAGTGCCCGCGAACACGTCGATCGTTACTACGAAAGCTTCGAACAGATCAAGCAACACGGACTCGACGCACTGATCATAACCGGCGCCAATGTGATCGGTGAAGATCTGACCCGGGAGCTGTTCTGGGAACCGCTGATCGAGGTGGCCGACTGGGCCTACCAGAACGTCACCTCGACGCTGTGCTCCTGCCTCGCGACGCACGCGGTACTGGAATTCCGCTATGGTCAGAAGCGTGCCCGGCAACGGCGCAAGAAGTGGGGGGTGTTTCGCCACGACGTCATCGACCCGGCGCACCCGCTGGTGGCGGAGATCAACTCGGAGTTCGACGTACCCCATTCACGCTGGAACAGCGTGTATCCCGAGCAGTTCACCGCCGCCGGGTTGCGCATCCTGGTCACCGGTGACGATGGCTGTGTGCATCTCGCCACCAGTGCGGACGGATTTCGCAGCGTATTCTTCCAGGGGCATCCAGAATACGACACGATCTCCCTGCTGAAGGAATACAAGCGCGATCTCAATCTTTACGTCGACGGCGAAGTCGAGATTTATCCGCCAATGCCGGAAAACTACTTCTCTGACTTTAACACGGCGGTAGCGCGCGAATACCGGATGCGGGTCGAGCATGCGCTGGCGACCGGAGAGACCCTACCCGAGTTTCCCGAAAAACTGATCGTGCCGAATCTCAAGAATACCTGGCAGGATACGGCCAACGCGGTTATCGGCTGCTGGATCGGCCTGATCTACCAGCTGACCCACGTGGATCGGCGTAAGCCTTTCATGGATGGCGTCGATCCTGATAATCCGCTGGGGCTCGACTGAAGCCAGCCGCGCGGGCGCATATCCCGCTGCTCAGTAGGATCCCCAGGAATCGCGCTTGCGCCAGCGGATACGCGTGACCAGGATACCGATTACGAACGCGATCAGGCACACCGCACCGCCGCGCACGAACCAGTCCAGCCGGGTCGAGTCCTTGAGCTCGAGATTTTCGTCGGCCAGACGCGTGCGCTCGAGCTGCAGCTCGTTCAGGGTCGTCTGCAACTGCTTGTTCTGTTCGAGGATTGCGAGCGTGTTCTCGGCCGCGCTGCGTACGCCCGACAGTTCCTGCTCGGAAGCGCGCAGGGTCGTTTTAAGCGCGTCGTTATCGCTTTTCTCCTGCGCCAGCGAAGCCTGCAGCTGTTCGATTTCCTCGCCCTGTTGCGCGATTTGATCCTGCTGCTGCGCGAAGCGCCCCTGCAGTTCGGACAGCTGCTGCCGGGCGACCGGCACCTCGCTCAGGAAGCGGGACAGGATGTAACCCCTTGTTCCGTCCTCGAATTCGACTTGCGACCAGTCGGACGCCAGGTTCTCTTCTATCACCGTGACGGCATCGCCGCTGCCCAGTTCCTTTAGTATCTTGTTGTTCAAACTGGTACCCGTACGCATCATGACCTTGATGTCCTCGGTCGTCACGTACTGGGTGGTCTGTGCCGCCACCGGCGTCAGGGTCAGGGTCAACAGGAGCATCAGCGGGAATGATAATGGGCGCATCAGGGGAGGTCCGGTTCAGAAACGGTGGGAGGAGTCGGCCGATGCGTCGTCGCTGCAGGTACCGGCCCTTGGTGTGTCAGTCGGCAGTATCGCGCGCGGGACCGCAGGTGCAGGCAGCAGCACCGGTGTCGTGAATAAACCGATCATCTTGGCCACGATCCCCGTTCGTCGAATTTTGCGCAAGGCTTTGAGCGGTCATTATTGTCGCGCCGAGGGCTTGTTGCAACCGTAAAAAGTTACGATTTTTGGCGACCGTGTCGATTTGCATTTCTGCCGCGAGTTACTAGAGTAGTCTCAAACACCTTGGCGAAATTTGTATGAGTAAAGACCTCGAAGATCCGCGCCGCGACTTTCTCGTGCGCGCGCTGTCCCTGGGCCTGTTCGCCACGGGGCAGGTCGCCGGCCTGCTGCAGGCCAGTCACGCCCGCGGCGATGTGCCGAACGTCCTGCCGGAGGGGCGTTCGATCTTCAAGCTCGAAGGCGAGGTTACGGTCGACGGGCTGCGCGCCAACCTGAACACGTCGATCGGCCCCAGTTCGCGGGTTACCACGGGTCCTGCAAGCAGTATCATCTTCGTTGTCAACCAGGACGCCTTCATCCTGCGCGGTAACAGTGAACTCGAGCTGGGCAGCAGCAACAACCTGTTGATCGAGGGCATGCGCATCCTGTCCGGGCGCATCCTGTCGGTATTCGGCAAACGCGAAAAACCGCACACGATTACAACCTCGACCGCCACGATCGGTATTCGCGGTACCGGCATCTACGTCGAGTCGGACCCGGAAAGATCCTACGTCTGCACCTGTTACGGGCAAACCCGCATCAGCGCCAACACGGATCCGAACGTCAGCCAGGATATCACCGCCACGCGGCACGACGAGCCGGTTTACATCCTGCAGCAGGCTGGTGGCAGCGGGCTCATCGTGCCGGGGCCCATCATCAACCATACCGATACCGAGCTGGCGTTGATCGAGGAACTGGTCGGCAGGACCCCGCCATTCCTCGATGCGGGCGGGGGCTACACGGTACCGCGCAACTATTGATCAGCCGTCGGTCGCCGCCGGGTCGGAGGTTTCCGTCGCGGGCGCTTCGGTTGGAATGGTTTCGACACCCTGCGGCAATTCATAGGGCGTGATCAGGATCAGCAGCGAGAACTCCGGGTTATCGAGGTAATGCAGGTTGCGGCTGCGCATGCGCCGGTGTTCGCGCAGGGCATGGTTATTCAGAATCCGGGCGTCCGCGACATCGTCCAGCGGCGACTCCTCGATCTCGCTCTCAACCTCCACCTCCACCTGGCCTTCGGCTGTGGGCGGAATGTCACGGCTCAGGCGAGGGCGGCGCAGCACCAGGTCGACGTAGGCGTGCAGGTAGCGCGCCAGCGCAATCGTAATCTTGCCCTCGAGTTCGTAAATCCCGCCGTGGGCTGTCGATGACGTCGCGCTGGCGTCTTGCAGCTGCTGTAGCTCGAGGGCTTCCAGAGTCTGTTCGTCGAACTCGAAGCTGCTCTTGCCCTCCGCCGGCGCGCCCGCGGTTCCCCGCTGGCGCGCTTCCAGCAACGGAATGCGATCGTCGATCGAAGTGTATTCCGGGCCAAAGATCCTGCCGCCGCGAATCCACAGGGGCAGTGCGGCCTCTCGCGCAAGTCCCGGTTGTCGCCAGCCGATGTGCGTCAGCAGGTCGTAGCGTGGCGATTCGACCAGGCGCTCGACCTGGTCGACAAGCCGCAGTTCGGCGGTCGGCAGCAGCCGGTAACCCTGCGCCTCGGCCCTCGCGAGACTGGTCGGCGAAGCCAGGTCGATGGCGTCTTCGTCCTTGCCGGGTGAACTGACCGGCAGCGCGAACTCGCGGCTTTTCGGAACCTGGCGGTTTTTGAAAATAACGATTTCGACGTCGTACAGCGGGGGTGGCTCGGCTTC